>DATLOC010000009.1:0-99703 GCA_035536455.1 Thermoanaerobaculia bacterium | reverse complement strand
GGGTCTGGGGCATCGGGCCGTCGGCCGCCGAGCAGACCAGGATGGCCCCGTCCATCTGGGCGGCGCCGGTGATCATGTTCTTGACGTAGTCGGCGTGGCCGGGGCAGTCGACGTGGGAGTAGTGGCGGGCGGTGGTGTTGTACTCGACGTGCGCGATCGCGATCGTGATGCCGCGCTCGCGCTCCTCCGGCGCCTTGTCGATCTGGTCGTAGGCCTGCGTCTCGACGGTGGGATCAGCCGCGGCCGCGGTGAAGGTGATCGCCGCGGTGAGGGTGGTCTTGCCGTGGTCCACGTGGCCGATCGTCCCCACGTTGACGTGCGGCTTCGTCCGCTCGAACTTCTCCTTGCCCATGACCTGTCTATCGCCTCCTCGTGCTGCAGCCTCGCCGCGCCGGGTGGGTGGGGGATGGAGCCCACGACCGGATTTGAACCGGTGACCCCTTCCTTACCAAGGAAGTGCTCTACCCCTGAGCCACGTGGGCTTGTTGTAAGTTCCGAAGGACACGCGGCCGACACCCGCCCCCGCCAGGCGGGCAAACCGCGCGATCTTACTGCCTTCTCCGCTTCCTGTAAAGCGCCGCCTCCGCCCGGAGGGGACTGCCTCGGGGGAGGCACCGGACGCCGGGGAGCGCCCGGGGAGAAGGAGATGCAGTGTGCCAGAAGAGCGGCGGCGTGTCCAGCCGTCCGGCGTTACGGGCGGTCGAGCGTGATGACCGGCGACGTCCAGCTCTGCCGGTGCGCCGGGTTCTCCGGATCGCCCAGCGCCCGGAGGGCCTCGAGGACGATCACGTAGCGGCCGTCGGGGATCTCCTTGGTCTTGCGGTGGTTGCCCTCGCTGTGCAGGCGGGTGCCGTCCCAGGCGATGGCGAAGAAGCCGCCCGGCGCCGCGTTGCGCGGCAGGTAGTCGTCCGCGCGCGATCACCAACGCCACGGCGAGCTTCCCCGCCGCCTCGATCGGCAGCAGCCAGGCGAGCCCGGCCGTCAGCCATTCGAAGAGCGCCTGCGGCGCCGCCCAGGCGATGCGGTAGGTCGCGACGAAGCCCCGCGCCGGGTCTCCCCAGAAGCGGAGGGCGGCCGCCATCGCCAGGTGCTGCGGGTAGTCGACCATCGGCGGGAACGTGGTGAGCCAGACGGGATAGGGTCAGAGCGCCGAAGCGGCGACGACGAGGAAGGTGCCGTCCCGCGACCGCGGCGGCGCCGGAGGGGGCGGCATGAGAGAGGATTCTAGTGAGAGGAGACTTCCCCATTACCCGAACGATGTGCCGCAGCGCGCTCCTGCTGTCGCTCGCCTGCGCCGCCTGCTCGCCCGCCGCGCCGCCGGCCCACGAGCACCCGCTGGTCGACCTCGCCGGCGCCGAGCTCGTCGACCTCACCCACCCCTTTGACGAGCGGACGATCTACTGGCCGACCTCGCCGTCCACCTTCCGCCTCGAGCGGCTGGCGCACGGACCGACCGAGGACGGATGGTTCTACTCGGCCAGCGCCTTCTGCACCCCCGAGCACGGCGCGCTGGTACCTAGAAATAGTTGAACGGACCTGCCGGGATTTCGCTCCGCCTCCCCGCGAGCGAAGCGAGCGGGACGGCCACCGAAGACCGTCTTCCGTCCAGCATGACGAGCGAAGCGAGGAATGATGGAGCGGGAGACGGGATTCGAACCCGCGACCAGCAGCTTGGAAGGCTGCGACTCTACCCCTGAGTTACTCCCGCGTAGAGAGCGAAGGGAATGGTGGAGGCGGATGGATTTGAACCACCGTAGGGCTTTGCCCGGCAGATTTACAGTCTGCTGCCATTGACCGCTCGGCCACGCCTCCGAGAGAAAAGAACTGTGTGACCGGACCTGGAGCCGGCACCCGGAATCGAACCGGGGACCTACTGTTTACAAGACAGTTGCTCTACCGCTGAGCTATGCCGGCAGGGGCTCCCCGGAGCCGCGGCAGTCTAACCCCTGCCCTCGCCACCGGCAACCGCTCGCTGCCGCACGGCCTCGTAGAGGAGCGCCGCCGCGGCGGTGGCGAGGTTGAGCGACTCGACCCGGCCGCGCATCGGCAGCCCGATCAGCCGGTCGCAGAGTTGGCGGGTGCGCGCCCGCAGCCCCTTCTCCTCGCCCCCCATGCACAGTACAACCTTCCCCGTAAGGTCAACATTCCAGGGCGCTTCGCCCCCCTCGGCGGCGCCGTAGACCCAGAAGCCCTGCGCCTTGAGCGCCTCGAGGCTCTGCGCCGGGTTGACGATCCGCTCGACCGCCAGCCACTCGGCCGCGCCGGCGGCGGTCTTGACCACCGCGGGGGTCAGCGGCGCCGAGCCGCGGTCGCGCACCAGCACCCGCCCCACCCCCGCCCCTTCGCACACCCGCAGGAGGGCGCCGAGGTTGCGCGGGTCCTGAACGTCCTCGACCAGCACCAGGAGATCAGGGTCTGCGCCGGCTACCTCCCCGGCCCCTTCCCGTACCTCGGCGGCGAAGCCGTTGTGGGCGGGGCCGGCGAGGGCGGCGAGCGCCCGCTCGGGGAGCGCCTCGAGCGCCACCCGGTGGCGGCGGCAGAGCTCCTCGACCTCGTCCCGCCGCCGGCCGCCGCGCCCGCCGGCCACCAACACCCGGACGACCTGGTGCGGCCGGTGGCGGAGGGCCTCGCGGACGGGGTGGAAACCGTAGAGGAGGATCTCGTTGCCCCCGCCCAGATCCTTCGCTGCGCTCAGGGTGTGACCGCGCTGCGCGCGGTCACACCTCCATGATCTGTTGCTCTTTCTTCTGCAGGGCGCCGCTGATCTCGGCGATGTAGTGGTCGTGGAGCTTCTGCACCTCGTCGAGGCCGCGCCGCTCGTCGTCCTGCCCGATCTCGTGTTCCTTCTCCATCTTCTTGAGCTTGTCGTTGCCCTCCCGGCGCGCTTGGCGCACGCCATTGCGCGCGTGCTCGGCGAGATCGTGGGCCCGGCGCACGATCTCCCTGCGCCGCTCCTCGGTCAGGGCCGGCACCGGGATGCGGATCACCTTGCCGTCGTTCGCGGGGTTGAGCCCCACGTCCGACTTGCGGATCGCCCGCTCGATCGCCGCGATCTGGGTCGGGTCGTAGGGCTGGACGACGAGCATCGTGGCGTCGGCCACCGAGAGGTTGGCGAGCTGGTTGAGCGGCGTCGGCGTGCCGTAGTAGTCGGCGACGATGCCGTCGAGCAGGGCGAGCGACGCCCGGCCGGTGCGCAGGTGCTTGAGCTCGTGGTGGAGGTGGTCCACGGCGTGCTTCATGTGCTGCTCGACCTCGGTGAACACGGCCTTCATCTCCATCTCTCTCCTCCTTCAGGCGCGGACGATCGAGCCCACCCGCTCCCCGCACACCACGCGGCGGACGTTGCCGGGCCGCGTCAGGTTGAAGATGGCGATCGGCACCCCGTTGTCGCGGCAGAGGCTGATGGCCGCGGCGTCCATCACCTTGAGGTCCTTCTCGAGCACCTGCTGGTAGCTCACCTCGCCGAGCAGCTCGGCCTTGGGGTCGAGGTGGGGGTCGGCGGTGTAGAGGCCGTCCACCCGCGTCGCCTTGAGCAGCACCTCGGCGTGGATCTCGTTGGCGCGCAGGGCGGCGGCGCTGTCGGTGGTGAAGAAGGGGTTGCCGGTGCCGGCGGCGAAGATCACCGCCCGCCCCTTCTCCAGGTGGCGGATCGCCCGCCGGCGGATGAACGGCTCGGCCACCTCGTGGATCTCGACCGCCGTCTGCACGCGGGTCGGCACGCCGCGCTTCTCCATCGCGTCCTGGAGCGCCAGGGCGTTGATCACCGTCGCCAGCATCCCCATGTAGTCGCCGGTCACCCGGTCGATGCCGCGGTGGCTGGCGGCCAGGCCGCGGATGATGTTGCCGCCGCCCACCACGATGGCGAGCTGCACCCCGAGGGCGTGCACCTCCGCCAGCTCGTCGGCGATCCCCGCCACCACCGCTTCGTCGAGGCCGAAGGACTGCTCCCCCATCAGGGCCTCGCCCGAGAGCTTGAGCAGCACCCGGCGGTAGGCCGGCTGCGGCGCCGCTTGCGGCGCCCCGGCGTCCGTCATTGCGCCGCCGCCATGACTTCCCGCGCGTAGTCTTCCTGGCGCTTCTCGATCCCCTCGCCGAGGCGGTAGCGGGTGAAGCGCCGGACGACGATGTTCTCGCCGAGCTTGGCGATCCTCTCCTGGACGAGCTGGCCGACCGTCTTGTCGGGGTCCTTGACGAACGGCTGCTCGAGGAGCACGTACGCGGCGTAGTACTTCTCGAGCTTGCCCGCGACGATGCGGTCCACCACCGCCTCCGGCTTGCCCGAGGCCAGCGCCTGCTCGCGGAAGATCGCCCGCTCGCGCTCGAGGTCTTCGGGGGTGACCTCCTCGCGGCGGACGAAGCGCGGCTCGGCCGCGGCGACGTGCATGGCGATGTCGCGCACCAGCTCCTGGAACTGGTCGGTGCGGGCCACGAAGTCGGTCTCGCAGTTGACCTCGACGAGCACGCCGATCTTGCCGCCGGCGTGGATGTAGGAGCCGACCGCCCCCTCGGCCGCCACCCGCCCAGCCTTCTTGGCCGCCGCGGCGAGCCCCTTCTTGCGCAGCAGGTCGATCGCCTTCTCCATGTCCCCCCCGGCCTCGCCGAGGGCCCACTTGCAATCCATCATGCCGGCACCGGTGCGCTCGCGCAGTTCCTTGACCATCTGAGCCGTGATCTGCATCCTTCTTCTCCTTGGATTCCTGCGTGCGGATAAAAGAAAAGGTCAGCTCGACCTAGGTTCGACTGACCTTTCCCTTCCGCCGAACCGCGGCCGCGGGCGGCGGGGCGAGCCTGCCGTCCCCTACGCCGGGGCCGGGCTCCCCAGCGCCGGTTCCGGCCGCAGCGCCGGCCCCGGGCCCATGTCCTTGCTCTCGATCTCCATCTCCCGCTCGAGCCGCCCCGACCCTTCGAGGTAGGCGTCGGCGATGCGCGAGGTGAACAGGCGGATGGCGCGGATCGCGTCGTCGTTGCTGGGGATGATGTAGTGGATCAGCTCCGGGTCGCAGTTGGTGTCGACCAACGCGATGACCGGGATCCCCAGCTTGTTGGCCTCCGACACCGCGATGTACTCCTTCTTGGGGTCGACGACGAAGAGCGCGTCCGGCAGCTCCTCCATGTCGCGCACGCCCTCGAGGTTCTTGACCATCTTGTCGCGCTCGCGCTCGAGGCGCAGCCGCTCCTTCTTGGTCAGCTGGCCCTTCTCGTCGGCGAGGCGCCCCTCGATCTCCTTCCAGCGCTCGACCGAGCTGCGGATGGTGACGTGGTTGGTCAGCGTCCCGCCCAGCCAGCGGTTGGTGACCGAGAACTCGCCGCAGCGCCGGGCCTCCTCGGAGACCGCGTCGTGCGCCTGGCGCTTGGTGCCGACGAAGAGGAGCCGCTTGCCCTCGGCCGCCAGGCCGGAGACGAAGTCCGCCGCCTCCTTGAACAGCTTCAAGGTCTTCTGCAGGTCGATGATGTAGATGCCGTTGCGCTTGCCGAAGATGTAGGGCTTCATCTTCGGGTTCCAGCGCCGCGTCTGATGCCCGAAGTGGACTCCCGCCTCGAGCAGCTCCTTCATGGTGACTTCGGCCAAGTGATCCTCCTTACCGCTTGCTGAACTGGAAGCGGGCGCGCGCGCCCTTCTGACCGTACTTCTTGCGCTCCTTCTTCCGCGGGTCGCGGGTGAGGAGGCCCGCCGTCTTCAGCCGGTCGCGCAGCTCGCCGTTGAACTCGAGCAGGGCGCGCGAAATGCCGTGGCGGATCGCCCCGGCCTGCCCGGCGCTGCCGCCCCCCTCGACCGTGACGGTGATGTCGAACTTCTCGGCCGTCTCGGTCAGCAGCAGGGGCTGCTTGATGACCATCTTGAGCACCTCGTTGGGGAAGAACTCGTCGAGGCTGCGGCCGTTGACTTCGACCACGCCCGAGCCGGGGCGCAGGTAGACGCGGGCGTTCGCCGTCTTGCGGCGCCCGGTGGCGTAGTAGCGGACCTCGTTCAATCTGGTCTCCTCGATCGTCGCGGCGGGCCGGCTCAGGAGGCGGCGGCCAGGTCGTAGGGGGTGGGCTGCTGCGCCTGGTGCTTGTGCTCGCCGCCGGCGTAGACCTTGAGCTTGCGGAGCTGCTGGCGGCCGAGCTTGTTCTTGGGGAGCATCCCCCAGACGGCGCGCTCGACGAGCTGCGTCGGCCGGCGGCGGCGCAAGTGGCCGGCGGTCTCCTTCTTGAGCCCGCCCGGGTAGCCGCTGTGCCGGTAGTAGACCTTCTCGTCTTCCTTGCGGCCGGTGAGCACGGCCTTCTCGGCGTTGAGCACGATCACGAAGTCGCCGGTGTCGATGTGCGGCGCGTAAGTGGGCTTGTGCTTGCCGGTGAGCAACGTCGCCACCACCGTCGCCATCCGCCCGAGCGGCACCCCGGCGGCGTCCACGACCCACCAGCGGTGCTCGATCTCGGCGAGCTTCGGGCTGTACGTCCTGTGCATTGGGTCTCCGGTCCGAACCTGCGCGCGCATGCCTCGACTGACCGAGGTTTCCCTCGCGGCGCAAAGGACCAGGATCTTAGGGATTGACCCGCAGGTTGTCAAGGCGCCGACCTGTACACTAACCGCCCATGCCGAGCGCCGCCGGGATCGACAAGTCGGGGGCTGCGATCCGCGACATGTTCGCGGGGGTGGCGCCGCGCTACGACCTGCTGAACCATCTGCTCTCCGGCTCCCTCGACCTGGTCTGGCGGCGGCGGGCGGCAGCGGCGCTGGGGCTGCCGGCGGGCTCGCGCGTCCTAGACCTCTGCGCCGGCACGGGCGATCAGGCGCTGGCGCTGCGGCGGCGCGGCCTGAGGGTCGTGGCGGCCGACTTCTGCGTGCCGATGCTGGCTTTGGCGCGGCCGAAGTTTGAAAGATCGGGTAAGGAGGATGGACGGCGGCCGGTGCCGCTGGCAGCGGACGCCCTCGCCCTCCCCTTCCCCGCCGGCCACTTCGACGGCGCCACCGTCGCCTTCGGCTTGCGCAACGTGGCCGATCTGGATGGGGGACTCCAAGAGCTGAGTAGAGCAGTGCGTCCCGGAGGGCGCGTCGCGATCCTGGAGTTCGCGCTGCCGCGGGCGCGGGCCCTGCGCGCCCTTTATCTCTTCTACTTCCGCCGCCTTCTCCCGCGGATCGGCAGGCTCCTCTCGCCGCGCGGCTCCGCTTACTCCTACCTGCCCTCTTCGGTCCTGGAGTTTCCTCAGCGCGACGATTTCCTGGACCGTTTGAGGGCAGCCGGCTTTGTCGAGCTTGCCTGGCGCGACCTCGCGGGCGGCACCGTTTGTCTCTACCTGGGAAAGCGCCCATGACCCGCCTCCTCGACGGCCGCGCGGTGGCGGCGCAGGTGCGGGCGGAAGTCGCCGCGGGCGTCCGCGAGCTGCTGGCCGCCGGCGGCCGCCCGCCGGGGCTCGCCGCCCTGCTCGCCGGCGACGACCCGGCTTCCCGCCTCTACGTCGAGACCAAGGAGAAGGCCGCGGCGGAGGTGGGGATCGAGAGCCGCACCCTCCGCCTGCCCGCCGACGCCGGCGAGGAGCGCCTCCTCGCCGCCGTCGAGGGGCTCAACCGCGACGACGCGATCGACGGCATCCTCGTGCAGCTCCCGCTGCCGGCCGGGATCGACGAGCGGCGGGTCCTCGACCGGGTGGACCCGGCCAAGGACGTGGACGGCTTCCACCCGGTCAGCGTCGGCCGTCTCTGGCTCGGGCGCCCCGGCTTCGTGCCGGCGACGCCGCGCGGCGTCCTCGAGCTCCTACGCCGCTCCGCGGTGCCGCTCGCCGGCCGCCACGCGGTCGTCGTCGGCCGCAGCGACATCGTCGGCAAGCCCTTGGCCGCCCTCCTCCTGCGCGAGCACTGCACGGTGACGGTCTGCCACTCCCGCACCCGCGACCTCGCCGCCGTCACCCGCACCGCAGACCTCCTCTTCGCCGCGGTCGGCCGCCCCGGCCTCATCGGGCCGCAGCACGTGCGGGAAGGCGCGGTGGTCGTGGACGTGGGGATCAACCGGATCGACGACCCGGAGGAGTGCGAGCGCCTCTTCCCCGGCGACGCCGAGCGCCGCGGGCAGCTGGCGCGCCGGGGACACGTCGTGGCCGGCGACGTGGACTACGCGCGCGTCGCCCCGCTGGCCGCGGCGATCACCCCGGTCCCCGGCGGCGTCGGCCCGCTGACCGTGGCGATGCTCCTCGCCAACACCCTCGACGCCGCCCGCGCCCGCCGGGGCGCGGCGGCCTCCGTCCCGACCTCCCCGTGAGCGCCCTGCGCGTCGGCCTCACCGGCGGGTTGGCGAGCGGCAAGTCGACCGTCGCCGACCTCCTCGTCGAGCGCGGCGCCCGGGTGATCGACGCCGACGAGCTGGTCGCCGACCTCTACCGCCCGGGCGCTCCGGGCGTCGCCGCGGTGCAGTCGCTCTTCGGCGACGAAGCGCTGGCGCCGGACGGGTCCGTCGATCGCGCCGTCGTGGCGCGGCGGGTCTTCACCGACGCCGAGGCGCGGCGCGCCCTGGAAGCGGCGATCCATCCGCTGGTCCGCCGCCGCTTCGAGGAGGTCGCCGCGGACGGGGACGGCATCGTCGTGCTGGAGGCGACCCTCCTGGTCGAGGCCGGCTACGGCCCCGGCTTCGACCTCATCGTGACGGTCGAGGCGGACCCGGAGGTGCGCCTGCGCCGGGCGGTCGAGCGCGGCATGGACGAGAAGGAGGCGCGCGCCCGGCTCGCGGCGCAGGGGGAGGGGGAAGCCCGCCGCGCCGCTGCTCACCGGGTCGTCTGGAACGACGGCGACCTCGCGGCGCTCACCGCGCAGGTGGCCGCGCTGGTGACCGAGCTGGGGCAGATCGCGGCACTGCGCGAAGGGGGGGCCGGCTGAGCGCGCGCTTCCCCTTCGTCCTCGTCACCGGCAACCCCGGCAAGCTCGCCGAGGCCCGCCGCCTCGCCGGCGCCGACCTCGAAGCCGTCGCCCTCGATCTCCCCGAGATCCAATCGCTCGACCTGCTGGAAGTCCTGCGCGCCAAGGCCGACGAGGCCTGGAGCCGGCTCGGCCGGCGGCTGGTCGTCGAGGAGGCGGGGCTGGAGCTCGCCGCCTTCAACGGCTTCCCGGGGCCGCTGGTCAAGTGGATGCTGGACGCGGTAGGCGCGGAGGGGATCGCCGGCGCCGCGGCGGCGCTGGGCGACGTGCGGGCCACCGCCCGCTGCGCGCTCCTCGCCCGCTCCGCGGCGGGCGAGCTAGTGGCGGAAGGCGCGGCCGAGGGGACTCTCGTCCTCCCCGGCCGCGGTGATCAGGGGTTCGGCTTCGATCCGGTTTTCCTGCCGGCCGGCGAGACCCGCACCTTCGGCGAGCTCGCCGGCCCCGAGAAGGACGCCGCCAGCCACCGCGGCCGCGCCTGGCGGACGCTGCTCGCGCGGCTGGCGGCGGAAAGCCGCTAGTTGCAGCCCGCCATCTTGAAGGCGCCGATGCGGGTCTTGAAGTCGAAATCCCGCCGGGCGTCGTCGTTGCGCTGATACTCCTGGGTGTACCAGAAGGTGCAGCCGTCCGCCGGATCGACGCTCATCGTCGAGTAGTCGCCCCAGCGGTTGAACGACTGGGTCTGGACGTCGGAGCCGGCGACCAGCGTCACCTCGCCGCCCGGCAGGGTCCCCAGCGGGTCCGTCGCCGTCCGCGTCGTGTAGCGCACCGACGGAAAGACGTTCTTGCCGGTGACGCTGAAGCCCAGGGCGATGTTGCCGTTCTCGTCCATCGCCGCCGAGCCCATCCAGCGGTGCAGGCCGTCGTTCGGGGCGTAGGTGCTGTCCTGGTGGCGCGTCCAGCCGCCGCCGTTGTTGCGCAGCTCGGCCCAGCGGATCCCCGCCACGTTGCGGCCGGTGGCGTCCACCGTGGTGTTGATGATCAACGTGTCGTGGGTCGCGAAGTGCCGGTACTGCGCGCGGTACATCTGCAGCTCGTCGATCGGGTCCAGCCGCTCGCCGGGCTTGGGCTGCGAGATGCAGCCGCGCTGGAAGAAGCCGCACATCGTGCTGTCGAAGTCGGCGCCGGCCGGGACGATCGGCAGCTCGGTGAAGGTCGAGTTGGCGGGCGTCACGAAGTCCGGGTCGAAGCTCCACAGGCGGTAGCCGTCGACGCCGGTCAAAGGGCCGTCGAAGTCGTCGTCCCAGGCGCGGCTGAAGATGCCGGGCGTGCCCGCGGCCGGCGCCGGCCCTTCGAGGTGCGGCGGCTGGATGCCGTCCGGGCAGTTGTTGTTGAGGCAGGGCATGCTGAACTTGACGAAGGTCGGGTTCGCGTTCCCGGCCAGCATCGCCGCGCGGTCGAAGGCGACGGCGCTGGCGAAGGTGCCGTCGCCGGAGGGGAAGTCGCGCAGCGACAGGTAGTAGGCGTCCGGCATCAGGCCGAACTTCGGATAGTCGTTGTTCTCGCCCGGGGAGACCAGGAAGGCCCAGCGATGGTAGGGGCCGCGCGGGTCGCTGCCGGTCGTCACCGCCACGCACTCGATGCCCTCGTTGATCGAGAACTGGCTGAAGAGCCAGCGGTCGGCGAGGTGGTCGTAGAGCACGATCGGGTCGCCGTCGTTGTTGTTCTGGCAGGGGCCGCCGAAGCCGGCCCAGATGGCGTTGCCGGCGAACGGGCCGCCGCCCGAGATGATCGTGCCGGTCTTGTTGTAGATGGCGAAGATCAGGTTGATCCACTGCACGTAGTGATTGGGCCCGACGTCGCCCTCGGTGTCGGGCGGCACGATCCGGCCGCCGACGATCGCGGCGTTGTCGTCGTCGCTCAGGCCTTCGAAATTGACGGTCGGCAGCGGCGTCGCCTGGGCCGACGGTCCCTGGGGCGCGGTCTGGCGCAGAGGATCTTCCTTGCCGGCGACGTCCGGCTTGCCGGCGCGCTCGGCCGGCGGCCGCAGCGGGTTGACCTCGCGATCGGGCTTGGCCTGTTTCGGGACGGACGCCGCCAGCTCGCTCAAGGTGGCGGAGACGTCGTGGTGCAGCGCCTGGCCGACGGTCGGCCGGTTGGCGGGTGGAGCGGCGAGAAGCACCTGAGGGGCGAGCAGCAGCAGAGCGGCCGCCGCCAGCAGGACGCTGCGAACCGAGAACCTCGGATCCATGGACATCCTCCTCCGGATAGGGTTTTGGGGAGCGCGAAGAGTAGCACGGAAAACGCGCATCCGTTGTGGCACACTCCCGCCGTGCCCGCCGTGCCCGCCATGCCGAGATTCCCGACGCTCCTCCTCTTCGCCGCCCTCCCGCTCGTCGGCTGCGCCGCCGGCCCGCCGCCCGCCCGCACCCCCGCGGCGGGCGCGCCGGAGCCGGCCGCCTCGACCGACCCCACCGAGCCCGCCGCCGCGGCCCCGGACGACGCGGCGGCGGGCCTGCGGCGGGCGCTGGCGCGGGCTGAGACCGACCCGGCCGTGCGCGATTCGCTGCGCCTCTTCGTCGAGTGCCAGGTGGACGCCGGGCTGCAGTCGATGCAGGTCTTCGGCTCCGGCCTCGGGATCTGGAACGACGAGCGGCAGTTCAGCCTCGACGACGGGAAGCTGGGCGCCCTCCTCGCCGTCCTGCGCGCCGCGGACTTCCCCGGCCTCGCCGACAGCTACGGCGGCGCGCCCAGCCCGCCCAAGCCCGAGCCCGCACCCGCGCCCGGCGGCGCGGACGACGACGGCGAGGCGATGGCGACCGTCCTCACCTGCCGCATCGACCTCGGTCTCGACGGCCGCGAGAAGCGGGTCGTCCAGCTCGCCCGCGGCGAGCAGTCGCCAGTGTTGAAACAGCTGGCCCGCGACCTCCTGGCCATCGGCGAGGAGGCGGCGCGCGCCGGCGGCGTCGGCGCCGCCAGCCTGCGCGACGGCCTGGAGAAGATCGCGCGCGGCGAGCTGGCCCCCGAGACCTGGCGCCTGGTGCTGCACAGCAAGCCGGAGGAGACCGGCGGGAGCGGCGAGACGCCGGGGTTCCTGCTGACGGTCGCCGGCCCGCGGGCGAGCACCCGCGTGTACGACCCGGCGACGGGCTACGCGGAGCCGGTCGTCCTGGAGCTGAGCGAGGACGAGGTGCAGGCCCTCGCCCGCGAGCTGGCCGCCCACGACCCCGGCCCCTGGCCGGTCAACCTCTGGGCGCCGGACTACGTCGATCTCTCGGTCGAAGTGCTGAACCACGAGCGCGCCGTCCAGGCCCGCCGCTTCGCCGGCCTCGCGCCCGACGCCCACGGCCAGCGCCAGCGGGACTTCGAAGCGGTGCGGGAGGCGCTCGAGCGCCTCCACGAGGAGGTGCTGCGCCGGGGCGTCACTCCGCCCGCGCCGCCTCCCGCGCCACCTGGTCGGTGACGATCAGCGTTCCGCTCTCCCCTTCGAGCGCCGCCGAGAGGTGCTCGATGTCGGTGATCAGCACCCGCCGGCCGGTGGCGGCGACGAAGTCGATGGCGGCCTCGATCTTGGGCCCCATGTTGCCGGGCGGGAAGTGGCCGCGGGCGAGGAGGCGCTTGGCTTCGGCGAGGCCCAGCACCGGCAGCTCCTCCTGACTCTTCTTGCCGAAGTTCTTCATCACCCGCGGCACGCCGGTCAGGATGATGAAGAGGTCGGCCTTGAGCTCGCGCGACAGCAGCGCCGAGGTGCGGTCCTTGTCGATCACCGCCTCGACCCCGGCGACCGAGCCGTCCGGCCGCCGCACCACCGGCACCCCGCCGCCGCCGCCGGCGATCACCAGGTTGCCGCGCCCCAGGAGGTCGCGCACCGGCCCCACCCCCAGGATCTCCTGCGGCAGCGGGCTCGCCACCACCTTCCGCCAGCCGCGCCCGGAGTCCTCGAGCATCCGCCAGCCGAGCTCGCGCTCCAGCGCCTCGGCGCGGTAGCGCGAGAAGAACGGCCCCACCGGCTTGCTCGGCTCGCGGAAGCCGGGGTCGTCGGCGTCGACCACAACGAGCGTCAGCAGCGCCGCCACCTCGAGGTGCATACGCTCGGCCTCCAGGCGGTTGCGCAGCGCCAGCTCCAGCAGGTACCCCATGCTCCCCTCGGTCTGCGCCACCGCGAAGTCGAGGGTCCCCGGCGGCACCTTGGTGGCCGCCTCCTCCATCTGGATCAGCACCTGGCCGACCTGCGGGCCGTTGCCGTGGACGACCACGAGGTCGAAACCGCGGCGCACGAACTCGACGAGCCACCCCGCGCAATCCTCGGCACGGCGGAGCTGCTCCTCGACGGTGCCGTGGTCCTCCGGCCGCAGCAGGGCGTTGCCGCCGAAGGCGACGACGGCGAGCGGCCGCGCGATCTCCAGCCGCAGGTCGGCGACGATCGGCTGGCGCTTGAGGGCCCGCCTCACACCGGGTCCCGCTCGACCGGCATCGTCATGCAGCGGGCGCCGCCGCGGGCGCGCGACAGCTCGTTCGAGAGCAGCGTCACCACCGCCGGCCCGCCGGAGAGGAGCGCGGCGTCGCCGTCCAGCACCTCCTGCTCGGTGAAGACCCGCCAGCCGCGGCGCGCCAGCTCCTCCACCGTCTTGCGGTTGCGGCGGTAGAGGAGGATGACGCCGGGGGCGACGGCGAAGGCGTTGGCGCCGTCGGTCCACTGCTCGCGCTGCTGGTCGACGACCTCGACCGAGCCGCCGCAGGGGACGACCTCCAGCTCCACCCCCAGCCCCGCGAGCGTGCCGAGGAGCGACTGCCGTAGCGCGAAGGTCAGCTCCTGGGCGTAGAGGTCCACGTAGTAGACGTGCGCCGACTCCGCGCCCCCCGGCTCGATGACCGGCAGGTAGGCGAGCGAGGTGTTGCGGTCGATGAGCGTGAAGACGGTGTCGAGATGCATATAGGAGCGCTTGGCCGGCAGCTCCACCAGGATGAGATGCCGGAAGGGCGTCTCCTCCAGGCGCAGGTACTCGGCGAGGACCTCGACGCCGCGCCGGTTGGTGCGCTCGGAGAGGCCAATGAGCACGATCTCGCGGTTCACCACTACGACGTCCCCGCCTTCGAGCGTCGGGTAGGGGAAGTGCGGGTTGTGGCGCGGCGCCCCGGAGGGTGGCACCTCGATCTCGAAGAGGGCGGCGTAGTCCTGGAGCTCGGGGTGGTAGTCGAAGAGCATGCGCGCCAGCAGCGGCTCGCGGCTGCGCGCCTCGGTCGCCATCGAGGAGATGACGACGCGGTTGCCCATCACCACCTGCGGATCGCGCTGGAAGAAGTAGTTGGGCAGCGGCTGGAGGTCGAAGAACGGCGGGCGCGGGCCGGGGGGGCCTTCCTCCGGCTCCGGCAGGACGCCCTCGATGAGCGCCGCCGCCAGCTCGGCCGGCTCCAGCTCCTCGAGCCGCGCCACGGTCTCGCGGGCCACGCCGTACTCCTCCTGCAGCTCGTCGAGGAGGCGCCGGCGCGGCTTCTCCATGTCCACGACGTCGGCCAAGAGGCGCTGCGCCTCCAGCACCTCGCCCCCGACCTTCTCCAGCACCCGGCGGAAGAGGTCGTGCTCCAAGCGAGTCTCGTCGCCGTCGAGGATGTCGTCGAAGAGGAGCTGCTCCATGCGCGAGGGGACCATGCGGTCGATCTCGCGCCCGGGCCGGTGCACGAGCACGCGGCGCAGTCGTCCGATCTCGGAGTCCACTCGGATGGCCATGGCGGGATGAGGTAAGGGCCCCGCGGCGGGGCCCGGCGCCCCCGGCGGGAGGGGCGAGGCCGGCATTGTAGCATCGCGCCCATGCCCGCCGAGCCGCCGCAGAATCCGCTCCACGAGCGCTACGCCTCGCCGGAGATGGCGCGGATCTTCTCGGCGTCGCACCGCTATGGCACCTGGCGGAGGCTTTGGATCGCCCTGGCCGAGTGCGAGGCCGAGCTGGGGCTGCCGATCGGTCCCGCGCAGCTCGCCGCCCTGCGGCAGGCGGCGCCGGGGCTGGACCTCGAACGGGTGGCCGAGCTGGAGCGGCGGACCCGCCACGACGTCGTCGCCCACCTCCGGCACTTCGCCGAGCAGGCGGATGCGGTCGCGCCCGGGGCGGGCGGCGTCCTCCACCTCGGGGCGACCAGCGCCTACCTGACCGACAACACCGACGTCCTGCTGATCCGCGAGGCGCTGGAGCTGCTGGCCGCGCGCCTGGCGGCGGCGATCCGCGAGCTGGCCGCCTTCGCCCGCCGCACCCGCGCCCTCCCCAGCCTCGCCTACACCCACTTCCAGCCGGCCCAGCTCACCACGGTCGGCAAGCGCGCCTGCCTCTGGCTCCAGGACTTCGTGGCCGACCACGCCGAGGTGCGCCACCGCCTCGGCGCCCTCCGCTGCCGCGGCGTCAAGGGGACGACCGGCACCCAGGCGAGCTTCCTGACCCTCTTCGCCGGCGACCACGAGAAGGTCCGGGAGCTGGACCGCCGGCTCGCCGCTCGCCTCGGCTTCCGCGAGAGCTTCCCGGTCACCGGCCAGACCTACCCGCGCAAGCAGGACAGCCAGGTGCTCGCCGCCTTGGCCGGGATAGCCGAAAGCTGCCACAAGTACGGCACCGACCTGCGGCTCCTGCAGGGGGTCGGCGAGCTGGCCGAGCCCTTCGACGCCGAGCAGGTGGGCTCCTCGGCGATGGCCTACAAGCGCAACCCGGTGCGCGCCGAGCGCATGTGCGGGCTGGCCCGGCGCCTCATCACCGACAGCCTGAACGGCCCGCTCAACGCCGCCACCCAGTGGCTGGAGCGGAGCCTCGACGACTCCGCCAACCGCCGCCTGGTGCTGACCGACGCCTTTTTGACCGCCGACGCCGTCCTCCTCCTGGCGGCGCACATCGCCGGCGGCCTCACGGTGCGCGAGGCGGCGGTCGCCGCCCGGGTCGCGCGCGAGCTGCCGTTCATGGCCACCGAGACCTTCCTCATGGAGGCGGCCCTGCGCGGCGGCGACCGTCAGGCGCTGCACGAGCGGCTCCGCGGCTACAGCCTGGAGGCGCAGGAGACCGTCGAGCGCGGCGGCGAGAACCCGCTCGTCGACCGCATCGCCGCCGATCCGGATTTCCGGATCACCCCCGAGGAGGCCCGGGCCTGGCTCGACCCGGCGGCCTTCACCGGCCGCTCGGCCGAGCAGGTGGACGAGTTCCTGGCCGAGGTGGTCGAGCCGCTCCTGGCGGGCGCCGAGACCGCCGAGGTGGCGGCTCCCATAATCTGACGTATCCGCTGGATCTACTGGGCTTAGCGGCGGCGACCGGGTCGCCCGGGCCGATCTGCTACAATAGCGATCCGGTAATACTTCGGTGCGGGGAGCCCCCCGCCAGGCAGCTCAGCTCCTCGACGCTCCGCGAGGCGCGCCGATCAGTTCAGCACGAAGGCATGGACACTCCGCTCTCGACACACGCCTGGCCGCGCTCCGCACCGGCGCGCCGCCTGTCCCCACCCGGGCGGGCGGTCCTCCTGCCGCTGGCCGCCGTCCTCGCCCTCCTCGCCGCCTGCACCTCCACCCGCGTTCCCGTCCGCCCCGGCTACGGCCGCCCGATCGAGACCGGCATGGCCTCCTGGTACGGCATCCCCTTCCACGGCCGGCGCACCGCTAGCGGCGAGCGCTACGACATGCACGAGCTGACCGCCGCCCACCGCACCCTCCCCTTCGGCACCCGGCTGGAGGTGCGCAACCCGCGCAACGGGCGCGCCGTCGTGGTGCGGGTCACCGACCGCGGCCCCTTCGCCAAGAAGCGCATCCTCGACCTCTCCTACGCCGCCGCCAAGGAGCTCGGGCTGGTGGGGCCGGGGATCGGCTGGGTGGAGCTCTACTCCGCCGACGGCCTGGAGCCCCCGGCGCCGCCGCACTTCACCGTCCAGGTGGCGGCCTTCGCCGAGGAGTGGCACGCCGAGGAGATGCACCGCGGCCTGGCCGCCCAGTACCCCGAGGCGGAGGTCCGCACCGACGGCACCTGGCATCGGGTGCAGGTGGGCTCCTTCGACGAGCGCGGCAAGGCCGAGGCGCTCCGCCGCGAGCTGACCATCCTCGGCTTCACGCCGCTGATCGTGCAGCTCCCGTAACGCCCGGCGGAATTCAGCGGGCGGCGCCCGCGGTTGTACCCCCTGCCTCCAACATCAGCAGGACCCCCTCGATGACGCCCTTCAAGCGCCATAGAAAGCCCCCGGCGAGAGTCAACGGGGCACCCGTGCCGACCGGCCGGCGCCTGCCGCGGGTGGCGATGCTCGCCGGGGCCGCTTATCTCGTGCTGGTCGCCTGGCAGGGGACCGAGGCGCCGGCGCCGCTCCTGGCGCGCCAGGACGTCCCGCCCGTCGCCGTCTCCGGCCCCGCTCTTCCTCACCTGGAATCTCCTGTTCCAGATGAGGCCGAGGCGGTGAAGCCGGAGGCGCCCGCGGACCACGGCGTCGCCTCCTGGTACGGCCGCGACTTCCACGGCCGCTCGACCGCCAGCGGCGAGCCCTTCGACATGCACGGGCTGACCGCCGCCCACCGCACCCTCCCCTTCGGCACCCCGGTCGAGGTGCGCAACCCGGCCAACGGCCGGAGCGTCGTGGTGCGGATCAACGACCGCGGCCCGCACACCCGCCGGCGCCTCATCGACCTCTCCTACGCCGCCGCCCGCGACCTCGGCATCGCCGCCCGCGGCACCGCCCCAGTCGAGCTGCGCATCCTGCGCTGAGGAGAGGCGCCGGAGGCGCCGGGATGCTACGCTTCAGCGAATAGAGCGAGTTCGATAGGAGCATCCATGCGGCGAAGCGCGCGGGCGGCGGCGGTCCTGGGTTTCGGGAGCTTCATGGTGATGGGAGCCGCGCCGGCCGGGGCCGTCGTGGCGCCAGGGTTCAGCGACACCTTGGTGGCGAGCGTCGGGGCTCCGACCGCCCTCGCCTTCACCCCCGACGGCCGCCTCTTGATCACCAGCCAGACCGGCACCCTGCGGGTCTACCAGGGGGGCGTCCTCCTGCCCACGCCGGCCCTCACCTTCTCCGCCTCCCAGATCTGCACCAACGGCGAGCGCGGGCTGCTCGGCGTGGCGGTCGATCCGAATTTCGCGACCAACAACTACATCTACCTCTTCTACACGTTCAACAAGTTCGCCAACGCCTGCCTCGTGTTCAACTCGGCCCCGGTCAACCGCGTCTCCCGCTTCACCCTGCCGGCGACCAACGTCATCGACCCGGCGACCCAGCTCGTGCTGATCGACAACATGCCCTCGCCGGCCAGCAACCACAACGCCGGCGACCTGCAGGTCGGCAAGGACGGCCACCTCTACGTCTCGATCGGCGAGGGCGGGATCGCCAGCGCCGCGCGCGACGAGCACGTGCTGACCGGCAAGGTCCTGCGCGTCGCGCTGCCGGACGGCTCGATTCCCGCGGACAACCCCTTTCAAGGGGCGGGGACCGAGCGCTGCAACGTCAACGGCTTCACGGACCCTGGCAAGCGCTGCCAGGAGACCTTCGCCTGGGGCTTACGCAACCCCTTCCGCCTGGGGTTCGACCCGAACGCCATCGGTACCCGTTTCTTCATCAACGACGTCGGGTCGGGGACCTGGGAGGAGATCGATCTCGGGCAGGCAGGGGTCGACTACGGCTGGAACTGCCGCGAGGGGGCGCACGCGACCGGCTCCTGCTCCTCCCTGCCGAGCATGGTGGACCCCCTCTTCGAGTACCAGCACGGCGTGCAGATCCCGGGCACCAGCAGCCCCACCAACTGCAACTGCGTGAGCGGCGGCGCCTTCGTCCCCGACGGCCTGTGGCCGGGGCACGACGGCGTCTACTTCTTCGGCGACTGCGTCTGCGGCGGCATGTTCCGGCTCACCCAGTCGGGGAGCGTCTTTTCCGCCGCCGACTTCGCCTGCGGCCTCGGCACCCTGGTGCACATGCGGTTCGGTCCGCACGGCGCGACCCAGGCGCTCTACTACACGACCTACGCCGGCGGCGGCCAGGTGCGGCGCATCACCCGCGACGACCCGTACGACTTCTTCACGCTCAGCCCCTGCCGGCTGGCCGACACCCGCAACCCGAACGGCCCGAGCGGCGGCCCGGCCCTCCAGAACGGCGTCACCCGGGACTTCCCGGCGGCCGGCCTCTGCGGCATCCCGCGGACGGCCAAGGCGATGGCGGTCAACGTGACCGCGATCTCTCCCACCGGCTCCGGGCAACTGAACGTCTACCCCACCGGCTGCCTCGTGCCGGCCACCGGCACCCTCCATTTCGCCGCCGGCCAGACCCGCGCCAACAGCGCCGTGCTCGCGATCGGCACCAGCTCCCAGATCGCGGTCCTCCCCACGATCGCCGGGGGCGGCACGGTCCACTTCGTGCTCGACGTCCTCGGCTACTTCGAGTAGACGTCCGGCGGCGGCTACCGCGCCAGCTCCGCTAGCCACTCCTTGATGCCGGCGTCGAGGCGCCGGCGGTCGCGGTGGCGGTCGAGGGCGATCTGGACCAGGCGGTCGACGAGCTTCGGCAGCGGCACGCCGGACAGCTCCCAGAGGCGGGGGTACATCGAGATGGCGGTGAAGCCGGGGAGAGTGTTGATCTCGTTGACGAAGAGGCCGTCCTCGCCTTCGAGCAGGAAGTCGACGCGCGCCATGCCGCTGCCGCCGAGCGCCGCGAAGGCGGCGACGGCGAGCTCGCGCAGCCGCGCGGTCGTCGCCTCCGGCAGCTCGGCCGGGGCGATCAGGCGGGCGTTGTCCTCCAGGTACTTGTCGGCGTAGTCGTAGAACTCGCGGCCGGGGACGATCTCGCCGACGACCGACGCCTCCAGCGCGCCGTAGCCCAAGACGGCGCACTCCAGCTCCCGCCCGACGACCCCGCGCTCGACCAAGACCGCGTCGTCGAAGCGCAGGGCGAAGCGCACCGCCTCCTCGAGGTCTCGGTACCGCTCCACCTTGCGCACGCCGACGCTGGAGCCGCCGACGCTCGGCTTGACGAAGAGCGGCAGCGGCAGGCGTTCGACGCGGGCGAGGAAGGCCGCCGGGGCGCGCTCGAAGTCGGCGCGGCTGGCGGCCTCGGAGTCCACCACCGGCACACCGGCGGCGGCGAGCTGCCGCTTCGAAAGCAGCTTGTCCATCGCCAGCGCGCTGGTCGTTACGCCCGGGCCGGCGTAGGCGACGTCGAGCATCTCGCAGAGGCCCTGGAGCGTGCCGTCCTCCCCCCAGGTGCCGTGGACGATCGGGAAGAGCATCTCGACACCGGAGGCCACGAGGTGGCGCAGCGTCGGCGCCACCGGCATGTCGAGCGGCTCGATGGCGCGGGTGTCGCCGCGCAGCACCTCGGCCGCCGCCGACGGCGAGATCCAGCAGCCGTCCTGCGCGATGCCGAGCGCCGTCACCTGGTGGCCGGCGTCGGTCAGGCCGCGCGCCACCGTCCGCGCCGAGACGATCGACACCTGGTGCTCGACGCTGCGTCCCCCGAAGACCACTCCGACGTGCGCCATCAACGCCCCTTTCGCGCGGCCGGGCCGCGCCCCAGATCGACGAGTTGCACCCGCCGCACCTCCGGCAGCGCCGCGAGCCTCGCCAGCACTTCGGGCCCCGGCTCCTGGTCGAGCCGCAGCACCGCCAGCGCCTCCCCCTCGGAGTCGCTGCGCGCGAGATGGATGTCGGCGATGTTGATTTGCGCCTCGCCGAGGAGCGTCCCCAGCCGGCCGACGACCCCCGGCACGTCGCGGTTCTCGAGCACCAGGAGACGCCCCTCCGGCCGGAACTCCAGCCGGTAGCCGCCGAAGCGCACGACGCGCGGGTCGCGCTCGCCGAAGAGCGTCCCCTCGACCTCCACCCGTGCCCCGGCCGGGCCGGCCAGCGCCACCTTCACCAGGTGCGGGTAGTCGCCGGCCGCGCTGTGGTCCGAGCGCACGATCTGCAGGCCGCGGCTCTCGGCGATGCGCTCGGCGTTGACGTAGTTGACCGTCTCGCCGAGGTGCGTCGCCAGCGCCCCCTTGACCACCGCCACGGCCACCGGCCGGCGCACGCCGTCGTCGATGCCGGAGGTCTCGACCCGCAGCTCGTGCGGCGGCCCGGCGAGGAGGAGGGCGGCGAGCCGCCCGAGCTGCTCGCCGAGCGCCAGGAAGGGCTCGCCGTGCACCCCCGCCGGGCGGAACGGCAGGTTCACCGCCGCCACGGCCAGCGAGCCGTCGAGCGCGGCGAGCACCATCTCGGCGGTCTCGGTGGCGATCCGCTCCTGCGCCTCGAGGGTCTGGGCGCCCAAGTGGGGCGTCGCCACCACCTTGGGGTGGCGGACCAGCGCCAGGTCCTTGGGCGGCTCCTCGGCGAAGACGTCGAGGGCGGCGCCCGCCAGGTGCCCGGAGTCGAGCAGCTCGAGGAGGGCCGCCTCGTCCACCAGCCCGCCGCGGGCGCAGTTGACCAGCAGAGCGCCGCGGCGCATCGCCTGGAGGCGCGGCCGGTCGAGGATGTTGCGCGTCTGCTCGGTGAGCGGCACGTGGAGGGTCACCACGTCGGCCGACGCCAGGAGCTCCTCGAGCGGCAGCAGCTCGACGCGCAGGCGGGCCGCCGCCGCGGGATCGAGGAACGGGTCGTGCGCCACGACCTCCATGCCGAAGGCGCGGGCGCGCTCGGCCACCTGCTGGCCGATGCGGCCGAAGCCGACGACGCCGAGGCGCTTGCCCTGCAGCTCCTGCCCCTGGAAGCGGGCGCGCTCCCAGCCGCCCCCCTTGAGCGAGGCGTCGGCCGCCGGCACGTTGCGGGCGAGGGCGAGGAGGAGCGCGAAGGTGTGCTCGGTGGCCGAGAGGAGGTTGGCGGTCGGCGCGTTGACCACCAGGACACCCATCTCGGTCGCCGCCTCGACGTCCACGTTGTCGACGCCGACGCCGGCGCGGCCGACAACGCGGAGCTTCTTGCCGGCGCGCAGGAGCTCGGCCGTCACCTTCGTCATGCTGCGCACCACCAGCGCGTCGGCGTCGGCCACCAGCTCCGGCAGGCGTGGCCGCTCCTCGGGCGTCACCTCGTGCACGTCCGCCCCACCGCGGCGGAGGATGGCGATCCCCGATGGCTGCAGCGGGTCGGCGACGACGATGCGCGCCGCCGTCACGCGGCGCTCCGGCCGGCGGCCGTCAGCTCGTCGATGACGGCCAGGAGGTCGTCGAGGTCTCGCTCCCGCACCTCGCCCATGTGGCCGATGCGGAAGGTCGTGGGCTTCCAGTCGCCGTAGCCACCGCCGACCGTGAAGCCGCGCCCGGCGAGCGCCTTGACCAGGCCCGGCGCGTCCACCCCGGCCGGGGGCTTGAGGCAGCTCACCGTGGGCGACCGGGCGTTGAGCGCAGTCGGGAAGGTGAAGCCGCGCTCCCCGGCCCACGCCGCGGTGCGCTCGGCGAGCCGGCGGTGGCGCTCCCAGCGCGCCTCCATCCCCTCGGCGAGGACGCGGTCGAGCTGGCGGTCGAGCGCGTAGTAGAGCGGGATCGCCGGCGTCGTGATCGCCCCGCCCTCGCGGTGTTTGTCGCGGTAGCGCAGCAGGTCGGTGTAGAAGCCGCGGTGCGGCACCTCCGCGGCGCGCGCGGCGGCGCTGTCCGAGAGGGTGAAGAGCGTGAGCCCCGGCGGCAGCGCCAGAGCCTTCTGCGTGCCGGCGAGGACGACGTCGAGTGCCCAGGCCTCGGTCTCGACCGGCGCGCCGCCGAGCGAGGAGACGGTGTCCACCAGGAGCAGCGCGTCGCTCTCCTCGTGGATGGCGCGGGCGATCTCGGCGAGAGGCGACAGCGCGCCGGTCGAGGTCTCGTTGTGGACGACGGTCACCGCCTCGTAGCGCTTGCGCCGCAGGGCCGTGCGCACGAGGTCGGGATCGACCGCCTCGCCGAACTGAAACGCCACCCGGTCGGCGCTCTTGCCGAGGGAGAGGCTGATCGCATGCCAGCGGTCGGAGAAGGCGCCGTTGGTGAGGTTCAGGACGTCGGTGCGGACCGTCGAGGCGACCGCGGCCTCCATGATGAGCGTGGAGCTCCCGGTCGCGATCATCGCGTCGCCGGCGGTGCGGAACACCCGCGGCAGCCGCGCGGCCAGGGAGAGCGTGAAGTCCCGAAAGGCCGCAGAACGGTGGCCGATCATCGGCCCCGTCATCGCCTGACGCACCTCCTCCAGCACGTAGCTCGGGCCGGGGAGGAAGAAGCGGATCGGTTCAGCCATAAGGGGAGCCCGCAAGCGCAAGAAGAGTGCCCGCGCGGCGGGGAGGGCATCTTAGCGTGGCGGCCCGGCTGGCGGCGAGCTAGTTTCTCTCTTCGCGGGACCTATACTCCTCGACCATGAAGTCCGAGCTGTCCCAGCCGCCCCCCGCGCCGGCATCGGACGAGATCCCGGCGGAGTGGCTGGCCGAGTTCGAGGCCGCCGCCTGCCGGCCGTTGCCGACGCGGTTTCGCTATGCCTTCATCCACACCTACAAGCCGGTGCTCGACGACGCGCCGTTTCGCGCGTTCGACACGACCGCCGACTACCGCCGCTGGTGCGAGGAGAACCTGCCGGACTGGCTGGGATATGGGCGCGTTTGAGTACCGGCAGGCCGAGGAGATCCGCGACGTCTTCACCCGCCACGGCGTGCGTTATCTCTTCATCGGCAGGTCGGGCGCGATCCTGCTGGGCTTCCCCGACACCACGCAGGACGCCGACCTCTTCGTCGAGAAAAGTCCCGAGAACGGCCGGGCCATCGTCGCCGCCCTGCGCGAGCTGGGCTTCGCGCTCGACGACGAGCAAGCGGCCCAGATCGAGCGCGGCAAGGACTTCGTCCAGCTCAAGAACGGGCCGTTCGACCTCGACCTGGTCTTCGCGCCCGACGGCATCGAGCGCTTCGCCGACGCGTGGCGCCGGCGGGTCGAGGTCGAAGGCTTTCCGGTCTGCCATCTCGACGACATCATCGCCAGCAAGGAAGCGACCGGCCGCGCGAAGGACCTCGAATCTCTGCCTCGGCTGAGGTCCTTCCGCGAGTACTGGTGGCAACGGCGCGGTGGCGAGCCGCGGGGCTGAAGGTCAGGAACTCACCGCGCTTCCTTCGTCTTCGTATACAACGCCTCCCAGTGCGGCCTGCCGGGGCGGGATTGGTGGATCTTGCCTAGGCGGAGCATGCGGCGGAGGACGATGGAGACCTGGTCGACGCGGACCGAGCGGCGGAGGCGCTCGGCGAAGCGGTGGTTGACTTCGCGGGCGAGGCCGACAGGGCCGAAGCGCTCGGTGGCTTCCTTCTCCTGGATGATCAGGGCCACCATGCGGCCGAGCTTGGGGCGGGAGGCGGAGCCGAGGTCGGCCTGCTTGACCTCCGGCGCGGCGGCGGGGGCCTGGCGGGCGGCGAGCTCGATGGCTTCGGCGGCGGCGGCGCGGAAGGTCTCCAGCCGGCGGTCGATCTCGGCCAGCTCGGCGGCGTAGCCGCTCCGCTGCTCGCGGTGGTGGGCCTCGTGGCCGGCGTGGAAGGCCTCGCGCTCGCGGAGGACCGCCGCCTGCTTCTCGAGGTTCGCCAACACTGCGCTGACCGACCAAGTGGTGTCCATCTAGTCTCCTCTGCCGCGAAACCGCGTCCGCCTCTGGCCCAGGCGTGCTTCTCAGCCGTGAAAACGGTCACGGCGGGCGCCGCGGGTGACTCTTGAGTCGCGACATAAATCAGGCATGCCGCGGAGGAAGGATCATTTGCGGCTGCGGAAGCTTACCCTCGCCGGCGGATCGATTCACTTGCGGCGGAGACTAGCACGTTCGCGGCACCTGATCGAGCCGCCACAGCCGCGGTGAGCTAGTTCGCGGCTTCGGTGGTCTCACCGGCGCCCACGGTGAGAGAGCTGCGTACCGCTTCGGGAGCCGGCGCCGCGAATTGTCGAGCCATGGGCCTCGCGGAAGGTTCCTCCGCGGCAGATCCTTCTTATCCCGCGGCGCCGGCGGGAGAGTTCGCGGCGTCTGGACCTTCACCGCCCCAGGGGTGCGGCTTCCGGAGGAGGGCGAGAAGCTCTGGCGTGGTCAGGGTACGCTCGGGGGAGGACTGCGGCGCGACCCTCCAGGCCTCGCCGTCCGCGGCGAGCGCCGGGGCGTCTAACTCACCGCGCACCAAAACCACCCGACAGCCGAGGAAATGCTCCCGCAGGAGATCGCGGAGGACCGGCGGGCCGGCGATGGGCTTGACGGCGACGGCGCGCCTCTCCCCCACCGCCACGGCGCGCAGGCAGCCGAGCGCCGCGGCGGCTTCGAGCGTCGCGGGAGCCGGGCCGGCGGGCGCCAGCTCCAGCCACCCTACCCGGATCCCTTCGGCGCGCGCCGCCGCCACCAGCGCCGCGAAGCGCTCCGGCCCCTCCTCCACCCGCAGCAGGTGCGGCGTCTTCACTCGCCGTCGTCCTCGGGATAGAGCAGCACCTCCCGCCGCTCTTCACGGAAGGCCGCCTCGTCGGCGGGCCAGCCGGCGATCCAGTCGGCGAGGAGGCGCGGGTCGCCGTCGAGGCCGCGGCGCAGGGCGTCGCTGCCGGCCAGGAGGTCGATCGCCGGCCGGTCGCCGACGAACTCGTAGGCCGCCGTGCGCCACCCGAAGACCTCCGGCGCCGCGTCGCGAAAGGCGGCCAGCAGCTCGACGCCCAGCCGGAAGGGTGCAAGCGCGGCGCGGTCGGTCGCCACGAGCTCGACCCCGCCGCAGTTCTCCCCTTTGTGCTTCTGGAACTGCGGCCGGAAGTAGGTGGGGATCGCGGCGACGCCGCGCACGCCGGCCACTTCCAGCCGCTCCGCCAACCGCGCCGCGACCCGCGGCGGCTCGACGCCGGGCGCACCGACCAGCAGGAACGGCCGCGTCGTGCCGCGCCCTTCCGACAGCGCGGTGCCTTCCACCAGGCAGAGCCCGGGGTAGACGGCCGCCGCCGCCGCCGTCGGCACGTTGGGCGACGGCGCGATCCAGGGGAGGCCGGTCTCCTCCCAGAGCATCGACCGCCGCCACCCCTCCATCGGCCAGACCTCGAGGCCGGCGCCCCAGCCGCGCCGCCGCGCCTCCAGCCGCACCAGCTCGGCCGCCGTCAGGCCGTGCCGCACCGGCAGGCGGAAGGCGCCGACGAAGGACTCGTAGGCGTCCTCGCGCAGGTTGCCCTCGACGACCGCGCCGCCGAGCGGGTTCGGGCGGTCGAGCACCCAGACCGCGCAGCCGGCGGCGAGCGCCGCCTCGGCCGCCCAGACGGCGGTGGCGGCATAGGTGTAATACCGCGCGCCGACGTCCTGGATGTCGACGACCAAGAGGTCGAGCCCGGCGAAAGCGGATGGATCGGGCCGCAGGCTCGTCTCGTCGTCGCCGTAGAGCGAGTGCAGCGGCGCGCCGGTCCAGGGGTCGGCGCCGCCGGCCGCCGCTACCATGTCCTGCTCCACGCCGTAGAAGCCGTGCTCGGGGCCGAAGAGCGCGGCCGGCGGGCCGGCCGGGGAGGCGGCGAGGGCGAGGTGGATGGGGCGGAGGTCGGCGGTGATCGAGGCACCGTGGGCGAGGAGGCCGTAGCGCCGGCCGGCCAGGCGGCGCGGCTCGGCGAGCAGGCGGTCGAGGCCGGTGCGGACGGCGGCCGGCGCGCTCAAGGAGATTGCCGCCGGAAGTCGCCGCTGCGCCCGCCGCTCTTCGCTTCCAGCCGCAAGTCGGTGACGACCGCGCCGCGCTCGACCGCCTTGACCATGTCGTAGAGCGCGAGGGCGGCGGTGGCGCAGGCGACGAGCGCCTCCATCTCGGCGCCGGTGCGGGCGGTGGCGACGACGCGGCTGCGGATCTCGACGCCGCCGGCCGCGGGCACCACCTCGACCTCCACCTGGTCGAGCGGCAGCGGGTGCGCGAGCGGGATCAGCTCGGCGGTCCGCTTCGCGCCCTGGATGCCGGCCAGGCGCGCCACCGCGAAGGCGTCCCCCTTGGGCAGGGCGGCGAGGCGGATCACGGTTTGCGCGGAGAGCAGGACGCGGCAGGAGGCGGCCGCCTCGCGCCGAGTGACCGGCTTGTCCGAGACGTCCACCATGTGCGCTTCGCCCTCGCCGTCGAGGTGAGAGAAGGACTTGGGAAAGGTCATGCGTTCCGCGGCGCGATCGGAGCGCATGCTAGCATCCGCCTGCTCCCCGACTTCCGTAGACGAGCAGCATGCGAGCGGCCATCGTCGTGCCGACCCTGGACGAGGAGGAGGCGCTCGCGCGCCACCTGCCGGCGGCGCTCCAGGCGGCCGACGAGGTGGTGGTCTCCGACGGCGGCAGCCGCGACGGCACGGTCGAGCTGGCGCGGCGGCTCGGGGCGCGCGTCGTCGAAGGGCCGGCGTGCCGCGGCGGGCAGCTCAACCGCGGCGCCGCCGCCTGCTCGGCCGACCTCCTCCTCTTCCTCCACGCCGACACCGCGCTGCCGCCCGGCGGCGTCGAGCTGGCGCGCACCGCCGTCGCCGCCGGCGCGGTCGGCGGCGGCTTCCGCGTCCGCTTCGACGTCGACCGGCCCGCGCAGCGGCTGGGCGCCCGCCTCATCAACCTGCGCACCCGGCTCACCCGCGTGCCGCTCGGCGACCAGGCGCAGTTCGCCACCGCCGAGGCCTTCCGCGCCCTCGGCGGCTACCGCGACTGGCCGATCCTGGAGGACCTCGACTTTGCCCGCCGCCTGAAGCGGCACGGGCGGGTGGCGCTCGTCGAGCGCCCGGTCACCACCGCCGCCCGCCGCTTCGTCGAGCGCGGCGTGGTGGCGACCGTGGCCACCAACTGGCTGATCTGGGGGCTCTTCTTCGCCGGCGTCTCGCCCCGCCGGCTGGCCGGGCTCTACCGGCAGATCCGCTGAGGGTTACTTGCGCTTGGCGGCGCGCTTGACGGCGTTGACCGCGTCGCGCAGCTCCTTGCCGACCTTGAAGCGGACGCTCTTGCTGGCCTTGATGTCGATCGCCGCGCCGGTCGAGGGGTTGCGCCCCTTGCGCGCGGCGCGCTGCGAAACGCTGAACGAGCCGAAGCCGGGAAGCTTCACCGTCTCCCCCCGGCGCAGCGCCTCGCCGAAGGCCTCCACCACCGCGTCGTAGGCGTCGGAGGCCTGCTTGCGCGAGAGCCCTGCGCTGTCCGCAATGCTATTAACGATGTCTGCCTTCCCAGCCATCTTTTCTCCTCCGAACTCAGGGGTAAAAGTTTTCAGAAGGGTGCGGCGCCGAAGATAAGGCTTGGTCCCGGGGCTGTCAAGAAATGCCGCGGCGCAGGGCGTGGACCGTGAAGCCGTCGTGGTCGCCGCCGGTGAGGATCCGCCAGAGGCCCGGCGCCTCGACGCCGCGGTCGAGCGGCGGCGGCAGCTCGGCGGCGAGCGGCGCCGGCGCGAAGTCGGAGCGCGCGGCGAGGAAGCGGCCGACGACGTCCTCGTTCTCCTCCGCCTCCAGCGAGCAGGTGATGGCGACGAGCAGGCCCCCCGGCGCGACCAGCGGCGCGACGCCGTCGAGGAGGCGCAGCGCCTGCGCGCTGAGTCGCCCGATCTCGCCTTCGCTGATCCGCCACTTGAGCTCGGGGTGGCGGCGCAGCGTGCCGGTGCCGCTGCACGGCAGGTCCAGGACGACGCGGTCGAACGGGCCGGCGAGGGCCGGCGCCGCGGCGTCGGCGACGTGCAGCGGCAGCGGCCGGCCGAGGCGGAGGAGGTTGGCGCGCACGATCGCGGCGCGCGCGGGAGCGACGTCGCCGAGCAGGAGCCGCGCGCGCGGCTCCCAGGCGAGGAGCGCGAACGCCTTGCCGCCCGGCGCGGCGGCGGCGTCGAGCACCCGCTCGCCGGGCTTGGGCGGCGGCAGCAGCGCCGCCGCCTGGCTCGCTGCGTCCTGGACGTAGAAGTCGCCGCGGCGGAAGGCGGCGGTCGCGAGCGGGTTGCCGCGCCGCACGGTGAGCCCGAGCGGCGAGAGTGCCGCCGGCTCCACCTCCAACCCCTCGTCGATCAGCGCCTCGGCCAGCAGCTCGCGGCCGCCGCGGTCGCGGAAGGCCAGGAGCTGGAGCGGCTTCTGGCGGTTGTTGGCGGTGAGCAGGTCGAGCGTCCGCGCGGTGCCGAAGCGAGCGAGCCAGCGGGCGACGAGGAAGTCGGGGTGGGAGAGCTCGATCCCCAGCCGCCGCACCCGGTCGCTCTCGCGCACCGGCCAGGCGTCGAGGTGCGGCGCCCGCGCGATGCGGCGCAGCACGCCGTTGACGAAGCTGGCGCCGCCGCGGTGGGTGACCTGGTGCGCCTGCTCGACCGCCTCGGAGACCGCGGCGTGCGCCGGCACGCGGTCGAGCAGCAGGAGCTGGTAGGTGGCGATGCGCAGCGGCGCGTGCAGCGCCGGCTCGATGTCCTCGAAGCGGCGGCTGCTGGCGGCGGAGATGACGTGGTCGAGCCGCCGCAGCCAGCGGAGGCTCCCGAGCACCAGCTCGCGCAGCAGGGCTTGGTCGCGCTCGTCGAAGCGCGCCAGGGCGCTGTCGAGGAAGGCGTCGGCGGGAGCGTGCGACAGGAGCGTCCGCTCGAGCACCCAGCCGGCGGCCACCCGCACGTCGTTCTGCGGCGTGCGGCGCGGGGTCGTGCGCCGGGGGCGCGCCGGGGCCCGCATCAGGCGAGCCTCTCGCCGGGGCGAAGGCGCTCGCCGTTGGCGAAAACGGCGGCGTCGAGCGCGCGGCGGCCGGGGCGCTGCAGCGTCTCGATCCCGAGCGCCGTGCCGCCGCCGCAAGCGACGGCGAGGCCGCCGCCGGCGAGGCCGAGGATGGTCCCGGGCGGGGCGTCGCGCCGCGGCGACGCGGCATCCAGTCGTGGCGGCACCCCGTCCAGCGGCCGCGCGGCGACCAGCTTCACCGGCTCCTCGCGCAGCGTCGCCCAGAGCCCGGGCCAGGGGGTGTAGGCGCGCAGGCGGTCGAAGAGCGCCGGCGCCGGGAGCGTCCAGTCGGCGCGGCCGCTGGCGCGCGTCAGGCGCGGCGCGAAGGCGGCGTCCGCCTCGCGCTGCGGTACCGGCGAGAGCGTCCCGGCTTCGAGCGCCGCGAGCGTGCGCACGACGAGGTCGGCGCCGCGCTCCGCGAGGCGCGCGCCGAGCTCCCCCGCCGTCTCCTCGCCGCCGATCGCCATTTCCTCCTGGAGGAGGATCGGGCCGGCGTCGAGCCCGGCTTCCATCTGCATCGTGGTGACGCCGGTCGTGCGGTCGCCGGCGGCGATCGCCGCCTGGATCGGCGCCGCGCCGCGCCAGCGCGGCAGGAGCGAGGCGTGCAGGTTGATGCAGCCGTGCGCGGGGAGGTCGAGGAGGGCGCGCGGGAAGATCTGGCCGAAGGCGACGACGACGACGACCTCCGGCCGCAGGGCGGCGAGCTCGGCCAGGAAGGGTTCGGCGCGCACCTTCTCGGGCTGGAGCAGCGGCAGCCCGAGCGCTCGGGCGCGGCGGGCAACCGGCGGCTCTTCCAGGCGCCGCCCGCGCCCCGCCGGCCGCGCCGGCTGGCTCACGACGGCGACCGGCGCGCGCCCGGCGGCGACCAGCGCGTCGAGGGTCGGCAGCGCGAAGTCGGGCGTGCCGAAGAACACCACCCGCTCGAGCGCCTCCCCCGCCATGCGGGGGATGGTAGCGCGTAGCGCCTGGCCTACGTGCCGGGCGTTCTAGTTGCCCGGATTAACCACCACGAATCGCCGCTCGCCGAGCAGCGTCGTGCCGCCGACGTCGTCCACCACGATGACTTGCAGGCGGTGCTCGCCGTTGGCGATCTTGGTTGTATCGACGGCGAACACCCAGCCCGGCACCGCGCTGTCCGGGTAGCCGGGGTAGAGCGACGACACCGCAGGCCGCACCAGGGTGAGCGTCGTCGAGCCGACGAACACCCCGTCGACGTAGAAGTCGAGCCGCGACACCCCGTTGATGTCGAGCGCCCAGCCGTGAGCGGTCATGATGCCGCTGTACTGCTGCCCGTTGAGCGGCCCGCCGATCAGGCCGAAGGCGTCCTCGTTGCCCAGGTCCTCGTCGCAGATGAAGGAGACCGGGATGCTGTCGATGTTCGCCACCTGGCCGTTGAAGTCGCTCGCCCGCACCGTCAGCAGGTGATGGCCGGGCGTGAAGCCGAAAGCCATCAGGAGGCCGATGTCGAGCACGAAGCGGAAGCCGCTCTGCGGGCTGTCCTTGAGGCTCGGGAAGAAGGGCTGGATGTCCACGCGCCGCAGGCCGTAGCAGTTCGAGAGTCCGCCCGTGAGGTTCGAGAAGAAGCAGTCGGTCTTGCTGTTGGCGAACTCGGCGCCGTCGATCAGCAGCTCGACGTAGCCGACCCCGTGGTCGTCGGCCTGCACGCCGGCGTCGAGCGCGTAGCCGGAGACGACCGAGTAGCGGCGCGCCGGGTTGGCCAGGTCGCAGTGGCCGCGCAGCTCGGCGTTCTCGTTGGGGAACTCGATCCTGCCGAAGGGGGCGAGGTTGTGGGTTACGTTGTGGAACTGGAAGGTGCGGGGGTTCAAGAAGGCGAACTCGCCGGTCTTGCTCTTGACCCGCACGCTCACCGTGTGCAGGCCGTTGAGGTAGTGGGTCGTGTCGAGGCCGTAGGAGAAGCCGGCGGCCTTGGCGTCCGGGAAGGTCGGGAAGCGCGCCGCCACCCCCGGCCGGGCGCGGCCGTAGGCGGCGCGGCCGGCGATCACACCGTCGACGAAGACGTCCACCGAATCGACGCCGTTGTCGTCCAGCGCCCAGCCGAAGAGGGGGATGACGCCGGCGCCGGCGTTGCCGCCCCCCACGATGCCGCCGAAGGAGCCGAAGGGCGGGGCGGCGGCGGCCGGCAGCGCCGCCAGCAGGACAGCCCCGATCGTCGTCAGGAGGATCTTGCGCCGCATCGCTTGCCTCCGCCTCGCACCGCGCCCGGGCCCGGCTGCGCCCCGCGCATAGAAGGCCTTGAATTTGTGAAGCTTTACTCGAAACAGTGGGCGGGATGTTAGCGACGCCAATAGCAGAAAGTCAATTTAAGCTTGCTTTAAGCCCCCTAACCCCCGCAGATGGGCCTCGACGAGGAGCGGCAGGTGCGCTAGGTCGTACCCCCCTTCGAGCACCGCCAGGACCCGTCCTTCGGCCACCTCTTCGGCCAGCTCGCCCAGCCAGCTCCCCCAGTCGGCGAAGCCGCGCTCGGTGACCGCGAGCCCCCCGAGCGGGTCGCCCTGCCAGGCGTCGAAGCCGGCCGAAAGGAGCAGGACCTCGGGGGCGAAGCGGCGCAGCGCGGGGAGGACCCGGCCGCGGATCGCCTCCTCCAGCTCCTGGTCGCCGGCGCCGGCCGGCAGCGGCACGTTGAGGGTGAAGCCGGCGCCCGGACCGGTGCCGGTCTCGGAGGCGGCGCCGGTGCCGGGGTAGAAGGGGTACTGGTGGGTGCTGGCGTAGAAGACGTCGGCGCAGACCTCGAAGAGGTGCTGGGTGCCGTTGCCGTGGTGGACGTCGAAGTCGAAGACCGCCACCCGCCCGACGCCGTGCCGCGCCCGCAGGTGCTCGGCCGCCACCGCCACGTTGTTGAAGAAGCAGAAGCCCATGGCGGTCGAGCGCTCGGCGTGGTGCCCGGGCGGGCGGACGGCGGCGAAGGCGCGGCGGCCGGGGGCGGCGGCCACCCAGTCGGCCGCCGCCAGGGTCGCCTCGACCGCCCCCCAGGCGCCGCGCCAGGTGCCGGCCGAGAGCGGGTTGTCGGCCGAGTCGAGGAGGCCGTCGCCGCGCTCGACCGCGCGCCGGAAGCGCTCGACGTACTCCGGCGCGTGGAGGCGGACGACCGCCTCGCGGCTGGCCGGCGCCGGCTCGTCCGTAGCAGCACCGGCGGGGGCCGCCGGCTCGACGATCGGATACCCCCGCTGCCGCAGGTGCGCGACGACGGACGCCAGCCGCTCCGGCCGCTCCGGGTAGCCGCGCGGCGCCGTGTGCTCGAGACACCGGCTGTCGGTGAAGACCGGCACGGCGCGCGATCCTACCCTCCCGACATCGCGGCTTCGGCCTCCTGCGCCGCCAGCCGCCGCTTCATGCGGTGGAGGATCGAGGCGACGCTGCCGGGCGCCAGCCGGCCCCCCGCCGCGCGGGAGATCTCGCGGCAGGTCCAGCCTTCGAGGACGGCGAGCTCGAGGATGAAGGCATCGCGCCCTGCCCGCGCGCCTGGCCGGGCGGCGGCGCGGCAGCGGGCCCGCGCCTGCCGCCGCCGCTCGGCGGCGAGGAGGCGGTCCTCCGGCGTGCCCGCCGGGTCGGCCGCCCGCTCCGCCAGCTCGTCGGGGCAGAGCTCGACGATGCGGCCGCCGCCGCGCTTGCCGGCGCCGGCGGTGCGGAGCTGGTCGAGCACCACCCGCTCGGCGACCCGCCCGAGATAGGCGGCCAGCGTCCGCTCCCCCGCCGCCGCGCGGCAGGCCGCGAGCCGCCGCCCGCCCGCGGCGAGCAGCCGGCAGTAGACCTCCTGCACCATCTCCTCGACCTGCTCCGCCCGCACCCGCGCGCCGGCCCCCGCCAGCGTCTGCCGCACGCGCCGCCGCAGCCCGGCGCCGTGGCGCTCGACGAGCGCCGTCCAACCCAGTTCACCAAGCGTCGTGTCCATCTCCGCTCCCTTCTGGAGCGGAGGCGGGAAAACCTGGAGGTGGAGCGCGCGGGCGGGCGCCCGCGGACAGGAGAGACCGCTAGTGTACCATCCGCCCTTCCCGCATGCGCCGTCCGCGTCTTGCCCTCGCCTTTTTCCTGCTCTCCCTCGTCGCCTGCCGCGGCCGCGGCGCCGAAGAGGACGCCGTGCCCCCCCTCGCCGGCGCGGCGCGGGGGTGGAACGTCCTGCTGCTCTCGGTCGACACCTTGCGCGCCGACCGCCTCGGCGCCTACGGCTACGCCGCGCGGCCGAACAGCCCGCGGCTCGACGCCCTCCTCGGCTCGGGCGTGCGCTTCGCGGCGGCGATGGCACCGCGCGCCAGCACCTGGCCGACCCTGGCCTCGACCCTGACCGGCCTCTATCCGGTGGCGCACGGCGTGCTCGAGAACGGCTACGCCTTCCCCGAGGCGCTCCCCACCCTCCCCAAGCGCCTGCACGGCGCGGGCTACGAGACCGGCGCCTTCCTCTCCAACATGTGCCGGGCCGGGCACCGCGGCTGGGACGCCTTCGCCTGCAGCGGCGGCGAGGACGGCAAGACGGTGCGGCGGGCGGTCGAGTGGGCGCGGGGGCGGGGGGGCGAGCGGCCGTTCCTGCTCTGGGTTCACCTCTTCGGCGCGCACTCCCCCTACTACAACGGCGGTGACGGCGCGGCGCGGCTCGACCCCGGCTACCGCGGCCCCGTGGGCCCCAAGAAGTGGCAGCTCGACCGCATCATGCGCGAGCGGCTGCCGCTCGGCCCGCGCGACGTCGCCCACCTCGACGCGCTCTACGACGCGGCGGTGGCGGGGAGCGACCGGCTGGCCGGGAACCTCCTCGACGGCCTGCGCGAGGCTGGGAAGCTGGAGCGGACGGTCGTCGTCTTCCTCTCCGATCACGGCGAGGAGCTCTACGACCACCACGGCTACCTCTACCACGCCTGCTCGGTCTACCAGGCGGGGCTGCACGTGCCGCTCGGGATCGCCGCGCCGGGGCTCCTGCCGGCGGGCGGGGTGGCGCGCGACACCGTCGAGCTGGTGGACGTCGCGCCGACGCTCCTCGCCCTCCTCGGCCTGCCGCCGTTCGGCGAGACGCAGGGGCGGTCGCTCCTGCCGCTCCTCGAGCGGCCGGCGGCGGAGCGGGAGGAGCGGCCGGCCTTCTCGCAGTACGGCGCCGAGCCGCTCCATACCGTGCTGGCCGACGGCTGGAAGCTGGTCTACAACCCGCGCGGGTTCTCGCCGGTCTGCATCCCCGGCGCGCCGCCCGACCACTTCCCCATCGCCCGCGCCGAGCTCTACGACCTGGCGCGCGACCCCGGCGAGACCGCGAACCTCGCCGAGCGCGAGCCGGCGCGGGTGACGCGCCTGGCGCGGCTCATCCGCCAGCGCTTCGCCGGCGTGCGCAACCGCGCGGTGCGGCAGGAGCTGCCGGAGCAGCTCGAAGAGGAGCTCAAGAGCCTGGGGTACGTCGCACAGTAGACCGGGGGCGAGCCCTCGTTCCCCTCTCCCATGTGGGAGAGGGGCCAGGGGTGAGGGAGATGGGATCAGCGCAGTAAGCTGGAAAGCGGCCCCGACCCCGGCCGATCTTACAGGCCGGCGTTGACTTACCCAGGTCCCTTCTTTACTCTTTGCCTGCCTTTGGGGGCGAGGGAGGTTAGCTCAGCGGTCAGAGCACCTGCCTTACACGCAGGGGGTCGCGGGTTCGATTCCCTCACCTCCCACCAGCACGGCGGCTGGCGCCGCCAAACCCAGAACGCGGGGTCGTAGTTCAGTTGGTTAGAACGCCGGCCTGTCACGCCGGAGGTCGCGGGTTCGAGTCCCGTCGGCCCCGCCATTTACCACCCGCTGGAGAGACGACGATGCGCGACAAGATCAAGCTGGTTTCGAGCGCCGGGACCGGCTACTACTACACGACGAGCAAGAACAAGAAGGCGTCGACCGAGAAGCTGCGCCTGAAGAAGTACGACCCCAAGGTGCGCAAGCACGTCGAGTTCGTCGAAGAGAAGCTCCGCTAGGAGGCCCCCCATGCACGAGCTCCCCCCCCTGCCCTACGCCTTCGACGCGCTCGAGCCGCACATCGACGCGCAGACGATGCAGATCCACCACGACAAGCACCACGCCACCTACGTCACCAAGCTCAACGAGGCGCTGCAGGCCCACCCGGACCTCCAGGGCAAGAGCGTCGAGGACCTCCTCCGCGGCTTCGACGCCGTCCCGCAGGCGATCCAGACCGCGGTCAAGAACCACGGCGGCGGCCACGCCAACCACTCGCTCTTCTGGCAGGTGATGGGCCCCGGCGGCGGCGAGCCGGACGGGGACCTGGCCAAGATCCTCACCGAGCACTTCGGGGGGTTCCAGCCGTTCAAGGAGAAGCTGACCAACGCCGCCGCCAACCAGTTCGGCTCCGGCTGGGGGTGGCTGGTCTTCGGGAACGGCAACCTAGAGGTCGTCGCCAAGCCCAACCAGGACAGCCCGCTGATGGAGGGGAAGACCCCGCTCCTCGGCGTCGACGTCTGGGAGCACGCCTACTACCTCAAGTACCAGAACCGCCGCCCGGACTACCTCGCCGCCTGGTGGAACACGGTGCGCTGGTCCGAGGTCGCCGACCGCCTCCGCCGCGCCCGCGGCTGACGCCGGTCCCCCCAAACCCCCGTTTCGCCCCCCGACGGCCGGCCCAGCGCCGGCCGTTTCGTTTCCCGCCCGAAAACGGCTAACTCTTCGTTATAGAGAAGTTTGCACATCTCTGCCCTGAGTGTGAGCGGCAAAAGTCGCGCACGTGCGCGTGTTGCCAATTCCTTTTCAACTCGGGTCGGGGTACGATGGACCGCAGCATCACGAGACGGCGCAGCGCCTCTCGAATCTGGGGGGAAACAGCCAGATGGCCAGCATCGACCGCAGTCACGGCTTCGGACGCGAGGAGAGGCATCTGACGAAGGTCTTCAAGGCCCTCTCCGACGGCACGCGCCAGGAGATCCTGCGGCTCCTCGAGACGCAGCAGCGCACCGTGGGCGAGATCGTGGGCAACTTCAACCTCTCCCAGCCGACCATCTCCCGGCACCTCTCGGTGCTCAAGGAGGCCGACCTGGTCCTCGACCAGCGGCACGGCCAGAACGTCATCTACCGCCTCAACAACGAGGCCCTCTCCGGCTCGATGCAGGAGTTCTTCGGGCAGTTCCGCAGCTGTCAGGAAGTCCTCCGCTAAGCGGCGGGTTGGTATAATCCCGCGCCCGACCGCCCGGCACCCGCCGGGCGGTCCGTCGTTGTCTCCGTGGCGGTGTAGCTCAGTTGGTAGAGCAAGCGGCTCATATCCGCTGCGTCAGGGGTTCGAGTCCCTTCACCGCCACCATCCCTCGCTTTGCTCGGTCTGTTGGCAGTGAAGGGACTCGGTGGCCATTCGCTCGCTTCGCTCGCGAATGGCGGAGCGAGTCCCTTCACCGCCACCATGTCATCCTGAGCGAGAGCGAAGGATCTGGGGGGCGGGCGGCTCGCCATCCCTACCTGTGACTCTCACCACGACACTGGAGCGATTCTTCGAAGAGCGGGCGCCGCTCGCGGAGGGCGAGGGTGTGCTCGTGGCGTTTTCGGGGGGGGTGGATTCTTCGGCGCTGCTCTTGGGAATGGCGGGGCTGGCAGCGCGCCGGAACTTCCGGGTGCATGCGGCGCATCTCGACCATGGGATGGACGCGGGCTCCGCCGTGCGTGCCGCGGCGGCGGCGCGGACGGCGGAGGGGATCGGAGTGCCGTTCCTTCAGGAACGGCGCGAGGTGAGGCGGTTGCGGCGCGGGGGGGAGAGCTGGGAGGAGGCGGGGCGGCGGGTTCGGTATGGGTTCCTGGAAGAGATGCGGGAAGCTGTGGGGGCGCGGTGGATCGCTACGGCGCACCATCGGGACGATCAGGCGGAGACGGTGCTCGTGCGGATGCGGCAGGGGAGTGGGGTGACGGGGCTGGGGGGGATTCGGGCGGTGCAGGGGCGGGTGGTGCGGCCGCTGCTGGAGGTGTCGCGGGCGGTGTTGGCGGCGGCGGTGCGGGGGGCGGGGATCGCGGCGCTCGACGATCCGACGAACCGCGATCTGGCGGCGGCGCGGAATCTGGTGCGGCATCGGCTGCTGCCCGCGCTCGCCGGCGAGGACCCGGAGGTCGCCGCGCGGCTGGCGGGGCTGGCCGCGGCGGCGCAGCGGGCGGAGGGGGCGATTGCGCGGCGGCTGGCGCCGCTCCTCGACGGCACGACTGCCGTGCCCGGCGGGGTGGCGGTGCGCGCCGGGGAGCTCTTCGCGCTGCCGGATGCGCTCCTGCCGTTTGCGCTCGCGGCGCTGCACCGGCGCGCCGGGGCGCCGCACCCGGCCGGCGGGGCGGCGCGGCGCGAGCTGCTGCGGCAGCTCGGGCGCGGCGCGCGCGTCGGCTGCGACTGCGGGCGCGGCTGGCGCTGGGAGCGGCGGCGCGAGCTGCTGGTGCTCCGCCGCGCGGCGGCCGCGACGGCGCCACGGGCGCCGTCGGCCTTCGCTTATACTCTCGGCGCCCCTGCCCATCCCGAGCGCCGACCGCCGGGGTCGTCGGGACCCGCGAGCCGATGAGCGCCGACGCCAACTCCCTGCCGAGCCCTCCTGTCGAGACGATCTTCGACGCCCCCGCCCTGGCGGCACGCGTCGCCGAGCTGGGGCGGGAGATCGAGCGCGACCTGGCGCCGGAGGACCCGCTCCTCCTCGCGCTCCTCGGCGGGTCGGTCGTCTTCCTCGCCGACCTGGTGCGCGCGATCGAGCGGCCGCTGCGCTTCGAGTTCGTCTCGGTCGGCGCCTCCGACGCCCCCGACGCCGAGATCACCGACCTCCTCTACCCCATCCCCGTCGAGCTCGCGGGGCAGAGCGTGCTGCTGGTCAAGGACGTGGTGGCCTCCGGCATCGTCGAGAGCTATCTGCAGCAGCAGATCCGGAGCCGCGGCGCCGCCTCGGTGCGCTTTGCCGTCTTGATCGACCTGCCCGAGGAGCGGAAGACCGAGCTGCACGTCGACTACCGCGCCTTCAGCGCCCGCCGCGTCGGGACGCTCGTCGGCTACGGCCTGAAACACCAGGGGCGCTGGGGCAACCTGCCGTTCGTCGGCCGGCTGGCTCAGGGGGCCTGAGGTGCCGCGAGTGGAATCCGGGCCCCGGGTGGATCGTTACTCAGGCGGGAGAGCGCGTTGAACTCTACGGTCAAGACCCTGTTCCTCTGGATGGCCATCTTCGTGGTCGTCATCCTGCTGTGGAACACCTTCCAGGCCGGCAAGCCGGCACGCCAGGAGCTCAGCTACAGCGAGTTCGTCGAGGCGGTCGAGAACGGCCGGGTGGCCGAGGTCACGATCCGCGGCGAGAAGGTCCAGGGGCGGTTCCGCGGCGCCGGCGAGCGCGCCGCGAGCGACGAGTTCCAGACCCTGATCCCCAAGGAGACCCAGCCCGACCTGGTCAAGGCCCTGCGCGCCGGCAACGTCGAGATCGCCGTCGAGGAGGAGCGGGAGAACCCGCTCTTCGCGGTCCTCTTCACCTGGGCGCCGGTGCTGCTCATCGTCGGGCTCTGGATCTTCTTCATGCGCCAGATGCAGACCGGCGGCAACAAGGCGCTCTCCTTCGGCAAGAGCAAGGCGAAGCTCCTCAACACCTCGGGCAAGAAGGTCACCTTCAAGGACGTCGCCGGCGTCGAGGAGGCCAAGGAGGAGCTGCAGGAGATCGTCGAGTTCTTGAAGGAGCCGCAGAAGTTCCAGAAGCTCGGCGGCAGGATCCCCAAGGGCGTGCTGCTGATGGGCCCGCCGGGCACCGGCAAGACGCTCCTCGCCCGCGCCATCGCCGGCGAGGCCAACGTCCCCTTCTTCTCGATCTCCGGCTCGGACTTCGTCGAGATGTTCGTCGGCGTCGGCGCCTCGCGCGTGCGCGACCTCTTCGAGCAGGGGAAGAAGAACGCCCCCTGCATCATCTTCATCGACGAGATCGACGCCGTCGGCCGCCACCGCGGCGCCGGGCTCGGCGGCGGCCACGACGAGCGCGAGCAGACCCTGAACCAGCTCCTCGTCGAGATGGACGGCTTCGAGTCCAACGAGGGCGTCATCCTGATCGCCGCCACCAACCGGCCGGACGTCCTCGACCCCGCGCTCCTCCGCCCCGGCCGCTTCGACCGCCGGGTAGTCGTCGACCGCCCCGACATCAACGGCCGCCTCGGCATCTTGAAGGTCCACACCCGCACCATCCCGCTCGACGACGACGTCAACCTGACCGTCATCGCCCGCGGCACCCCGGGCTTCGCCGGCGCCGACCTCTCCAACCTGGTCAACGAGGCGGCGCTGATCGCCGCACGGCGCAACAAGAAGAAGGTCCAGATGGAGGACTTCGAGTTCGCCAAGGACAAGGTGCTGATGGGGGTCGAGCGCAAGACCCTGATGCTGACCGACGAGGAGAAGCGGGTGACCGCCTACCACGAGGCGGGCCACGCGCTGGTCGCCATCTTCACCCCCGGCGCCGACCCGCTGCACAAGGTCACGATCATCCCGCGCGGGCGGGCGCTCGGCCTGACGATGCAGCTCCCCACCGAGGACCGCTACACCTATCGCAAGGGCTACGTCGAGGCGCAGATCGCGATCCTCATGGGCGGCCGGGTGGCCGAGGAGCTGACCCAGGACGACATCACGACCGGCGCCGGCAACGACATCGAGCGCGCCACCGAGATGGCCCGCCGCATGGTCTGCGAGTGGGGGATGTCGGACCTCGGGCCGCTCAACTTCGGGCCCAAGGACGAGCCGGTCTTCCTCGGCCGCGAGTTCGCGCAGCGCTCCGAGTACAGCCAGGAGACGGCCCTGGCGATCGACCGCGAGATCACCCGCATCGTGCAGCGCGCCTACGAGCGGGCGACCGAGGTCCTGAGCGAGCACCGCGAGGTCCTCGACCGTCTGGCACAGGAGCTCCTCGAGCACGAGTCGCTGGACGGCGAGGAGGTACACAGCCTGGTCGCCGAGGTGACCGGCGAGGCCACCCCCACCCGGCCGGCGCACCCCGGCGAGCCGGGCCTGATCGTCGGCGGCAAGGAGGCCCCCGAGCTGGTGGCCGGCCGCGCCGGCGGGCCGGTCGGCGTCCCCGCCGAGGACGAGGTCGAGGCCGAGGTCGGCGCCAGCCGCCGCCACGCCGCCCCGATCCCGGCCGAAGAGCCCAGCTAAGGGATGCTCGAGGAGCCCGCCACCCTACCCGCAACATCCCGCCCCTGGACCCTCGCCCTCCCCGGCGGCCGCGCGCTCCTGCTCGGCGGCAGACCGCGGGTCATGGGCGTCCTCAACCTCACTCCCGACTCCTTCAGCGACGGCGGCCTCTTCGCCGAGCCCGCGCGGGCCGTCGAGCGCGGCCTGGCGATGCTCGCGGAGGGCGCCGTCCTCCTCGACCTCGGCGCCGAATCGACGCGCCCCGGCGGCGGCGTCTACGGCGCCGGCGCGCGGGAGGTGCCGGTCGACGAGGAGTGGTCGCGCCTCCAGCCGGTGCTCGCCGGTTTGCGGCGGGCGACGGCGGCGCCGCTCTCGGTCGACACCCGCAAGGGGGAGGTGGCGCGGCGCGCCCTCGCCGCGGGGGCGGACCTGGTCAACGACGTCGCCGCCGGCGCCGACCCGGCGCTGCTCGCCGCCGTGGCGGAGGCCGGCTGCCCGCTCGTCCTCATGCACAGCCGCGGCGAGCTGGCCACCATGCAGCGCGGTATCCATTTCGCCGACCCCGTACGCGAGGTGCGCGCCGAGCTGGCAGCCGCCGTCGCCCGCGCCGTCGCCGCCGGCGTCGCCGAGGAGCAGCTCCTCGTCGATCCCGGCATCGGCTTCGGCAAGACGGCGTTGCAGAACCTTCTCCTGCTGCGGCGACTCGACGACTTGGCCGAGCTAGGGCGGCCGGTGCTCGTCGGGGCCAGCCGGAAGAGCTTCCTCGGCACGGTGACCGGCGCACCGCCGGCGGAGCGCTTGGCGGAGAGCCTCGCCGCCGCGGCCTGGGGCGCGGCGGGCGGAGCGGCGGTGCTGCGCGTCCACGACGTCGCGGCGACGGCGCGCTTCCTCGCCGTCTGGGCGGCGATCGGCGAGGCGGCGGAGCCGGGGGAGACGGCGCCTTGAGCTTCGCCCGCCTCGCCGAGCTGCTCACCTGGCGCGACCTGATCGACGTCCTCGCCGTCGCCTTCGTCATCTACCGCCTGCTGCTGCTGATCCGGGGCACGCGCGCGGCGCAGATCGCCGTCGGCCTGGTGTCGCTGGCCGCCGTCTATCAGCTCGCGCGCCTGCTCGAGCTGCCGACCCTCGAGACGATCCTCGAGAGCCTCCTCATCGTCCTCCCCTTCGCCGTCATCATCCTCTTCCAGCAGGAGATTCGCCGCGCCCTCGCCAACGTCGGCCGCAACCCGCTGGCGCTGACCGAGAAGAAGCCGGTCGAGACCTTCGCCGAGATCGTCCTCGCCGCCACCGCGCTCTCGACCCAGAAGATCGGCGCGCTGATCGTCGTCGAGCGACAGCAGGGGCTGCGCGACTACGTCGAGAACGGCGTCCGGCTCGACGCCCTCCTCTCCTACGACCTGCTGATCAGCATCTTCAGCCCCGACTCGCCGCTCCACGACGGCGCCGTCATCATCCAGGAGGACCGGGTGGCGGCGGCGGCCTGCTTCCTCCCGCTGACCTCCAACCCCGCGCTGTCGAGCGAGTACGGCACCCGTCATTCGGCGGCGCTCGGGATCAGCGAGGAGACCGACGCCGTGGCGGTCGTCGTCTCCGAGGAGACCGGCGCGATCTCGGTCGCCTTCGACGGCCGGATGGAGAGCGACCTGGACGGCAAGGACCTGCGCAACGCGCTCTACAAGTACCTGATCACCGACCTCTACCCGCAGCGGACGCGGGGGGCGGCATGACCGAGGCGACCCGCCTCTGGGGCATCCGCCTGCTGGCGCTCGCCATCGCCGTGGCGATCTGGTTCAGCGTCTCGCTCGACGAGCGGCGGAAGCTGTCGGAGAAAGTCGTCGAGGCGAGCGTCAGCTACAACCGGCCGCGCGGCATGATCATCCTCGACCCGGTGGGGACCGTCGAGGTGCGGCTGCGCGGCACCGAGCGGGCGATCCGCCAGCTCAACCCCGACCTGGTGGACGTGGAGATCAACCTGGCGCGCACGCCCGAGGGGCAGGTCACCGTGCCGCTCGGCCCGGACGACGTGCTGACGCCCGACGGCCTGGAGGTCGTCTCGATCCGGCCCAACGCCATCCGCGTCGAGCTCGACCGCGAGATCACGCGGCGCGTGCCGGTCGAGCCGGTTCTGGTCGGCGAGCCGGCCGCGGGCGCGACGGTCGGCAAGCCGGAGGTCCTCCCCAACCAGGTGCAGGTGACCGGGCCCGAGTCGCTGCTCAGCCGCCTGCGGTCGCTGCCGACGGCGCCGATCGGCCTCGACGGCCACGCCGTCCCCTTCGACGTGCTGGTGGCGGTCGAGGCCCCCGACCCGCTGATCCAGATCGTGCCGCCGTCGCGGGTCAGCGTGCACGTGCCGATGACCCCGCCCGAGATCCGCCCCGACGCCGTGCGCAGCGAGCCGGACGAGCGGTGAGCGGCCGCCTCTTCGGCACCGACGGCATCCGCGCCCCCTTCGGCGAGCCGCCGCTCGACCGCACGACCGTCACGGGGGTGGGGCGGACGCTCGCCGCGACGCTGCACGACGAAGGGCGGGAGCCGACGGTCGTCCTCGGCGGCGACACGCGCGAGAGCACGCCGGCGCTGTGCCGCTGGCTGGCTTCCGGGCTTGCCGCCGGCGGCGTCGCCACCCTCTACGGCGGCGTCGTCCCGACGCCCGGCGTCGCCTACCTGGCGCGGCGGCGGGGCGCCGGGGCCGGCATCGTCGTCTCGGCGAGCCACAACCCCTATCCCGACAACGGCATCAAGCTGATCGACGGCGACGGCTTCAAGTGGAGCGAGGCGGCGGAGGCGGCGCTGGAGGAGCGGCTGAAAGACTGGCTGGGCAAGGAGGGGCGGGCCGCGCAGCCTCCGCTCGCCGAGGACCCCGGGCTACGCGAGGAGTACCTGGCGCACCTTGCGGAAAGCGTCCCCGGCGACCGGCCGCTGGCGGGGCTCGCGGTGGTGCTCGACGCCGCCAACGGCGCCACCTCTGCCTACGCCGAGGAGGCGTTCGCCCGGCTCGGAGCGCGCACCACGCTCCTCCACGCCGCCCCCGACGGCCGCAACGTCAACGCGGGGTGCGGCTCGACGGCGCCGGCGGAGATGGCGGCGGCGGTGCCCGCCGCCGGCGCCGACTTCGGCGCCGCCTTCGACGGCGACGGCGACCGCTGCATCCTGGCCGACGAGACCGGCGCGGTGCGCGACGGCGACGCCATCCTCTACCTCTGGGGCACCGCCCTCGCCGCCCGCGGCGAGCTGGAGCCGCGCAAGGTCGTGGCGACCTCGATGAGCAACCTCGGTCTCGAGCGGGCGCTCGCCCGCGAGGGGATCGAGCTCCTGCGCACCGGCGTCGGCGACCGCCTGGTCGTCGAGGCGATGCGGCGGGAGGGGATCCGGCTCGGCGGCGAGCAGTCGGGACACGTCGTCGAGACCTCCCTCGCCACGACCGGCGACGGGCTCTTGACAGCGCTGCAGATGGCGCGGCTGGTGCGTGAGTCCGGGCAACTCCTCTCGGAGCTCCTGGCCGGCTTCCGCCGCTACCCGCAGGTGCTGCTCAACGTCCCGGTGGCGAGGAAACCCGACCTGGCAGCCCTGCCGCGCGTCGCCGCCGCCGTCCGTGCCGCCGAGGAGACCCTCGGCGCCGACGGCCGCCTCGTCCTCCGCTACAGCGGCACCGAGCCCCTGGCCCGCGTCATGATCGAAGGCCCGGAGCAAACGGCGATCGATGCCCTGGCCGGCGAGATTGCCGGGGCGATCCAGGCGGAGCTGGGAGCCTGAAAGAGCCGTTACCGCTCGATCTCCAGGTCCGCCGAGTGCGGCTGCTCCGGCTCGCGCTGGATGAGGACCGTTGCGGCGATCGGGAAGAAGGCGCGGTGGAGGCGCTCGCCGAACTGGCAGTTGACTTCGTAGTAGCCGTCGCCGCTGACCTGGAGCAGGGTCGCCCTGCCCCCTTTGATCCCCAGCAGCTCGTTGTGGATCAGCACCTCGGCCGGTAGCTCCATCGCGCCCTCCTAATCCGTGTAAAAACCCGCGTCCTTGTACTCCTTGAGCTTCCGCTGCAAGGTGCGCAGGCCGATCCCCAGCAGGTCGGCGGCCTTGGCGCGGTGGCCGCCGGTGCGGGTCAAGGTCTCGAGGATCGCCTGGCGCTCGATCTCCTCCATCGTGCGCGTGCCGCCGACCGCCGACTGCACCCGCCCGCCCGCCGCCGAGACGGTGGCCGCGTCGCGCACCTCGGCGGGCAGGTCGCCCGGCTCCACCACGTCACCCTGGTGGAAGACCACCACCGACTCGATCACGTTCTTGAGCTGGCGGACGTTGCCCGGCCAGGGGAAGCGGGCAAGGAGCTCCAGCGCCTCGGGGGCGAGCCGCTTCGGCGGCTTGCCGTGCTCCTCGGCGAAGAGCGCCAGGAAGTGCTCGGCCAGGAGCGGCATGTCCTCCGGCCGCTCGCGCAGCGGCGGGATGCGCAGCGTCACCACTTTCAGCCGGTAGTAGAGGTCCTCGCGGAACTTCCCCTCCGCCACCACCCGCTCGAGGTCGCGGTTGGTGGCGGCGAGGAGCCGGAAGTCGACCGGGATCACCTCGCCGCCGCCGACCCGCATGATCTGCCGCTCCTCGAGGACGCGCAGGAGCTTGACCTGGAGCTCGGGGTAGAGCTCGCTGATCTCGTCGAGGAAGAGGGTGCCGCGGTGGGCGAGCTCGAACTTGCCGATCTTGCGCGCGATGGCACCGGTGAAGGAGCCGCGCTCGTGGCCGAAGAGCTCGCTCTCCAGGATGTCCGGGGGGATGGCGCCGCAGTTGATGGCCAGGAAGCGCTCGTTGCGCCGCGGGCTGGCGCGGTGGATCGCCGAGGCGACCAGCTCCTTGCCGGTGCCGCTCTCGCCGACGACCAGCACCGTCGACCGCGTCGGGGCGACGAGCTGCATCTGCTCGAAGAGGCGCTCCATCGGCGCCGAATGGCCGATGATGCTCTCGAAGCCGTAGCGCTTGTCGAGCTGCTGGCGGAGGCTGGTGACCTCCTCGCGGAGCTGCTGCTTCTCGATCAGGTTCATCACCCGCTGCCGCAGCTCGTAGAGGTCGACCGGCTTGGTCAGGTAGTCGTCGGCGCCGACGCGCATCGCCTCGACCGCCGACTCGATCGAGCCGTAGCCGGTCACCAGGACGACCGCCAGCTCGTCGCCGCGCTCGCGCACCTCCTGGAGGAAGGCGAGGCCGTCGGTGCCGGGCATCCGCAGGTCGCAGACCGCCAGCCGCGCCCCTTCGTTCTCCGCCAGGTAGTCGAGCGCCTTGCGCGCGTCGTCGAAGGTGCGCACCGCGAGCCCCGCCTTCTCGAGGGCGATCGCCATCGACTCGCGCGAGCCGCTCTCGTCGTCGATGACGAGAATTAAAGGCTTCTCGGGCATGAAGCCGTCATTTTGGCACACCGAGGGGCGAGGGCCCGAAAAAGGCGATTGACTCCGATACCCCCTCCCCGGCCCTCCCCCGCTGCGCGGGGGAGGGAGTATCAGTCGATTCTCGGCCGCGGGAAGGCCGCCGTCGCCGCTTCCGGCTCCTGTACCGGGTAGCGGACGACCATGACCGTGCGGTCGTCTTCCTGCGGCGTCTCGCCGTCGAACTCTTGGACGCTCCGGAAGATGGCGTCCACGATCTGCTCGGCGGACTCGGCGCGCCGCTCGGTGGCGACGCGCAGCAGGCGCGCGACGCCGAACTCCTCCATCTTGCCGCCCTCGCCGCGGCCGCGCGCCTCGACGATGCCGTCGGTGTAGAAGACCAGCGTGTCCCCCGGCTTCATGATGACGAAGCCGCGCTCGTAGCTGGCGTGGGCGAGCGGCCCGAGCACCGGGCCCCCCTCCTCGAGGAAGCGCACGGCACCGTCGCGCGCCAAGTGGAAGGGCGGCGGGTGGCCGGCGTTGACGTAGATGAAGACGCCGTTGAGCTCCAGCTCGCCATAGAACATCGAGACGAAGCGGCTGGTCAGGGTGCTCTGGTGGATGATCTTGTTCATCCGCTCGACGGTACGCACGATCTTGAAGTCGCGCGCCAGCCCCATCCGCAGGCCCATGTAGACGTCGCGCACCTGGAGGGCCGCCGGCAGGCCGTGCCCCGAGACGTCGGCGATGGTGAGCCCCAGGATCTTCTCGGTCACCGGGATGTAGTCGTAGTAGTCGCCCCCCACCTCCTCCATCGACTCCGATCGGCCGCAGAGGTCGAAGTCGCCGTACTCCGGCACCCGCCGCGGCAGGATCGAGGCCTGGATCTTCCGCGCCTCCTCGAAGATCCCCTGCATGCGGTCGCGGCGGATCTTCTGGTTGATCGAGTGGCGGAGGATGCCGAGCGAGAACAGGACGTCGTCGGGGTGGTGGCCGGGGCGGACGTCGAAGGCGAGGATGTACTCCTCGTCGCCGACCTCGATGGCGGCGAAGTCGCCGGCGCCGAGTTGCTCCTCGAGGCTGCGGTCGACGTGCGGGTCGTCGGGGCCCATGTAGACGGCGCCCTGCTCGAGGAGGAGCTTGATCGGCCGGTAGCTGACCGGGACCCTGAGCCCCGCCGGCACCTCCTTGGCCTCGCCAAAGGTGCCCTGCAGGACGTAGGAGCGGCCGCTCCGCCGATAGAGCCGCCCGCCGTAGATCCCCAGCTCGTCGCGGAACTTCTGGACGATCGTGGCGACGATCGACTGGATGGTCGCGCCGGTGTCCTCGCCGCGCTCCATGACCGCCACGACCTGCTCGACCTTCTTCATCAGCCCCCGGTAATCGACCGGGGGGGCTTCGGTGGTAGTCACGCGGGCGCTCTCCCGGCGACAAGGATAGCGGAGGGGAACGTGGTGTAGCATCGGTGCAACTGATCGGAACAGGAAGCTCGTATGGCAGTCCATCCGATCCGATCTCTCCTCTGCCGCCAGGACCGCGACCTGGAGGCGGCGCCGGGCGTGTCGTGGACCGTGATCGGCGACGAGCTGATGGGATGAGCGGCTGAGTCCCGGGACGGCCCGAGCTACCCGTTGTCCACCAGCGCCATGACGATGCGGTCTTGGAACTGGCGGGCGTCGGCGGCGCTGCGGGCCTGGTTGCAGAGGATCGAGAAGGCGTAGACCTTGCCTGAGATCGCCTTGGCGTAGCCGGAGAGGGTGGAGACGCCGTCGAGGGTGCCGGTCTTGGCGTAGACGTTGCCGGCATAGGGCGGGTCGGCGAGGCGCTTCTTCCACGAGCCGTTGTCCTCGCCGCCGTAGGCAAGCGACTGGACGAACTCCGTCCCCGCCGGGTGGAAGTACATGTGGCGCAGCAGCGTGGTGAGCTGCCGCGGGCTGAAGCGGTTCTCGCGGCTCATGCCCGAGCCGTCGCTCATCACGAAGCCGGCGCCCGGCGCCACGCCGATCGACGCCAGCCACTCCTCCACCGCCTTGACCCCGGCCCGCCAGCTCCCCTCGCCGCAGCGCTCGGCGGCCAGCAGCTTGAGCAGGCTCTCGGCGTAGAAGTTCTGGCTCCGCTTGTTGGTGACGCGGATCGCCTCGACGAGGTCGCTGCGGTGGACCGCCACCCGCTCCCAGAGCGGCCCCGGCAACCGCTCCACCGGCACCAGCCGCCCGCGCAGCTCCACCCCCTCCCGCGACAGCGCGTCGCGCAGCCCGGCGCCGAACCAGGCCACCGGGTCGGGCACCGTCACCCAGGTCTCGACCGGCCCGGAGCCGTACCAGATCCGTCCGCCGACCTCGATGACGCCGCCCTGGCGGTTGATGTGCACGAACTGGCCGCGCGCCGAGGGCGTCGTGCGCGCCGTGTTCTCGATCGGCAGCAGCGGCGCCGGCGGCACCAGCTCGACGCGCGGCGGCCCGCCCAGCGTCCCCGGCCAGACCCGCACCAGGACGCAGTTGTCGCTGAACGAGAGCCCGTCGACCGGCGCCTCGTACCAGCGGGTGAGCTGGTCGCGCGGCCAGTCGGGGTGGACGGCGAGGCCGTCGAAGAGGCCGTGGTCGAGCAACAGGTCGCCGTCCACGCGCGCCACACCGCGCTCGCGCAGCGCCGCCGCCCACTGGCGGAAGACGCCGTAGGGGTCCCCTTCCCAACTGCGCCCCGAGATCTGCGGGTCGCCGCCGCCGACGACGCCGAGGTCGCCGCGCAGCACGCCGTCGGCGACCGTGCCGCGCAGCAGCAGGCGGGTCTCGAAGAGGTAGCCGGGGCCGAGGGCGTCGAGGACGGCGGCGGTGGTCAGGAGCTTGGTGTTGGAGGCCAGGATGCGCGGCTCGTCCGCGGCCCAGGCGTAGACGGTCTCGCCGCTGTCGAGCTCGACGACGTGGACGCCCAAGGCCGGCGCCGTGCCGCGGGCGGCGCGGACCTGGCCGTCGAGGGCTGCCGTGAGGCGGGGGGCGAGCGGAGTGTCCGCTGCGGGCGCCGCCGCCGCGACGGCCGCGGCGGCGAGAAGAAGTGGCAGGATTCCCAGCCACCCGTGCTTTCTCCGGACCGTCACTTCGTCAGGTGCTCCTCGAACCAGCGCACGATCGCAACGTTGGCGCGCATCCGGTTCGGGAGCTTGCGAAAGCCGTGCCCCTCGTCGGGGAAGAGGACGTACTCGACCGGCACCCCGCGGCCCTTCAGGCTCGCGACCACTTGCTCGGCCTCGACCACCGGGACGTTGGTGTCGTTGGCGCCGTGGAGGACGATCGTCGGCGCCTTCACCCGGTCCACCCGGTGGATCGGCGAGAGGTCGCGCAGCATGGCGCCCTGGGTCTTCGGATCGCCGTACTCGACGGTCGAGATCGCCGCCATCCACCCCTCGGTATGCTGGAAAAAGGTCTCGAAGTTGACCACCCCGTAGAGGTTGGCGCCGGCGGCAAAGAGGTCGGGGTAGGCGGTCAGGCCCGCCATCGTCATGTAGCCGCCGTAGGAGCCGCCCATGATGCCGAGCTTGCCGGGCGCGGCCGCCCCGCTCGCCACCAGCCAGTCGGCGGCGGCCCGGATGTCCTCCACCGCCCCCACCCGCAGCGGCCCGTTGTCCAGGTTGACGAAGCGCTTGCCGAAGCCGAAGGAGCCGCGCACGTTGGGGGCGAAGACGCCGATGCCGCGCGCCAGGAGGGCCTGGTAGTCGGCGCGGAACGACGGCCGCTCCTGCGCCTCGGGGCCGCCGTGGAAGGAGAGGACGTAGGGGCGCGTGCCGGCGGCGCTGGGCGGGCGGTAGAGCCAGCCCGAGAGCTCGAGGCCGTCCTTGGCCGGGAAACGCACCAGCTCGGGGCGCACCAGGGCGTCGAGATCGACGCCGGCGTGCGGGCTGAAGGTGACCTGGGTGAGGCGGCCGCTGGCGCGCTCCAGCACCCAGACGTCGGACGGGCGGGTCGAGCCCGAGAGGTTGAAGGCGAGGAGCTTGCCGTCGCGCGAGAAGGTGAGGCCGCCGACGATGTCGGCCGGCAGCGCCGGGCCGGGGGTAACGCGGCCGCTCGCGAGGTCGAGGAAGGCCAGCTCGTTGCGCCCGCCGACGTTCCAGAGGAGCGCCGCGGTGGCGCCGTCGCGGCTGACCGCGAGGCCCCCGAGGGGGGCCTCGTCTCGTGCCGCCAGCACCTCCAGCGGGCTCGCCGCGCCGTCCGGCCCGAGACGCACGCGGGCGAAGGCGACGAGGTCGCGGTCCTGGTCGGCGCCCAGGTAGACCGCGCCGCCGTCCGGCGCGAAGAAGCCGCCGAAGAAGTTGCCCGGCGGCGCGTGCGGGGTCAGCAGCGTCTCGGCGCCGGTCGCGAGGTCGAGCAGCACGAGGTCGCTGTCGCTGCGGCTGACGACCCGGCCGACGACGGCGCGGCGGCCGTCGCGGCTCAGGTCGGAGAAGGTGCCGACCCCGGGGTTCCTGGCCGCCAGCCGCGCCTCCCGGCGCTCGAGGTCGTAGAGGTAGCTGTCCATCGACGCCGCGCCGCCGCGGTTCGAGGAGAAGCCGAGCCGGCGGCCGTCGTCGCTCCAGGGGCCCAGCCAGTTGTTCTCCTTGCCGCCGTCGGTCAGGCGCACCGGGTCGCGGCCGTCGGGGCGCACCAGGTAGATCTGCGTGTTGAGCCCGCCGCCGGGCGCCACGGTGAGCGCCAGCCAGGCACTGTCGGGCGACCAGGCGACCTCCCCCACCGGGTCGTCGAAGGCGGTCACCTGCCGCGGCCAGCCGCCGGCGGCCGGCACCACCCAGACCTGCGGCAGCCCGGAGAGGGTCGAGACGAAGGCGATCTCCGTGCCGTCCGGCGAGAAGCTGGGGGAGAAGCAGGAGCCGATCTTGGTCATCCGCGCCACCGCGGCCTCGAGGTCGTCGGCCGCCGCCGCGCCCGCCGGCGGCGCGGCAAGCAGGAGACCCAGGGCGAGGAGGAGGAGCCTCCTCACAGCAGCATCCCGGCGATCGTGGCGGTCTGGAAGGTGGCGAGGGAGCCGGCGATCATGGCGCGCAGCCCGAGGCGGGCGAGGTCCGACTTCCGCTCCGGGGCGAGGGCGCCGATGCCGCCGATCTGGATGGCGATCGAGGAGAAGTTGGAGAAGCCGCAAAGGGCGTAGGTGGCGATGATGCGCGAGCGGTCGGAGAGCTCGCCCGCGGCGACCATCTCCTGCAGCCGGATGTAGCCCACGAACTCGTTGACCACGGTCTTGATGCCGAGCAGCGACCCGACGTCCGCGGCCTCGCGCCACGGCACCCCCATCACCCAGGCGAGCGGCTGGAAGAGGACGCCCAGGATCAGCTCGAGCGTCAGCTCGGGGTAGCCGAAGAGCCCGCCGGCCCACACCAGCAGGGCGTTGGTCAGCGCCACCAGGCCGATGAAGGCGATGAGCATCGCGGCGACGTTGAGGGCCAGCTTCATGCCGTCCGTGGCGCCGTCGGCGGCGGCGTCGAGGACGTTCGACCACGGGCGCTCGGGCTCCAGCGTGACTTGCCCCTTGGTGCGGCTCTCCTCGATCTCGGGGAAGGCGAGCTTCGCCATCAGCAGGCTCGCCGGCGCGGACATGACGCTGGAGGCGATGAGGTGCCCGGCGTCCACCCCCATGCCGACGTAGGCGGCGAGCACGCCGCCGGCCAGGTTGGAGAAGCCGCCGGTCATCACCGCCATCAGCTCGGACTGGGTGAGGAACGGCACGTACGGCTTGATCAGCAGCGGCGCCTCCGTCTGGCCGACGAAGACGTTGACCGCCGAGGCCAGCGACTCGGCCCCGGACGTGCCCATCACCCGCACCATGACCCAGGCGAAGACGCGGACGATGAACTGGATGACGCCGACGTAGTAGAGGACGGTGATGACGCTGGAGAAGAAGATGATCGTCGGCAGCACCTTGAAGGCGAAGAAGTGCTCGCCGAAGCCGTCGCCGAACATGAAGCGGGCGCCGGCGTCGGAGAAGTCGAGGAAGACCGTCACCGCGCCGGAGAGCCAGGCGAAGAAGGCCTCGCCGGCCGGGGTCTTCAGGATGATGACGGCGAAGAGGAGCTGGAGGAGGGTGCCGGTGATCACGGCCCGCCAGGGGATGATGCGCTTGTTGTTCGACATCGACCAGGCGAGCAGGAGCATGACCAACATCCCGAAGAGGGAGATGAATCGCAAGGCCGCCTCCGTGCGCCGGACGTGTCGGGGCTGAGCGCGGGCGCGAGGCTATACTCCGGGAGTGACCGACTTCAACACCGCCCTCGGCCTCGCGCCCGGCGAGGACGGGAGCGTCGTGCTCGACGCCGGCGCCGCGCACGAGGTGGCGCCCGACACGGTGCACTTCGCGGTCCTCGCCACCCTCGCCGAGGTCGCCGCCGCGCGCGCCGTGGGTGCCCCTGTGGTCCCCGCCGCGGTCAGCGTGCAGCTCCTCTCCCGCGCCCGCCCCGGCCGCCTCGTCGGCCGCGGCCGGGTCCTCCGCCGCGGCCGCCGCCTGGCCTTCGCCGAAGGCGAGGTCACGCAGGAAGGCGAGCTGGTGGCGAAGGCAACGATCACCTTCGCGCTACTGGGCTAGCTGGTCCGTTGTGCTAGCGTTCCCGCGATGAAGTTTCTTACTCTCGAGGAGCTGCAGCGGGAACCGGAGCGTGCCCTCCGCGATCTCGTGCCCGAAGAGGAATGGGTGGTCACCGTCGATGGCCGTCCGGTAGCAGTCCTGGCTCCCGTGCGGGAGGAACAGCTGGCGGAAACCCTCGCGGCCCTACGCCGGGCACGGGCCCTCGCGGCCGTCACGGAGCTACAGCGCCTCTCCTCCGAGCGGGGCCTCGCGGTGATCTCCCCTGAGGAGATCGACGAGGAGATCCAAGCCGCGCGCCGCACGCGCTGACACCCCAGCCCGGCATGCCGATCGTCCTGAACACGAACGTGGTCGTGTCCGGGCTGCTCAACGCTTTCGGTCCCTCTGGCCAGATCGTTCGCCTCGTCGCCGTCGGCAATCTGGACCTGTGCTACGACGCCAGGATCCTGACCGAATACCGGCAGGTTCTCCTGCGGCCGAAGTTCCGCTTCGAGCGGCGACTCGTGGAGGTCTTCTTGCAGCAGATCCAGAGTGGCGGCGTGGACGTGCTGGCGCGGCCCTTGGCACTAACGCTGCCGGACTCGGACGACGCCATGTTCATGGAAGTTGCCGTCGCTGGCCGAGCTTCTCACCTAGTGACGGGGAACCTGAAGCACTACCCGCTTTCGTTGACCTCTGCCTTTCGGGTCGTGTCTCCTCGGGAGTTCGTCGACGAGCTAGCCCGGTCCGAGGAGTAGACGTCCCGCTATCCCCCGGAAGTTCTTGGAGACCGCTCCCGGCGCCACCAACCGAGCGTGACCCGAGAAAGACAGTCAACCGGCCGGCCGCCTCGCGCGCCGCTCCTTTGTGCTGCCAGAATGCAAGGCCTCAACGACGCCCTCGGGCTCGGCCCCCGGCGAGGACGGCAGCGCGCTACTCGACGCCGGCGCGCCCGGCACGCTGATCGTCACCGACCAAGTGGCGCGCGAGGCGCGCGGGCGGGATGACCGGAGATTCAGGGAGGCGCGGGCCACGGCTTGGAGCTCAAAGGGAAAACGCCCTGGGGCCATCCGGGCCGGCCACGCGGCATGGAGGCACGGAGGACCAGGCGGGGAACCCTCCGCCACCCCTCCAGACGAGCAGGCCCTTGACCGCGGGAATTCGCCCACGCACCGTGGGGAGGATTTGCGCACCCCGGGCGACGCCGTCTCGCGCGATCGAGCTCAAGGACCGGGCCATCGCCTCCCTCTCCGGCCGGGTACGGTAGTTGTGGGGATCGCCCACGTGCCGGAGGACCGGCACCGGCGCAGCCTGCTGCTCGGTTTCCATCGCCGCTTCCGGGCAGCGGAAACCCGCCGGGCTCCGAAGAAGCCCAAGCTGAAGCAGCAGAGTTGACTTCGGGCCCGGCCGGTCGGCCGGGGCTGGTCATTTGACGGCGGCTTTCTTGCGCCGTGTCTGGCCGATGGAAAAGGCGCATGCGGCGTCGGCGACGTGGAAGAGGTCGCCCTGGATCTGCGCGATCCTGGACGAGAGCCGTTGTTTCTCAGCCTTGGGTCGATCCCAGATCTTGGAGATCTTGCGAACGATGTCGTGGGCAAGTGGGATGTAGCCGTCGATGACTCTTTCCCCTTCTCCTACCCACGCCGGCACGCTCTTGTCCTTGAACTCTTCCAGTGCCTTACCAACGAGCTTGAGGCTCCAGTGCCCACCGGCGTTGTGACGCGCCCACAGAATGACTTTCTTGTAGAGCGACCTCGGATTATGGGGGTTGCTGTGGAGGCGGAGTCGCCGTAGGCGCGCTTTAAGCTCCGCGTCGGCTACCTTCTGCAGGCCGGCGAAGCAGCGCAGTTGGTCCGCCTCGCGAAACGCGTCGAGGGCTTCCTTGGCGTCGGCGATCGACCCCAGCATGAGTTGCTCGGCGTCGACGGTCTTGGTGAGCAGATCTGCAGGCAAGTACTGGTTGGCTCGGGCCACGCTGATCAGCGGCCGTGTCGTGACGACGAACCGCATGAGGGCGGTCATCTTGTCGCTGCGGGGGAACACGTCTCCCACGCGAAACTCTGGCAGGGCTATTCTCTTTGACAAGGTGCGTGAAGAACTCCGGCGAGGACTTGTGGTCATCGAGGCATCTCCTACCAGACTAGCTCTTAGAGGAGCGCGAAGGCGATCGTGGCTTTCGCCACCAACTCGCCGTCCTGCGTGACCTCGCCTTCGGCGAAGGCCAGGCGGCGGCCACGGCGGGGACGACCTGGCGCCACGGCGCGCGGCGGCGACCTCGGCGAGGTGGCGAACACGCGCGGCGGGTCGCACCGCGATCCGCACGGCAGGGAAGCCCTCCTCCGCCGTCTCACGTAAGGGATCAGTGCAGGTCTAGAAGTCGAAGTAGCCGTCGCGGACGCGGACGGAGACGCCCGAGCGCCGCACCCGGACCGCCACCTTGTGCCAGCGGCCGTCGTTTTTGGCGTCGGAGGCGTAGTAGCCGAGGACGTACTGCTCGCGCAGCTCGGCGAGGATGGCGCCGAAGGCGGCCGGCAGCTCCTCGATCGAGTCGATCGTCACGATCCGCCCGCCGCTCTCGCGCACCGTGCGCTCGAGCAGGTCGAACTCGGCGGCGTTGGCTTCGGCGTTGCGCCAGGCCGAGGAGAAGGACTTCCGCTTGACCTTGGCGCCGAACTGGATCCAGTAGACCAGGGTCTGGCTGGTCCCCGCTTTCCATAGCGCGTCCTGCATCGACAGGGCGCTGTGCACCTCGGCGCCGTCGGAGAGGAGCACCACGACCCGCCGCCCCTGCTGCGACTCCAGCAGCTTCAAGGCCATGTACATGTGGTCGGCCACCGCCGAGCCGCCGCCGGCCGTGACCTGCGCCAGCGCCTGCCGCAGCACCTGCGGGTCCTGGGTGAAGGGCGTGGTGGCGAGCAGGCGGTCGGAGAAGAGGGCGAGCATCGCCTCGTCGAGCGGCTTCATGCCGGCGACGAAGGCGGCGGCGCCGTCCACCGCGGCGCGCAGCCGCTCCCCCTGCATGCTCTCGCTGCTGTCGACCAGCAGGACGGCCGTGAACGGCAGCTCGCCGCGCCCGAAGGTGATGAGCTTCTGCTCCTTGCCGTTGTCCTGGATCGTGAAGTCGTCCCCGTCGAGGTCGAGCGCCCGCTCGCCGCCGCGCTGGACGGTGACGAAGAGCTGCTGCAGCTCGAGGGTCATCTCGTCGTCGATCTGCACCGCCAGGGTGCGCGCCACGTCGCTGGCGGTGGCGCCGGAAGCGCCGACGGCGACGACCTTGAACTCGCGCTCGGCGTTGTCGTCGCCGGCCTCGACGACCATGCGGTAGGGGGGCGCGTTGAAGGTCGCCACCCGCTTGCCGTTCAGGAAGAACTCGACCTTCTGCACCGGCTCGTTGGCCTGCACCGTGGCCTCGAACGCGGTCGGGCCGAAGACCGCCTGCGCCGCGGTCGGCGTCACGATGCGCGGCTGCACGGCCGCCCGCAGCGGGGCGCCGGCGGCGGCGAGGATGGGGGCGAGTGCGAGGAGGAGGACGAGGGTGCTGCGGCGCTTCACGGTCCGGTGTCTCCTACCGCCGCCGGTGCCGCCGGCTGGCCGAGCGCCTGCGCCAGCAGTGGCAGGCTGGAGCGCGCGCTCTCGACGAGCTGCCGGCGCACCGCCTCCCAGAGCTGCGCGGGGTCCTGGTTGTAGCGCAGCCGCGCGTCGCCGCGCTCGGCCGCCGGCAGGGCGAGGAAGCGGCCCATCAGCTCGCGCCCTTCGACCACCTTCCCCTGGCGGTCGAGCAGCGCGGCGAGCTGCAGGTAGATCGCCCCCTCGTTCGGGAAGCGCTCGAGCCCGGCGCGCAGCACCGACTCGGCGGCGGCGAGGTCCTTCTCGTCGGTGTGGACCCGCGCCAGCTCCTCGACGGCGAGGGCGCCGATCCAGCCCGGCATGCCGGTGAGCGGCCGCAGCGCCCGCACCGCGTTGTCGCTCTGGCCGGTGCGGTGGAGGCTGATGCCCAAGCGGAGGAGCGCCTGGGGCTGCATCGGGTCGACGCCGAGGGCGCCGCGCAGGCTGCCGATCGCGCTCTCGTACTGGCCGCTCTTCTCGTAGATGACGGCCAGCCCCATGTACGCCGGGACGCTGCGCGGGTCGTAGCTCGTGGCGAGGGTGAACATCTGCCCGGCCAGGAGCTGCTGCGAGGCGTCGAGGAGGTAGCCGGCCAGGCTGTTGAGCAGCAGGGCGGCGGTCGCCCGCGCCCGGTCGTTGCCGGCGTGCCGCTCGTAGAGCACCGCCAGGTCGCGCGCCATGCCGCGGGCGTGGGCGGTGAGCAGCTTGTGGCGCCGCTCCCCCTGGTCGAGGTGGCGGCGGTAGACCTCGTGGTGGAGGACGGCCATCGGCACCAGCACCTCGAGGCTCGAGGCGGCCAGCTCCTGGACGACCTTCTCCTCCGCCTTGAGGAGGCCCTTGCGGGCGTCGATGTCCCCCTCGCGCACCACCGCGGCCTCCACCGCCATGAGCCGCTGGGCGGCCGCGTCGTCCTGGCCGCCGGCCCACAGCGCCAGGGCGCTGCGGTAGAGGTCCTGGATCCGCTCCGCGTCGATCCGCTCGCCGGGGCGCAGGCCGAGCTCCGCGGCGCTCGTCTTGTCGGCGCGCGGGATGGAGTCCGCCGCCGCTCCCGGCACGGCAACGGCCGCGGCGAGGACGAGGAGCGGCAGGCCCCGCGCCAACTTGTGGACGACTCCTGTCACGGTCCGGCTAACCTAGCGCACCGCGCGCGCACGAGCAAGGCTTCGCTTGCGCAATTGCTTGGCACCGCATACGCGCTACTCGCGCCCTGCCCTCCCCTTGCCGCGCGGCTTGGGCGTCACCTTCGGCGCCGGCGGCGTCGGCCCGCCCCCCTTGGAAGGCGCCAGCTTCGGCACGTCGAGCGACCAGAAGAGCATGTCGAGCGCCAGCGGCGAGAGCTGCCCGGACGCCGCGGTCGAGGGCGCGAACCCGGCGCTCGCCTCCGGCCCGAACATGAACGGGAAGAGGTCCACCGGCGGGATGTCGCCGCCGAACTGCGCGTTGATCGCGTCGATGAAGAGGTTGGCGACGTAAGCGTAGCCGAACGGAGTCGGATGGACGCCGTCGTGGGAGAAGAAGCCGCCGGTCAGGAAGGCCGTGGTGTAGGTCACGCCGCCGATGGTGATCCCGCGTTGGGCGACCTGGGTGAACTCGGTGTTGAAGTCCATCACCGCCGCGCCCACCTGGTTGGCGAGGGTCTGGATGATGCCGTTGAGGGCCGCGGTGCGGGCGCGGATCGCCGCCACCTCGGCGGCGGAGAGCACCACCTCGTCGGGCAGCGGCGTGCCGCGGCCGCCGAGCGCGGCCGGGATGCCGATGCCCTGGCCGAGCAGACCGGCGGCCGAGAGCAGCACGAAGTCCTGCTCCGGGGTCACGCCGACCAAGGGCACCAGGTTGCCGCCGATCCGCACCGGCAGGTTGGTCCGCGGGTCGACGACGACCGGCGGGATCGTGGTGACGAAGGGGATCGAGGTGACGTCGGGGATGTTGCCGATCGCCATCTTCGCGCCGGCGGCGTTGAGCGAGGTGACGATCTGCCGGAAGTAGAGCTCGAAGCGGGGCGCGGTCGTCAGGGTGACGTCGTCGATCACCCGCCCGGAGGTCGCCCCCCCAGCACGTCGTTGTTGCCCACCCAGACGGTGACGAAGGTGGGGCGCAGCGCCAGCGCCTGCTGGAGCTGCGTCCCCTGGCCGCGCAGCACGAGGTCGTGGAGGCCGCCGGTGACCGTGGCCACCACGTCCTGGGCGTCGGCGCCCGGGACTCCGAGGTTGTTGTAGGGGCGCGGCAGGTTGAGGTTCAGCGGGTTGCCGGGCGTGTTGGACTTGGGGGTGATGACGGTCGGGAAGAGGCCGCGCAGCGTCAGCAGCGGCGGGATCCCCGGCTGCGAGACGAGCGGCTGCTCGAAGCCGGTGGCGGTGCCGGTCACCTGCCGCCAGATGAGCGCCGGGTAGCTGTTGAGCTGGACGTCGCGCACCAGGCCGCCCGACATGAAGGCGGCGGTCAGGCTGTCGCCGATCGCCACGTAGCGGCTGAAGTTGGCGCTGCCGGTGTCGACCTGCGCGGCGGCGGAAGCCGCGCCCGAGAGGAGCAGGAGGGCCGAGACGGCCGCCTTGAGCGTGAGTCGGTGCATTGCCGCGTTCTCCTTGCAGGGGCCGCTGGCGGCCTACCAGTTGAGGGTGAAGGCCAGGAGGACGGCCTCGGTGTTGTAAGTGCCGAAGAAGTCGTTCCCCTCCTCGGGGAAGCTCTCGTCGCGCTCGCGCTCGTCGAACTTGACGTACATCAGCGCCAGGTCCCAGGTGTGCTTGCCGCTGTGGCCCCAGCCGATGGTGAAGTCGTTGCGGTCGGCGTCGGGCAGGAGCGGCGAGACCGCCTCCTCCGGCTGCGGCGACTCGTCGAAGATGTAGCCCAGCCGCAGCTGCGACTTCGGCGAGATCGTCCAGCGGAAGCCGGCGCGGTAGTTGTAGACGTCCTCCCAGTGTTCGGGGATCGTGGCGTTCGGCAGGTCGCCGTCGGTGAAGTTGATCGGCACCTCCTCGAAGCTGCTCCAACCGGTCCAGTTGACGTCGGTCTCGACGACGACGTTCGGCGACACCGCGAAGGCGAGCCCGAGGCTCGCCATGTCGGGGAACTGGATCTCGGTGGCGACCGGCAGGTCGCGGCCGAAGGGGATGCGGGCGGCGATGATCGGATCGAGCGGCGTGCCGGTCAGGACCTGGGTGATGCGCGCGTCGCCCTCGTAGTCGACATCCACCTTGCTGCGGTAGGAGAGCCCCCAGGAGAAGCTGTTGTTGTACTTGTGCAGCACGCCGAAGTTCCAGCCGTACCCCTCGCTGGGGTCGGACTCGAGCTCCAGCTGGCCGACGTCCGAGACCCGCTGGGTGAAGGGGTTGATCGCCGGGACGCCGCGCTTGAGCTCGACGTCCGAGAGGCGGGCGACGGCGCCGAAGCCGACGCCGAAGTTGTCGCTCACCCGCCAGCCGAGCGTCGGGTTGAAGTCGAAGACCCGCAGCGCGGCCTTGGTGCTGAGGAAGCGGCCGGAGAACTGGTCGGGGTCCTTCCACTCGGTGATCAGGCCGAAGGGGTTGGTGACGCCGAGACCCCAGGTCCAGCGGCTCCCCGCGGCGACCGGGCGGCCGTAGTAGAGGTGGAGGAGCGGCTGGGAGAGGAGCTCCTGCTCGCCGCGGGCGTTGGGGCCCGGGAACGGGGCCGCGCCCTGGAACTCGGCTTCGGTGCCCTGGAACCAGGTGATCCCGCCCATCCAGTCCGCCTTCTCGACGAACGCGAGGCCGCCGGCGTTGTGGAACATCGCCGAGAGGTCGTCGGCCTGCGCCGTGAAGGCGCCGCCCATGCCCATCGCCTTCGTCCCCTGCTCGAATATCGCGAACCCGGCCGCTTGGCCGGGCGCCGCGGCGGCCAGCCAGAGAGCGGCCACGGCCAGCCCCTTCAAGAACGCGCCTCGCATGCTCAATCTCCTCTCGGGATCCCGGCTGGTCAAGAGAACGCCCGGCACACTAACCCGCACCCCGGGGGGGGGTCAACGCGAGGCCCGCGGGTCGCCGCGGGAGTAAAGTAAGCCGCGGAGGCCCACGGCGATGCGCTTCGAGCACGAGGTCCAGGAGCAGACGTTCTACCGCGTGGAGGAGTATCTGCGCGAGCTGTTCGACGAGCCGTACCACGAGCCGGAGACCGACCACTTCTACGTCCGCTACGGCACCACGGTGCTGGAGATCTCGGTCGAGCCGTACGGGCCCGAGGAGGCGGTGGTGACGGTGATGTCGTACTGCGTGCAGGACGTGGAGGTGAGCGAGGAGCTGCTGCTCGGCCTCCTCGAGCTCAACCACACGCTCCTCTTCGGCTCGTTCTCGCTGGTCGGCAGCGACATCTTCCTCGCCTACTCGCTCTTCGGTCACTCGCTGCAGCGCCGCAACCTGCTCGGCGTGATCGCCGCCGTCGCCACCCTGGCCGACGACTACGACGACCGCATCGTCGAGAAGTACGGCGGCCAGACGGCGCTCGAGAAGATCCAGGACACCGGCGGACGGCGGCGGCGGACCGAGACCGGGGCGGAAGCGGGGACGGAAGCCGAGGCGTAGCCGCCCGGAAGCCCCCCGCCCGCCCAAGAGTCCCGCGCGGGGCGGATAGTGCCGCGTGAGATGCCGGGCCACCCGGCCCGCGAAGAGGCGCGCCCGCTGCGCGGGTCCTGGTTGGAAGAGGTAGTGGCTGGTTAGCGGGTGAAGGCTTCGCCGCTAACGCACGGTGGCCCCTTCACCGACACGCGCCGCTTCGCGGGCCTCTGGCCCGGCACATCACGCGGCGCCATCACTCGGAACTCTGAAGTGACGTCGCCCCCCACCCAGGATGCCTCGCTGCGCTCGGCAAGAGCGCCGCAGCGGCTCCACTGTCGGTTCTAGGGCCCGCAGGTCTCTGGAGCGCCGGGCGCTCCGTCCGCTCCCCCTCGCCGTCCACCGTGCGAGGCGGCGGAGGCAAGGACGTGTTTGCCAGCAAGAAAGGTATGGACCAGCACGCCCAGCGCGGACACCAAGGAGCGCCCGGCGCGGAGGAGAGCCTGCGGACCCACCGGAACAGCCGCAGCAGGTTTTTTTCTAGGCCTTATCAGCGCCGCGCCCGGAGGCGGAGTGCCTCAACGCGGCGTCGTCTTTCCCGCTCGGTGCTCCGCTAGAGCCTCCTCGATGAGCCAGTCGAGCTTGCCGGCGGCGGAATCGGCCTCGATCTGCCGGTCCCAGCGCGCGTGCTCGTACTCGATGAACCAGTCGCGCAGCTCGGCGAACGAGGCGTCGTCCAGCTCCTCGATCTGCTTCTCGATCGGTGCGACCTTGCTCATGCCGTCGATCCTAGCTCAGGCCTGCAGCGGTAGCTCGATGGTGAACACCGCCCCCTGCGGCCGGTTGTCTTCGACGCGGATCGTCCCTTGGTGGTCGGTGACGATGCGGTGGACGATGGAGAGGCCGAGGCCGGTGCCGCGGCCTTTGGTGGAGTAGTAGGGGAGGAAGAGCTTCTCCTTCGCCTCGGGGGGGATGCCGGGGCCGGTGTCGGCGACGCGGATCTCGAGGTGGCCGTCGGCGGCGGCGGCGCGCAGCTCGACGCGGCCGGGCGGCGGCGTCGCCTCGACGGCGTTGTCGAGCAGGTTGATGAGGGCGCGCTTGATCTGCTCGGGGTCGAGCCAGACCTCGCCGAGCTCCGGCGCCACCGCGCCTTCGACCGCCACACCGGGCTTGACGCCGCGGTAGAGGTGGAGCGTCTCGTCCACGAGCTTCCCCAAATCCACCCGCACCGGCCGCGGCCGCGGCATCCGCGCGTAGCGCGAGAACTCGTCGACCATCGCCTGCATCGCCCCGACCTCGCGGACGATGACCTCCACCCCCTCCTCGATCGCCGCGCCGAGCCCCGGGTCCGCCGCGCGCTGCTTCCTGAGCACGCGCTCGGCCGCCAGCCGGATCGGCGTCAGCGGGTTCTTGATCTCGTGCGCGAGCCGCCGCGCCGCCTCGTTCCAGGCGGCGAGCTGCCGCGCCTCGAGCAGCTCCTCGGTCCGCCGCTCGAGCAGCGCCCGGCTGGCCTCCAGCTCCGCGGTCATGCGGTTGAACGAGCTGACGAGCACGCCCAGCTCGTCGTCGGCCTCGACGTCGACGCGGTGGGAGAGCTCGCCGCCGCTGATCCGCCGGGTGCCTTCGGCGAGCGCCAGGATCGGCACCGTCACCCGCCGCGCCAGGTAGAGCCCGACCCAGGAGGAGGCGAGGAGGATGAGCAGCGTCATCATGAGGAAGATCAGGAAGTGGCTGGCGCGCAGGTCGTCCTTCTGCACCTCGAGCTGGCGGAAGCTCTGCTCGCCCTGCATCAGCGCCTCGGCGCGGCCGGCGAGCGCCGGCTCGAGGACGTCCCCGGCCACCACCACCGTCGTCAGCTCCAGCCGCTCCCCCGGCTCGGCGGCGGCGGCGAGCAGCAGGCGCCCGCGCCCGCCCGGCGGCGCCTGCCGCCGCAGCGCCCGCCCTTCGCGCACCGCCTCCTCCAGCAGGTCGCGGCCGGGCTCCGGGAGGTCGGGGAGACCGGCGCGCGGATCGACCACCGCCTGCACGAACTCGGTCCCCTCGTAGACCGCGAGGAGGTCCACGCCGTGCTCCGCTGCCAGCGCGCGCAGCCGGCGCGCCAGCGCGGTGCGCTCGGCGGGGCTCTCGAGGTCCAGCTCCGCGACCTCGGCGAGCACCCGCCCGGCGGCGCGCAGGCTGTCCTCCTCGACCCGCCGGTAGAGCGCCTGCGCCACCGCGCTCCCTTGCTCGAGGACCGGCCGGGCCGGGGCGTTGAACCAGCGGTCGATGGAGCCCTGGAGGAGCTCGGCGGCGAGGAGGAAGAGCAGCAGCACCGGGATCAGCGACAGGCCGATGTAGGAGGCCACGAGCTTGGTCTTGAACTTCGAGCCCAGGACGCGGTGCCGCCGCTCGACCGCCAGCTTGAAGAGGTTGCGCAGCAGGACGAAGAGAACGATCAGGATGAGGACGACGTTGGCGTACCAGAGGACGAACAGGAGGAGGCGGTTGGCGACCAGCACCGCCGGCAGGTCGCGCCCGCGCTGGAGGAGATAGAAGGCCGCCGCCAGGACGAAGAGGAGGAGGGCCAGCCCGCCGACGATCAGGCGGGTGTCCTTGCGGTGGCGGAGGAGGCGGTCGCGGAGGTCCATCGCCGCGGCTCAGGGGCTCGGCGCTGGCGCCGCCGGGCGGAACTTCCGCGACTCCGCCCAGGCGGTGGCCACCCGCGCCGGGAGGAGCCCTAGCACCATCCGCGTCCCGAACTCGGCGCGCGCCCGCACCAGCAGGCGCTGGCGGCGGGGCAGGCCCTCGAGGCTGAAGACCGGCACGCGCTCGAGGCGGGTCATCGCCCGCTCGATCGCCGGTCGCTCGCGCACCGTGCGCGTGTCGATCAGCTTGCCGTCGAGGCGGTAGTTGACGGTCGTCTCCTGGGTCACCGCGTCGTGCACCGCCGCCACCTCCAGCGTGTTCTCGGCGACGCCGCGGTCGAACCAGCGCTTGCGGTCGCGCAGCAGCTCGAAGCGGTAGACGATCTCGGTCGGCAGGCCGCTCTGGAGGCGGGCGAGGAGGGCGCCGTCGAAGGCGTTGCGCAGCACCAGCGAGACGAGGGCCCGCTCGCCGTCCACCGCCACCTGCAGGTTCGAGACGCTCGCCTTCGGCCCGCCCTCGGCCAGGAGCAGGAGGAGCCAGAGAAGCGCCGCGCCGCGAGTCATCCCTGGGCCGGAGTGTAGCGCGCGGGCGGTTACACTTGCCGGCATGGCGAAGCCCGGCAAGGAGGGGGTGCGCAGCCTGGCGCAGAACCGCCGCGCACTCCACGACTACCACGTCCTCGAGCGGCTGGAGGCGGGTATCGCGCTCACCGGCACCGAGGTCAAGGCGGCGCGCGCCGGCAAGGTCCAGCTCAAGGACAGCTACGTCGCCTTCGACGGCGACCAGGCCTGGCTGATCGGCGCGCACATCAGCCCCTACAGCCACGGCAACCGGCAGAACCACGACCCCGAGCGCAAGCGCCGGCTGCTGCTCAAGCGGCGCGAGATCGAGCGTCTGTTTGGCCGGACGCAGATCAAGGGGCAGACAGTCATCCCGCTCGCCGTCTACCTCAAAGGCAACTGGATCAAGCTGGAGCTGGGCTTAGCCCAGGGCAAGAAGCTCTACGACAAGCGCGAGGCCGAGAAGCGGCGGGTGCTGGACCGCGAGATGGAGGAGGCGGTGAGGGAACGGGCGCGGGGGTAACGGTAAGAGGCTTGCTGCGGCCGTTCCGGCGTGGGGGCCCGCAGGCTCTCCTCCGCGCCGGGCGCTCCGTGGTGTCCGCGCTGCGCGTGCTGGTACAGAGGGGTGTTGCCGGAAAACACGGCGATGGCTCCGGCGCCTCGCATGGTGGCCTGCGAGGGGGAGCGGACGGAGCGCCCGGCGTTCCAGAGACCTGCGGGCCCTAGAACCGGCGGTGGAGCCACTGCACAGATGGTGGCCCCCTGTCATCCCGAGCGTGAGCGAGGGATCTGGGGGCAGGGTGGCGCGAAGACATCGCGGCATCGTGCCGCCCCCCACCCAGATCCTTCGCTCTCGCTCAGGATGACAAGGGGAGGGTGTTCCGTCTCCCTCCGCTGGACGTCACTTCAGAGTTGCGAGTCATGGCGCCGCGTGATGTGCTGGGCCAGAGGCCCGCGAAGCGGCGCGTTCGGGTGAGGGGGCCACCATGCGTTAGCGTCGAAGCCTCTACCCGCTAACCAGCCAACCACCCTCCAAACCAGGACCCGCGAAGCGGGCGCGCCTCTTCGCGGGCCGGGTGGCACGGCATCTCACGCGGCACTATCCGCCCCGCGCGGGAGAGCCAGGGAACTCTTTCTGACCGACGAGGGAATGCGGCGGAGAAGGCCCGGAAAGCTCCCTGCGCCGTCCGGAAAGCGGACGCAGACGGCGGGAAGCCCTTCGGAGGCCGGGGTAACGCGGCGGCGGCTCGGGGAAAGGCTCTGCGGACGCGGCGGAACTCTTCCCGCTCGACGCAGAGCGCTCTGCGCTTCGAGCGGAACGCGCCGGCACTCTGCGGGAGTCCGCCGTCGCTCGCGCGGAGCGCTCCGGCGGTGTGCGGGCCTCGGGAGCGGCTGTCGCGGACCCCGCGGCGAGTCGGCCGGAGGCGGCGCCGGCTCGGGCGGTCGGCTCGTGCGGGCCGCCGCAGGCCGCGCCGGCTCGCTTGGAATTGCGCCGCAGACCGCCGGAGCGCTCCCGCGGACGCCGGGAGCTTTTCCTCGTCGCCCGGGAGAATTTCTTGGCCGTCCGGGAATGCTCCCGGTCTCGCTGGGAGAATTTCGCACTCGCCGGGAACGCTCTGGCATGGCGCGGGAGTCATTCGCGCGCGCGGAGAGCGTTCCCGACGTCGTCGGGAGTCTTCCCGGCCGCTCCGAGAGTCTTCCGCGCTATCCTCCTGAAGATGATCGGCAGGGTGGTCGGCAGCTACGAGATCCTCGAGCGGATCGGCGAGGGCGGGATGGGGACCGTCTACCGGGCGGTGGACCGGATGCTCGAGCGGGAGGTGGCGCTCAAGGCGATCCGCCCGGACCTGATGGCGCATTCGCAGATCCTCGAGCGCTTCCGCTCCGAGGCGCGGGCGCTGGCGCGGCTCTCTCACCCCAACGTCGCCACCATCTACAGCTTCTTCCGCGAGGGGGAGGAGTACTTCCTGGCGATGGAGTTCGTGCGCGGCCGCACCCTCGGCGAGCGGCTGCGCACCGAGGGCCCGCTGCCGCCCGAGACCGCGGTGCCGCTCTTCCTCTCGGCCCTCGCCGGGGTCGAGCACGCGCACGCCGCCGGCATCCTCCACCGCGACCTGAAGCCCGACAACCTGATGCTCGCCGAGAGCGGCGCGGTCAAGGTCATGGACTTCGGCCTGGCGCGGGCGGCGGGGAGCGGGCGGCTGACCACTTACGGCGTTCTCGTCGGCACCCTGCGCTACATGTCCCCCGAGCAGGTGCGCGGCGAGGACGCCGACCGGCGCTCCGACGTCTACGCGCTCGGCGTCGTGCTCTTCGAGATGCTCACCGGCGGCCAGCCCTTCGCCGGCAGCAGCGACTACGAGATCCTGCGCCTCAAGTGCGAGTCGGAGCCGAAGGCGCCGCGCGCGCTCGCGCCGCACCTGCCGGAGTGGGTGGACTCGGTGGTGCTGCGGGCCCTGGCGCGGGAGCCGGAGGAGCGCTACCAGTCGGTGGCGGAGCTCGCCTCGACGCTCGCCGAGCACCAGCCGCTCCCGGCCTCCTACGCCGCCGGCGCCGCCCGCCGGCCGAGCGCGCCGCCGGCCGCGGCCCTCTCGGTCCCGGCGTCCGCCGCGCCGACGGTGGCGCCCACGCGCGTCCTGCCGGTCACGCAGCAGACTGCCGTCCTGCCGCCCGCCGACACGCGGGTCGCGCCCCCGCCGATGCCCGGCGCCGCCGCCTCCTCCGCGCGCCGCCGCATCCCGCTCTGGCCCGTCGCCGCGGCGGCCGTCCTCGTCCTGGCGCTCGGCGGCGCGGCCTGGTGGGCGTTCGCCTTCGGACGGCGCGGCGTGCCCGACGCCGCGGCGGCGCCGGCGCAGACCGCCGCGCCCGGCGCCCCCGGGCCGCTCCTCCCGGCGCCCGATGAGAGGGCCGGCACCCAGCCGGCCACGACAGGGCCGCCGATCGGCCAGGTCCTGGTCCAGCCGCCGCCGGGCGACACGCCGGCCTATCCCGTCGCGGTCCCGCCCTCCTCCCCCCGCACACCGGGGCGCCGGGAGATCCCGCCCCCCGCCCCGCCGCCGGCTCCAACCGCCGCCGCCGACCCCGAGCCCACCGCGCCGGCCCCTGCCGCCGCCGACGCCGCTCCGCAACAGCCCGCCGAGGAGCCCGCCGCGGACGATGCCGCCGCCACGCCGCGGGTCGAGGGGCTGCGCCAGCTCGAAAGCGCGGCGGCCGACCTCTACGCCGCCTACGACAGCTACCTGGACTCCGACCGGCCCGAGCCGGCGAACGAGGACCTGGAGGACGAGCTTCTGGAGACGATGGAGCTGTTCGGGGACGGTGTCACCGAGTTCCGGCAGGCGGTCGCCGCCTCGCAGCAGCAGGGCGGCCTGCGCCGCTTGCGCGGGCGCCTACCCGGCGCCCGCGACGAGCGGGTGCGCCTGCGCAACAAAGCCTGCGAGGCGGCGCGGCCGGCGCGGCGGATCGAGACGCTCCTGCCCCGGGTCGAGGCCCCGGCCAACGTCCGCCAGCAGTGGCAGGAGATCCGCCCCCAGCTGCGGCCGCTGGCCGAGCTCTGTCCGCTCTAGACCGCGGCTTCCGCTACCACCTGAAGATCGCCGCCAGCGGCGCGCCCTCCGCCGGTACCTCCTCCCCCGGCACGGCGAAGACCTCGCCGCCGTGGAGGAAGGTCTGGGTCGCCGCCAGGTCACAGAGGTCCTCGCTCCCCGGGCTCGGCGCGTCGCCGTGGCCGTCGAGCTCCACCTTGCGCTCCTCCGGGTCCCAGCTCCCCCAGCAGCGCGCGCCGACGGAGGTGAAGAGCGTGTCCACCCGCCCGTCGTGGGCTGCCCCGACCACCTCCTCGAGGTCGCCGGTGGCGCGGCCGGTGCCGCTCAGCTCGCCGTAGCGCTCCGTAAGGCGCCGCCGCCGCTCGAGGAAGAGCGGCTCGACCAGCTTCCAGGCGGCGGCGTGCAGCTCCTCCGGCCGCAGGATCTCGGGGTTGCCGAGCACGCCCTCGGGCACCAGGTGCGGGTGCTGCGTCGCCTCGCGGTAGATCGGCAGCAGGTAGTCGACGCCGGCCAGCACCAGCGGCGCGTTGCGGTCGATCGGCAGCTCCTGGATGCCGTTGTCCACCCGCTTGAAAAACTGGAAGAGGGCGGTCTTGGTGTCGTCCTCGCTGGCACCGTGGCTGTGGAAGCCTGGCGCGCCGTGGCTCACCCGCGCGCCCGGGCCGCTCTGGGCGAAGGCGAGCGGCTTCTGCCCCAGCGCCCCCCCCACCGCCTCCTCGATGCTGCGCGGCACGTCCTTGAGGTCCACCTCCTCGACGCTCCAGCGGCTCCCTTCGAAGAGCCGGATGTCGTGCATCGCGATCGCCAGGACGAAGAAGCGGCCGTCGCCGTCGAAGAGCGGGAAGACGGGCTTCAGGTGGAAGCGGTCCTCGACCGCCGCCAGCTCGTCGAAGCGCAGCGGCAGGCGGTGGACGCGGACGAGGTCGGGGGCGCGGAAGGCCGCCAGCCCCTCGCTCTGGTGCTGCCAGAAGTCGGCGTCGTCCTGGAGGGCGCGGAGCGGCTCGAGCAGCTCTTCGATCTCGGGCCGGCGCAGGCCGCGCTCGGCGAGCTGCTCCTCGGCGGCGCGCAGCAGGTTCTTCCAGCGGATCGGGTTCTGCTGCGTCTCCGCCCCGGCGCGCGCCGTGGGCAGGAAGATCGAGATACAGGGCCCGGGACGGGGCTCCAACAGGCCGCGGACCTCCTCGCGGGTCAGCGGACCGGGCAGGGCGGTATCGACAGGGAGGGGGGTCTCGACTCTCGTCATCGTGGGCACCTCCTTCGCGCGTACGCCGAAGAGACGGTGCAACCGACATGCCTCCTATAATCGTCGAATGGCCACATCACCCCAGCAGCGGATCGAGTCCGACCTCAAGGAAGCGCTCAAGGCCGGGCAGAAGGAGCGGCTCTCGACCCTGCGTCTCCTGCTGACCGAGATCAAGAACGAGCGCATCCGCCGCGGCGGCGAGGTGGACGAGCCGGCCTTCGTCGCCCTGGTGCGCAAGGCGGTGAAGCAGCGGGAGGAGGCCGCGACGCAGTACCGCCAGGGGGCGCGCCCCGAGCTGGCCGAGAAGGAGGAGCGGGAGGCGGTCGTCCTCACCGCTTACCTGCCCGCCCAGGCCGACGAGGCGCAGATCCGCGCCGCGATCGAGGAGCTGGTGGCCGCCCGCGGCCTGGCCGGACCCGCCGGCATCGGCCCGGTCATGAAGGAGATGCTCGCCCGCTTCGGCTCCGCCGCCGACGGCGCGACGATCAACCGCCTGGCGCGCGAGGTCCTGACTCGGGCGCAGCCCGGGACCTGAGGCGCGAACCTTTCGCGCCGTGTGAGACTGAGGCGCGAAAGCTTTCGCGCCGTGTGAAATCAAATGCGCCGCGTCGTCCTTGGCACCGCCGGCCACATCGACCACGGCAAGACCCGCCTCGTCCAGGCCCTGACCGGCATCGACTGCGACCGCTGGGCCGAGGAGAAGGCGCGCGGCATCACCATCGACCTCGGCTTCGCCTACCTCTTCGACGGCGACTTGCAGGTCGGCTTCGTGGACGTCCCCGGCCACGAGCGCTTCCTGCACAACGCGCTGGCCGGCTTGGGCGGCATCCGCATCATGCTGCTGGTCGTCGCCGCCGACGAAGGGGTGAAGCCGCAGACCCGCGAGCACCTGGCGGTCTGCTCGCTCCTCGGCATCCCGGCGGGGCTGGTCGCCCTGACCAAGACCGACCTCGTCTCGGCCGACCTCCAGGAGCTGGCGCAGCTCGAGGTCGAGGAGCTGCTCGCCGCGACCCCGTTCGCCGGCGCGCCGGTGCTGCCGGTGTCGAGCGAGACCGGCGCCGGGATCGCGGAGCTGAAGGCCGCGATCCTCGACCTCGCCGCCCGCCACGCCGCGCCGCACGACGCCGCCCTCCCCGCCCGCCTCCCGGTCGATCGCGCCTTCCACCTCAAGGGGCTCGGCGTCGTCGTCACCGGCACGCTGGCGAGCGGCGAGGTGCGCCCGGGGGACGCGCTGGAGCTCCTGCCGCGCGGCGAGCGGCTCAGGGTGCGGAGCGTCCAGGTGCACGGCCGGCCGCGCGAGGCGGCGGTGGCCGGGGAGCGCACCTCGCTCCAGCTCACCGGGGTGGAGCTCGACGCCCTGGCGCGCGGCATGACCCTCGCCGCTCCCGGCGCCTTCGCCGCCACCACCCGCCTCCTCGCCGACTTCCATCTCCTGCCCGACGCGCCGGCGCCCCTCTACGGCTGGACGCCGGTGCGCCTCCACCTCTACGCCAGCGAGGTGCTGGGACGGCTGCGGCCGCTCGGGGCCGGCGGTATCGCGCCCGGCGGGAACGGCCCGGTCGAGGTCCGCCTGGAGGCGCCGGTCGTGGCGGCGCGCGGCGACCGCTACGTCGTCCGCCGTCCTTCCCCCGCCGCCACTCTGGGCGGCGGCCGCGTGCTCGACCCGCGCTGGCGCCGCCACCGCGCGCGCGACCTGCCGGCGACCCTCGCCGCCCTTGCCGGCGACCTCCGCGCCGCGCTCCTCGCCTGGGCCGAGGAGGCCGGCGAGCGCGGGCTGGAGGCGGCGGAGGCGGCGCGGCGTCTCGGGGTGCCGGCGGAGCGGGCCGCGGTGGAGCTGGCCGCACTCGCCGGCGCGCAGAAGCTCCTGGAGGTGCCGGAGGGGCCGGGGTACGCCCGCCGCTGGATCGCCCCAGCGGCCGTGCGCCGGGTCTCCGAGCGCGCCCGGCGGGTGCTCGCCGAGCACTTCCGGCGCGACCGCCTCGCCGAGGCGATGCCGCGGGCCGAGGCGGTGCGTCGCATCCTGCGCGGCGCCGCCGAGCTGGCGCCGGTTTACCTCCCCTGGCTGGAGGCCGAGCGGGTCCTGGCGGTGCGCGGCGACCTCGTGACCCTCCCCGGCCGCACCGCCGAGCTGACCGGCGAGGAGTCGCGCCTGGCCGCCGCGGTGCAGGAGCGCTTCGACCGCGGCGGGCTGACTCCGCCCTCGCCGGCCGAGATGGCGCGCGAGCTGGGGGCCAAGCCGCAGATCGTCGACGGCGTCGTCCGCCACCTGGTCGAGCGCGCGCGCCTGGTCAAGCTCCCGGCCGGCCTGGTGCTCTCGGCCGCCGTGCTCGCCGAGCTGCGCGGCCGCCTCCTCGCGAGCGACTGGGAGCGCTTCTCGGTGGCCGACTTCAAGGACCGCTTCGGCCTCTCCCGGAAGTGGGCGATCCCCCTCCTCGAGCACCTCGACTCGACCGGCGCCACCCGGCGGGTCGGCGACGAGCGGCAGGTCGTGCGGTAGCTTTCTATCCGTCCTCTCAGGAGGACGAATGCGCCTCTCGCCCGCGCCGTCCGTTCCGTCCAAAGTCCTTTGCTTTCAGGCGCTTTGAGGTGGCATATCGCTTGCTCCCTATGAGCCGCGAAGACAGGAGGACCGACGATGAAAACGACCGCGCTCCGAAAGACCCTGCTCGCCCTCGCCGCCGTCGCCATGCTGGTGCCGGCGACGGCCGACGCGCAGGTCCAGCGTCGCCACCGTGACCGCACCTACGATCGCTACAACCAGCGCCACCAGGGCGACTGGGCGGCGGCCGAGCTCGAGAAGACGGCCCGCCAGGTCCACCGCCAGGCCCGCGACTACCATCGCGGCGGCCGCGGCGAGCGCGACGTCATCCTCCGCCTGCAGGCCTTGGAGAGCGCCGCCCACGCCTTCAACCGCAGCGGCGGCGACCAGCGGGCCTTCGAGCGGCTCGCCGACACCTACTTCGCGGCCGGTGACGCTCTCTCGCGCATCCGCTACCGCGCCCACGTCTACGGCGGCTTCAACCGGATCGACCAGCTCATGAACGAGATGTTCGACCGCTACGGGTACCGCGACCGGCGCTTCAGCAACGATCGCTTGCGTGACCGCGGCCGCCTCCGCGACCGCGACCGCGATCGCTGGCGCTACTAGGCGCAGGCCAATTTCCAAATCGACCGAGAGGCGGGCTTCGGCCCGCCTCTTTTCTTTTTTCTTTTCGGATAGCCTTCCCCGCGATGAAGACCATCGCGGTCCTCGGCGCCTCCGGCAACCGCCGGAAGTACGGCAACAAGTCGGTGCGCGCCTACCAGGCCGCGGGCTACAAGGTCTACCCGATCAACCCGCACGAGACCGAGGTCGAAGGGTTTCCCGCCCTGGCGCGGCTCGCCGACGTGCCCGAGCCGCTGGAGCGGATCAGCGTCTACCTCCAGCCGGAGGTTACGCTCCAGGTGCTGCCGGAGATCGAGGCGGCCGGCGCGCGCGAGGTCTGGTTCAACCCCGGCTCGGCCGACGCCCAGGTCGTCGAGGAGGCCCGCCGGCTCGGCCTCCCCGTCCGCCACGGCTGCAGCATCGTGGACATCGGCTTCAGCCCGGCCCAGTTCCCGGCCTGAATCTTCCCGATCGTTGTCCCCTTTTTTCCTCTTCAAGCAACTTGAGGAGAAGAGGAGGCTCCGCCACGACCGATCTGTTCTCCCGAATCGAGGCTCACCTCGGCGTGATCGCCGGCGAGCGGGCAGCAGCGTGGGGTCAGCTGGCCGACCTCCTCGCCCTGCCGGCGGCGCAGCGCGAGAGCGCCGCCCGCGTCCACCCGGCCTGGCAGACGTTCGGCCTCGCCGAGCTGCTGGTCGAGCGGAGCACCGAAGCGGCGCTGCCCGCGGCGCTCGAGCTGGCGCGCCTCGCCGTGACGGTCGCCGACTGTCTCCAGCCGGCACGCTACACCGTCTCCCTGGTGTGCGACCTGCAGGCCCGCGCCTGGGCGCAGCTCGCCGAGGCGCGGCGGCTCGACGGGGACCTCGCCGGTGCCGCCGAAGCGCTAGGCGTCGCCGAGGGGTTCTGCGAGGAGGGGTCGGCGGACCCGCTGCTGGAGGCCCACCTCCTGGAGCGGCGCGCGGCGCTCCTCGCCGACCAGAGGGACGTCGCGGCCGCGGTCGCTCGGCTGCTGCGGGCGGCGAACATCTACGAGAGCGTGGGTGACGCGCCGGGCGCGGCCCGCGCCCGGCTGGCCGCCTCCGAGCATGGCGCGCCGCCGCGCGCCGCCCGAGCCGCGGGCTAGCGCCCGGGGCGCAGCGCCGCGGCGCGGCCGAGCCAGCGACCCGCCCGCCGCAGCGGCAGCGGCAGGCGTCGCGCTCCTCTTCCCTCGACGCGCGCCGGGATGGTCTCGAAGAGCAGCGCCGCCCACTGCGGCAGGATCGCCGCCGCCGTGTAGTCGGCGGCGCGGGCGCACCCGTTCTCGACCATCGCGGCGTAGAGGCCGGGCTCGGCGAGCAGGCGCTCGACCGCCCGCTCCGCCTCCGCGCGCGTGCCGGCCTCGAGGTAGTCGAGGGGCGAGCGGCGGAGCTCGCGGTAGGCGACCTCCGGCCCGAGCAGCGCCGGCACCCCGGCCAGCCAGGCGTTGACCAGCTTGCTCGCGGGCTTCCAGCGCCAGAGCGTGCGCTGCGGCGGCCGCACCGCGACGATCAGGTCGAGGTCCCGGTGGTCGGGCCAGTCGAGCGGCAGCCGGTCGGTCGCCGCGCGGGGGAACTCGACCGAGTCGACCACCCACTCGATGCCGCGCGCGGCCAGGAAGTCGCGCCAGGCCGGGGCGCGCAGGTCGGGGTGGAGGTTGGCGTCGAAGCCCTTGTAGGCGGCGCGCTCGAGGCGGCTGCCGCGCGCCGGGTCGCGCGGCACGAGCGCCGGCTGCGGCCAGTGCGGCAGGTGGAAGCGGCGGCGGCCGTCGGCGAACCACCCGTTCTGGACGATCTCGAAGTCGGCGGCGAGCGGCTCGCGGTTGTCGGCGCGGACGCCGACCAGGACCGCGTCGCCGAGCGCGCCCCCGGCGGCGCAGAGCGCCCGCTCGTGTTTGGCGTGGAAGACGACGAGTCCGCCCGCCGGCGGGGTGCCGGCGAGCTTGACCGGCCAGCCGGCGCGGGCGAGGCGCAGGTAGGCCTGGAGCACCCAGATCCGCTCGCCGCGCTGGAACTCCCGCCAGTCGCGGTCGGGGTCGATCCCCGCCAGGCGCTCGAGGTCCGGCTCGCCGGCGAGGAAGAAGGTGACCTCCACGGGCGCGCCAGCCTAGCAGCGCGCGCCCGGCCGGACCGCGACATAATCGCCGCCATGGCCGTCGAGATCACCGGCCGCTACGTCGGCCACCTGAAAGTGGAGCTGACGCACGAGCCCTCCGGGGCCGTGCTCACCACCGCCGCGCCCAAGGACAACCAGGGGGACGGCAGCTCCTTCTCCCCCACCGACCTCCTCGCCACCTCCCTCGGCTCCTGCATGCTGACGCTCATCGCCATCGTCGGCACGCGCGAGGGAGTGGACCTCGACGGCCTCCGCTTCCGCCTGGAAAAGCACATGAAGAGCGACCCGCGGCGCGTGGGCTCGGTGCCGGTGACGATCTGGATGCCGGCGGGCCTCACCGCGGACCAGCGGCGCAAGCTCGAGAACGCCGCCCTCACCTGCCCGGTCCACAAGAGCCTCCCGCCGGAGCTCGAGCGGGAGGTGCGGTTCGTCTACCCGGACTGAGCCGGGTCCAGCGTCTCCAGGAGCCGCTCGGCCTCTTCCGGGGTGAAGACCCCGTCGTCCTTGCACTTCCAGATCATCATGCGCAGAGTCGCGCGCTGGAGGACGCCGACGGCCGTTGCGGCAGGGTCGCCTTCCGGCGGCGCCTCGGGAGCGGCGGACATTGGAGGGGGCGGGGATGGGCCGAGCGCCCCTTGGAAGAAGTTGCCGGGCGGCAGATCGATGGCCCGCAGCACGGCGAGGACGTGCGCCACTTTGAGCTGCACCGAGCCGCGCAGCACCTGGCGTAGGTAGTCCTGCCCGATCTGGGCGCCCTTCTCGACCTCCCGGTAGCTCTTTCCCGACTCGCGGATCCTCTCCTTCAGCGCCTCCAGGATCTTCCGGGTCTCCGGGTCCGTGGTGCCCAAGTAGGCGGTCTTGTCCCGCACGGCGGAGATCCTATCTCAACGGCTTGACGGAGGATTGCCAACGGTTCTTGGCTTTTGACCGTTGACTTCACTCCGCCAAGCATCGTAAGATGCTCCATGCCGCTCATTTCTCTCCATCCACTGGAAGCTCAGTCCGGCACCGTCGCGGGCGCTCGCTCTCCATTCCGGGCGCTCCGGTACCGTGCCGGCCGCGCCGTTACGGTGACGGCGCGCCCGTCACGGAGATGGTCGTCCCGTTACCGTAACGGAGCGGCCGTCACGGTAACGGCGCTCCCGTTATCGAGACGGGGCGCCCGTTATCGAGATGGAGCGCCCGTTACGGTAACGAGACGCCCGTCATGGAGACGAAGCTTCCGTCACCGTAACAGAGCGCCCGTCATCGTAACGGACCTTCCGGCGGCGATCCGGGGCCCTCCGACCCGCCGCGGCGCCACTCGCGGCGACTTCATCCCTCTGAACAGCTCATGAAAGGAGGCACATATGCCCGACGTTCCGATTCCCCGTTCCCTCGCCGACCGGCTCAAGAAGTGGGAGCAGCTCCGCGACAAGGTCCCGACCGTCCTCGAGCAGACGCCGCACCTGCGCGAGGAGCACGCCAACTTCGACCAGGCGCTCAAGCAGCTCGTCCTCTTCGAGCACGAGCAGGAAGCCGCGACCGCGCGCCTGCGGGAGGCCACACGCCTGCGCGACGAGCAGGACAACCGCGTGCGCCTGCTCAACAACCGGCTGGTCGCCGGTCTGCAGGCCCACTTCGGCCCCGAGAGCGAGCGGCTGATCGAGTTCGCGATCCCGCCCCGGCGGCGGCGGAGACGCCGCAAGAGCGAGCTCCCCCAGCCCCCGACCGGCGTGAAGACGCGAGAGTCTGCCAACTAGGTGAGAGGCCGGCGGAGGGCCGCTGCCCTCCGCCGGCCGTTTCCAGCGGTGCCGTCAGTTCGCTCCTGGTAGAATGCTAAGGAGGGAAAAGAAAGGAGCAAACTCATGAGGAGTCTCCGGTTCCACGTTTGTCTTTTGGTTCTGGTTCTTCTTTCAGCTCCGGCGGGCAATGCGGTCGCACATGAAGGCGAAGGCGCCGAAGCACTGGGAGGTCCCTGGAATCCTGCCACTGCTGCGTCTGAATGTAAGACCGCGAACAACACCGAATGGCGGAGTGGCCCCATTCCCCCTGCCATGTGCTCCAATAGCCCCTGGTTCTCGTATCGCTACACTGAATATCCGGGTGGCCCGTCCTGTGGTTGGACACACTACTACTGTGAGGGCCCGGAAACTCACTACGGCTGCTATACGCAGTACTCCACTTATGTATATTGGTGCCAGTGCCCGTAAATCGAGAGCGCCGAGGTCGCCGGTAGCCTCGCCGCCTACCCCTTCGCGTCGTACCAGCTCCGCCCCCAGCCGGCGTCGACGACGAGGGGGACGCTCAGCGAGGCGACGCTCTCCATCTCCTCGCGCACGGCGGCGGCGACCGCTTCGACGTCCGCTTCCGGCACCTCGAAGACCAGCTCGTCGTGGACGGTCAAGAGGAGGCGCGCCTCAGGCCAGGCGTCGCGCAGGCGGCAGTCGACGGCGATCATCGCCTTCTTGAGCAGGTCGGCCGCCGTCCCTTGCACGCGGGCGTTGATCGCCATCCGCCGGCCGCTCTCGCGCAGCGTGCGGTTGGCGCTCTGGGCCTCCGGCAGGAAGCGCACCCGGCCGTAGAGCGTCTCCACCCGGCCCTCGCGCTCGGCGTAGGCCAGCGTCTCGTCGAGGTACTTCCGCACGCCCGGGTACTGCGCCAGGTACTCCTTGATGAAGCGGTCGGCCTCCTTCTGCGGGATGCCCAGGTTCTGCGACAGGCCGAAGGCGCTCATGCCGTAGAGGATGCCGAAGTTGATCGTCTTGGCGGCGCGCCGCTGCTCCGGCGTCACCAACTCGGGCGAGATGCCGAAGACGGTGCCGGCGGTGGCGCGGTGGATGTCGGTGCCGGCGGCGAAGGCGCTGATCAGCGCCTCCTCCTCGGCGATGTGGGCGAGGACGCGCAGCTCGATCTGGCTGTAGTCGGCGACCAGCAGGAGGTTGCCGGGCCCGGCGATGAACGCCTTGCGGATGCGCTGCCCCAGCTCGGTGCGGATCGGGATGTTCTGCAGGTTGGGGTTGGCCGACGACAGCCGGCCGGTCGACGCCACCGCCTGGTAGTAGCGGGTGTGGAGGCGCCGGTCGCCGTCCACCAGGGCCGGGAAGGCGTCGATGTAGGTGCCCTTGAGCTTGGCGATCTCGCGGTGGCGCAGCAGCAGCTCCGGCAGCGGGTAGCCGCGCGCCGCCAGCTCCTCCAGCGTCTCGGCGCCGGTCGAGTAGCTCCGCGTCTTCTGCGTCCGCTTGAGCACCGGGTAGCCCAGCTTCTCGAAGAGGATCACGCCGAGCTGCTGCGGCGAGTTCAAGTTGAAGGGCTCGCCGGCCAGCCGGTGGGCCTCCCCTTCGAGGGCCTGCAGCTCCTTGCCCAGCTCGGCCGACATCTCGGCCAGGAGATCGATGTCGAGGAGGATGCCGCGCTCCTCCATGCCGAGGAGGACGGGCAGGAGCGGCGCCTCGATCTCGCGATAGATCGCCTCGAGCGGCGCCGCGGCGGCCAGCTCGGCGCGCATCGCCGGCACGAGCCGCCGGGAAAGGTCGATCCGCTCGCCGGCGTAGGCCGCCAGGCGCGAGTCGCCGAGCGGCGGCTCCTGCCCCTTGTCCCAGCCGATGTCCTTGGGCGAGAGGGGCTTACGGTTGAGCCGCTCGAGCGCCAGCTCGTCGAGGGCATGGCCCTTCACCGACGGCTTGAGCAGGTAGGAGGCGAGCATTGCGTCGAAGAGCGAGGCATGGCAGAAGCGGCCGTCGGCGCAGAGGCGGAGCACTTCCTTCAGGTTGTGGCCGACGAGCGTCGTCGCGTGGTCCTCCGCCCAGCCCGCCAGGCTCTCGACCGCCGCCTCGCGCACGCCGTCGCGTCGGAAGTCGACGAAGAAGCCGCCCTCCCCGGGCCCGCCCGCCGCCAGCCCCAGCGGCCGCTCCTCGCCGAGCAGCGCCACGTGCACCTCGCCGCCGGCGAGCGGCGCCGCCGCGGCGCGCCAGGCCTCGGGCGTCTCCAGCTCGACCACCGGCGTCAGCTCCTCGCCGGCGGCGGCGCGCGTCGGCTCGAGCTCGTCGGCGAGGGAGAAGAACTCCAGCTCGGTGAAGAGGCGGCGGAGCGCGACCGGGTCCGGCGTGGTGTGGCGGAGCTTCTCGGGCTCGAAAGGGATGGGCAGGTCGCAGTGCAGCGTCGTGAGCTTTTTCGACAGCTGGAGGCTGTCGGCGTGGGCGCGCAAGGTCTCGCGCACCTTGGCGGGCGCCTCGTCGACGCGCGCCACCAGCTCCTCGATCGACCCGAACTGCTGGATCAGCTTCTTGGCGCCCACCTTTCCGATCCCCGGGACGCCCGGGATGTTGTCGACGGTGTCGCCGAGGAGGGCCAGGTAGTCGGCGACCTTCTCCGGCGGCACGCCGTAGTCCTGCTCGACCTCGTCGCGGCCGTACAGCTTCTCCTTGATGACGTGGTAGAAGCGGACCCCCGGCTGCACGAGCTGCATGAGGTCCTTGTCGGCCGAGACGACGATCACGTCGTAGCCGGCCTCGGCCCCCTTGCACGCCAGGGTGCCGAGGACGTCGTCGGCCTCGTAGCGCCGCTCCTCGACGATGGGGATGCGGTAGGCCTCGATGATCTGGCGGATCCAGGGGACCTGGGCGCTCAGCTCGGCGGGCATGGGGGCGCGGTTGGCCTTGTACTCTTCGAAGAGCTCGCCGCGCTCGGTCGGGCCGCCGACGTCGAGGGCGACGGCCATCAGCTCGGGCTGCTGCTCGCGCAGGAGCTTGCGCAAGGTCTGGACGAAAATGTATACAGCATTGGTGGGTTGGCCGCGGGAGGTGGAGAGGCGGGTGGGGGCGAAGAACGAGCGGTAGATGATGTAGTAGCCGTCGATGAGGACGAGGGTGGGGCGCGCGGAGGTCATGGGCCGGCCATTGTATTCACTGCCTCATGGCACGGCTCTAGCATTTTGGCGGGTCATCGGACAGGGCCACGAAAGGAGGGACTCACGTGGAAGCGATGGGACTCATCTCCTGGATCGTGTTCGGCCTGATCGCAGGGCTGATCGCGAAGTTGATCATGCCGGGGCGGGACCCCGGAGGGTGCATCATCACGGTGGTGATCGGGGTGATCGGGGCGCTGCTTGGCGGCTTTATCGCCACGGCGCTCGGTTACGGGGGGATCTCGGGCTTCGACTGGCGGAGCCTGCTGATCGCCATCATCGGCGCGCTGCTCCTGCTCTTCATCTGGCGGGCGATCGCGGGGCGGCGACGGGTCTGACGGGGGTTAATTAAGAAGCCCCCACCCAGCTCTCCGGGGGGCGCTCCCCCGGGAACCGGCGCGCGCTTTTTTGAGCCTGCGGGATCTGAGGCGCGCGCCTGCGCTTCGCTTCGCGCCTGGGTCGCAGTCTGACTGCGGATGGAGTTGCTAGGCGCTCGCTCAGAGCTTCCCGGGGGAGCGCCCCCCGGAGAGCTTCCCCCTCCTTGCCTGAGAAACTAGGTGCGCAGCCTCCGGGAGGATCAGCTCCTCCATTGCGAGAGTGACGGCTTTCGGTGATCCGGGGAGGGCGAAGAGGGCTTTGCCCTTGGTGACTCCAGCGGCGGCGCGGGAGAGCATCGCGGCGGCGCCGACTTCCTTATAAGAAAGCATCCGGAACAGCTCGCCGAAGCCTTCTAGAGGGCGCTCAAGGAGGGGCGCTACGGCTTCGAGGGTCACGTCGCGCGGTGCCACGCCGGTGCCGCCGGTCAGGACTAGGACGTCGACCTCGGACAGCGAAAGCAACTCGCGCGCGGCGGTGCGGATCGCCTTGACCTCGTCGCGCACGATCCGGGCCTCGACGAGCCGGTGCCCGGCGCGCTCGACGAGGTCGCGGATCGCCCGGCCGCCGCCGTCGGTCTCCGGGGTCCGGCTGTCGCTCACGGTCAACGCCGCGAACCCCAACACCCTGGGCGCGTGGGCTCGGTGCTCCTCGGGGATGTCCATGAGCGGCAGGCTAGAATCGCGGGTCCATGTCGCGCAAGCTCCTGCCGTCGCTCGTTCTTCTTGTACTCGCCGCGCTGCCGGCGCTGCGGGCGAACGGGGACAAGGCGGCGGGGGCGCTGCCGGGGCGGGCGTTGGAGTTGCGGACACTGGGGCTGGCGCAGCTCGAGAACGAGCAGCCGGCGCAGGCGGCGGAAAGCTTCGGGGAGCTGGTGAAGCTGGTGCCGGGGGATCCGCTGCCGCATGCGGACCTCGCGGTGGCGCAGCTGCGGCAGCAGCAGACGGAGGAGGCGCTGGGCTCGATCGGGCGGGCGCTGGAGAAGGCGCCGGGGCGGGCGGACCTCCTGGCGATCCAGGCCGAGGCGCTGCAGTGGGCCGGGCGGCCGGAGGAGGCGCTGGCGGTGCTCGAGAAGGCGATGGCCGCGGCGCCCGAGAACCTCGAGGTGCTCTACGCCGCTTACCGGCAGGCGACCACGCAGGAAGGCGAAACGGCCGAGCGGGTCGCGGCCGCGGCGATCGAGCGGCTCGCCCGCCTGCGGCCCGAGAACGTCGTCGTCCTGGCGCAGCTCGGCGGGCGCGCGGTGCGCCGCGGCGACCGCGCCGCCGCGACCGGCGCCTACCTGCGCATCAAGGAGCTGATCTGGCAGTCGCCGCAGGCCGAGGGGCCGCTCGGGCAGCTCCTGGCGGCGCTGGAGTCGGGCGAGCCGGAGGCGGCGCGCGTCCCAGCCCTGCGGCTGGAGAACGTCCTCAAGGTCACGCCGATGTACCAGCAGGGGCTGCGCGAGCTGACCGCCGGCATCCAGGGGGTGCCGGTCGAGCGCTTCGCGAACGAGCCGCCGCCCGCGGTCTGGGGCGCGCCGGTGCCGGTCGAGCTGAAGGCGAGCGCGCTCGACGCCGCCGCGACGGTCGGGCAGGCGCTCGCCGTCGCCGACTTCGACAACGACGAGAAGCCGGACGTCGCGCGCCTCAAGGCCGGCGAGGCGCCGGCGCTGGAGGTGCGGCTCGCCGCCGGCGGCTGGGCGCCGAAGCCGGCGGGCGAAGGGCTGGATGCGAAGGGCCTAGAAGGCCTGCGGGCGGTCGATCTCGACAACGACGGGACGATGGATCTCCTGGCGTTCGGCGCCGGCCGCACCGTCCTTTGGCTGGGTAAGGGGGACGGCACCTTCCAGTCCGCGCCCGAGGTGCTCGCCGCCGCCAAGGGCGCGACGGCCGCCGCGGCGATCGACTACGACATCGAGGGCGACCTCGACCTCGCGCTCGCCGGCGGCGCCGCGCCCGCGCAACTTCTCCGCAACGCGCTGGAAGGCCCGCAGGCACCCCTCGCCGCCGTCGGCGACAAGACACTGCCCTCTCTTACCTGGAAGGATGTTTCTCAGCTCCTCGCCAGCGATCTCGACCGCGACGGCGACCTCGACCTCCTCGCCGCCCATGCCGGCGGCCTGACTTGGCTCGACAACCTGCGCCAGGGACGCTTCGCCGACCGCACCGCCGCCGCGGGATTGGACGGCGCCGGCGCCGTCCTCGCCGCCGCCAGCGCCGACCTCGACGGCGACGGCCTCTTCGATCTCGTCGTCGCGCCGGCCGCCGGCGGCCTCCGCCTGCTGCGCAACCAGGGCGGACGGTTCGCGCCGTGGGAGGCCGCCGGGCTCCCGTCCGCCCCGGCCTTCCGCGCGGTCCTCGTCGCCGACCTCGACAACGACGGCCGCCTCGACCTCGCCGCCGCCGGCGACGGCGGCCTCGTCGCGCTGGCCCGCGACGGCGAGGGCTTCCGCGCCCTCCCGCTCGCCGCCGCGCCCGCCGGCGCCGCGGCGCTGGCCGCCGCCGACCTCGACGGCGACGGCGACCTCGACCTGATCGCCGCCGGCCCCGCCGGTCTCCACCGGCTCGACAACCAGGGCGGCAACGCGAACCACTGGCTGACGGTCCGCCTGCGCGGCCTCACCAAGGGGAACAGCAAGAACAACGTCCAGGGGGTGGGGTCGGTCGCCGAGGTCCGCGCCGGCGCGGCCTATCAGGCCCGCGAGGCCGCCGGCCCGGTCGTCCACTTCGGCCTCGGCGGCCTGGCCAAGGCCGACCTGCTGCGCGTCGTCTGGCCGAACGGCGTGCCGCAGAACCGGCTGCAGCCGGCGCTCGACCAGCGGATCGTCGAGGAGCAGCTCCTCAAGGGGAGCTGCCCTTTCCTCTACGCCTGGGACGGCGCGCGGATGGCCTTCGTCACCGACCTGCTTTGGGGGGCGCCCATCGGCCTGCCGGTGGCCGAAGGCGTCTGGGCCTCGGCCGACCCGGACGAGCTGGTGCGGGTGGACGGCGCGCGCCCCGAGCGCGGCGCCTATCGCCTGGCGCTCACCGAGGAGCTGTGGGAGGCCGCCTTCTTCGACCGCATCCGCCTCTGGGTGGTGGACCACCCCGGCGACGTCGAGGTGGCGAGCAACCTGCGCGTCCTCCCCGGCCGCCGCCTCCCCGACGCTGTCCTGGCGAGCCGCGCGCTCCGCCCGGTCGCCGCCGCCTGGGACGGCGCCGGCATGGACGTCACCGCCCGCGTCGCCCGCCGCGACGAGGTCTACGCCTCCGGCTTCGCCGAGAGCGCTTACCAGGGGGTCGCCGCGGCGCCCTGGACCTTCACGATCGACCTCGGCGAGGCCCCCGCCGCCCCGGTCCGCCTCCACCTCGACGGCTGGGTCTTCCCCGCCGATGCCAGCCTGAACCTCGCGCTCGCCCAGCGCGGCGTGCCGGCGCAGCAGTTCCCGCGCCTGGAGGTCGAGACGGCGGCGGGCTGGCGGGAGCTGATGGCCGAGACCGGCTTCCCGGCCGGCAAGACCAAGACGATGGTGATCGACACCCCGCCGCTCCCCGCCGGCGCCCGCCGCCTCCGCCTCGTCACCTCGCTCTGGCTGGCCTGGGACCGCGTCGCCTGGACAACCGCCCCGGACGACGCCGCGCCGCGCGTCGCCGCCCGCCTCGACCCGGCGCGGGCCGAGCTGCGCTTCCGCGGCTTCTCCCGCCTGGTGCGGAGCGCGCCGAACGCCCCGCACGGCTTCGTCTACGAGGCTGCCGCGGCGGCCTCCCCCTGGCTCCCCTTCCCCGGCCGCTACACCCGCTACGGCGACGTGCGCGAGCTGCTGACCGGCGCCGACGACCGCTCGGTCGTGATGGGCCCCGGCGACGAGGTCGCCCTGACCTTCGACGCCGCCGCCCTGCCGCCGCCCCCGGCCGGCTGGCAGCGGACGGTCTTTCTGGAGAGCCTGGGCTGGGACAAGGACGCCGACCGCAACACCTACGCGGCGGCGCAGGTCGAGCCGCTGCCATTCAACGCCATGAGCGGCTACCCGTACGGCCCCGGCGAGCGCTTCCCGGACACGCCGTTCCACCGCGAGTACCTGGAGCGCTGGCTGACGCGGGAAGTGGAGTAACCTCCGGGGCTGAAACCTGGTATCCGATTCGACGTAGAACGGGACAACCCGTATGGACATCCCTCGTGCCGACCGCGCCCGCTCGCTCCGCATCCGCCGCATCGCGCTGGCGGGAGGCGGGATCGCGGCGCTGGCCGCCATCACCTTCGCGTCCAGCCAGTTGAAGCCGGCGGCGCCGAGCGTCGAGCGCGCCGGCCTGTGGATCGACACCGTGCAGCGCGGCCCGATGCTGCGCCAGGTGCGCGGGCCCGGGACGCTGGAGCCGGTCGAGGTGCGCTGGATCTCCGCCCCGGTCGAAGGGCGGGTCGAGCGCATCCCCGCCCTCCCCGGCGTCGAAGTGACGCCGCAGACCGTCCTCATCGAGCTCTCCAACCCGGAGCTGGAGCAGCAGGCCTTCGAGGCCGCCTCCGACCTGCGCGCCGCCGAGGCCGACGTCGAGGACCTGCGTGCCCAGCTCGAGAGCCAGGTGCTGGCGCAGCAGGCGGCGGCCACCGTCGTGGACTCGCACGCGCGCGAGGCACGCCTGCAGGTGGAGGCCAACGAGGCGCTGGCCAAGGACGGCTTGATCCCGCCGCTCACCCTGCAGCTCTCCCGCCTCAGGGCCGACCAGCTCGACAAGCAGTCCTCGATCGAGCAGCAGCGGGTGCAGAAGGCGCGCAACTCCGCCGCCGCCCAGACGGCGGCGCAACGGGCGCGGGTGCAGCAGCTCCGCGACCTCTACGCCCTGCGCCAGCGGCAGGTGGGATCGCTGGCGGTGCGGGCGGCGATCGGCGGCGTCCTCCAGGAGCTGCCGGTCGAGGTCGGGCAGCGGGTGACGCCGGGCACGACCCTGGCGCGCGTCGCCCGCCCCGAGCACCTCAAGGCCGAGCTGCGCATCCCCGAGACTCAGGCCAAGGACGTGGCGCTCGGCCAGCTGGCGCAGATCGACACCCGCAACGGCATCGTCCCCGGCCGGGTGACGCGCATCGACCCCGGCGCCCAGGACGGCACCGTGCGCGTCGACGTCGCGCTGACCGGCGCGCTGCCGCCCGGCGCCCGGCCGCGGCTCTCGGTCGACGGCACGATCGAGATCGAGCGGCTCTCCGACGTCGTCTACGTCGGCCGCCCCACCCACGGCCAGCCCAACTCGACGATCGAGCTGTTCAAGCTGGTGGACGGCGGCAAGGAGGCGGAGCGGGTGCAGGTCCGGCTCGGCCGCAGCTCCGTCTCCACCGTCGAGGTCCTCTCCGGCCTGGTGCCCGGCGACCAGGTCATCCTTTCCGACGTCCCTGCCGCCGACGGCCGCGACCGCCTGCGCCTGGATTGAAACTCCGCATCATCCGAGGGAGAAACGCATGAACGCTTCCGACCGCTCGCTCATCCAGCTCGAAGGGGTGACCAAGGTCTTCCTGACCGACGAGGTCGAGACCCACGCCCTGTCCGGCATCCACGTCGAGATCAAGAACGGCGAGTACGTGGCCATCGCCGGCCCCTCGGGCTGCGGCAAGACCACGCTGCTGTCGATCCTGGGGCTGCTCGACACCCCCACCGACGGCGAGTACTGGCTCAACGGCAAGGAGGTGGCCAAGCTCTCCTTCTCCGACCGGGCGCGCATCCGCAACCGGGAGATCGGCTTCATCTTCCAGGCCTTCAACCTGATCGGCGACCTGACCGTCTACGAGAACGTCGAGCTGCCGCTGACCTACCGCGGCACGCCGTCGGCCGAGCGCAGGCAGCGCGTGCAGGAGGCGCTCGAGCGGGTCGAGATGGCGCACCGCATGAAGCACTACCCGTCGCAGCTCTCCGGCGGCCAGCAGCAGCGCGTGGCGGTGGCCCGGGCCGTCGTCGGCAAGCCCTCGATCCTCCTCGCCGACGAGCCCACCGGCAACCTCGACTCGCGCAACAGCGAGTCGGTCATGGACCTGCTCGGCGAGCTGCACAAGGAAGGCGCGACCATCTGCATGGTCACCCACGACCCGCGCTACGCCCGCTACGCGGGGCGCAGCATCCACCTCTTCGACGGCCGCGTCGTCGAGGAGCAGGAGGGCGAGCTGCGCCAGACCGAGGAGCGCGAGCTGGCCGAGAGCGGCTTCGACGTGAGCTAGGCGCGCCGGGCGCGCCGGGGGGACTGCCGTGGACACGCTCCTTTTCGACCTCCGTCACGCCCTGCGCGGGCTGCGCCGCAGCCCGGGCTTCACCCTCGCGGCGCTCCTGACCCTGGCGCTCGGGATCGGCGCCAACACGGCGATCTTCAGCGTCGTGCGCGCGGTGCTCCTGGCGCCGCTCCCCTACGGCCAGCCCGAGCGGCTGGTCTCGCTCTTCCACAGCTACCCCAAGATGGACCTGCCGAAGGCCTCGGTCTCGGTCTACGGCCTCTCCCTCTACCGCCAGCAGGCGAAGTCGTTCGACGGCCTCGCCGCCATCACCGGCTACCAGGCGCCGTCGAACCTGACCGGGGGCGGCGAGCCGGAGCGGGTGCTCGGGGCGACGGCCTCCACCAACTTCTTCGACGTCATCGGCGTGCAACCGGCGCTTGGGCGCGGCTTCGCGCGCGGCGAGGACGAGGCCGGCGCCAAGGTGGCGGTCATCTCCGATCCGCTCTGGCGGCGCCGGTTCGCCGGCGACGCGCGGGTCCTCGGGCGCACCGTGGTGCTCGACGGCGTCGAGCACGAGATCGTCGGCGTGATGCCGCCGCGCTTCAAGTACATCCAGGCGGCGGACGTCTTCGTGCCGTTGCGCCTCCCCCCCGAGCTGCTGACCCCCGACGCCTTCGGCTTCGAGTTCCTCTCGGTCCTCGGGCGCACGAAGGAAGGGGTGTCGCTGGAGCAGGCCAAGGCGGAGATGGCGGGGATCTCGGCGCGCATCGCCGCCCAGCACGACGCCCAGTTCCTGCGCGACGCCGGCTGGCACGTGCTGGTCGAGCCGCTGCGCGAGACGCTGGTCGGCGAGTCGCGCGCCACCCTCCTCGTCCTCCTCGCCGCGGTGGGGTGCGTGCTGCTCATCGCCTGCGCCAACGTGGCCAACTTGCTCCTCGCCCGCTCCGCCTCGCGCGGCCGCGAGATCGCGGTGCGCGCCGCGCTGGGCGCCGGCCGCCGGCGCCTGATGCGCCAGCTCCTCACCGAGACGGCGCTCCTCGGCGTCCTCGGCGGCCTCCTCGGGCTCGTGGTGGCCGTGGCGACGGCCGGCCTCCTCACCGACCTCGTACCGCCCTTCCTGGCCGGCGCCACGGAGGTGGGGCTCGACCCGCAGGTGCTTCTCTTCACCCTCCTCGTCGCGCTGGTCACGGGGCTCCTCACCGGCATCCTGCCCGCCCTCGCGGTATCGCGGCCGGCGGCGCTCGACTCGCTCAAGCCCGGCGCGCGCAGCTCGAGCCCCGGCTTCCGCCGCCATCGCGCGCGTGCCTTGCTCGTCGTCGGCGAGATGGCCGTGGCGCTGATGCTGCTGATCGGCGCCGGCCTCCTGGTGCGGAGCCTCTCGCGGCTCGGCGACGTCGAGACCGGCTTCGACGCCGAGAACCTCCTGACCCTGCAGCTCGCGCTCCCCGAGGGCCGCTACCCGGAGAGCAGCCGCGTCGCCGGCTTCTACCAGCGGCTGCTCGAGGAGGTCGCGACCCTCCCCGGCGTGACGGCGGCCGGCGCGGTCTCGAGCCTCCCCCTCTCCGGCAACTACAACTCGGCCTCCTACGCGATCGAGGGGCGGGTGGCGCCGCCCGGTGACGCCGGGCCGCACGGCGCGCCGCGCGCCGTCACCCCCGGCTACTTCGCGGCGATGCGCATCCCGCTGGTGAGCGGCCGGCTGATCGGCGAGAGCGACACGGCGCAGGCCAAGCCGGTCATCGTGGTGGACGAGGACGTCGTCCGCCGCTACTTCGCCGACCGCGACCCGCTGGGCGCGCGCATCAACCTGACCTTCGAGCAGATGCCCGACGGCACGCCGCTCTGGCGCGAGATCGTCGGCGTCGTCGCCCACCTGCGCAACGAGAGCCTGGCCCAGGAGTCGAACGAGCAGCTCTACTACCCGCACGCCCAGCTCCCCTCCTCGATGATGGCACTGGCGGTGCGCGCCGGCGGCGACCCGCTGGCGCTGGCCGACGCGGTGCGCGCGCGGGTGCGCGCCCTCGATCCCGACCAGCCGCTCTTCGACGTCCAGACGATGACCGCGCGCGTCGAGGAGGCGCTGGCGCCGGCGCGCTCGAGCACCGGCCTCTTCACGGCCTTCGCGGCGCTGGCGCTGCTGCTCGCCGCGGTCGGCGTCTACGGCGTCATCTCCTACTCGGTGGCGCAGCGGACGCAGGAGATCGGCGTGCGCATGGCGCTCGGGGCGCGCCGCCGGCAGGTGCTGGGGCAGATCGTGGGGCAGGCGGCGGCGCTCGCTGCGGTGGGGCTCGTCGCCGGCCTGGTCGGCGCGCTGGCGCTCACCCGCCTCCTCGGCTCGCTCCTGTTCGAGGTCAGCGCCACCGACCCCGCGACCTTCGCCGCCGTGCCGCTGCTCCTCGCCGCGGTGGCCGTCCTGGCGGCCTGGCTCCCGGCCCGCCGCGCCGCGCGCGTCGATCCGGCGGTGGCGCTGCGCACCGACTGATGGGCGACCTGCGCTACGCCGCCCGCGCGCTGGCGCGGGCCCCCGGCTTCACCCTCGTCGCGCTCCTCACCCTCGGCCTCGGCATCGGCGCCAACGCCGCGATCTTCAGTGTCGTCCACGACGTGCTGCTGCGCCCGCTGCCCTACGCCGACCCCGAGCGCATCGTTTTGGTAGCCGAGAACGACCGCCTGCGGCAGACCGAGCGCGAGGGGGTGTCGCTCCCCGACTTTCTCGACCTGCGCGAGCGCAGCGAGAGCTTCGTCCATCTCGCGGCGATCCGCGGCGCCTCGGTCGACCTGAGCCGCCCCGGCGCCGACTCCGAGCGCGTCCCGGGCGCGGCGGTCACCCACGAATTCTTCCCGCTCCTCGGCGTGCGGCCGCTCCTCGGCCGCGCCTTCACCGCCGCCGAGGACCGGCCGGGGAGCGAGCGCGTCGTGCTCTTAGGCGAGGAGCTCTGGCGGCGCCGCTTCGGCGGCGCGCCCGACGTCCTCGGCCGGCCGCTGGTCTTGGACGGCACGCCGCACACGATCGTCGGCGTCCTGCCCGCCGACCTGGGGCTGCCCGACGCCGACACCGAGCTCTGGCGGCCGCTGGCGCCGGCGGCGGAGGGGGCGTTCCGCGGCGTCCACGACCTGAGCGTCCTCGGCAGGCTCCGGCCGGGCACCGCGCTCGCCGCGGCGCGCGCCGAGGGCGCCGCCATCGTCCGCCAGCTCGAGAAGGAGTACCCGGACGACAACCTGGGCCGCGGCATCGTGCTCGTGCCGCTGCGCGAGGCCCTCTTCGGCCGCGTCCGGCCGGCGCTCGTCGTGCTGATGGCCGCGGTCGGCCTCGTCCTCCTCGTCGCCTGCGTCAACGTCGCCAACCTGTTGCTGGCGCGGGGCGCCGACCGCGGCCGGGAGGTCGCGATCCGCGCCGCGCTGGGCGCCGGCTCGTTCCGCCTGGGGAGGCAATTCGCGGCCGAGGCGCTGCTCCTCGCCGGCCTCGCCGGCGCCTGCGGCCTCCTCCTCGCCTGGCTGGCGCTCGGCCCGCTCCTGGCGCTGGCGCCCCAGGACGTGCCGCGCCTGGCCGAGGTGCGCCTCGATGGCCGCGTCCTCGCCTTCACCGCCGGCGTCGCGCTCCTGACCGCCCTGGTCTTCGGCCTGGCGCCCCTGGCGCAGTCCTTCGGGCGCGACCTCCAGAGCGCGCTCAAGAGCGGCGGGCGCACCGCCTCGGCCGACGGCCGCACGCGCTGGCTGCGCGACCTCCTGGTGGTCGGCGAGGTCGCGCTCTCGACCGTCCTCGTCGTCGCCGCCGCGCTCCTTCTCCAGAGCCTCTGGCGCCTGCAGCGGGTGGACCCCGGCTTCGCGCCGGAGAGCGTGCTCAAGTTCGAGCTCGAGTTGCCGGCCGCGCGCTACCCGCAAAGCTTCGCCAACTACCCCGACTGGCCCGAGGTCATGGCGTTCAACGCCGCGCTGGAGGAGCGCCTCGCCGCCCTCCCCGCCGCCCGCGCCGTCGGCCTCGCCAACAGCCACCCGCTCGATGCGGGCTGGACGACCCGCTTCACCGTCGTCGGCCGCCCCGAGGTAGCCGAGGGGGAGCAGGAGGAGATCCGGGTGCGCGCGGCGAGCCGCGGCTACTTCCGCGCCGCCGGCCTGACGCTCTTGCGCGGCCGCAGCTTCCTCCCCGCCGACCGCGTCGGCGCGCCGCTCGTCGCCGTGCTCAACGCGGCGGCCGTGCGCCGTTACTTCCCGGGCGAGGACCCGCTCGGCCGCGAGGTGCGGATCTTCGGCCAGCCGCGGCGCATCGTCGGCGTCGTCGAGGACGAGCGCTTCATGGGCCTCGCCGCTGAGGCGGCGCCGGCGCTCTACCCGCCGCTGGCGCAGTTCCCGAGCCCGGCGCTGAGCGTCCTGGTGCGCACGGAAGGCGACCCGCTGGCCGCCGCTGGCGAGGCGCGCCAGGTGGTACGCGAGCTCGACCGCGACCTGGCGGTCTTCGCCGCAGCGACGATGGAGGAGGAGCTGTCGCGCTCGCTCGCCCAGCCGCGCTTCAGCGGCTCGCTCCTCGCCGCCTTCGCCGCCCTCGCGCTGACGCTGGCGATGATCGGGGTCTACGGTCTCCTCGCCTACGCCGTGGCGCGGCGGCGGCAGGAGATCGGGGTGCGCATGGCGCTCGGCGCCAGCGCCGGACAGGTGCTGCGGCTGGTGGTGGGCCGCGGGCTCGTCCTGACCCTCGCCGGCGCCGCCCTCGGCCTCCTCGGCGCCCGCGCCGCCGGGCGCCTCCTCGCCGGCCTCCTCTACGCCGTGCCGGCGAACGACCCCGTGACCTTCGTCGCCGTCCCGCTCCTCCTCGCCGCCGCGGCGCTCCTGGCGAGCTGGGTCCCGGCCCGCCGCGCCGCCCGCGTCGACCCCGCCGTCGCCTTGCGCACCGAATAGAAAGGACTCTCGTGCACCGACCGCTCCGCCTCACGCTCGCCCTCGCCCTCCTCGCCGCCCTCCCCGCCACCGCCGCCGAGCCGACCTGGGTCGAGCGCAGCAACGCGAACGCCCAGGTCCTGCTCGCCACCCAGGCGCGCTTCGCGCCGGAGCAGGCGGGCGCCTTCGGCGTCGAGGGGCTCGACGAGGCGGTCTTCACCCTGCCGCTCGACCGCGACGCGCAGCTTCTGCGCGCGGTCGCCGAGGCCGCCGCCGAGCTGGAGCGCCGGCGCGCCGCCGAACGCGACCCGGCCGTCCTCCAGGACCTCGACATCATGCTCGCCGAGGCGCGGGAGGTGACCGAGAGCGTCGAGCTGGAGCGCCGCGTCTTCCTGCCGGTCTTCGACCTGCCGCAGACAGTCTTCCAGGGCATCCGTGTCCTCCTCGACGACCGCGTGCCCAAGGAGCGCCACCCGGCGGCGCTGGTGCGGCTGCGCAAGTACGCCGGCTTGGCGCCGGGGACGACGCCGCTCGCCGACCAGGCCGCCGCCATGCTGCGCGACCGCCTCGACGAGCCCGCCCTCCTCGCCCCCTTCCAGGGCGACCTCGAGCGCCAGCTCGGCAACTCCGGCCGGTTCCTGGCGGGGATTGCCGAGCTGCTCCAGAAGTCCGGCTTGACCGGCTGGGAGGAGGCGCACGCCCGCTTCGGCCAGCAGGTCGCCGCCTACGAGGCGCTGCTGCGCGCCGAGGTGCTGCCGCGGGCGGGGCAGGACTTCCGGCTGCCCGAAGAGGTCTACCGCTTCCGCCTGCGCCAGCGCGGCATCGACATGCCGCTCGAAGAGCTGGTGTCGCGCGCCAAGACCAGCTTCCGCGAGGTGCAGAACGAGATGCAGGTGATCGCGGCGCTGGTCGCCCGCGAGCGCCAGCTCCCCGCCACCGACTACCGCGACGTCCTGCGCGCACTCAAGAAGGAGCAGCTCGAAGGGGATGCCATCCTCCCCCACTACCAGCAGCGGGTGCGCGACCTCGAGAAGCTGATCCGCGAGGCGCGCGTCGTCACCATCCCCGACCGGCAGATGCGCGTGCGGCTGGCGAGCGCCGCCGAGAGCGCCGCCACCCCCGCCCCCAACGTCTCGCCGGCGCGGATCATCGGCAACACCGGCGAAACGCCCGACTTCGTGCTGCCGCTGCGCATCCCCGGCGAGGCGGGGGCCGAGGCCGGCTTCGACGACTTCACCTTCGCCGCCGCCTCCTGGACGCTGACCGCCCACGAAGGCCGCCCGGGCCACGAGCTGCAGTTCAGCACCATGATCGAGAAGGGCGTGTCGCTGGCACGCACCTTCTTCGCCTTCAACAGCGTCAACGTCGAAGGGTGGGCGCTCTACGCCGAGGCCGAGATGAAGCCGCTCCTGCCGCTCGACGGCCAGCTCGTCGCCCTCCAGCACCGCCTGCTGCGCGCCGCGCGCGCCTTCCTCGACCCGGGCCTCCAGGCCGGGACGATCACGCGCGAGGAGGCCTTCCGCGTGCTCGAGGGGGAGGTCGTGCTGTCGCACGCCATGGCGCTCCAGGAGGTCGAGCGCTACACCTTCCGCAGCCCGGGGCAGGCGCCGTCCTACTTCGTCGGCTACAGCCGCTTGATGGAGCTGCGCACCGACGCCGAGCGCCTGCTCGGCGACCGTTTCGACCGCCAGGCGTACCACGACTTCGTGCTCTCCCAGGGGATGCTCAGCCCGGCGCTGCTGCGCAAGGCGGTCGTCGAACAGCACGTGCCGCAGCGCCTGGGCGCGGCCCCTGCAAAGACGGGCGGCTAGGAGGACGGACGATGGAGAGCTGGCTCACCGACCTGCGCTACGGGCTCCGCACCCTGGCCAAGAGCCCGGGCTTCACTCTCGTCGCGCTGCTCACCCTGGGGCTCGGGATCGGCGCCAACGCCGCGATCTTCAGCGTCGTCCAGGGCGTGCTGCTGCGTCCGCTCCCCTACCAGGAGCCCGAGCGGCTGGTGCGCGTCCTCCACACCCACGCCGAGCAGGGGGTGATGGACGGCTCCTTCTCGCCGCAGGACTTCGACGACCTCCGGCGCGAGCTGCTGCGCGACGACGGCGCGTGGGAGCGCCTGGGCGCCTGGTTCTTCGTGCCCGGCCACTCGACGATGACCCTGACCGGCCAGGGGGAGCCGCGGCGGCTGGAGGCGGCGATGGTTTCGGCCGACTTCTTCCCCGTCCTGGGGGTCGAGGCGGCGCGCGGCCGCACTCTACTCCCGGAGGAGAACGTGGCCGGACGCGACCGCGCCGTCGTGCTCTCGCACCGCTTCTGGCGGCGCGCCTTCGCCGCCGACCCCCGGATCGTGGGCGGCGCGCTGCGGCTCGAGGGCGAGCGCTTCACCGTCGCCGGCGTCATGCCGCCGTCGTTCCAGTTCCCGGCCCGCGAGGTCGACCTCTGGGCGCCGATCTCGTTGATCGGCGAGGACGACATCCCGCACCTCCGCGGCCTGCGCTGGATGCAGGTCGTGGGGCGGCTGCGGGCGGGGGCGACGCTGGCGAGCGCCGGCGCGCAGACCGACGCGCTCCTCGGCCGCCTCGCCAGCGCCTATCCGGACACCAACGAGGGCTGGAGCGCGGCGCGCCTGTTGCCGCTCCAGGAGGCGCTGGTCGGCGACGTGCAGCCCGCCCTCGTCGCCCTCCTGGCGGCGGTGGCGGGCGTGCTGCTCATCGCCTGCGCGAACCTCGCCAACCTCCTCCTCGCCCGCGCCACGACGCGCGGCCGCGAGCTCGCGGTCCGCGCCGCCCTCGGCGCCGGGCGCCGGCGGCTGGTGCGCCAGCTGCTGACCGAGAGCGTCCTGCTCGCCCTGGCCGGCGGCGTCCTCGGGCTCTTCTTCGCCGTCTGGGGGGTGGACGCCCTGGTGACGCTGGCGGCCGGCGAGCTGCCGCGGCCGGACGAGGTGACCCTCGACGCCCGCGTCGTCGCCTTCACCTTCGCGGTCTCGCTGTTGACCGGGCTCGCCTTCGGCCTCCTCCCCGCGCTCCGCGCCTCGCGGCCCGACCTCCAGGGCGGGCTCAAGGAGGGGGGGCGCGGCGGCACCGCCGACCGCGGCCGCAGCGCGGCGCGCAACGGCCTGATCGTCGCCGAGACGGCACTGGCCGTCGTCCTCCTCGTCGCCGCCGGCCTCATGCTGCGCAGCTTCTGGAGCCTCGTCCACGTCGACCCCGGCTTCCGCGCCGAGAACGTCCTGAGCCTCTCGCTGACCTTCCCGGAGTACCCCGAGCCGACCCAACTCGCCGCCGCCCGCGACGAGGTGATCCGCCGCGTCGAGGAGCTGCCAGCGGTCATCGCCGCCGGCGCCAGCAAGACCCTGCCGCTCGAAGGGGGCGGCGAGCCGTACGGCTTCACCGTCCCGGGGCGGGCCGGAGCCCTGGCCGGGGTCCAGCCGCAGGCGGGGACCTTCATCGTCAGCCCCGGCTACTTCCGCGCCCTGGGGATCCCGCTCCTCGCCGGGCGGTTCTTCACCGCGCGCGACGACGACGGGGAGCGGCCCGTGGTGGTGGTCAACCGCGCCTTCGCCCGGCAGCTCTGGGGCGGGGAGGAGGCGGTCGGTAAGACCCTGCTCCTGGGCGAGATCCCGCTCGAGGTCGTCGGCGTCGTCGGCGACGTGCGCAGCGGGGGCCTCGCCGCCGAGCCCGGGAGCGCCGTCTACATCCCGCAGTCGCTGGCGCCGCGCTCGGACATGAAGCTCTTCCTGCGCACCGCGGCCGATCCGCTGGCCGTCGCCGGCGCCGTGCGCGAGGCGATCTGGGGCTTCGACCGCGACCTGCCGATCTCCGACGTCGCTGCGCTGCCCCAGGTGGTGGCGGAGGACGTGGCGCGGCCGCGCTTCCTCACCATCCTGCTCGGGCTCTTCGGCGCCCTGGCGCTCACCCTCGCCGTGGTCGGCCTCTACGGCGTCGTCGCCTACGGCGTCGGCCAGCGCACCCACGAGATCGGCATCCGCATGGCGCTCGGGGCGCGGCGCGGGCAGGTGCTCGCCGGCGTCGTCGCCCAGGGGATGAGCTGGACCTTGCTCGGCCTGGCCCTCGGCCTCGCCGGCGCCTTCGCCGCCACGCGCCTCCTCGCCGGGCTCCTCTTCGGCGTCGCGCCGACCGACGCCGTCACCTTCGCCGGCGTGGCGCTGCTCCTCGCCGCGGCGGCGGCCCTGGCGAGCTGGCTGCCGGCGAGGCGGGCGGCGGCGACCGACCCGCTCACCGCCCTGAGGAGCGAGTAGCGTGATCCGCCTGCGCAACGTCGAGCGCGCCTACCGCACCGGGCCGCTCACCACCTACGTCCTGCGGCGCATCGACCTCGACGTCGCGGAGGGGGAGTTCGTCACCGTCATGGGCCCCTCGGGGTCGGGGAAGACGACGCTCCTCTCCATCCTCGGCATGCTCGACGGCGCCTGGACCGGCGAGTACCACCTCCGCGACCAGGCCGTGCACACGCTCCCCCAGAAGCGGCGCCAGGAGCTCGCCAAGCAGGAGATCGGCTTCGTCTTTCAGAGCTACCACCTGCTCGACAACCTGACCGTCTACGAGAACCTGGAGCTCCCCCTCTCCTACCGCTCCATCCCCAAGTCGCAGCGCCAGGCGATGGTCGCCGAGGCCCTCGACCGCTTCCAGATCGTCGGCAAGAAAGACCTCTTCCCCAGCCAGCTCTCCGGCGGCCAGCAGCAGCTCGTCGGCGTGGCACGGGCGGTCATCGGCAACCCGGCGCTGCTCCTAGCCGACGAGCCCACCGGCAACCTCCACTCCGCCCAAGCCGAAGAGATCATGAAGCTCTTCAAGCGCCTCAACGACGAAGGCACCACGATCATCCAGGTGACGCACTCCGAGAAGAACGCCGAGTACGGGAACCGGGTGGTGCAGCTGTTGGATGGGTGGATCGCCGGAGAAGGCGAGGGGGAGCGCGAGCGAGTCCGCTAGACTGGCAGGCAGAGATGGACGCTGCCGTGCAGATCGCACCGGACCAGCTCCAGGACCTTTGCCGCCGCTGGCAGGTGCAGGAGCTGGCGCTTTTCGGCTCGGCCGTCCGCGGGGGCTTTCAGCCCGAGAGCGACATCGACGTCCTCGTGACCTTCGAGGCCGACGCTCTCTGGACCCTCTGGGACCTCTCGCGGATGCGCCAGGAGCTGCGGGACCTCTTCGGGCGGGAAGTGGACCTCGTCGAGCAGAAGGGGCTGCGCAATCCCTTCCTGCAACAGGAGATCCTGGCGACCAAACAGGTCATCTATGCCGCATGAGCGCGATGCGGTCCATCTCTGGGAGATGCTTCAAGCAGCGCGTGGGGTGATGCGCGCGACCCGTGGCCTAACCTTCGAGCAGTACGTCGCGGACGAGAACCTGCGCCTCTCGCTGGAACGCCGGATCGAGATCATCGGCGAGGCCGCCGGGCGGATCTCGGAAGATCTTCGGAGCAAGCAGTTTGGCGCCGGAGCGTAGCGGAGGTGCCGAGCAGCTAACACCACCTCCGCTCAACGGAGCGTCTCTACTTACCTGGCAGTGCGGCACCAAAGGAGGTCTGAAGTGAGCTGAGTTTAAGCCAAAGGAGACCTCTTTTTAGGTGGCACCTATTTGGTGCTTCACACGACATCAGACACCCACGCCTCGAGTTCCGACGCGAATTTGAATTCTGTTCCCTTCATGTGGGCTTTCGTCGCCGATATCTGCTTTTGCGACACACGCTCTTTCCCGGAACCCACGCGAAGCGGGTAAGAATAGTTGTTGTTTGGCTGACGTACACCAATCGGTGTGTCGGTTCTCCCCACTACTATGATGATACAGGGCCTTGTCACGCCAGCGAAAGGTACGGCGCGGACGCGTGCAAAATCTACGATCGGTGCATCAGCGTACTTCCGTATCACCGCCTCAATCTTCTTGATGCGGTTCTCCGGCTTGTCCACGCCAACGATTTCATGCGTATCGTTAGTTACACCGATGATTAGAACGCCGCCCCGGTTGTTCGCGAATGCGGCGACATCCTCAACAAACTCGATTGTAGCAGCTTCTTTGTGGGGCTGTTGCGCGGACCACATCCCGAGCGCCTCCTTGATATCCCATAGATCATTTTCGACTGTTGATTTCTGGCCGGATATCTTTTTCAGAAGGCGTATTGCAAAACGGTCGTCAGCATAGAGGTATTCGCGCTGCAGGAACTCTTGACAGAGGGTATCAATATGTCGAAGCGAATCCCGCAGTTCTGTGAAATAGGCGACGACGTTTTCGCGGATACGTATCTGAACCATGTGGAGTAATGGTGACGCCGAAACCCAGGGATACCCTTCTTCCCCTGCCGCTTCGTAGGCTTCGTCAAGCAGGTCCATCCACACCCTGAATAGTGTCGGACCATTCGACGTGTGAATGCCAAGTGCCATCTCCCCGGCAAGGCGAAGTCTTGTGGCCCCCTTTGCAGTGCACCCGTCTAGTGTCCGATCACCGCGTTTAGTGCTTCCCCAGACCGCATAGCTGAATAGAATTGCTGGCGCAAGCTTATGCTTTGCGGAGAGATGATCGGCATACGCTAGGAAGGATTCGATTTCACTCGCGTGGCTCCGAAGGAAAGCGGCTAACTCTTGGATGATATGCTCGTAGTTGGGCGCTGGCCTGCGACAAAGCCTTTCTGCCGAGCGCACCAGCCTCTGTGCTATCGGAAACAGTTGCTTCGTCCCGTTCCAGAATTCTGGGACATTCGGTTCGCGAGCGAAAACCCACCAGCGAGGGACATCGGCCCCAACTTCACAGCCGAATGATGTTAGTTCCTTCCGTACAAAGTCCGTTAACCCATCTGGGTCGATAGGCTCTTTCGTACAAGTCTTGTTTTCAATTTTGACATCTGCCGCATCGATGCAGGCATGAAAGCGACTGAGCGAGCGGAACTCATCAAGCCGCCAGAGGGTCTGGTGTGCGGCGAGCCATGAGCTTATGTCGTCATAAGACGTTATTTCGTCCAAGAGGCACCCCAAGCGAGCCCGACTGGTACATACCTTTTAGTTAGTCTGCTTTTGTTCGCGCAGCTTGACCTCCAGAGTCGGCCAACGTTTCTTGCCCCTCACCGGCGGCCGGCGAAGCCGGCTGTCTGGTGCAGGGGAGGGTTGGGCGGCTCGGAGCATGAGTCATTAGTGTGCAAACTTGTCCAGTGGTGCTGGGCCCCGCTTAACTTTGCTTAGCTTCGTCTGGCCCTTAATAGTTGTGACGTACTGGGTCGCCGCTGCTATCAAGTGCTCGACGATACCTGAGTACAGTGCGTCTCCTGGCAGGCCGAGGAAGGCGGCCAGCTTCTCGCGGAAGAGATTACTCTCCGGCAGAGGGGCGTACGGGACTGCAGGAAGATTTAGAAGGCTCTTCAACTCCTCTGACGGCTCTACTGAGGGATCATGCTTGTATGAATTGGTCAGAAGGTGAAGAGCCTCCATGGCCTGACCCTCGGGCGTAGGCACGTAAGACTGCAGGTTCAGGGTTGTCCGTATGTCAGCCCACTTCCAACCAACATTCTTGCCTGCCTTATTGTGCCGCCGTAACTGCTCTATACGCCCCTCATAATCTGGGCCGCCAATGGGCTTCCCCCCGTCTTGAGCTAGGGCGGCAAGCTCAACCAGGTCCCGCTCGACTTGATGTCGCAAAGTCACCAGAAGCATGAGGCAGATCTCGTTGACGAGCGGTTCATCGCGGAAGATCCACTGGTCGTAGGCAACTTCGGGATCCATGTCTCTCAACAGCGACTCTCTCCTATCCTGCTCGGTCCTGATAACCGCGATGATTTCCTTAAGAACTCTTGGCTCCATAAGTCCTTCCGGGTGCTTGCGTGGTTCCTCGGGAGGTTAAAGCCGCCCAACGGGGATCAGCCTAAGCGGCAGCGTAGCTGTCCGCTTGAGGCCTGCGAGTTGGGCGTCTCTCGCGGAACCTCCTCCCCACCTTGTAGGTCAGCATAGCCTTCACCTCCAGCGCTAGCGAAGCGTATGACCGCAGAGAGGGCAGTGTGCGTGCCCCCATGCACAATTTTTGCAGATGAAGTGGCTCTTTGAGCAAGTCTTGCCGCCATAGACATCCTTGTGATGGCCGCAATTGTCGCAGACTCTCTGTGCCATTTTTTGAATCTCCCGAATTCGGTCAGTGTTCTTTGTAGAGAACTTCCCAAGTAAAGTTTCGTCCCGTATTCTCCAAGCAGGCTGCTTCGATCGTTCCGTCCGAACACCACTGAAGGGAAGACAATTTCATCACAGTTGCCGTTTGAGGATCCCAGCTCACGAAGTTAAGGTCATCGTCGAGAGGAATGAGGACCACACCAGTCGGGAATGGCTCGCTACCATCGGGTATCAACGTAAACTCAAGTGGTACGTGTTCGGCCAAAACGAGGAAGTCCCTGCTGCGGTTACGATGGTTGTCGATTTGCCGACAGAGTCCCACTGGGTTCACTGGACCTCGATAGTCGTTGCCGCTATTCAGCACAAACTTCTGAGCCCTCGACACGACGCTTTTCAGCCTCTCGAATACGTCCTTCATCAAGTACCTCCGTTCAACCTGGAAGTTCTCATTGCCTCCCTTTCCCGCTCACTTTCCCGTGACGCCCAACGGATCGGCACTGAGCGGCGGCTTCAGCCGTCCGCTCTAGTGCTTGAGTTGGGCGCCAACGTAATAGCGGCGCCGTGGCACTTCTTGAACTTGCGACCACTGCCGCATGGGCAAGGGTCGTTTCGACCGATCCTCGGCCCCCAATCAGGATGGCGCGTCGACGTCGATGTACCGAGATGTGCATCGTGAGCTCGTGCCGACTCGTTAAGGGGTGTATAAGCATTGCCAGGACCGATGGCCCAGACGGGCATGTCAGGATCTGGCATCAGCTTCGGCGCATGAGCTTGCGGCTGAGACACCTCGCCACCTACCGGTGCGATCACCCGAGCGTCAAGAGGGCTACCCGAACCGGCGTGAGCTGAAGGCTGAATCGCGGGTCTGGAATCGGACGTCAGCGAGGCCCTGCGCGCCCTCGAAAGCCAGTGTGCGAGCAGCACGCCAACCACTGTGGCGCCGAGGCCGCTGAAGAAAAAGGTTAGCAACTCGCTCATCGACAATCAGGCGCCCGTCAACCCTTGTCAAAGTGCGCTTTCGTTCTCCGAGAGACCAGGCGACGCCTAACCTCTGTTTCGACGGCACCTTCGGGCTGGTGTATGGCTGCATAGCCGGCCGGTGCGTGGCGTCTATGCTCCGGTGCCTGGATAACCCTAAGGCTCCGTGCGTGTGGCCTCTCAGTTGATTAGCAGACTATAGCAGGAGAGGGGGCCACAAGCTTCTTGCGGCGAGGAAGCGTCATCTAAGCAGCGGCTCTGAACATGCCTGGGCGGTGGCCGGCGCCAGAGTGGCGCGAAGCGTCCCGGCCAGAGGAAGCCTACGAGGCCTCTCGGGAGGGGTCTGGGGGCGACGGGAAGGCTTCGTACCCGTCGGGCCGCTTCCCGAGATGCAGAGGAAACTCCCGTAGCAGCTCGGAAAGCTTCTCCAGGCCGAGAGGAGGCTTCCGGACCCGGCCGGCAAGCTTCCGAAGGCGGACGGGAAGCTTCCGTACCTGCTCGAGAAGCTTCCCGAGGTCGAGAGGAAGCTTCCGGACTCGGTCGGGAAGCTTCCGGAGGAGGAAAGGAAGCTTCCGGAGCCGCTCGGGAAGCTTTCCGAGACCCGGAGGAAGCTTCCGCAGCTGCTCGGGAAGCTTCCCGAGGCCCAGAG
>DATLOC010000008.1:0-41419 GCA_035536455.1 Thermoanaerobaculia bacterium | reverse complement strand
GGCTCGGCGGGCGGCGCCGGCGGTCTCGCCACCGGCGCGCGGGGGCTCGCCGGCGACGGCTGCGGAGGCGCCAGGGTCGGCCGCGGCACCGGCGCGGGGCGCGCCGCGGTCTCCGGGCGCGCCAGTCGCTTCTTGAGCGAGATCAGGGTCACTTTCGAGATGCCCTTGAGGGTCTCGTAGACGCCCTGGCCGTTGATGGCGCAGGCCTCGAAGTGGGGCCAGTTGCCGCGGTTGACGGCCTGGTTGAGCTCTTCGACGCTGGCGATGTCGGCGAGGTCGCGCTTGTTGTACTGGAGGACGAGGGGGAGGCTCTCGACGGAGAGGCCCATCTCGGCCAGGTTCTCTTCCAGGTTGCGGAAGGAGTCGACGTTGGCCTGGAGCATGGCGCGCTGGGAGTCGGCGACGAAGACGACGCCGTCCACGCCCTTGAGCACGAGCTTGCGGGTGGTGTTGTAGAAGACCTGGCCGGGGACGGTGTAGAGCTGGATGCGGGTGTTGAAGCCGGCGATGGAGCCGACGTCGATGGGGAGGAGGTCGAAGAAGAGGGTGCGGTCGGTTTCGGTCTCTAGGGAGACCATTTCGCCGCGGGAGTCGTTGGCGGTGTGGGCGTAGATGTAATGGAGGTTGGTGGTTTTGCCGCACAGACCGGGGCCGTAGTACACCACCTTCGCAGCCATCTGCATGGTGCTGTAGTTGAAGAAGACCATCTCTGCGCGGACGGGCCCCTTGGAGGGGAGCGGAGCATAACACGGGGGCGGCGAATGCGAGGGTCCGTGAGGAGGGGCCGCGCGAGGGGCGCCGCCGCCGGGCATCGGCGCGCGCTTTTTGTGGACTGCCGGATCTGAGGCGCGCGCCTGCGCTTCGCTTTGCGCCTTGGTCGGTAGGGGACTGCGTTGGGGTTGCCAGGCGCTCGCTCAGAGCTGCCCGGCGGCGGCGCCCCTCGCGCGGCCCCTCGGCACCTGCTCTGCCTGCCTAGAGGTCTTCTAAAAGACGACGCTGAGCAGGGGTCGGCTCGGTGATTCGTGAACCTTGGCGGAGGGTTTCGCGCGCCAAGAGGCGGACCAGGGGTTCGGCTTCGGGGAGGGTCGAGGCTAGGGCTTCCAGTTGTCGAAGGAGGGTCTCGGCGTCGCCTCTTGCGGCGGGGCCGGTCAGGGCTTTGGCGGGGTCTTGAGTTGCGGTGGCGGCTTCTAGGGCGCTGCGGGTTAGGGCTCGGTAGCCTTGGCTCACTTCGGGGGGGAGGTCTAGGCGCTGCGCCAAGTCGTGGGCCAGGGCTAGGAGGGTGACGACGCCGCCGGCGGCTAGGCTGGCGGCTAGGTGGTAGAGGGGGCGAGCGGTGGGGGGGACCTCGACGGGGACGCCTTGCCAGGCTTCCGCCAGGCGGCGGGCTAGCGCGATCGCCGGCTGGTCGCCGTCGATCGCGAAGACGGCGCCGCGGGCGGCGGTCTCGGGGAGCGGGCGGGGGAAGGCGAGGAGGGGGTGGAGGGAGCCGACGGCGGTGCCGGCGGGGCGCAAGGGGGCGAGGACCTCGGCGGTGCGGCTGCCGGAGGTGTGGAGGGCGACGGCGGCCTGGGGGCGGCGGGCGAGGTCGGAGGCGGCTGCGGCGAGCGCGGGATCGGGGACGGCGACGAGGAGGAGGTCGTGGCCGGCGGAGGAGAGGTCGCCGGGGGGCACCGCCTCGGCGCCAAGCTCGCGGGCGAGGACGGCGCCGCGGCCCGAGGGGGAGAGGCCGACCGCGGCGAGCCTCGCGCCGGCGGCGGCGGCCCAGCGGGCGAGGCTCCAGCCGACGCGGCCGGGGCCGAGGAGGGCGAAGGTCAGGCCCTGGAGGGTGGCGGGGTCGTTCACTGGGTTACAATTATCACCCTTAGCACTCTCCCGTCGTGAGTGCTAAGCCCAACCAGAGAAGCCGAGCAAGCATGACGTCATCCCAGCCCCCGCGCCAGTTGAGCCCCCGCGACCGGGAGATCCTGCGCGACGTGATCGTGGCCTACATCCTCTCGGCGGAGCCGGTGTCCTCGCGCTCGGTGTCGAAGCAGGGGCGGCTGGGCCTCTCGGCGGCCACGATCCGCAACGTCATGGCCGACCTGGAGGAGTGGGGCTACCTGGCGCAGCCGCACACCTCGGCCGGGAGGGTGCCGACGCGCGCCGCCTACCACCTCTTCATCGAGTCGCTGATGCAGGCCCGGCGCCTGCCGGCGCGGGAGCGGCGCTACATCGACGAGTCGCTCCAGTCCTCGCCCGCCGACGCCGGCCAGATCATGGAATCGGCCACCAAGCTCCTCTCCGAGCTGTCGCACCAGGTGGGGATCGTGGTCACCCCGGCGCTCGGCGAGACGGTGCTCAAGGCGATCGACTTCCTGCCGCTCTCCGGGCGGCGGGTGCTCTGCGTCGTGGTCTCGGGCGACGGCTTCGTGGACAACAAGGTGATCGAGAGCGAAGAGGAGCTGCCGCGCGAGGAGCTGGTGCGGATCGGCAACTACCTGACCGAGAACTTCGCCGGTGCCACGCTGCGCGAGATCCGCGCCCGGCTGCTGGCGCTGATGGCCGAGGAGCGGGCGCAGATGGACCAGCTGCTCGCCCGCTCGATCGAGCTGGCGCGCGCGGGCCTGTCGCTGGAGCAGCGACAGGGCGTGCTCCTCGACGGCACGCGCGAGGTGCTCAACCAGCCCGAGCTCGCCGATATCGGCCGGGTGCGGCGCCTTTTCGAGACCTTCGCCGACAAGGCGCGGTTGGTGGCGCTCTTGAGCCAGTGCCTGCGCGGCAACGGCGTGCGGGTGGTGATCGGCGACGACAGCGCGCTGACCTCGGAGCTCGACTTCAGCCTGGTGGCGACCGGCTACGGCGTCGGCGAGCGGCCGCTGGGGGCGCTGGCGATCTTCGGTCCGTCGCGGATGGAGTACGAGCGGGTGATCCCGCTCGTCGACTACTTGGGAGAGCGGTTGTCGCGGGCGCTGGCGGAGAGCTTCGCCGGCGAAGCGCGGACCTAGCGGGAGGCAGGAATGGCGGACGAACGGGACCCGCGGCGGACGGATGCCCTCGAGGTGGGGGAGATCGACCTCGATCTCGAGGAGGCGATGGGCGACACGGCGGCCGCGGTGGACGTGATCGGTGAACCGGCGAGAAGCGGGGCTCCGGGCGCCGAAGGCGCCTCTGAAATCGACCTCCGGCGCGAGAACGCCGAGCTCCGCGAGCGCCTGCTGCGCGCCCTCGCCGATTTCGAGAACCAGCGCAAGCGGACGGACCGCGAGCGGCAGGACCTGCGCCGCTACGCCCTCTTCGACACCATGCGCGACCTCGTCGGCGTGACCGACAACCTGGAGCGGGCGGCGGCGGCCGGCGGCGCGGTCGAGGACCTGAAGGCCGGGGTCGACATGATCCTCCAGCAGATGCGCGAGACCCTGCGCCGCCACGGCGTCACCGCCGTCGAGGCGGTGGGGCGCCCCTTCGACCCGGCCGAGCACGAGGCGGTGACGCGCGAGGAGGACCCCGCGGTAAGCTCTCCCGTCGTCACCGCAGAGCTGCAGCGCGGCTACAAGATGCACGACCGGCTGCTCCGCCCCGCCATGGTGCGGGTGTCGGTGCCGGCCGAACGCGATGAGCAAGATCCTCGGCATCGACCTCGGCACGACCAATAGCTGCGCCGCGGTCGTCGAGGCGACGGTGCCGCGCGTCCTCGCCAACCGCGAGGGGAGCCGCACGACCGCCTCGATCGTCGGCTTCGGCGAGGGCGGCGAGCGGCTGGTCGGGCCGATCGCCAAGCGCCAGGCGATCACCAACCCGCAGAACACGGTCTTCGCCGTCAAGCGCCTGATCGGGCGGAAGTTCTCCGACCCGGCGGTGGGGCGGGCGCGCGCCGTGCTGCCCTACAACCTGGCGGCCGGCGCCAACGGCGACGTCAAGGTCGAGATCCGCGACAAGCAGTACAGCCCGGAGGAGATCTCGGCCTTCATCCTGCGCGAGATCAAGGAGTTCGCCGAGGCGGAGCTGGGCGGCGAGATCAAGGAGGTGGTGATCACCGTCCCCGCCTACTTCGACGACTCGCAGCGGCAGGCGACCAAGGACGCAGGCCGGATCGCCGGCCTCGAGGTCCTGCGCATCATCAACGAGCCGACCGCGGCGGCCTTGGCCTACGGCCTCGACCGCCAGACCGAGGGGAAGAAGATCGCGGTCTACGACCTCGGCGGCGGCACCTTCGACATCTCGATCCTGGAGCTGGCGCAGGGGATCTTCGAGGTGCGCTCGACGGCCGGCGACACGTATCTCGGCGGCGAGGACTTCGACCAGCGGATCATGGACTGGCTGATCGCCGAGTTCCGCGACGAGACCGGCGTCGACCTGCACGGCGACCGCATGGCGCTGCAGCGCCTGAAGGAAGCGGCCGAGCTCGCCAAGTGCCAGCTCTCGGCCGCCGAGGAGGCGGAGATCAACCTCCCCTTCATCGCCGCCGACGCCTCCGGCCCGCGCCACCTGGCGCGCAAGCTCGGGCGCGCGCAGATGGAGGGCCTGGTGCGCGAGCTCGTCGAGCGCACCGAGGGCCCCTGCCGCGACGCCCTCGGGCAGGCCGGGCTCCGCCCCGACCAGATCGACGAAGTGCTCCTCGTCGGCGGCCAGACGCGCACGCCGCTCGTCGGCCAGACCGTCGAGCGCATCTTCGGCCGCCGCCCCAACCGGGAGATCAACCCCGACGAGGTGGTGGCGGTGGGGGCGGCGATCCAGGGCGGCATCCTGCGCGGCGACATCAAGGACCTGGTGCTCCTCGACGTGACGCCGCTGTCGCTCGGGGTCGAGACCCACGGCGGCCTCTTCACCAGCCTCATCGAGCGCAACTCGACGATCCCGACCAAGAACACCCAGGTCTTCACCACCGTGGTCGACAACCAGGACATCGTCGAGATCCACGTCCTCCAGGGCGAGCGCGAGATCGCCGCCGAGAACAAGGCGCTCGGCAAGTTCCAGCTCGTCGGCATCCCGCCGGCGCCGCGCGGCATGCCGCAGATCGAGGTCACCTTCGCCCTCGACTCCAACGGCATCGTCAACGTCTCGGCGCGCGACATCGCCACCGGCCAGCAGCAGAGCGTGCAGATCAACCCCGCCGGCGGGCTGTCGAAGGACGAGGTCGAGCGGCTGGTCGTAGAGGCCGGGCAGCACTCGCGCGACGACCTGCAGCGGCGCGAGGTGCGGCAGCTCAAGAACCGGCTGGAGGGGCTGATCTACACCAACGAGCGGGTCTTCGAGCAGTTCCGCGACCTGCTGCCGGAGGCCGACTCCAAGCGCATCCACGAGCAGCTCCTGCAGGCGCGCGTCGCCCTGGCCGGCGACCAGCGGGCGCCGCTCGAGGCCTCGCTCTTCGACCTCAACTCGATCTCGCGTACCCTCTCCGACGTCATGCTCAACAGCCCGAGCGGCGCCGCGGGGGCGTAGTAGGCGATGGCCGCCAAGCGCGACTACTACGAGGTGCTGGGCGTGACGCGCACGGCGGGCGAGCGCGAGATCAAGACCGCCTACCGCAAGCTCGCCGTCACCTACCACCCGGACCGCAACGCCGGGGACAAGGAGGCCGAGGAGCGGTTCAAGGAGGCCGCCGAGGCCTACGCCGTCCTCTCCGACCCCGACAAGCGCGCCCGCTACGACCGCTTCGGACACCAGGGCGTGGCCGCGAGCGGCGGCTTCGACCCGACGATCTTCGCCGACTTCTCCGACATCCTCGGCGACCTCTTCGGCTTCGGCGACCCCTTCGGCCGGCGGCGCGGCGGTGGTGGGCCGGCGCGCGGCGCCGACCTGCGCTACGACCTGACCCTGAGCTTCGAGGAGGCGGTCTTCGGCGTCGAGAAGGAGCTGCGCATCCCGCGCCTGGAAGGCTGCGAGGCCTGCCGCGGCACCGGCAGCGCCGGCGGCACCGAGCCGGCCCTCTGCCAGGCCTGCGGCGGCCGCGGCCAGGTGCGCTACACGCAGGGGTTCTTCACCGTCGCCCGCACCTGCCCGCAGTGCAGCGGCGAAGGGCGGGTGGTCACCGACCCCTGCCGCGAGTGCCGCGGCGAGGGCCGGGTCGAGCACGAGCGCTCCCTCTCGGTCAAGGTGCCGGCCGGCGTCGACAGCGGCGCCCGCCTCCGGCTGACCGGCGAGGGGGAGCACGGCAAGCAGGGCGGGCCGCCGGGGGACCTCTACGTCGTCCTCAAGGCGCGGCCGCACCCGCGCCTGAAGCGCGACGGCTCGACCGTCTTCGGCCGCGTCGCCGTCGCCTACCCGCAGGCGGTCCTCGGGGCGACGGTCGAGGTCGAGACCGTGCACGGCCCCTCGACGCTCGACGTCCCGCCCGGCACGCAGCACGGCCGCGAGTTCCGCCTGCGCGGCCAGGGCGTCCAGCGCCTCGACGGCAACGGCCGGGGCGACCACGTGGCGGTCGTCGAGGTCGAGGTGCCGCACCCGCGCGACCTCTCCGACGAGGAGCAGGAGCACCTCCGCCGCCTCGCCGAGCTCTCCGACCGCCCGGTGCGCGAGGAGCGGAAGGTCTTCGACCGGGTGAAGAACCTGTTCGGGTAGATCTGTTGGGGGTGTCCGCATGAGACGTCCGATCCGGCTCGCCGTCTACCTGCTCGTCGCGTTCCCGCTCCTGGCGTCGGCCGCGCCGCCGCCCGAGGAGCCCCCCGCGGTCGAGATGCTCTGGGGGGTGCGCATCCCGATGCGCGACGGGGTGCACTTGAACGCCACCGTCTTCAAGCCGCGCGAGATGCCGAAGCCGCTGCCGGTGGTCTTCACGCTGACGCCGTACATCGCCGACACCTACCAGGACCGCGCGCTCTACTTCGCGCAGCATGGCTACGTCTTCGCGCTGGTGGACGTGCGCGGGCGCGGCAACTCGGAGGGGCGGTTCACGCCGTTCGCCCAGGAGGCGCACGACGGCCACGACGTCGTCGAGTGGCTGGCGCGCCAGCCCTGGGCCAACGGCAAGGTGGCGATGTGGGGAGGCTCCTACGCCGGCTACGACCAGTGGGCGACGGCCAAGGAGTTTCCGCCGCACCTGGCAACGATCGTGCCGGCCGCCGCCGCCCATCCCGGCGTCGACTTCCCCTTCTTCAAGAACGTCTACTCCTCTTACACCATCCAGTGGCTGACCTTCACCAGCGGGGTCACGCCCAACGCCAAGCTCTTCGGCCTCTTCCCGTTCTGGACCGAGCACTTCCGCGCCCTCTACCGCGACCACCGCCCCTTCCGCGAGCTGGCGGACGCGGTCGGCAACGCCTCGACCGTCTTCGACGACTGGCTGAGCCACCCGACGCCCGGTCCCTACTGGGACGCGATGGCGCCGACGCCCGAGCAGTACGCGCGCCTGAAGTTGCCGATCCTCACCATCACCGGCCACTACGACGGCGACCAGCCCGGAGCGCTCACTTTCTACCGCCGGCACATGCAACACGGGACGAAAGCGGCGCGCGACCGCCACTACCTGATCATGGGCCCCTGGGACCACCCCGGCACGCGCACGCCCCAGAAGTCGTTCGGCGGCCTGACCTTCGGCGACGCCAGCGTCCTCGACCTCAACGACCTCCACCGCCAGTGGTACGACTGGACGATGAAGGACGGCAAGCGCCCGGAGTTCCTGAAGACGCGCGTCGCCTACTACGTGGCCGGCGCCGAGGAGTGGAAGCGCGCCGACGACTTCGAGGAGATCGCCGGCGAGCGGCGGCGCCTCTACCTCGACTCTCCCGGCGGCCGCGCCGGCGACGTCTTCCAGTCCGGCAGTCTGAGCGCGGAGAAGCCGGCGTCCGGCTCGCCGCCCGACCGCTACGTCTACGACCCGCTCGACACCCGGCCGGCGGAGATGGAAATGGAGGACGTCGAGGCCTATTACACCGACCAGCGCTACGCCCTGAACCTCAGCGGCAACGGGCTCGTCTACCACAGCGCGCCGTTCGCCGAAGCGACCGAGATCTCGGGGCAGCCGAAGCTCGAGCTGTGGCTGGCGCTCGACGTCCCGGACACCGACTTCGCCGTCTTGCTCTACGAGATCGAGCCGAACGGCCGCAGCGTCGCCCTCGCCGACGACCTGCTGCGGGCGCGCTACCGGGAGTCGCTGCGCGAGGAGAAGCTGGTGACGCCCGGCGCGATCGAGCGCTACACCTTCGACAGCTTCTTCTGGTTCTCGCGCCGGGTCGGAAAGGGGAGCCGCCTGCGCCTGGTGGTGCGATCGCCCAACACGATCCAGCTGCAGAAGAACTACAACGCCGGCGGCGTGGTGGCCGACGAGTCCGGCAAGGACGCGCGCACCGCCCACGTCACCCTCTACCACGACGCCGAGCACCCGAGCTTTCTCGAATTGCCGATCGGCAAGTAAGACAGGTAGAGGGAAAACGGCGAGCACGTCATCCTGAGCGAAGCGAAGGATCTGGGTGGGGGGATGGCTTACCTGCAGCGTACCTTTCTCGTTCCCTCCACGCTAGAGGATGTCTTCCTCGGCGCGCTCTCGGCCGCGGGCACGCTCGGCGCCCAAATCCAGCCGGACATGGACGGCCGTGTCCGTCTCGACGCGTGGTTCGCGCCGGGCGCCCTTCCCGTCCCCCTCTCACCTGACATCCAACTGCTCGCCGAGCAATCCGTCCCTGACGCCGACTGGCTGGCCTCCTGGCGCGAGGCCGCGCAGCCTTTCGCGCTCGGCGCTTCCTTCTTCGTCGATCCGCGCGAGCCGGGCGGCGGGCCGGTCGGGACGCCAACCGGCCGGCGCCTCCTCCGCCTGCCCGCCCGCGCCGCCTTCGGCACCGGCAGCCATGAGTCCACGTCCCTGGCCGTCGAGCTGCTGGAGGACGTCGAGCTGGCGGGGAAGCGAGTGCTCGACGTCGGGACGGGCACCGGTGTCCTCGCCTTCGCGGCACTGGCGCGCGGCGCGGCGGCGGCGGCGGCCTTCGACCTCGACCCCGCCGCGCCCTTCCACGCCCGCGACAACGCCCGTCTCAACGGCTTTCACCTGAATCTCTTCGCCGGCACGGTCGCCGCCTTGTGCGAGAGCGCGCGCTTCGACTTGGCGGTCGCCAACATGGTGCCGGAGGAGCTCCTGCCGGAGCTCGCGGAGGTCGCGCGGCGACTGGCGCTCGGCGGCGAGGTCATCCTGTCGGGCATCTTGGAAGAGCGGGGTGGGGAAGTGCTGGAGCGCGGCGAAGCGCTGGGCTTCGTCGAGCGGGCGCGGCGCGAAGCGGGAGAGTGGGTGGCCTTCCGCCTGCGGCGCGAGGACACGGCGTGACGACCCTGCTCGTCTCACCCGAGCTGTTCGCCGGCGCCGAGCTGCGTGTCGAAGGCGACTCCTACCGCCACCTCTTCCGCGCCCGGCGGCTGGCGGCCGGCGAGCGGCTACGGGTGGTGGACGGCCGCGGCCGCGCCCGCTCGGCGGAGGTGGCGCGGGTGGACCGGAGCGGAGCGACGCTGGCGCTCGGCGACCCGGCCCCCGCCAACGAGCCGGCGTTCCGGCTCGAGCTCCTGGTCGCCGTCTTCCGCCCGGAGCGGGCGGCCTGGCTGGTCGAGAAGGCGACGGAGGTGGGCGTCGCCGCCGTACGCTTCCTCCACACCGAGCGGGCGCCGCGCACCTTCGGCGCCGGCACTTTCGAGCGGCTGCGCCGCGTCGCCGCCGCCGCCGTCGAGCAGTGCGGGCGGTCGCTCCTGCCCGAGGTGACCGGTGTCCACGCCTGGAGCGAGCTGGAGCGCCTGGCCGCCGCCCTCCCGGACCGCCGGGTGCTCGACACCGCCGCCGAGGGGAGCGGCTGGCGCGGGCCGTCCGCCGCCGCTGGCGCCCTCCTCGTCGGCCCCGAAGGCGGCTGGACCGACACCGAGCGCGCCGCCGCCCGCGCCCTCGCCTTCATCCCCGCCGCCCTCGGCCCCCGCACCCTCCGCACCGAAACCGCCGCCCTCGCCGGCGCGGCGCGGCTGCTGCTCGCCGCCTGATCTCCCGTCCCTCGCGCCGTCCCCGTCGCTCAGCGCCATCTGCAGGACCTCGACCAAGTGCAGCGCGCGGCGGCCGGTGGCTTAGGCGATCTGCTCGCGGCAGCTCCGCTAGCAGGGCGGCCAGGCGAGCGGCGTCATCTTGGGCGAGGTCTCGAGATAGAGGAGGGCGTCGTAGTGGCGGGCGGGGACGACGCGCGTCTCGGTCAGCAGGTAGCGCTTGCCGGGTTGGAGGAAGGGCGGCTTCCCGCCGGGGAAGTCGAGGTCGACCAGCAGGTGATCGTGCCCGAAGCCGGAGAGGAGCGCCTCGACCGAGCTGGTGGAGAAGCCGTCGACGCGCCCGCACCCCGACAGGCCCCAGTCGATCCAGGTCTCGAGCGACACCAGGCCGATCACCGCGTAGGCGGGGCCGAGCGCGCGATCGAGATAGGTGCCCATCGACTCGTAGCGATACCCTTCGCGGCTGTTCTTCGCCAGGTGGACGTTGTGCGCCCAGACGGCGGTGCGCGCGCCGGGGTGGCGGAGGTCGCGGATCGCGCGCAGCGCGTAGGCCATGCCGGCGTCGCGCGCCGCGAAGCCGCGGGGGAAGTCGTCGTCCATGTAGTAGGCCAGGTCCTCCCAGGCCTGGAGCCCGACCAGGCGCAGCCGCGCCCAGGCGAGGTCGGCGCGCGAGGTGGCGCGCACGATGGCCCCCTCCTCCCGCGAGAAGAGCGCGCCGACCGCCGCCAGGGCCTGGACGCACGCCTGGTGGTCGCCGTGGGGCACCGGCAGGGTGTCGATCCCCTCGTCGATGCCGTCGCAACGCTTCACCCCGGCCACTCGCGGGTCGCTCGACGGCACGCCGATCCGGGCCAGGAAGGCGAGCAGGGCGGGGCCGTCGCGGTCCGGCTGCTGGATGTCGAAGCCGAAGAAGTGGACCTTGTCGCGGGGCTTCGGATGGGCGCGGTTCCAAGCGCACATCCAGGCCACGAGGTCGCGCACCTCGGCGCTCTGCCAGACGCCGAAGAGGCCGCGCAGGGCCTCCTCCGGCGCGCCGCCGCAGCTCGCCACGTAGGCCGCCACCTGGTCGGCGCGGTCCCACGGGCTCTCGAAGGCGAAGGCGCGGAAGCCCAGCCGCTCGACGAGATAGCGGAAGGCGCGATGCTTCATCCGGTAGTAGCCGCCGGAGGTGTGGATCGACTCGCCGAGCCCGACGAAGGAGGCGGGGCCGACGATCTGCCGCAGCGGCTCGAGGTCGGCGAGCGGGAGGTTCGCGCTCGTCCCCTCGAGGCGGAAGATGCCTGGGGCGACGGGGTTGCCCACCGGCTTCGGCGGCTTGCGCGCGGGCATCGCCTCCGGCGCCATACCGGCGAGGGCTATGAGGAGCGCGGCGGCGAGGCGCGCGGCGGGCATTTGCCTTCTATCTTAAACCGCCGGCACTCCCACCGGCAGATTTTTTGCATCCTCAAAACCCGCCGCGGGAAGAAAGAGGGAGACACCCATGCGACAACGAGTGGGTTGGGTCGGCGCATTGCTCGCCGCCGCGCTCGGCGTCTGGGCCTGCCTGCCGGGGCTCCGCGGGGTGGAGTCGAACCCCGCCGTCGCACCGGAGAAGACACGGCCCGGCTACGACGCCCGCGTCGAGGACCACGCGCGGAAATTGCTCGAGGAAGGGCGCGAGGTCTTCCGCTACGACAGCTTCGGCAGCGAGGCGATGTGGGGCGGCAAGCTTCGGCTGCACGAGGCCATCCTGGGCGACAAGGAGGGCGGGGTCGGCCCCGGCCTGACGCCCAAGAAAGCGCTCGAGCTGGGCCTCAAGGTCGACGTCGGGAAGCTCCCCAAGATCCTCAGCGAGGCGATCCAGGAGGGCAACGTCAGCCTGGAGAACCCCGAGACCACCGCCGCCCTCCTGCGATCGCACTCGGTGGTCGGCGTCAAGGCGATCCTCGACGGCGAGCGGATCACCAGCATCGGCCTCACCTGCGCCTTCTGCCATTCGACGGTCGACGACTCCTTCACCAAGGGGATCGGCGCCCGCCTGGATGGCTGGCCCAACCGCGACCTCGACATCGGCGCGATCGTCGCGCTGGCGCCGACGCTCAAGCCCTTCGCCGACCTGCTCGGGGTCAGCGAGGCGGACGTCAAGAAGGTCCTGACGAGCTGGGGGCCGGGGCGCTACGACGCCGAGCTCAACCAGGACGGCAAGGGCTTCCGCCCCGACGGCAAGACGGCGGCCACCGTGCTGCCGGCGGCGTTCGGGCTCGCCGGCGTCAACCTCCACACCTACACCGGGTGGGGGTCGGTGACGCACTGGAACGCCTACGTCGCCGTCACGCAGATGTACGGCCAGGGGACCTTCTTCGACCCGCGCATGAACGACCCGAAGAAGTTCCCCATCGCCGTGCGCTCCGGCCTCTGGAACAAGCGGAGCAACCCCGACCTGGTGACCCCCAAGCTCGCGGCGCTCCACTACTACCAGCTCTCGATCCCCGCGCCGGAGCCGCCGGCCGACTCCTTCGACAAGGCGGGCGCGGGGCGGGGCAAGGTCCTCTTCGAGGGCAAGGCGCAGTGCGCCACCTGCCACGTGCCGCCGCTCTTCGTCGAGCCGGGCTGGCCGATGCACACCCCCGAGGAGATGGGCATCGACGACTTCCAGGCCAGCCGCTCGCCGGACGGCCACTACCGGACGACGCCGCTCGCGGGCCTCTTCGTGCGCGCGAAGGGCGGCTTCTACCACGACGGCCGCTTCGCCGACTACGGCGCCGTCGTGGACCACTACAACCGGCACCGCCGCCTGGGGCTGACGCCGCAGGAGCGGGCCGACCTGATCGAGTACCTCAAGTCGCTCTGACCGGGAGGGGAGGAGCGCAGCCATGCGCAGCAAGGCCAACTTCCGGGGTCACCCGATCCACCCGGCGCTGATCCCCTTTCCGTTCGCCTTCCTGACCGGCGCGCTGCTGTTCGACGCGGCGGGCCTCTTGGCCGGGCGGCCGGCGTGGTGGACGACCGGCGGCCATCTCGCGGCGGCCGGTGTGATCGCGGCGCTCGTCGCCGCGGTGCCCGGCTTCATCGACTACTTCTACACCGTGCCGCCGAAGAGCTCGGGGAAGCGGCGGGCGACGAAACACATGGCCGTCAACTTGGCGGCGGTGGCGCTCTTCGTCGCCGCCTGGTGCCTGCGCCGCACCGGGGACGAGGGGCCGAGCGCGGCGGTGCTAGCCCTCGAGGTCGTGGCGGTCGGGCTCCTCGCCGCCGGCGGCGGGATGGGCGGGGTGCTGGTCAGCCGCAACCAGATCAGCGTCGATCACCGCTACGCCGAGGCCGGGAAGTGGCGGGAGGAGACGGTCGCGGCGGGCGGCGGCGAGCCCGTCGTCGTGGCCAAGGCCGACGAGCTCAAGACGAACCAGATGAAGCTGCTGCACGTCGACGGCCGGCGGATCGTCCTCGCCCGCACCGAGAAGGGTTGGGCAGCCTTCGACGACGCCTGCACCCACGTCGGCGGCTCGCTCGCCGGGGGCGCGATGATCTGCGGCACCGTGCAGTGCCCCTGGCACGGCTCGCAGTTCGACGTGCACACGGGCGAGGTCGCGGCCGGGCCCGCCAAGAAGAAGATCGCGACCTACCGCGTGGAGGAGCGGGCGGGCGAAGTGCGGCTCCTGCTGTGAGCCGCCGGGACGGGCCGGTTGACCACTTCCTCGGCGGTCAGGAACGGACGGCGCCGTCGGCGCGGCCGCCGCGCCAGCGCCTCGGCGGCCATCGCGCCCGCCATCCCGAGACCCGCCGCCAGGAGCCAGCCGCCGTTCCGCGCCACCCACCACTGCCAGCTCCGCTCGTGCGCCTTGTCGTCGAAGGGGCCGTGCGCGCCATGATCGCCGGGCACCGGCGCGTAGAGGTTGTCCTGCCGGCGGGGGTCGATCGGCTCGTCGCCCTGCTGCCCCTCGAAGGCGCGCGCCACGTACCAGTCGCCGGCCGCCGGCGCCAACCGCTGGCCGAGGATCGCCGTCACCGTGGGCATCCCGAGCCAGTACTCCCGGCGCGGGTGGCGCGCGGCGTGGACGATCGCCCGCGCCGCCACCTCCGGCTGGAAGATCTTGCCCACCGGCTGCGGCTCGTAGTCGAGCGTCGTCTTCGACCAGGTGAACTGCGGTGTGTTGAGCGCCGGCAGGTGGACGGCGGTGAGGCGCACGCGGCTGCGGTCGTGGATGAGCTCGGAGCGCAGCGAGTCGGTGAAGCCGACGACCGCGTGCTTGGCGGCGCAGTAGGCGGCCTGCAGCGGGATCGAGCGGTAGGCGAGGGCCGAGCCGACCTGGACGATCGTGCCGCGGTTGCGCGGCAGCATGCGGCGCAGCGCCGCCAGCGTGCCGTAGACCGTGCCGTGGTAGGTGACGTCGGTCACCCGCCGCAGGTCCTCGACTTCCAGGTCCTTGACCGGCGTCATGACCGTCGCCATCGCGTTGTTGATCCAGACGTCGATCGGCCCGAGCTGCTCCTCGACGGCCTGGGCCGCCGCCTCGACCTGCGCCGCATCGGCGATGTCGGCAGGGAGGGCGAGGACGTCCGCGCCGGCCTCCGCCGCGTCGAGCGCCGCGCCTTCCAATCCGTCCTCGCCGCGGGCCAGGAGGCCGATCGCCGCCCCGCGCCGCGCCAGCTCGCGCACGATCGCCCGGCCGACCCCCGCCGAGGCGCCGGTGACCACCACTACCCAGGGCTGCTTTCCTCGCTTCGTCCTGCTCATAGTGGGCTCCCTTCACCCGGGTTCTCAGCAAGTTCGGTTCCAGAGAGCGGCCCCTAGGATGCCGGGAACGCCCGAAACGGCCATCCGCCTGGACTCGCCGGCCGCCTGGCTGGGCTCCTCGCTCCTCGTCACCGACGACGAGGGGGCGTGCGGGCCGGCCCTGCCGCTCGCCGGCTTCTACGTGCGCGAGGTGCGGCACCTCAACGTCCTGCGCCTGGAGATCGACGGCGCGGCGCCCTGGTGCTGCGAGCGCTCGCGGCCCGACACGACGCAGCTCGCCTTCGTCTTCGTCCACCCGGAGATCGCCCGCGAGGGAGGCAGCCCCGAGGAGTCGACGACCGACGAGCACGGCATCCCGCACCGCGCGCTCGACCTCAGGCTGACCTACCGCGTCGAGCCCCACCGCCTGCGCGCCACCCTGCGGCTGCGCAACCGCTCGCGCAAGCCGGTCTCCCCCGAGGTGGCCTTCGTCGTCGGCGCCGACTACGCCGACCTGCTCGAGGCGGACGAGGGGCTGCGCAAGCAGGAGGCCCCGGTCGAGGCCGGCGTCGAGGAGGGCAAAATCCGCCTCCGCTACCGGCACGAGGACCCGCGCCTCGCCTTCTCGACCGTCGTCCGGGGCTGGGGGGACGGCGTCGCCACCGTCGAGCCCGGCCGCTGGGCCAGCCGGGTGGAGCTGCCGCCGCAGGGCGAGGCGACCTGCGAGCTGCAGGTGGACGCCTTCGATCCGGACCTCGAGATGGACGACGAGGCGCGCTCCGCCCGCCTCCACGACCTCGGCCGCTGGCGCGCGGCCTTCACGAAAGTAACGGTGCCCGGCAACCCGCTCGTCGAGCGCATCCTCGGCCGCGCCGCCGCCGACCTTGCGTCCTTCCCGCAGCTCGAAGGGGAGCCGGACGAGTGGCTGGCCCTCCAGGCGGGCATGCCGCTCTACCCGGCCTTCTTCGGCCGCGACGCGCTCACCGCCGGCTGGCAGGGCGCCCTCCTCGACCGCGGCGCGACGCTCGACGCCGCCCTGACCCGGCTGGGCCGGCTGCAGTCGGCGCGCGACTTCGCCTGGCGCGACGAGGAGCCGGGCCGCATCCCCTACCAGGTGCGCTCGGGGCCGCTCGCCCGGCTCGAGGTCAACCCCTACTCGGCCTACTACGCGGACTTCGCCGGCCCGCTGATGTACGTCATCTCCCTCGCCAACCTCTACGCCTGGACGGGGGAGCGCGAGGACGTCGAGCGGCACTGGCCGACCGCCTGCCGCATCCTGGAGTGGGCGGAGACCCGCGGCGACCGCGACGGCGACGGCTACCTCGAGTACCTCACCCAATCGCCGGTCGGCACCAAGCACCAGGGCTGGAAGGACAGCGACGACGCCATCCTCTACGAGGACGGCCGCCGGGTGCCGGCGCCGATCGCCACCTGCGAGATCCAGGGCTACTGGTACGCGGCCCGGCAGGGCATGGCGGTGCTCGCCTGGGTGCGCGGCGACCGCGCCCGCGCCCGGGAGCTCTGGCGCGAGGCGCGCGACCTCAAGCGGCGCTTCAACCGCGACTTCTGGGACCCGGAGGAACGCTTCTACGGCCTGGCGCTCGATCCCGACAAGCGCCTGGTGCGCGCCCCGGCCTCGAACGTCGGCCACTGCCTGGCGTGCGGGATCATCGCCCGCGAGCGGCTGCGCGACGTCGTCGACCGTCTGCTCGCGCCCGACATGTTCAGCGGCTGGGGCGTGCGCACCCTGACGACGCAGCACGCGGCCTACAACCCGCTCGCCTACCACCTCGGCACGGTGTGGCCGGTCGAGAACGCCACCATCTGCTTCGGCCTGCGGCGGATGGGCTTCGGCGAGGAGGCGCTGCGCCTGGCCGAGGCCCTCTTCGGGCTGCCGCAGCTCTACGCCGGCGACCGCATGCCCGAGTGCGTCGGCGGCTACGCACGCGACGAGCACCCGACGCCGGGGGCCTACCCGCGGGCCAACAGCCCGCAGACCTGGAACGCCAGCGCCCTCTGGCTGGTCCTCCAGGCCCTCCTCGGGATGCTTCCCTACGCCGCGCGCCACCTCCTCGTCGTCGATCCGCTGCTGCCGCCCTGGCTGCCGGAGGTCGAGCTGCACGGCCTGCGGGTCGGCGCCACCACCGCCACGCTGCGCTTCTGGCGCGACGACCGCGGCCGCACCCGCGCCCGCGTCCTCGAGCACGACGGCCCGCTCCACCTCGTCCGCCAGCCGCCGCCCGAGGCCGTCGGCGTCGGGCTCGGCCGGCGGCTCCGCGCGCTCCTGCCCCCGAAGTGAAGCGCTGCCGCGGGCGCTTCGGCGTATAATCGTCCGCGAGCAGTCGCCCCTACCTCTTGGCATGCCATCCGGCCGACCTGCGCAGTACGGGGCGAAGCGCCGGGCCGACGATGACCACCGCAAGAAAACTCTGGCTTGGATTCGGGACGCTGACGGCCCTGCTGGTGCTGTCGAGCGTGGCGATCATCGTCCGTGCCCGGTTCATCGCAACGGACCAGGCTCCCAGCGGCGCGGCGCTGCAAGAGGCGCAGACCATCGTGGGCTTCGCCCTGATCGTGCTCATCGTCGGTGCGGCCATCGCTGTCGTGACGAGCGTGATCGTCGGCAGGGGCATCGTCCAGGCGGAAGAGTTGGAGCGGCAAAACCGGGAGCTGTTGGAGATCTCCGAGGTCCGCTATCGGCGGCTCTTCGAGTCGGCCCGGGACGGCGTCCTGATCCTGGACGCCGGCACCGCCAGGATCACCGACGCCAACCCCTTCATCGGCGAGCTGCTGGGTTACTCGCACGCCGAGCTGATGGGCAAGGAGCTCTGGGAGATCGGGCTGTTCAAGGACCAAGAGGAGAGCAAGGCCGCGGCGCGAGAGCTGCAAGAGAAGAAATACATCCGCTACGAAGACCTGCCGCTGGAAACCAAACCGGGGCGTTGCGTCGACGTGGAGTTCGTCAGCAACGTGTACATCGAGGACCATCATTCGGTCATCCAGTGCAACATCCGGGACATCACCGAGCGGAAGCGGTTGGACGACGAGCTGCGACGCTACGCCGCCGACCTGTCCGAGTCCGACCGCCACAAGAACGAGTTCCTGGCGATGCTGGCCCACGAGCTCCGCAACCCCCTGGCGCCGATCTGCAACGCCCTGGAGATCATGCGGCTGACGGGCGGCAACGGGGAGGCGTCCCAGATGCTCGACCGTCAGGTCGGCCAGATGGTGCGGCTCGTGGACGACCTGCTCGACGTGAGCCGCATCAGCCGGGGCAAGATGGAGCTCCGCAAGGGGCGGATCGAGCTGGCGTCCGCCGTCCATCACGCCGTGGAAGCCGCCCGCCCGCTCGTCGCGAGCATGGGCCAGGAGCTGACCGTCACGCTGCCGCCCGAGCCGATCTACCTGAACGCCGACCCGACCCGGCTGGCGCAGGTGGTGGGGAACCTGCTGAACAACGCCTGCAAGTACACCGGGAAGGGCGGCCGCATCCGGCTGACCGTCGAGCGGGAAGGCGAGCAGGCGGTCATCGCGATCCGGGACGACGGCATCGGCATCGCCGCCGACCAGCTGCCCCTGATCTTCGACATGTTCTCGCAGGTCCGCGGCCCGCTGCAGCATGCGCAGGGCGGCTTGGGCATCGGACTGACGCTGGTGAAGCGGCTGGTGGAGATGCACGACGGCACGGTGGAGGCCCGCAGCGCCGGCGCCGGTCAGGGCAGCGAGTTCGTCGTGCGTCTGCCGGTCGCGGCCGCGGCGCCGGAGCCGCCGCTGCCGCAGCCGACCGCCGGCGAGCCGACGACCCCGGCCGCCCGGCGCATCCTCGTGGTCGACGACAACCCGGACACGGCGGCGTCGCTTGCCACGTTGTTGGAGCTGACCGGCAACGAGACGCACGTCGCCCACGACGGCCTCGAGGCGGTGGCGGCGGCGGCGTCGTTCCGGCCCGACATCGTGCTGCTCGACATCGGCTTGCCGAAGATGGACGGCTTCGAAGCGGCCCGCAAGATCCGCGCGGAGCCGTGGGGCAGGACGATGGTGATGGTGGCCTTGACCGGGTGGGGCCAGGAGGAGGACCGCCGCGAATCCCGTGAGTCCGGGTTCGACGGCCACATGGTCAAGCCGGTGGAGTTCGCCGCTCTCACCAAGCTGCTGGCCGAGCTGCAGCCCCCCGTGGGGAGCCCCAGCTAACAAGACGCCGCGACCGCCGCGCGATCCAGGACTAGACTAGCCTCAAATTTCTACTTTCGAGGAGGGCAGGTCGATGCCGGAATTCTCTGCACGCGTTTGCGCGCTGGCGTTCGTGTTAGTGGTCGGTCTCGGGACGGCCCTGGGGTGCGCGAACGAAGGGGACCAGGCGCGCGTCGTAGACGAGCAGAACGCGGCGGTCGGCGCACGGGATGCCTGTGCGACTCAGCCGGAAGGTATCTGTAAGAAGACGCGGACGTGTGAGTGGGACGGAGAGTCCTGTCAAAAGTGTACCTGCGCGGTCTGCCAGAACGGCAAGTGCGACGACAGCCCGTTCGTCAGGTGACGTTGCGGCCGAAGCGCAAGCGCGCGCCCGACGCATGACGATCTCCTTTCGCTGTGGGAAAGTGACGGGCGGATCGCCGAATCTCCGATTCGTGCGATAGACTCCGGGGCCGTGGCCGAGTACTAGGAGTGGCTGGAGCGGTGGATCGCCGAGGACGGCGAGCGTGTCCTCGAGCTACTGCGCAAGGTCGTCGTCACCTGCGGCCTGACCCGTAAGGACCTCGATCAGCGCCTCGGCCGCGGGGCTGGGTACACGAGCGCCGTGCTGACCCGCCGCATCGAGCTCAAGCAGGAGCACGTGGCTGCGATCCTCCTCGGGCTCGGCGTGCACCCCGGCCTCTTCTACGACGTCCTCTACCCGAAGGACCGTCCCATCGGGCCGGTCGAAGCCACGGCCGACGTCGCGCGCCGCGTGGCGCTCGCCGGCGCCTCCCTGCCCGACGCCGCGCCGCCGCCGGTCCCCGCGGCGGCGGCCATGACGCCCACCGAGATCAAAGCCCTGGTCGACGACGCCGTCCAGCGCGCCCTCGCCGCGGCGGAGGCGGCCAAGGCGCCCAAAACCCCGCCGCGCAAACGCAAGCGCGCGGCAGCGAAGCAGCAGAAGTAGCCCGAGCCCGGCGGCGACGGAGTATCAGCCTTCGCCGGCCTCGCTGGTCGCCTCGTCCACGATGCGTTGCGACAGGTATAGCCGCGGGCGACCATCGTGTCGAGCAGAGGACGCACGGCGGGGATCAGCCCGGCCCGCTTCGCAGCGACCAGGACACCGGCACTCCCCTTGACGCGAAGCTTGTAGGCACCTACCGCGATGCGGCGTGCCTTTCGGTCGTCGAGGAGCACCAGCCGTGCTCCGATCTTGTACGCACTCGCGATGACCGCTGCTTCTCCCGCACCGAGCTCTGCGGCCAGCAGTGGATCGAGCCCGACGTCCTCGACCGACTCCAACCAATCGGCGGCCAAAATCGCTTGACAGCCGGGCCGTCCGGAGCCGCCGGCCAACACTTCGTCGAGCACCGCAGGCGGCACCAACACGCGCGAGCAGAGGCGCTGGAAAACTTGGAGATGATCGATGAGGGAAAGAGCGATGAGGGGCCCCGTATCGCAGACGACGGGACCCTCAAGCATCCATGAACTCTCGCTCGAGCTCCTGATCGTCGAGATCCGCGACCGGGACCTTCATGCGACCGGCCCGGAACAAGAACTCCACCCGCGGTAGCTCACACAGGTCCGCGGCCCGTCCCGAGGAGATCCGACCCAGCTCGAAGAGCTTGAGCGCCAAGAGAAACTTGGCTTCGCGGGCGAACTCCTCCGGCGACTGGCCGGCGGCCAGCAGGACGCTGTCGGGCAGATCGAGATGGATGGTCGCCACGATCAAAAGAGTACCATCGCGGAGGCGCCGGAAGCCCCGGAATGTCCGCGCGCGACCTTCAGACGCCCCGGTGGAGTCTCCCAATGTCCTCCCGGAACCTCGGAACCTCCTGCGCGCCCTCCGGAACCTCCTGCGCGGTGCCGGGAATCGATTGCGCGACGCCGGGAATGGGTTGCGCGCGCTGCGGAACCTCCTCCGAGCCGCTCGGAATAGGTTCCCGGCGCTCCGCAACCCATTCCCCGGCCCGCGCAACCCATTCCCACGCTCCGGGAAAGGGTTCCGAAGCCGCGGCAGGACGTTCCACGCCTCCCGCAGGCCATTGGGCGCCGCGCGCCGGCCGGTCGCCGCCGCTCGGCGGGCGTCGCGGAGCGTCGCACCCTCAATCCCCAAGCCCGGCAGCCGCCGAAGACCTCCGCGCGTCCTCTCAGGAGGTCGCATAGGGGCCTCCGGACGTCTCCCCAGGGCCTGTGGCTATGCCCGGAACGCCCGCGGAGCCGCGGATGTATCCGGAAGTGCCGCGGATATATCCGGAAGCGCCGCGGATCTATCCGGACGTCGCGCTCCCTTATCCGAAGCCGTTCCGACCGTATCTCCCGCCTCTCCGGGAACCCCCCGAAGCCTCGCTCCACCTGCTGTCTCGTCCCGCCCGTTCACCGCACTTGAACGTGCAGGCTCCTCACCGTCCTCGTGCGGGGATCACCCAAGCCGGGAGTGGCCGTCTCTCCCCGGGATTTCTTGGAGACCGCCTAGCCCTCTTCCCCTCACCTGCCGCGCCCACTTATCGTTCTCGGCGAGTCTGAGTCTGCTTACGCCTGACCTGTGGGTCAAGAAAAAGGAGCTTCGGACGATGAGGCGGCAGATCGAGGCATTGGTCACCAGTTTCGAGACGGGGGGCATGACTCGTCGGCAGCTCGTCGGAAACCTCGCCGCCTTAGTGGGATTGGCGGCCGGCGGGGCGGGCGGTCTTCTTGCGCAACCGCCCGCCGAGAAGAGCACTTTCGAGGCCTTCGGCGTCCATCATCTCGCTCTCAAGGTCACCGATCTGGACCGCTCGCAGTCCTTCTACGAGCGGCACCTTGGGTTGAAGCCCATGGCGATGCCGGGCGTCCCTCCGTTCATGCGCTTCATGGCCTGCCCCTCGCCGAGCGATTGCTGGTCTCAGACGCACGTGCTCAACCTGTGGAAGGCGGAGGCGCCGGGCCTTCACCATGTTTGCTTCGCGGTGAGCGACTACGACCAGAAGTCGGCCGTGGAGAAGCTGCGGGCCGAGAACCTGAGCCCGGAGCAACGGGGAAACAGCCGCGTACTTCCGGGATCCCGACGGCTTGACGATTCAGGTAGGCGGGCGAGACGCCGACTGATACCCATCTGTTGTGGCCGCCGGCTGGCGGCGCTCGCGCCACTCGTCGGGAACTGGTCGGTGGGGGGGCGGAAAGGCGCGGATCGCGGTGGGGTTGGGGGCGGAAAGGTCTTACGCCCGAATTGCGAGTCAACAGACCCTAGGTAGTGGGGGGTTAGGGCCAGGAAGTCACGGCTCGGCAGATTGGCGCACCTTAATCTTAGAGAGAACTCTCAACAGAAGGAGGGCACGAGATGCGCACCTGGTCACTCAGCCTCGCCCAAACCGCCCTGGCGACTCTGACGCTGGTCATCGTCTTCGCCGGTCTCGCTCACGCACAGGGGGCGCCGATGACCGCCAACCGGCCGCCCGGGAAAAACTACACGCCCATCATGTCCGTCGGAGCGTCGCAGCCCGACCTCAACCCTCTGGGCCTGACGACCCCGGAAGCCTCGCCGATGTCCTGCACTTACTTCGGTATGTACGACGAGTGGTGGAAGAACGGGGAGGTTTGCCGCACCCGCAACACCTGCCTGCCACCCGGGCAGCAGTACTCCGGCTCTTGCCCCAACGGCTGGGACGAAAAAACCAGCGAGCAAATCGTCTGCTGGTGCCCCTGGTACTGCCCGTGCTGATGATGCTCCGGCCGGTACCGTAGCGACTGTCGAAGCTGAGGGCAGCGGCTAGCGACTAGCGGAAACCCGGCTCGGCCTTAGCGCGCCGGGCGGCCGAGGGCGGCGTCGATGGCGGTGACCAGGGCGGCGTCCTCGAAGGGCTTGGAGACGTGGCCCTGGAAGCCGGCCTTCCGCGTGTGCTCGCGGTCGGTGGCGCTCGCCAGGCCGGAGACGGCGATCACCGGCGGCTCGGCGTTCCCCGTCGAGCGGCGCAGGACGGAGATGAACTCGAAGCCGTCCATGCCCGGCATCCGCAGGTCGCAGAGGACGAGGTCCGGGCTCGCCCGCTCGACGACCTCGATCCCCTCGCGGCCGTCGCTCGCCAGCAGGACCGTGGCGCCGAGCCGCTCGAGCATCAGCCGCGTGGCCTCGCGGGTGTCGGGCATGTCCTCGACGAAGAGGAGGGTGAGGCCCTCCAGCGGGTCGGTGACGCGCCCCGGGTCGGCCGCGCCGGCCGCGTCGGCGCCCCCCGCCGCGAGCGGCAGCCGGACCGTGACCTCGGCGCCGGTCCCGGGGCCGTCGCTCGCGACCGTGATCGTGCCGTGGTGCAGCTCGGTCAGGCGCTTGGCCACGGCGAGCCCGATGCCCAGGCCGCTGTGGGAGCGGCGCGTGCCCCCCTCCTGCTGGCGGAAGATCTCGAAGACCTGGGGCAGGAACTCGCGGGGGATCCCCTGGCCGGTGTCGCGCACCCGCACCACCGCGCCGTCCGCCGCGCGCTCGGCCGTCACCCGGATGGAGCCGCCCTTGGGGGTGAACTTGAGGGCGTTGGAGAGGAGGTTGCGGAGGATCTGCTGCAGCCTCCCGCCGTCGCCTTCGACCGGCAGCGGCGCGGCCGCCTCGATCGCCAGCAGGACCCCTTTCTTCTCGGCCTCCCCCGCGATCGTTTCGATCGCCGTGCCGACCACCTCCCGCAGGTCGTGGCGCTGGACGTCGAGCGTCACCTTGCCGAGCGTGATCCGGTTGAGGTCGAGGAGGTCCTCGACGAGCCGCACCTGCAGCAGCGCGTTGCGCGTGATGACCTCGGCGCCGCGCTGCACCATGGCCGGCTCCACACCCTGCTGCAGCATGCTGCTCCAGGTCAGGATCGGCGTCAGCGGCGTGCGCAGCTCGTGCGAGAGGACGGCCAGGAACTCGTCCTTGGCGGCGGCGGACTTGATCAGGCGGTCCGCGGCGTCCTCGACCTGGCGGCTGCGCTCGTTCTCGCGCAGCAGAGCGTCGCCGAGCACCTGCAGCAGCTCGCCGTAGAGAACGAGACGGCGCGCGGGCACCGGCGGCTGCCGCCGCGCGATCTCCCAGAGGCGCGCGAAGGGCACGCCGGCCCGCCGCGCCAGCCGCTGCAGCCAGGGAGCCTGCGAGAAGTCGACGAGCGCGTACCCGCCGACCACCGCGCCAACGACCTCGCCGCCGAGGACGAGCGGGGCGCCGACGACCGCCAGGCCGTGGTCCCGCGCGATCGTCACGGCGGGCCGGGCCCCGCCCTGCGCCAGGCAGCGGCGGGCGCAGTCGCCGAACGTGCCGGGGTCCCAGCCGTGCTCGGCGAAGAGCTCGAAGAGCGGCGTCGGGTGGACCGGCCCCCAGACCAGGCGCTTCCCGCCGTCGCCGTAGAGCTCGACCGTCAGGTGGGTCACCTCGGCGAAGGTCTCGAGCGCCTGCCGCCAGAGCCCGGAGCTGAAGCGCGTCTCACTCGGGATCGGCATCGGGGGGCCTGCGGGACGGCCGGCGCTCGGGGCCGCGCGAGATGAGCCCGTAGTAGCGGGAGAACGGTGTCTGCCGCGCGGCGGAGGGGAGCTGCCGGGGCAGCACGCGCAGCCCCCGGCCGTCGACGATCTCGCACTCGTTGGTGGCGCGCGCGACCGGGTTGCCGCGCATCTTGGCGACCGTGAGCCCCAGCCGGAAGGAGTCGCCGAGCTCGATCCAGTTGAGCAGCAGGATGTTGTCCACCAGCGAGCTCATCCCGAAGTCGCCCATCATCGACGACATGCCGAGCAGGTCGGGGTTCTCGTGGTTGTAGACCGCCGCGATCTGGCGCTCTTTCATCAGCGCCACCAGGGCGTGGAAGAAGTCGCGGAAGACGCGGCCGCGCGGTCCCAGGGTCGTGCCGTAGGTGGACAGGCTGTCGATCACCACCCGCCGGGGCTGGAACTCCTCGACGGTCTCCTCGATCATGTGGAAGTGCTGGTCGACGTCGATCTCCTGCGGCGGGTCGTAGAAGACCTTGACCAGCCCGCGCTCGATGTCGGTTTCGAGGTCGAGGCCGATGCTGCGGGCGTTGCGCAGCACCTGCGGCACCTGCTCGTCGAGGGTGAGCATGAGGCTGCGCTCGCCGCGCCGCGCCCCCTCGGCGATGAACTGCAGGGCCATGACGCTCTTGCCCGCCCCCGAGATGCCGGCGACGACGGTCGTGCTGCCGAGGAAGTAGCCGCCGTTGACCAGCTCGTCGAGGCCGGGCGTGCCGGTCGCGACCCGCGTCGCGGGGTCGTAGGCGACGCCCTCGAGCGGCGGCCGGCGCGGCGCCTGCACCCGGCGGTAGACCTGGATCCCCCGGCCGTCGAGGATGCGGAAGCTGTGGCGGCCCATCTGGAAGTCCTGGCCGCGCGACTTGACGACCTCCAGGGAGCGGACGACGGCGCGGTTGACCTCTTCCAGGCGCAGCCGCAGCACGGTGTCGGCGATCGACTCCTCGTGCAGGGCGACGGGGAAGCCGCCGCCGCCGAGCGCCGCCGCTTCGAGCGCCAGCATGGCGGTCAGGTTCTCGCGTTGCAGCCCTTCGCCGAGCAGGTGGAACCGCTCCCGCGCGTCCTGGCCGCTGCCGCCCATGTCGCTGACGCCGTCGACGAAGATCCGCCGCGCGCCGATCTCGGCGGCCTCCTCGAGCAGCAGGCTGTCGGCCTGCTGCAGCTCCTGGCCGAAGACCTCGCGGGTGGTGAAGACGATCTTGAGCCGCCTGGCGCGCTCGAGCTCGGCGAGGTCCCAGCCCAGGCGCGCCGCGTCGCGCGTCAGCTTGTCGGGCGAGCTCTCGAAGACGACGATCAGGCCGGGCTCCGCGAACTCGGCCGCGCCGCGGACGACGAACTCGATGCCGAGCGTCGTCTTGCCGGCGCCGATGGGGCCCTCGACCAGGATGATGTTGCCGCGCGGGATGCCGCCCAGGAGGATCAGGTCGAGGCCGCGGATGCCGGTCCGGACGAGGTCGCGTTCAGTCATGGGTTCCTTCCGCCGCGGCGAGGGCTTGCAAGACCTGCGCGCGTCCATTGCGGGTCGAGGCGAGGGCGAGGAGCGAGGCCAGCGGCTCGCGCTGCCGGTCGTCGCCGACGAAGTGGATCATCGGCACGGCGCTCGCCGGGCCCTGCCGCCGCGCCGCGATGCCGGCCGCGATCAGGTTTTCGAGCGACCGCGCGGTCCTCTCCCGGTCGCAACCGATGAAGGAGGCGAGCTGATCGCTTGGCACCATCGCCCGCGGGTGGCGATGGAGAAAGACCAGGAGGTCGAGATCGCAGACGTCGCGGACGACCTCGAGGCGGCGCAGCAAGTCCTGGACGGGCTCCGGGTGCATCCCTCGCTTCCATGACGATGCTTCGAAAGGCAAAAGTCATGCTAACACCCCCACACCGGGGGCAGACCCCGCCAAGCGCGCCGGTAGACCACCCCCTGCCGCTTGGGCTACCATCGGCCGAGCGTTCCGTCCCTATCAAGGAGGCCCCTTGTCCAACAACCCCTTCACCGGTCTGCGCTGGATCTGGATGAACGGGCGGCTCGTCGAGTTCGAGAAGGCCACGGTGCACGTGCTGGCGCACGCGCTCCACTACGGCTCCGGCGTCTTCGAGGGGATCCGCTGCTACACGACACCCGAGGGGCCGGCGGTCTTCCGCCTCCCCGAGCACCTGCAGCGGCTGGAGCGCTCGGCCAAGACCTACCGCATGCCGCTGCCCTACGGCCGCGAGGAGCTGACCGACGCGATCCTCGAGCTGATCACGGCCAACGAGCTCGACGCCTGCTACATCCGGCCGCTCTGCTTCCGCGGCTTCGGCCACATGGGGGTCAACCCGCTGCCGGCGCCGGTCGAGACGGTGGTCGCGGTCTGGAACTGGGGGAAGTACCTGGGCGAGGAGGGGCAGCGGCTGGGCGTCGACGTCTGCGTCTCCTCCTGGCGCCGCGGCAACCCGGGCACGATCCCGATGCTCGCCAAGGCGACCGCCAACTACTACGCCGCGCAGCTGATCCGCATGGAGGCGGTGGTCAACGGCTACAGCGAGGGGATCTGCCTCGACGGGCAGGGCAACCTCTCCGAGGGCTCGGGCGAGAACGTCTTCGTGGTCCAGGACGGCGTCCTCGTCACGCCGCCGCTCGCCGCCTCGATCCTCCCCGGGATCACCCGCGACACCGTCATGACGCTGGCCGCCGAGATGGGCGTGCCGGTGCGCCAGGAGGTCGTCCCGCGCGGCGCGCTCTACACAGTGGACGAGATGTTCCTGACCGGCACCGCCGTCGAGATCACGCCCGTGCGCTCGATCGACCGCATCCCGGTCGGCGGCGGCGAGGTGGGGCCGATCACCCGCCGCATCCAAAACGAGTTCTTCGCCGTCGTCACCGGCCAGGTCCCGGACCGGCACGGCTGGCTCACCCTCGTCCCGGCGCGCGTCGCGCAGGTGGCGTCCTAACCCCGAGGGCCGCCCCGCCGCAGCATGCAGCGACCGCAGTCCGCAGGAGCACCCCCATGAACATCAACGACCTGCTGAAGATCGCCGTCGAGCGCAAGGCCTCCGACCTGCACTTGAAGGTCGGCACCCATCCGGTCATCCGCGTGGACGGGGACCTGATCCCCCTGCCCGAGCTCAAGCGGATGATGCAGGAGGACACGATCGCGATGGCGTTCTCGATCATGAACGCGCGGCAGAAGCAGCGCTTCAAGGAGGAGTTCGAGATCGACATCGCCTACTCGGTGCCGGGGCTCGGGCGCTTCCGCTGCAACGTCTTCCAGCAGCGCGGCACGGTGGGGCTGGTCCTGCGCGTCATCCCGGCGCGCATCCTGACGCTGCGCGAGCTGATGCTGCCGCCGGTGCTCGAGCGGATCGCCGAGGAGCGGCGGGGCATGGTGCTCTGCACCGGCACCACCGGCTCCGGCAAGTCGACGACGCTGGCCTCGATGGTCGACTTCATCAACAGCTCGCGCACCGAGCACGTGGTGACGATCGAGGACCCAATCGAGTTCCTGCACCGCGACAAGCGGTCGCTGGTCAACCAGCGCGAGATCGACGTCGACACCCGCACCTTCTCGGGCGCCCTGCGCTCGGCGCTGCGCCAGGACCCCGACGTCATCCTGGTCGGCGAGATGCGCGACTACGAGACGATCGAGACGGCGCTGCTCGCCGCCGAGACCGGGCACCTGGTGTTCTCGACCCTGCACACCCTCGACGCCACCGAGACGATCAACCGCATCATCTCGATCTTCCCGCCGCACCACCAGAAGCAGATCCGCATCCAGCTCGGGCAGGTGCTCAAGGCGGTCATCTCGATGCGCCTGGTGCCGCGCGCCGACGGCATCGGCCGGGTGCCGGCGGTGGAGGTGATGATCATCACCCCCTACATCCGCGAGTGCATCGAGAACAAGGAGAAGACCAAGTTCATCCGCGAGCAGATCGCGCTCGGCACCAGCCAGTACGGGATGCAGACCTTCGACCAGTCGCTCTTCAGCCTCTACAAGAGCGGGTTGATCACGCTCGACGAGGCGCTGCGCCGCGCCTCCAACCCCGACGAGTTCAAGCTCAAGGTGCAGGGCGTGCAGTTCACCGCCGACGTCTCGCGCGAGCAGATGGAGGAGTCGATCCAGATGCCGCCGGAAGGGGAGTTCCTCCTCGCCGACGCGCAGTTCGAGATCGAGCAGGGTTAGGGCCGAGCGGATCGACTGCTATCAGAAAGCCGTCCAGCTCCTCGGCCTGCGGCCGCACTTCCGGCGCGAGCTCGAGGTCAAGCTCGCGCGGCGCGGTTTCCCCGCTGAGGAGGTCGAGGCCGCCCTCGACCGCCTCACCGACCACGGCTACCTCGACGACCTGAAGGCCGCCCGCGGCTTCGCCGCCCAGCGCCTGGCGCGCGGCGAGGGGCGGGTCAAGGTGCGGGCCGAGCTGCTGCGGCGGGGCGCCGCGCCCGAGGCGGCGGAGCAGGCGGTCGCCGAGGTCCTCCCCGAGGACGACCGCGCCGCGGCGCTCGCCGCCGCCGCCCGCTGGCGCGCGCGCGGCGGCGAGGACGAGCAGGCCCTCGCGCGCCACCTGCAGCGGAAGGGGTTCAGCCGCCGTGCTATCGTCGCCGCCCTGCGGCAAGAAGCCGGCCCCGACCCCGATTCCCCATGAAGAGCGCGGAGATTCGCAGCAGCTTCCTCGACTTTTTCGAGGCGCGCGGCCACCGCGTCCACCCGGGCGCGCCGCTCGTGCCGCACGGCGATCCGACGCTGCTCTTCACCAACGCCGGCATGGTGCCGTTCAAGAACGTCTTCCTGGGCGCCGAGGCGCCGGCGAGCCCGCGCGCCGTCTCGGTGCAGAAGTGCCTGCGCGTATCGGGCAAGCACAACGACCTCGAGAACGTCGGCCCCAGCCCGCGCCACCACACCTTCTTCGAGATGCTGGGGAACTTCTCCTTCGGCGACTACTTCAAAGAGGAGGCGATCCGCTCCGCCTGGGAGCTGGTGACCGAGGTGTGGGGGCTGCCGCCGGAGCGGCTGGCGGCGACGGTCTACGAGGAGGACGACGAGGCGCACGCGCTCTGGCTGCGGCTCAGCTCGCTACCCCCCGAGCGAGTGCGCCGCCGCGGCGCCGCCGACAACTTCTGGGCGATGGGGGAGACCGGCCCCTGCGGGCCGTGCAGCGAGGTCTTCGTCGACCTCCAGCCCGAGCTGCCGCCGGTCGATTGGGACGAGGGGACGGAGAGCGGGCGGTACCTCGAGATCTGGAACCTGGTCTTCATGCAGTACGAGCGCGACGAGAGCGGCACGCTCCACCCGCTGCCGAAGCCGTCGATCGACACCGGCGCCGGGCTCGAGCGGGTGTCGGCGGTGCTGCAAGGGGTGGACTCGAACTACGACACCGACCTCTTCCAGCCGATCATCAAGGCGGCGGCGGAGCTGGCCGGCGTGCGCTACGGCGCTGACGCGGAGAAGGACGTCTCGCTGCGGGTGATCGCCGACCATTTGCGGGCGGTGACGTTCCTCCTCGCCGACGGGGTCATTCCTGGCAACGAGGGCCGCGGTTACGTGCTGCGGCGCCTCTTGCGGCGGGCGATCCGGCACGGCATGCGGCTGGGCTTCGAGGAGCCTTTTCTCCACAAGCTGGTGCCGGTGCTCGGCGAGGCGATGAGCGGCGCCTATCCCGAGCTGGGCGCGACGCGCGAGGCCTCGACGGGGACGATCCGGGTGGAGGAGGAGAAGTTCCGCTCGACGCTCGCGGCCGGGGCGACGAAGGAGCAGGAAAAGATCGAGCAGGTGAGGAAAGCCGGCGGCACGGTCCTGCCCGGCGAGGAGGTCTTCTTCCTGGTCGACACCCTCGGCATGCCGCTCGATGTCGTGGCGGAGATCGCCGAAGAGGAGCGGATGGCGATCGACCGCGAGGGCTTCGAGCGGGCGCTGGGCGCGCAGCGCGAGCGCTCGCGCGCCGCCACCGGCGACACGCAGCGGCGGCTGCGCGCCCTCCAGGAGGCGGCGCGGGAGGGCGAGACGACACCCACCGAGTTCACCGGCTACGGCAAGCTCGAGGCCTCGGCGCGCGTGCGCAGCGTCGTGCGCCTCGGGGACGCCGAGGCGGTGGTGGTGGACCGCACGCCCTTCTACGCCGAGAGCGGCGGGCAGGTGGGGGACAAGGGGACGCTCGCCTGGAACGGCAGCCGGGCGGAGGTCTACGACACCCAGAAGCACGCCGGCGTGACCTATCACTTCGTGCGCGGCGGCGCGGCGGGCCTGGCACCCGGGACGGAGGTCACGCTGCGGGTGGACCACGTCCATCGCCTCCCCACTCAGCGCAACCACACCGCCACCCACCTCCTCCACGCGGCGCTCCGCGCGGTGCTCGGCGACCGCGTGCGCCAGGCCGGGTCGCTCGTCGCGCCCGACCGGCTGCGCTTCGACTTCACCTACCCGGAGCCTCTGACCGACGAGCAGCGCCGGCGCGTCGAGGACCTCGTGAACCAGTGGGTCCTCGGCGCCGTGCCGACCGCGATCTCCGAGCGCAGCTACCAGGAAGCCCTCGCCGCCGGCGCCATGGCCCTCTTCGGCGAGAAGTACGGCGATCGCGTCCGCACGGTCGAGGTGCCCGGCTTCAGCCTCGAGCTGTGCGGCGGCTGCCACGTCCGCAACACCGGCGAGATCGGCCCCTTCGTCATCCTCCACGAGCGGGGCATCGCCTCCGGCGTGCGGCGGATCGAGGCGCTGACCGGGGAGGGGGCCCTCGCCTGGCTGCGCGAGCGCGACAGCGGGCTCGCCGCCGTCGAGGCGCGGCTCGGCGTCGCCGGCGCGCGCGCCGAGGAGGAGGTGCGGGCCCTCCAGAAGCAGGTCAAGGAGCGCGAGGCCGAGCTGGCGAAGCTGCGCCTCCAGCTCGTCGCAGGCGGTCCCGGGGCCGGGGCGGCGGAGGAGGGGACGGAGGTCGAGGGGGTGCGCGTCCTGGCGCGGGAGGTTCCGCCGGCCCCTGCTCACGAGCTGCGCAACCTCGCCGACGTCCTGCGCACAAAGCTCGGTTCGGGGGTGGTCGTCCTGGGTACCCGCGACGACGGCAACGTCAGCCTGCTGGCGGCGGTCTCGAAGGACCTGGTCGGCCGCGTCCACGCCGGCGAGCTGGTCAAGAGACTGGCGGCGGTGGTGGGCGGAGGGGGGGGCGGCCGCCCCGACTTCGCCCAGGCCGGGGGCAAGTCCCCGGAGAAGCTCCCCGAGGCCCTGGCCGCCGTCCCCGACGCGGTCCGCGGCCTGCTCGCGCGATAAGCGCCTGCCAAGCCGGGGGTTGATCCCCCCCGGCGGCCTCTCTAAGATCCCCGGCCAGCAGCTCAGCTTGCCAGTACAACCAGGGACCCGCGGATGCCCCGGAAGGCTCTCGCCTCCGTTTTCCTTCTGCTCCTCGTGCCGTCGTTCGCTGCGGCCGAGGTCGGCCTGCGCCATGGCACGGCCGGCCGCATGGTCATCTCGAACGAGGGCTCGGCGCCGGCGCGCCGCGTCGCCCCCGCCCGCCTCCGCGAGCCGGACCCGGAGCTCGAGCTGGTCATCGACCAGCACTGCGGCAGCCAGGACCTCGAGCCCAAGCTGGTGCGCGCCCTGATCCAGGTCGAGTCGGCCTGGAACCCGGTGGCCGTCTCGCGCGCGGGGGCGATGGGCCTGATGCAGCTCATGCCCGACACCGCCGCCTCCCTCGACGTCGCCGACCCCTACGACCCCGACCAGAACGTGCGCGGCGGCACCGTCTTCCTGCGCCGCATGCTCGACCGCTTCGGCGGGCGCGTCGACCTGGCCCTCGCCGCCTACAACGCCGGCCCCGGGGCCGTCGAGCGCCACGGCGGCATCCCGCCCTACGCCGAGACCCGGAACTACGTGCAGCGCATCCTCGGCCTCTACGCCGGCCCCGAGGTGGTGGCGGTCAAGGCGCCGTACGCGGGCGCCGTGCGCGGCGCGAACGCGAAGACGGTGCTCGTCGTCGGCGCCGGCGAGCGCCCGCTCCTCACCACCGCCCGCCTCACACCGCGCTAAAGCGCTTCTCCTGCTGGCATAGAATCGCCGGACGGTCCCGAGGCCTCCCGGGCCGGGCTCCGACCGCAGCCGCGCATGCTCAACGTCCCCAACTTCCTCACCGTCTTCCGCATCCTGCTGGTGCCGATCCTGGTGGTCGTGCTGCTCACCAAGTTCGACGGCAAGGAGTTCGTCGGCCTCGGCCTCTTCCTCCTGGCCGCCGCGACCGACGTCCTCGACGGGGTCATCGCCCGGCGGCGCAAGCAGGTCACCCGCCTCGGCATGCTGCTCGACCCGGCGGCCGACAAGATCCTGACCTCGGCGGCCTTCATCTCGCTCGTCGAGATGGCCCCGACCGTCGTCCCGGCCTGGATGGTGGTGGTCATCGTGGCGCGCGAGTTCGCGGTCTCGGCCCTGCGCGCCTTCGCCGCCGCCGAGCACGTGATGATCCCGGCCGGGCTCTCCGGCAAGCTCAAGACGATCGTGCAGGTGATCGCGATCGCTCTCCTCATCATCTACAACCAGCTCGGCGAGTTCCGGCACCTGGCGCCGATCTCGCTCTGGGCCGCGGTCGCCATCACCCTCTACTCCGGCGGCGAGTACTTCGTCCGCTTCTGGCGCCTGGTGCTGCGCGCGCAGGAGCCGCGGCGGCCGGCGCCGGAGCCGGAGGGCGCCGTCCGCTCCGTGCCGCCTCCGCCCGAGCCCCGGCCGCTCGCCGCCGCCGGCCGCTCCTCCGGGGAACGGTAGGTGGGGACGAGCTGGCTCCAGCGCCTCGCAAGCTTCGCGAGACGCCGCTACCGGCTGCTGTTCGCCGTCTTCGGGGTCCTCACCGGGCTGTCGGCCCTGGCCGCGACGCGGCTCTCCTTCGACACCGACATGCTGAAGCTCCTGCCGCAGCAGGACCCGGCGATCCGCGCCTACGTCGAGACGCTGGAGGACTTCGGCACCTTCTCCTATCTGCTGGTGGTGATCCGCATCCCGGAGGGAGTGGTCCCCGATCCCTACGAGATGCTGGCCGACGAGGTCGCCGCCGAGCTGCGCGCGCTGCCCGAGCTCGAGCGCGTCGAGCACCGGCTGGGCGACCCCGAGGAGCTGCTGCGGACCTTCTTCCCCAAGGCCGTCCTCTTCCTCTCGCCGGCCGAGCGGCAGGCCTTCGAGCTCAAGCTCTCCGACTACGGGATCGCCGTCCGCGCCCGCGAGCTGGCGCGCCTGATCAAGACGCCGCAGGGGCTCGCCGCCAAGCAGCTCGTGCGGCTCGACCCCTTCGGCCTGGCGGACATCTTCTTCGACCGCGTCCAGGGCTCACGCGGCAGCCTCAAGGTGGACTGGACCAGCGGCTACTACCTGTCGCAGGACCACCGCCTGCTGCTGCTGCTGGCGCAGCCCAAGCGGCCGCCGGCGGATGTGGACTTCGTGCACGGCCTGGTGGCGGCGGTGGACGCGCTCGTCGACCGCAAGCTGGCCGAGTGGCCGCGGATCGCCGGCCCCGAGCCGCCGCCGACGCCGGTGGTGGCGCTCGGCGGCCCCTACCTGACGTCCCTGGGCGACGCCTCGCTGCTGCGCAAGGACATGCTGATCAACATCGGCACCTCGACGGTCAGCGTCTTCCTCCTCTTCCTTTTCGCCTTCCGCCGCAAGGGGGCGCTGCTCTACGCCTTCGTGCCGCTGCTCTCGGCCATCCTCATCACCTTCGGCCTGCTGGCGGTGACGATCGGGCACCTCTCCTCGGCGACCAGCGTTTGCGCGGCGCTGCTCATCGGCCTGGGGATCGACTTCGTCATCGTTTCCTACGGCCGCTACATCGAGGAGCGGCGGCGCGGTGCCGGGCTCGAGCGCGCGCTGGCGGCGATGAGCGGCCACACCGGCCGCGCGGTGGTGGTGGGGGCGGTCACCACCGCCGCCACCTTCTATGCCTTCACCTTCACCGACTTCACCGGCCTGCGGCAGATGGGTCTGATGACCGGCACCGGCATCCTGATCTGCATGGCGACGGTGCTCCTGCTGCTGCCGGCGATGCTCGCCTGGGCCGACGACCGCCACGCCCGCCGCCAGACCGAGCCCAACCTCTACCTCCACAGCCTCGGCACCAATGTGCTGATGCGCTTCTCGATGCGCCACCCGCGGCCGGTGCTGCTGGCGGGCGCTCTCGTGACCCTCGCCGCCTTCGCCCTCTCCACCCGCCTCACCTTCGACGAGAGCATGAAGACGATGCGGCCGCGCGGCAACCGCGGCATGGAGGTGGCCGAGGAGGTGGGGCGCCACTTCGGCTCCGGCTTCGACTCGATGCTCCTGCTGCTGACCGGGGACCGGCTCTCCGAGGTGCTGGAGCTGTCCGAGCGGGCGGTCGCCGAGGCGCGCGGGCTGGTTGCCGAGGGCGTGCTCCAGGGCGTCAGCGGCGTGCCGTCGCTCATCCCGGCGCCGCAGAAGCAGCAGGAGGCGCTGGAGTGGCTGGCGCGGGCGCGGAACAGTCCGCTCGACATGCGCCGCATCCGCGCCAGCTTCGAGCGGCAGGCGGCGGCCCAGGGGCTGCGCGTCGACGGGTTCACGCCGGGGCTCGAGCTGCTGGAGGAGGCGGTCTCGCTGGCGCGCCCGGTAGGGGTGGCCGACTTCCAGGCCAGCGAGCAGACGGCGCTCCTCCTCGGCCGCTTCCTGCGTAAGACCGACCGCGGCTGGAAGAGCGCGGTCTACCTCTACCCGCCGGCCGGCAAGTGGCGGCGCGAGCCGCCGCCGCAGGCGGTCGAGCTGGCGGAGAAGCTGGGGGACCGGGCGGTGCTCTCGGGGGTCAACGTCATCAACCAGCGGGTGCGCCAGCGGGTGCTGCGCGACGGCTGGATCGCCGGCATCCTTGGGCTGATCGCGGTCGAGCTGCTCCTCTGGCTCAACTTCCGCGACCTGCGCCTGGGCCTGCTCGGGCTCTTCCCGGTGCTGGTGGGGATTGTCTGGATGCTCGGCGCGATGGTGCTCGCCGGTATCCAGATGAACTTCATCAACATTTTCGTCACCACCATGATCATCGGCATCGGCGTGGACTACGCGATCTACGTCCTCCACCGCTACCGCGAGGTGGGCGGAGCGAGCGGCAAGGAGGTCGAGCGCGGCCTGGTGGAGACCGGCAACTCCGTGGTGATGGCGTCGCTGGCGACGATCCTGGGCTTCGGCTCGATCACCTTCTCGAGCTACCCGGGCCTCCAGTCCACCGGCAAGGTGGCGATCCTCGGCGCTTTCTGCGCCTGCGTCGTGACCATCACCCTGCTGCCCGCCTGGCTCGCCTGGCGGCACGTGGAGGTGGAGCCGGTGGTGGAAGACCTGCCGGAGGACGAGCCCCTCCGCGAAACTGCCGCGAGCTAGCCGGCGGCCCGCCGCGCCACGTCCTCGACCGCCGCGGCCAGCGCCTCCGGCACCTCTTCCTGGAGGAAGTGTCCGGCCTCGGTGCGCGTGACCGGCGCCTGCGGGAAGGCGCGCTCGTGGCGGGGGAGGGCGCGGGCGAGGATCGGATCGCGGAGCCCCCAGACGAGTGCGACGGGCCCGGCGAAGGCGTGCGCCCAGGCCTCGCCTCGGCGGAGCGCCGGCATGGTCGGGTGGTCGGGGCCGTTCGGCACCAGGCGGGCGAGGGCGAGCGGCGCGACGCGGTCGGCCCAGGTGCGCAGCGGCCAGCGGTAGGCGCGCGCCACCTCGCCGCGGATCGAGCGCCGGTCCCCCTGCACCCAGCGCATGTGCCGTTGCGGGAAGCCGAGCCCGCGGAAGGCCAGCGTGCTCACCACCGGCACGCGGGCGAAGTGGTGGAACGCGGTGCCGCGCGGGTGGCGCGGCCAGGCGACGACGGTGTTCGTCCAGACGACCCCGGCGATCCGACCCGGCAGCCGCTCGCCGAGGACCGCGCCGAGCAGGCCGCCCCAGTCGTGCCCCACGAGGACGGCGTCGCGCAGGTCCAGCCGCTCGACCAGCTCGGCGAGCGCGTGGGCGTGCCGGCCGATGGTGTGGTCGGCGAGCCGCGGCAGCCGCGAGGAGAGCCCGAGCCCGAGGAGGTCGGGCGCGACGCACCGGTAGCCGGGGAGCGCCGCGATCACCCGCCGCCAGAGGAAGCTCCAGGCCGGGTTGCCGTGGAGCAGCAGGACCGGCCGCGCCGCCGGGCTCCCCCCTTCAGGCGACGAATCGAGGAAGTGGAGGCGGCGCCCGGCGTCCTCGCCGCTCTCCAGCACGTAGGCGCCGCGCCGGACGGGAAGCTGCCGGGCCAGCCACTCCGGCAGCGGCGGCGGCGCGGTGAAGGGCATCAGCGCACCGTCACCACCGCCCAGCGCGGCGGGCACCAGAAGCGGATGGGCAGGATCGAGGTGCCGAAGCCGGGGTTGATGTAGAGCCAGGTCCAGCCGCGGCGCGACGGGCCCTCGAAGGCGAAGCGGCCGCTGTCGTAGTAGGCGCCGAGCCGGGCGCGGGTGATGATCGCGCCGTGGAAGGGGAGGCGGACCTGGCCGCCGTGGGTGTGGCCGGCGAGCACGAAGTCGAGACCCCGGCGCGCCGCCTCCAGCACCACGTCCGGCGAATGGGAGAGGACGCCGACCGCGCCCCTCTCCGGCCGCTTCGGGGCGCGCGCCAGCGCCATCGCCAGTCGCGTGCCGCGCGCGCCGGTCCGCCACTCCGGCGGCGGCCGCGGGCCGGCGAGCGGCGCCGCGAGGAGCGGCCGCCCGCCGTCGGCGGTGACGCGCAGGTTGCGGTAGAGCACGGTGCCGCCGCCCCACGACCAGAGCCCCACCGTCCCCGCCGCGACGCGATGGCGCGAGCGGTCCTCCGCCCAGGCCTGCCAGGCGCGCGGCTCCCGCTCGTCCGCCGGCCAGACCTTCGCCCAGGCGCGCACCGCGCCGGGCCCGACCGCCGTCTTCACCCGCATCCGGTACCAGCGCCCGGGCTCCGGCTCGACGCCGGTGTCCACCTGCCCGGCGGTGAAGGCGGTGCCGTGGCTGACCAGCGCGAAAGTCCCGGGCATGCCGCGCCCCGGCTCGGCACGGCGCAGGCGGATCATGCGGTCCTCGCCGAGCGGGTAGCGGCTGTGGACGGCGAGCCCGGCGCCGGTCTCGCGGCGCTCGATCCAGACGTCGCAGACCGCGTCGTAGCCGCTCCAGGCGAGCGGCCCGCCGGCGTCGGCGAGGCCGCCCGCGGGCGCCGGGTCGTAGTGGCTGTAGTCGTTGCGGGTGTCGTCGCCGGTCTCGGCGCCGTAGAGCCGGCCGCCGCGGTAGGGCAGCGGCGCGAAGGGGGAGCGCGGCACCGGGAAGCCCCAGTCCTCCCCGACCTGCTGGCTGACGCCGAGGAGGACGAGGCCGCCGGGCTCCTTCCCGGGCGGCGGACCGGCCACCGTACGCCCTTCGTTGGCGAGCCAGACGACGCCGGCGTCGGCCACCGCCGCCACCAGCGCGCCGTGGTACTCGCTGTGCCCCTGGACGGCGAAGACCGGCGCCGTCCGCCGCAGCGCCGCCATCGTCGCGGCGGTGGCGCGGACGTGACGCGCCATCGCCTCCGGCTCGGGCGCCTCGTCGATCAGGTCGCCGCTGACCACGATCAGCTCCGGCCCCTCCGCCGCCACGTCGCGCAACAGGCGGCGGAGGAGCGACGTCTCGGCGGCGAGGTGGAGGTCGGAGAGGTGGACCAGGCGGAGGCGCGCCGCGCCCTCGACGGGCAGGTCCACGTCGTCGCGCAGCAGCAGGAGGCGCGGCTCGATCCAGCAGGCGTCGGCGAGGGCGAGGAGGGAGAGGGCGGCGAGCGCCGCCGCCCAGCGGCGGCGGAGGCGCCCGGCCGGGCTCAGAAGGCGCGCCTCGGCCCCGGCGCGGGGGCCTGCCGCCGGAGGCCGCCGAGCAGCAGGAGAAGGAGCGGCCCGGCGACGAAGCCGCCGATGTGCGCGAACCAGGCCACGCCCCCCTGCTCGTTCGCCGTCGGCGCGCCGAGGGAAGCCAGGCCGGGGAGGAGCTGAAGGAGGAACCAGATCGGCAGGTAGACCCAGGCCGGCACCTGGATGAAGCGGACGAAGAAGCCCAGGAAGACGACGGTGACGATGCGCACCTTGGGGTGGATGAAGAGGTAGGCGCCGAGGACCCCGGAGATCGCCCCCGAGGCGCCGATCGCCGGCAGGCCGGAGAGCGGGTTGGCCCAGGCGTGGGCGATCGTCGCGACGTACCCCGCCGCGAGGTAGAGGATGAGGAAGCGGGCGTGGCCCAGGCGGTCCTCGATGTTGTCGCCGAAGACCCAGAGGAAGAGCATGTTGCCCAGGAAGTGGGCCCAGCCGCCGTGCAGGAACATCGAGAGGAATCCGCTCTGCGCCCCGGCGGCGACGTCGCCGGCCGAGAAGCCGTCGGCGAGGAGCTTCCCGGGCACGAACGCCGCGGACATCAGGAAGCGCTCGAGCCCGCTCTCGCCCAGCGACAGCTCGAAGAGGAAGAACAGGGCGTTGGCGGCGATCAGCGCCACCACCATCAGCGGGAAGCGGTGCCGCGTGTGGATGTCGTGGAGCGGGATCACGCTGGCGGCTCCCGCTCCCACTCCTCGACGGAGCGCACGCGGTGGACGCGCATCAAGTTGGTCAGCGGGCGCTCGCGGATCGGGTGGCCCATGAGCACGATGATACGGTCTCCCGGCCGCGCGATCCCCGCTTTCTGGAGCTTCCGGTCCACCACCTGCATGACGCCGTCGAGGTGCTGCACCTCGCCCTCGGCGAGCAGCGGCCGCGTCCCCCAGACGAGCTGGAGCTGCCGCGCCACCCGCTCGTCGGGGGTGAAGGCGACGATCGGCGCGCTCGGCCGGTAGCGGGCGACGAGGCGCGCCGTGAACCCCCCCTGGCTGAAGGCGACGATGCAGCGGAACTCCAGCTCGCGCGCGGCGGTGACGGCGGCGGCGGCCACCATGTCGGGGACGTCGAGCGAGGGGTCGCCGCCGGTGCGGTCGTGGAGCGGCTCGAGCTCGAAAGTGCGGCGGAGGTTGGAGTCGCCGAGGAGGCGCACCGGCTCGCTCGGCGCCGCGGTCTCCCGGGCGTAGCCCTCGGCCGCGCAGACGATCCGCGCCATCGTCGCCACCGTCTCGACCGGGTACTTGCCGATCGCGGTCTCGCCCGAGAGCATGAGCGAGTCGGCGCCGTCGAAGACCGCGTTGGCGACGTCGGTCGCCTCGGCGCGGGTGGGGCGCGGCTGCTCGATCATCGACTCGAGCATCTGGGTGGCGACGATCACCGGCTTGCCGGCGCGCCGGCCGGCCGCCACGATCCGCTTCTGCAGGACCGGCACGGTGTGCAGCGGCACCTCGACGCCGAGGTCGCCGCGCGCCACCATGACCCCCTCGGCGGCGGCGACGATCTCGTCGAGGTGGTCGAGGGCGGTGGCGCGCTCCAGCTTGGCGATGATCGGCAGCCGCCCGCCCAGGCCGCGCACCACCTCGCGCAGCGCCTCGACGTGCGCCGCCTCGCCGACGTAGCTGGCCGCCAGGTAGTCGGCCCCTTCGGCCAGGGCGAAGGCGCAGTCGCGGCGGTCCTTGTCCGAGATCTCGAAGGGGAGGTTGGTGTCCGGGAGGTTGAGCCCCTTGCGCGACCTCACCTCGCCGCCGTTGACCACGACGGCGCGCAGCTGGTCGCCGTCGTGCGCCTCGACGCGCAGCTCGATCAACCCGCCGTCGATCAGCAGCCGCTCGCCGGGCTCGAGGTGGGCGAGGATCGAGGTGTCGTCGAGCGGCAGGTCGACGCCCGGGGTCGCGGCGCCGCCGAGCCGCACCTCCTCGCCGGGCGCGAGCCGCCGCCGGTCGCCGGGAAGCTTGCCCAGCCGGTAGCGCGGCCCCATCAGGTCGAGCACCACGGGCAGGTGGACCTGTCCTTCGAGCGCGATGCGGCGGACGCGCCGGATGGTGCGGCGGTGCTCGTCGTGGCTGCCGTGCGAGAGGTTGAGGCGGACGAGATCGACGCCGGCGCGCAGCAGCTCCCGGAGCACCCCTTCCTCACCGCTCGCCGGCCCCAGGGTCGCCATGATCTTCGCCCGCCGCTCCACGGCGGCGGAGTATAGCGAGCGGATCTGGCGGAGATCTGGCAGGCGGTCCCCGTCCGCCACGGGCGGTAGAATCGGCGCCATGAGCACTCTGTTCGACGCGCAGACCCGCGCCGCCATGCACGCGCGGATCGACCGGCTGGAGGCGACGCGGGCCGGAATGTGGGGGAAGATGGACGCGCCGCAGATGGTCTGCCACGCGGCCGACCAGCTCCGGGTCGCGCTCGGCGACATCCGCACGCGCGAGCGGCGCAACTTCCTACGCTTCAAGCCGCTGCGGACGCTGCTCGTCTACTGGCTCCCCTGGCCCAAGGGCAAGGTGCCGACCGTGCGCGAGATGCAGACCTCGCAGCCGGCCGCCTGGGAGGGCGACCTGGCGCTCCTCCACGGCCTCGTCGACCGCTTCGCCGACCGCCGTCCCGACGAGCCCTGGGCGCCCCATCCGGCCTTCGGCCTGATCGGCGGCCGCGAGTGGGGCCGCCTCTGCCACAAGCACCTCGACCACCACCTGCGGCAGTTCGCGGTCTAGTGTTCGACGGTCTCCAAGGCAAGCTCCAGGACGTCTTCCGCAACCTGCGCGGGGAGGGGCGGGTGTCGCCGGAGGCGCTGCAGGGGGCGCTGCGGCAGATCCGGCTGGCGCTGCTCGAAGCCGACGTCCACATCCGCGTCGTCAAACCCTTCCTCGAGCGGGTGCGCGCGCGCGCCGAGGGGCAGGAGGTCCTCGAGAGCCTCACCCCGGCGCAGCAGGTGCTGAAGATCGTGCGCGACGAGCTCCAGGCCCTCCTCGGCGAGGACGGCGCCGAGCTGAAGCTCGCCGGTCGCCCGGCCGCCGTCCTGCTCTGCGGCCTCCAGGGCTCGGGCAAGACGACGACCGCCGGCAAGCTCGCCCGCCGCCTCGCACAACGGGGCAAGTACCCGCTCCTCGTCGCCGCCGACCTCCAGCGCGCCGCCGCGGTCGAGCAGCTCAAGCAGGTCGGCAAGGGCGTGGAGGTGCCGGTCCTCGAGCCGGCGCCGGGCGAAAAGGTGCTCGACCTCGCCGCGCGCGCCGTCGCGGTGGCGCGCCAGCGCGGCCACGACGTGCTGCTCGTCGACACCGCCGGGCGGCTGCACGTGGACGCCGAGCTGATGGCGGAGCTGCGGCGCCTGGCCGAGACGCTGCGGCCGGAGGAGACCCTCTTCGTCGCCGACGCGATGAC
>DATLOC010000007.1:0-3449 GCA_035536455.1 Thermoanaerobaculia bacterium | reverse complement strand
GCACGGCACCAACCCGGCGAGCGCGGTGATGGCGGCGATGAGGGTCGTGGTCGTGGGCACGGACGCCGACGGGAACATCGACCTCGCCGACCTGCGGGCGAAGGCGGAGCAGCACGCGGACAGGCTGGCCGCGCTGATGGTGACGTATCCGTCCACGCACGGCGTGTTCGAGGAGGGGATCCGCGAGGTCTGCGACGTGATCCACCGCCATGGCGGGCAGGTGTACATGGACGGCGCCAACATGAACGCGCAGGTGGGCCTCTGCCGCCCGGGCGACTTCGGCGCGGACGTCTGCCACCTGAACCTGCACAAGACCTTCTGCATCCCGCACGGCGGCGGCGGGCCGGGGATGGGGCCGATCTGCGTCGCGCCGCACCTGGCGCCCTTCCTTCCCGGGCACCCGCTGGCGAAGGCCGACGGGGAGCGGGCCATCGGTCCCGTCGCCGCGGCGCCGTGGGGGAGCGCCTCGATCCTCACCATCTCCTGGGCCTACATCGCGCTGATGGGCGCCGCCGGGCTGACGCGGGCGACCGAGGTGGCGATCCTCAACGCCAACTACATGGCGGCGCGGCTCGGGGAGCACTACCCGCTCCTCTACGCCGGCCGCCGCGGGCGGGTGGCGCACGAGTTCATCCTCGACCTGCGGCCGTTCAAGGCGACTGCCGGCGTCGAAGCCGAGGACGTTGCCAAGCGCCTCATGGACTTCGGCTTCCACGCCCCGACGATGTCCTTCCCGGTGGCCGGGACGCTGATGATCGAGCCGACCGAGAGCGAGTCGAAGGACGAGCTGGACCGCTTCTGCGACGCGCTGGTCGCCATCCGCGACGAGATCCGCGCCATCGAGGAGGGGCGCGCCGACCGCGCCGACAACCCCCTCAAGAACGCGCCGCACACCGCCGAGGTGGCGCTGGCCGGCGACTGGTCGCACGGCTACAGCCGCGAGCAGGCGGTCTTCCCCCTGCCCTGGGTGCGCGAGTGGAAGTTCTGGCCGTTCGTCTCGCGCGTCGACAACGTCTGGGGGGACCGCAACCTGATGTGCAGCTGCCCGCCGGTCGAGAGCTATGGCTGACGCCGAGCCGCCGCGGCCCGGCGCCGCCGGCGACCCGCCGCCGGGGCTGCTGGGCAGGGCGGGGATCGTTCTCCTCGCCCTCTTTCTCGCCTGCTGGGTGGTGCAAATTCTGGCGCTCGGCGGCCTGGTGCCGCTCGCCGGCCGGCTGCAGCTCTCGCTCTACAACCTCTACGGCTTCGCCGCGTTCCTCGGCTGGACCGCCGGCCTCCTCTACGTGCAGCGGGCGCGCGCCTTCCCCCCGCCGCTCCGCCGGCGGCTGGCGCTGATCTACTTCTCGGCCCCGCTCGCGCTCCCTTTCCTCCTTCGCTCCATGGCCCCGCTCGCCGAGCAGCGCGCCGCCCCCTTCGTGCCCCTCTACGCCGCCGGGGTCTACGCCATCTTCTTCCTCGTCCCGGTGACCATGCGCATCCCGTTCCGCGCCGGCCGCGGCTGACCGGCGGCCCGCAAGCCGCGTGCTAGCATCGATTTCGATGCTGGACGCCGCCCTTTCCGCGCAGTTCGAGACGCTTGTTTCCGACCTCGCGGAGCGGGGCTCGGTGCTGGTGGCCTACTCGGGCGGCGTGGACTCCGGGCTGGTCGCGGCGCTCGCCCACCGCGCGGTCGGCGAGAAGGCGCTGGCGGTGACGGCGGCGGCGGAGACCCTGGCCGGCGCCGAGCTCGGCCACGCCCGCCGGCTCGCCGCCGAGATCGGCATCCGCCACGAGACGGTCACCTACAGCGAGCTCGCCGACCCCGAGTTCGCGGCCAACCCCGCCTACCGCTGCTACGTCTGCCAGGGGCTGCGCATGGGGACGCTGGTGACGCTCGCCCGCGAGCGCGGCTACGCCGTCGTCTGCGACGGCACCAACGCCTCCGACCCCGGCCCAGACCGCCCCGGCCTGCGCGCCGTCCGCGAGAAGGGCGTCTACTCGCCGCTCCTCGCCCACGGCATCGACAAGGCGACGGCGCGGGCCCTCGCCCGCGGCCTCGGCCTCTCGGTCTGGGACCGCCCGGCCAACGCCTGCCTCTCCTCGCGCATCCCGCACGGCCAGCCGGTGACGCTCGGCAAGCTGCGCCGCGTCGAGGCCGCCGAGGATCTCCTCGCCGGCCAGGGGTTCCGCCTGGTGCGGGTGCGGCACGAGGAGCGGGCGGCGCGCGTCGAGGTCGGCCCCGAGGAAGTGGAGCGCCTCGCCGCGCTCTGGCCGGCGCTCGAGCCCCGCCTGCGCGCGCTCGGCTTCGACGGCGCCGTCTACGACCCGCGCGGCTACCGGCGCGGCGGCGCCGACCTGCCGGCGCCCGTCGCGCTGGGCGCGCGACGGGAAGCGCGCCCGCAGATTGATTGCAGCCCGGCGCGAAAGCCTTCGCGCCTTAGGCTTTGAGGCCCGAGGCGCTGCGCGAGCTGCTGGCGCGCGTCGCGGCCGGCGAGCTGACCCCCGACGCCGCCCTCGCCGCCCTCGCCGACCTGCCCTACGCCGACCTCGGGATCGCCAAGCCGGACCTCCACCGCGAGCTGCGCTCGGGGCTGCCGGAGACGATCTTCGGGGAGGGCAAGCGCAGCGAGGACCTGCTGGCCATCGCCGAGCGCCTGCTCGCCGCCAACGGCCGGGTCCTGGTGACCCGCGTCGGTCCCGAAGCCGCCGCGGCGCTGCGCGCGCGATTTCCCGAGGCCGTCTTCCACGAGCGCGCCCGCGTCGTGACCTGCGGGGAGCCGCACGAAGCCTCCGGAGCGCCGGCGGCGGTGCTCGCCGCCGGCACCTCCGACCTCGGCGTCGCCGAGGAGGCGGCGGTCTGCCTCACCTGGTTCGGCCATGCGGTCGAGCGCCACTACGACGTCGGCGTCGCCGGCCTGCATCGCCTGCTCGACGCCCTGCCGGCGCTGCGCCGCGCCGAGGTGATCGTCGCGGTGGCGGGCATGGACGGCGCGCTGCCGGCGGTCGTCGCGGGGCTCGTCGCGGCGCCGGTCGTCGCCGTGCCCACGAGCGTCGGCTACGGCGCCAGCTTCGGCGGCCTCGCCGCGCTCCTCACCATGCTCAACGCCTGCGCGCCGGGGATCGGCGTCGTCAACATCGACAACGGCTACGGCGCCGCTGTCCTCGCTCACCGCATCCTGCGCTCCGCCAGCATCGCGTCGCCGTAGGAGTAGAAGCGGTAGCCGCGTCGGATCGCCTCGGCGTACGCCGCCAGCACCCGCTCGCGCCCACCGAACGCCGACACGAGCACGAGAAGCGACGAGCGGGGCAGGTGGAAGTTGGTCACGAGCGCGTCCACGGTATGGAAGCGGTGGCCCGGCGTGACGGTGAGCGCCGTCGGCCCGGCGAACGGGCGGACGACGCCGTCGACCCCCGCGGCCGACTCCAACGCCCGCACGGTCGTCGTGCCCACCGCGACGACGCGCCCGCCG
>DATLOC010000006.1:0-182903 GCA_035536455.1 Thermoanaerobaculia bacterium | reverse complement strand
ACGTTGATCCGCTTGTCGATGTTGATCTTCTCGATCTCGACGTCGAGCAGGTCGTGCAGCCGCTGCAGCCGCTCGTAGGGGTTGACCAGCTCGAGCAGCGTCTGCTTGTCCTGGGTGGCGACCAGGATGTGGGCCGAGAGCGCGTCGGCGAAGCGGTCGGGGTCGTCGGCCTTGATGGTGGACATCAGGCCTTCGAAGGCCAGGTGGTGAGACATCTTGGCGTACTGCTCGAAGGCCGACAGGACCTTCCCCATGTACATCTGCAGCTCTTCGGAGAGCGGGTACTGGATCTCCAGGACCTCGACCTCGACGTTGAGCGCGCCGTCGCTGTCGATGACCTCGACGACCTTGCCGCGCTGCACCCCCTCGACCATCACCTTGACGTTGCCGTTGGGGAGCTTCAGGTTCTGGATCACCGAGGCCACGACGCCGACCTCGTAGATGTCGTCGCGCAGCGGCTCGTCGACCTTGGGGTCCTTCTGGGCCACCAGGAAGATGCGCTTCTGGGCGGTGCCGAGCGACTGCTCGAGCGCCCGCACCGAGCTCTCGCGGCCGACGATGAACGGCGCCATCATGTGCGGGAAGACCACCATGTCCCGCAACGGGACGAGGGGCAGCAGCTCCCGCCGGGTCTTGACGTAGCTCGAAGCCATGGCTCCTTCTAGCCGACCTAGCCGGCCTTCTTGTAGAACGTGATCGGCACGATCCGGCTGGCGACCACGTCCTCGTCGATGAGGCACTGCTTGATGTCCCGCTGGGAGGGGACGTTGTACATGAGCTCGAGCATCAGCTCCTCGAGGATGATGCGCAGGCCGCGGGCGCCGACGTTGCGCTTGAGCGCCTCGTGGGCCACCGCCTTGAGCGCGCCTTCGGTGAACTTGAGCTCGACACCTTCGAACTCCAGGATCGTCTGGTACTGGCGCACCAGACTGTTCTTGGGCTCCTGCAGGATGCGCACCAGAGCCTCCTCGTCGAGCTCCTCGAGCGTCGCGACCACCGGCAGGCGGCCGACGAACTCCGGGATGAGGCCGTACTTGATGAGGTCCTCGGGCAGGACCTGGTCGAGCAGCGCCGAGGTCTTCTTCTCCTTCTTGCTGCGGATCTCGGCGCCGAAGCCGAGCGCCTTCTGGTTGAGCCGCCGCTCGACCAGCTCGTCGAGCCCGACGAAGGCGCCGCCGCAGATGAAGAGGATGTTGGTGGTGTCGATCTGCAGGAACTCCTGGTGCGGGTGCTTGCGCCCGCCCTGGGGAGGCACGTTGCACTGCGTCCCCTCGAGGATCTTGAGCAGCGCCTGCTGCACCCCCTCGCCCGAGACGTCGCGGGTGATCGACGGGTTGTCCCCCTTGCGGCAGATCTTGTCCACCTCGTCGATGTAGACGATGCCGCGCTGGGTCTTCTCCTTGTCGTTGCCCGAGGCCTGGTAGAGCTTGAGGATGATGTTCTCGACGTCCTCGCCGACGTACCCCGCCTCGGTCAGGGTCGTCGCGTCGGCGATGGTGAAGGGGACGGAGAGGAGCCGCGCCAGGGTCTGGGCGAGGAGCGTCTTGCCGGTCCCGGTGGGGCCGATGAGCAGGATGTTGGACTTCTGCAGCTCGACGTCACCGTGGCTCTTCTCGGCGAAGTCGATGCGCTTGTAGTGGTTGTAGACCGCGACCGCCAGCTTCTTCTTCGCCTGCTCCTGGCCGATCACGTACTCGTCGAGGAGCGCCTTGATCTCGCGGGGCTTGGGGAGGTTCGTGTCCTGCTGCTGCTCCAGCATCCGATCCTCGGCGATGATGTCGAGGCAGATGTCCACGCACTCGTCGCAAATGAACACCGTCGGGCCGGCGATCAGCTTCTTCACCTCCCGCTGGCTCTTGTTGCAGAACGAGCACCTGAGGACCTCGTCGCCGCTGTCTTTCTTCGGCATTTACTCCTCCGTCTGGGATCGGGGGGACAGGCAAGTCGATGCTAGGGGTGATCCCAGGCTCTGTCAACCTTACCTGCATACAACGCGGCCGGCCGGAAAGCCCATTCCCGGCCGGGGTTTGCGCGGACTTGGCGGGCGCTGCTCAGGCCCGCTTGCGGACCATGATGCGGTCCGCCAGCCCGTACTCCACCGCCTCCGTCGCCGAGAGGATGCGGTCGCGCTCGGTGTCGCGGTGCACCTCCTCCTTCGTCCTGCCGCTGTGAAAGGCCAGGATCTCGTCCATGCGGTCGCGCATGATGAACATGTCCTTGGCGTGGATCTCGATGTCGGACTGCTGCCCCTGGAGGCCCGAGAGCCAGGGCTGGTGGATCAGCACCCGGCTGTTGGGCAGGAGCGTCCGCTTCCCCTTGGTGCCGGCGGCGAGCAGCACCGCGGCCATCGAGGCCGCCTGCCCGACGCAGTAGGTGGCGACGTCCGGCTTGATGTACTGCATGGTGTCGTAGATCGCCATGCCGGAGCTGATCGAGCCGCCCGGCGAGTTGATGTAGAGCGAGATGTCCTTCTCCGGGTTCTCGGCCTCGAGGAAAAGCATCTGGGCGATGATCAGGCTGGCGGTGTCGTCGTCCACCCCGCGGCCGAGGAAGATGATGTTGTCCTTGAGCAGCCGCGAGTAGATGTCGTAGGCCCGCTCGCCCCTGTTCGTCTGCTCGACGACCATCGGAATCAGCATGTCGTTGGCTTCCCTTCCTCTCTTCTACGTCTGTTCGGCCGCGACAGCCTCGGCCGGCGCCGGCAGCTCGCCGAGCAGGTGGCGCATCGTCTTGTCGCGGCGGAGCTGGCCGCGCAGGGTCTCCAGGCGCCCCTGCTCGTCGAGGGCCTTACGCAGCGACGGGGTCGAAGTTCCCTGGGCCCGGGCGAGGGCGGCCAGGAAGCCTTCGAACTCGGTCTCCTCGACCGCCACGCCTTCGGACTCGGCGGCGGCGTCGAGGAGGAGCCGGGCGTGCACCCGGCGCTCGGCGAGCGGCCGCAGGCCGGCGGTGACCTCCTGCCAGTCGATCCGCGAGCGCTCGAGGTCGACCCCCTGCCGCACCAGCCCCTCGGCGTAGTCGCGCGCCAGCCCTTCGACCTCCCGGTCCACGACCCGCTGCGGCAGCTCCAGCGGGTGCCGCTCGCGGAGCTGGTCGAGGAGCGCCTTCTGCCGATCCTCCCGCCGCTGCTCGGTCTTCTGCGCCCGCAGGCGGGCGACCAGCGCCGAGCGCAGCTCCTCGAGGCTCTGCAGCTCCGGGCTGACACGGGTCGCCAGCTCGTCGTCGAGGGGCGGCAGATCCCGCTCCTTGACCGCTACGACCGCCGCCCGGTAGCTCTTCTCGTGCTCGTGGTCGCCGTGCTGCTCGCGGCGGGTGAAGGTCGTCTCCTGGCCGGCGCCGAGGCCAGTGACGGCCAGGGCCAGCTCCTCCCAGATCCGCGGGTCGCCCAGCTCCACCTCGGTCGCCTGGGGCTCGGACCATTCGCCCTCGGGGCGCGCCTCGCGCACCTCCAGGCTCACCAGGTCGCCGCGCGCCGCCGTCCGCTCGACCGGCACCCAGGTGCCGACCTGCTTGCGGATGTCCTCCAGCGCCTCCTCGATCTCCACCGTCCCGGGCTCGACCTCGGGCGACGGCAGGTTGAAGTCGCTCAGGCCGCGCAGCTCGATCCGCGGCCGGGTCTCGACGGTGGCGGTGAAGGTGAGGTCACGGCCCGGCTGCAGCTCCTCGACCTCGTCCACCTCGGGAGGCAGCAGCGGGTCGATGTCGCTCTCCGCCTGCGCCTGCCGCCAGTAGCGCGGCAGGAGCCGCTCGACGACCTCGTGCTCGATGTCCTTCTGATAGCGCCGCCGCACCAGCTCTGCCGGCACCTTCCCCTTGCGGAAGCCGGGGATCTTGACCCGCTTGCCCATGTCCTGGATCACCCGCTCGGTCTCGGCCTCGACGGCCGGCGCCGGCACGGCGATCTTGAGCTGCTTGCGGCAGGGGCCTACGTCCTCGACGGACACCACGACGCTCATCGAAACGATCCTATGCGATGCCGGGCTCGCTGAACGGGTGAACGGAAGGTTGGTGCGAAAGGGGGGACTCGAACCCCCAACCCGATCGCTCGGGACTAGATCCTAAGTCTAGCGCGTATGCCAGTTCCGCCACTTTCGCAGGTTGGGACCGGGACAAGTCGAGATGGGGATGGTGAGCCGCCAGGGAATCGAACCCCGAACCCGCAGATTAAGAGTCTGCTGCTCTACCAATTGAGCTAGCGGCCCAGCGACGGCGGAGTGTACACGCACTCCCTCCGCTCGCTCAACGCCGGCCGGCACAGCGCTATTCCTTGCAGCCGCCCTGGACGAAGTGCACCATCTCGACGCGGTCGCCGGGCTCGAGCCGGCGGTCGGCCCAGGTCTCGCGCGGCAGGATCGCGCCGTTGAGCTCGACCGCCACGGCGCGCGGATGGCGGCCCAGCTCGGTGACGAGGTCGAGGACGCTGGCGCCGGGAGTCAACGGGCGGGCTTCGCCGTTGAGCAGGATGGTGCTCAAAGCAGGTGCTTGAGCTCGGCGCGCCCGATCGGCGAGACGGCGGTGATGATGAGCGCCGCCGTGCCGCGGCCGAGCGCCGGGATCTCGAAGGCGAGGGCCACCGCCCCGCGCTCGTCGGTGCGGCCGGCGGCCAGGGCGCGCGGCTCGGCGACGGTCGAGATCATCCGCACCGAGACCTGCGTCCCGGGCACCGGCTGGCCGCTCTTGCTCGACTGGGCGCGCAGCGCCAGCTCGACCCGCCGCCCGGCGGCGAGGTCGGAGTCCCCCTCGACCGAGAGGAAGAGCTGCTCCTGGTCCGCCTCGTTGGTCAGGTACTCGAGGATCACCTGGTCGAGCGAGCGCTCCGCGCCGCGCTCGGCGGCCGGCGGGCGCGGGGCCGCCGGGGCGAGGGGCGGCGGCGCCACGAGCGGGCCGGTGCCCAGCCCGGCGGGCGGGACCAGCGGGCCCGTGCCCGTCGAGCGCAGCGCCGGCGCCGGGGCGGCGGCGGCGAGCGGCACCGGCGCCGGCGAGCGGTCGAGGTGCCCCTCGCCCACCTTGTCGTCGAACTTGCCGTGGCGGATGGCGGCGATCATGGTGCGGTGCTGGTGGTCCATCATCGCCATGACCGACTTCTCGTCCTTCCCCGCCGCCAGCAGGTCGGCGTAGCTCGCCCGCTTGCTCGCCAGCACCTGCCCGCCGACGTAGACCAGGCTCTCGATCAGCGGGTTGCCGACCCCCTTGTCCTCGGTCTGGACGTGGAACAGGACGTCGTTGTGGCGGACGTCGGTGTTATACCCGGTGATCATGCGGGCTTGTCTTGCGGGAGGTGCGTCGTGCGGGGACACTGCGCTCGGGGATTCTACACTGAGGTGCCGCTCGCGCCGCTTTGCGCGCCAAGTGGCCCTGGGTGAGTCGAATCGTCGAGTAGAATCGGCGACCAGGATCCCGACCGTGAGCCGCCTCCCCATCCTCCGCGCCACCCCTCCTCTGCCGGGGGCGCCACCGCGCGTCGCCCCGCCCGCGGCGGAGGCGGAGCCGACGCGGCTGATCGACGCCTTCGGGCGCCGGCTCACCTACCTGCGGGTCTCCGTCACCGACCGCTGCAACCTGCGCTGCACCTACTGCCTGCCCGAGGAGGCCGAGTTCCCCTTCGGCGACCGCGACTTCCTGGCGCCCGAAGAGATCGAGACGATCGTCGGCGCGCTGGTGCGGCTGGGGATCCGGCGGGTGCGGCTGACCGGCGGCGAGCCGCTGGTGCGCAAGGACATCCTGGAGATCGCCCTGCGCCTCAAGGCCCTGCCCGGCCTCGACGACCTGTCGCTCTCGACCAACGGCACCGAGCTGGCGCGGCTGGCGGCGCCGCTCAAGGCGGCGGGGGTCGACCGGATCAACGTCAGCCTCGACAGCCTCGACCCGGAGCGCTTCCGGGAGGTGACCCGCCGGGGGGAGCTGTCGGAGGTCTGGGAGGGGATCGAGGCGGCGCTGGCGGCCGGGCTCGACCCGGTCAAGCTCAACGCGGTGCTCCTCGCCGACGGCGACCCGGCGGACCTCGACGCCCTCGTGGACCTGACGCTCACCCGCCCGCTCACCGTCCGCTTCATCGAGATGATGCCGACGGCGAGCAACCGGCACCTGCAACCCGGCCAGTTCCTCTCGGCCGACGCGGTCAAGGCGCGCGTCGAGGCGCGGCACGGCGCCCTCGTGCCCTTCGCCACCCCGCACCACCGGACCGGGCCGGCGAAGGCCTACCGCATCCCGGGGGCGGTCGGAGCGGTGGGCTTCATCACCCCCCTCTCCCACACTTTCTGCGCCGACTGCAACCGCCTGCGCCTGACCTCGCGCGGCGAGCTGCGCCTCTGCCTCTTCGCCGACCGCGTCCACCCCCTCCGCCCGCTCCTCGCCGCCGCCGACCCCGGCGCCTCCCTGGAGGCCGAGATCCTCCGCCTGCTCGAAGAAAAGCCCGCCGAGCACATGCTCACCTCGGGCAACTACGGGAACCTCGTGAGCTTCATGGAGATCGGCGGCTAGGGCCGAGACGGCGTTTTCGGATTCGTGCCCCGCGTGGCACAATGGTTTCGGATCTTCGGGGCGGACCGCCCCGACCCACCCTGCTAACTCGACGCGGAGGAGGAGACATGGCTCAGCCCACCACTGCCGAGCGCACCGAAACGCGGACGCTCGTTCACTACGAGGTCAAGGAAGGCGTCGCCTACCTGACGCTCGACGATCCCCCGGCCAACACCTATACCCACCAGATGATGCGCCAGCTCGACGAGGCGATCCTGGAGGCCCGCTTCGACCCTGAGGTCCACGTCCTGGTCCTGACCGGTACGGGCCAGAAGTTCTTCTGTGCCGGCGCCAACATTGCCATGCTCCAGGGCGCCGACCCGGTCTTCAAGTACTACTTCTGCCTCCACGCCAACGAGACCCTGAACCGTCTCGAGCAGACCCCGAAGCTGGTCATCGCCGCCCTCAACGGCCACACCGTCGGCGGCGGCCTCGAGATCGCCATGGCCGCCGACCTGCGGATCGCCAAGAAGGACGCCGGCAAGGTCGGCCTCCCCGAGATCACCCTCGGCGTCCTGCCCGGCACCGGCGGCACCCAGCGGCTGGTGCGCATCGTCGGCAAGAGCAAGGCGATCGAGCTGATGACGACCGGCCAGCTCATCTCCTTCGAGGAGGCGCAGGCTCTGGGAATCATCAACCAGGTCTACACCGAGGAGGGCGGCGCCTTCCTCGACCAGGTCCACGCCTTCGCCAAGGGCTTCTGCCCGCCGCAGCGCGCCGCCAAGGCGGTGGGGCGGATCAAGCGGTCGGTCCAGACCGGCGCCGAGATCCCGTTCGAGACCGCCCTCGCCCTCGAGCGCGAGCTGCAGCAGCAGCTCTTCCAGAGCGAGGACGCCAAGGAGGGGCTCAACGCCTACGTCGAGAAGCGGCAGCCCCGCTTCAAGGGGTACTGATGGCGACCGAGACCCAGACGGCGCCCGCCGCCACCCTCCCCCCTTGCAAGCTCTGGATCGGCGGCGAGTGGGTGGACGCCGCGAGCGGCGCTACCTTCACCAGCGAGAACCCGGCAACCGAGGAGCCGCTCTGCGAGGTGGCCGCGGCCGGCGCCGCCGACGTCGACCGCGCCGTCGAGGCTGCCCGCGAGGCCCTCTCCGGCCCCTGGGGCACGATGTCGGCGCGCGAGCGCGGCACGCTCTTGTGGAAGATCGCCGACGCGTTGGAGGCGCGCAACGCCGACTTCGCCCGCCTCGAGACCCTCGACAACGGCAAGCCGATCTTCGAGTCGCGCTACGTTGACGTGCCGGCGGCGGTGGACGCCCTGCGCTACTTCGCCGGCTGGGCCGACAAGATCGCCGGCGAGACCCTGCCCAGCCACGGCCCCTTCGTCTTGACCTACACCCTGCGCGAGCCGGTCGGCGTGGTGGCCGCCATCACCCCCTGGAACTTCCCGCTCATCCAGGCGCTGTGGAAGATCGCCCCCGCACTCGCCTGCGGCAACACCGTGGTCCACAAGCCGGCCTCCTACACGCCGCTGACCGCCCTCAAGTTCGCCGAGCTGGCGAGCGAGGTCGGGCTGCCGCCCGGGGTGCTGAACGTCGTCCCCGGCGGCGGCGCCGAAGTCGGCAACGCCCTGGTCGCCCACCCGCACGTCGCCAAGATCAGCTTCACCGGCTCGACCGAGGTCGGCAAGCAGGTGATGCGCGGCGCCGCCGACACGATGAAGCGGCTCACCCTGGAGCTGGGCGGCAAGTCGCCCAACATCGTCTTCGCCGACGCCGACCTCGACGCCGCGGTCAAGGGCGCCTACAACGGCATCTTCTACGGCAAGGGCGAGGTCTGCGCCGCCGGCTCGCGCCTCTTCGTCGAGAAGTCGGTGCACGGCGAGCTGCTCGAGCGCCTCGTCGAGCGGACGAAGAAGCTCGAGCCCGGCGACCCGCTGCACCCGAAGACCCGGCTCGGGGCCCTGGTCTCCGGCAAGCAGCGCGAGTCCGTGCTCTCCTACGTCGAGGCCGGGCGGCGGGAGGGGGCGAAGGTCGTGGCCGGCGGCGAGGCGGCGAGCGTCGGCGGCAAGGGCTACTTCATGCAGCCGACCATCCTCGACGGGGTCACCAGCGAGATGACCGTGGCGCGCGAGGAGATCTTCGGCCCGGTCCTCGTCGCCATCCCCTTCGAGAGCGCGGACGAGGCGGTGGCGCAGGCCAACGCCTCGATCTACGGCTTGGCGGCCGGGGTCTGGACCCGCGACGTCGGCAAGGCCCACCGCGTGGCCCGGGCGCTCCAGGCCGGCACGGTCTGGATCAACCAGTACAACTGGTACGACTCCGGCGCCCCCTTCGGCGGCTACAAGCAGAGCGGCTTCGGCCGCGAGCTGGGGCGGCAGGCCCTCGAGTACTACACCGAAGTGAAATCAGTTTTCGTGGGAAAGTAGAACTGCCGGCGCAGCGGCATTACCGCACTTCGGGTCTAATGCTTCTCCCGGATCACCCCCGCAACCCCTCGATCCCCTTCCCACCCTCAAGGGGGGAAGGGGACGCCCCCTTCCCTCTTTCCGCTCGGGGGCATTCGCAATGATCAGCCGGCCGCCGGACGACATCGTCCTCGCCGCGCCGGTGCGGACGCCGATCGGCAAGTTCGGCGGCGCGCTGGCGGCGCTGTCGGCCGCCGACCTCGGCACCGCCGCCGCCAAGGCCGCCCTCGAGCGCGCCGGCTGCGAGCCGGCGCGGATCGATCAGGTGATCTTCGGCCACGCCCGCCAGGCCGGCGGCGGCCCCAACACCGCGCGGCAGATCGCCCACCGCGCCGGCGTGCCGGTCGACCGCCCGGCCTACACCGTCAACCAGGCCTGCGGCTCGGGCCTCCAGGCGGTCCTCTGCGCGGCGCGCACCATCCTGACCGGCGAGGCCGAGGTGGTGCTCGCCGGCGGCACCGAGAGCATGTCGAACACGCCGTACCTGCTGCCGCGCGCCCGCTGGGGGTATCGGCTGGGGCACGCCGAGGTGGTGGACGGCATGTACCGGGACGGCTTCGACGACCCACTCTCCGGCCTGGTCATGGGCGAGACCGCCGAGGAGCTGGCGGTCGAGGCGGGGATCGGCCGCGCGGCGGCCGACGCCTGGGCGCTGGAGAGCCAGGGGCGGGCCGAGCGCGCCTGGGGGCGCGGCCGCTTCGCGCCCGAGATCGTGCCGGTCGCGGTGCCGGGCCGGAAGGGCGAGGAGCGGATCGACCGCGACGAGCACCCGCGCGCCGGCGTCACCCTCGACTCGCTGGCCCAGCTCAAGCCCGTCTTCCGCGACGGCGGGACGGTCACCGCCGGCAACGCATCGGGGATCACCGACGGCGCCGCCGCGATGCTCGTCGCTTCCCGCCGCGCCGCCCGCGAGCTGGGGCTGCCGGTCGTGGCGCGCCTCGCCGGCTGGGAGGTCGTCGGGGTCGAGCCGCGGATCATGGGGATCGGCCCGGTGCCGGCGGTGCGGAAGCTCCTGGGGCGCAACGGCGTCCAGCTCGGCGACATCGACGCCGTCGAGCTCAACGAGGCCTTCGCCAGCCAGGTGCTGGCCTGCCTGAAGGACCTGCCCTTCGACCACGACCGCGTCAACCCCGACGGCGGCGCCATCGCCCTCGGCCACCCCATCGGCGCCACCGGCGCGCGGCTCCTGGTGACCCTCCTCCACGGCCTGCGCGAGCGCGGCGGCCAGCGCGGCATCGCCACCCTCTGCGTCTCCGGCGGGATGGGGCTGGCGGCGCTGGTGGAGATGGAAGAGGAGCGGGCGGCGTGAGCGGCGAGGTCCTGGTCTCGGCGCGCAGCGCCGAGAAGGCCTCCACCTACGTCGCCGCCCTGCGCACGGTCGGAGTGCCGGAGGAACGCCTCCGCGTGATCGTCCCGGACGGCGGGCGGGACGGCCTGCGCGAGCTGGCGGCCGCGGCCGCCGGCCTGGTCCTCTGCGGCGGCCCGGACGTGGACCCGGCGCTCTACGGCGAGGAGGCGCGGCCCGACGCGCAGGTGGAGGTCAACCCCGGCCTCGACGCCCAGGAGTGGGCGCTCCTCGACGGCGCCCGCGACGCGCGCGTGCCGGTCTGGGCGGTCTGCCGCGGCATCCAGGTCGTCAACGTCTTCCTCGGCGGCACCCTCTGGCAGGACCTTCCCACCCAGCTACCCTCCCGGATCGACCACGACCTCGCCCCGCCGCCGGACCGCCTCGCGCACGAGGTCGCCGCGACCGCGCCCGAGACCGCCCTCGGAGCGCATCTGGCCGGCGAGCCCACCCTGGTCAACAGCCGCCACCACCAAGCGGTGAAGGACGTCGCTCCCGGCCTGGTCGTCGCCGCCGTCGCCCCCGACGGCCTGATCGAAGCGGCCGAGCTGCCGCCGGACGCCGGCTGGTGGCTGCGCGCCGTCCAGTGGCACCCGGAGAACCTCGTCGCCCTGGCGGCGCAGCGGGAGCTCTGGCGCACCTTCGCGCGCCGGGCGCTCGGAGCGCGATGAGCGAAGGCGTCCTGCTGGCCCGCGACGGGCGGGTCGCCACCCTCACCCTCGACCGCCCGCCGCTCAACATCCTCGACCTCCAGACCCTGGAAGCCCTGCGCGCCGTCGCCGAAGGGCTGGCAGGCGAGGAAGGGCTCCAGCTCGTCGTCGTGCGCGGCGCCGGCGGGCGGGCCTTCTCGGCCGGCGTCGCCGTCCAGGACCACACCCGCGACAAGATCGCCCAGGCCCTCCCCGCCTTCCACGCCGCGATCCGTGCGATCCACGCCCTGCCGGTGCCGACCCTCGCCGCCGTCCAGGGCCACTGCCTCGGCGGCGGCCTCGAGCTGGCCCTCGCCTGCGACTGGGTCCTCGCCGCGGACGACGCCCGCTTCGGCCAACCGGAGGTCCTCCTGGGGTGCTTCCCGCCGGTGGCGGCGGCGCTCCTGCCGCGGCGGGTGGGCGAAGGGCGAGCCCTGGAGCTCCTCCTCACCGGCCGCACCTTCGACTGCGAGGAGGCCGAGCGGCTGGGATTGGTGACCTGGCGGGCAGGCGGCGACCTCGACGCCGCGCTGGCGCGGGTGACCTCCGACCTCCTGGAGCGGAGCGCCGCCGTGGCGCCCCTGCTCAAGAAGGCGGTCCGCGCCGGGAGCGAGCTGCCCTTCGACGCCGCCCTCGCCGAGGCCGAGCGGATCTACCTGGAAGAGCTGGCGGCCACCGAAGACATGGACGAAGGCATCGCCGCCTTCCTAGCCAAGCGCCCTCCGGCCTGGCGGCACCGCTAGGGACTCATCCCCGGCCCTCGGGAAGATCCTCCCGGCGGTCGGGATGATCTTCCCGGCCGTCGGGATAGCTTTCCCGAGCACCGGGATGATTTTCCCGGTTATCGGGATCATCTTCCCGAGCGTTGGGATAACTTTCCCGGCACTCGGGATGATCTTCCCAGGATCTCGGCTAATCTTCCCGGCGACCTGGATAACTTTCCCGAGCGTCGGGATAATTTTCCGGACCGTCGGGATCATTTTCCCGACGGCCGGGATGATCTTCCCGACTGCCGGGACGATCTTCCCGGTGGCGAGCCGATCTGCCCGACTGCTCCGCCGGTCCGCCCGGCGCCGCGGACAAATCCGCACCCCTCCCCGATCTTTCTGCGGAGGCTGGCGGGAGGGCCCGCGCCTCCTGCCCTTGCCTTACTGGACCCCGTGTTATCGTCCGTGTAGTAAGGAGATTGCAATGCCGACGAGCACGCTGACGTCCAAGGGGCAGGTGACGATCCCGCGGCGGATCAGGGAGCGCCTAGGGCTCAGAGTCGGGGATCGGCTGGAGTTCCGGATCGACGAAAGCGGCAAGCTCCTGATCGAGCCCGAGCCTGCGAGCAGGCTGGGTCGCGTTCCGGGCCTCTTGAGACACCTGGCCGGAGACCGCCCGGTGACGGTCGAGGAAATGGACGCAGGGATCCGGGAACGCGCCCGCCGCAAGCACGACGAGGCGGCCCGGCGGTGATCGCTTTCGATACCAACGTTCTGGTCCGGCTCCTCGTCGGGGACGATCCGGCGCAGTTCGCCGCCGCCGCGGCGCTCCTCGATGCTGCCGGCGAGGGCGCCGAGACCTGCTACCTCGCCGATGTCGTCCTCTGCGAGACGGAATGGGTCCTCACCAGCCGATACGGCGCCCGCCGACCCGACGTGCTGGCGGCGCTCACCGAGATCGCCGCGGACGGACGTTACGCGTTCGAGGACCCTGAAGCCGTCGCCGATGCCCTCCGCGCCTACGCGGCTGGCCGCGCCGACTTCTCGGACTACTTGATCGGAGCTCGATCCCGGACCAAGGGCGCCCGCACCACCTACACCTTCGACGGGAAGCTGAAGAACCGGGAAGGCTTCACCTACCTCGACTGATCGGCGGACTAGGATCGACGCCTTGAGGCACCGGAGCACCGAGATATCGCAGCGACGCGCGGGGAGCGGCTGAGGCCGTGGGCTCCGTGCGCGAGCAGCTCCAGCAGGCCGTCGCCTACCGCTTCGAGCTGGGGCAGTTCTCCTTCTCGGTCGGCGGGGTGATCGCCGTTGTCCTCACCTTCCTCGCCATCTGGGTGCTGTCGCGGACGATGCAGCGCGCCTTCGCCCGCCATGCGGGGCAGCGCGAGCTGCGCAGCCGCGCCGCCATCTACACCCTCTCGCGGATCGCCACCTACGCGCTCTACGGCATCGGCGTGATGCTGGCGCTGAGCTTCCTCGGCATCCCGACCAGCCGCTTCGCGGTGCTGGCCGGGGCCCTCGGGTCGGTCTCGGCTTCGGCCTGCAGGCGATCTTCAGCAACTTCATCTCCGGGATCATCCTGCTCTTCGAGCGCAGCGTCCGGGTCGGCGACTTCGTCGAGCTCGAGTCCGGCCTGCACGGCGAGGTGCGGGACATCAACATCCGCTCGACCCTGGTCTCGACCAACGACAACGTCGACATCCTGGTGCCCAACTCGGAGTTCGTGGTCGGCCGGGTAGTCAACTGGACGCACGGCGACGTCTCGCGGCGCATGCGCATCCCCTTCGCCATCGCCTACGGCAGCGACAAAGAGCTGGTCAAGAAGGCCGCTCTCGAGGCGGCCGCCGAGGTGCCCTTCACGCTCGCCCTGGAGGGCCCGCGCCGGCCGCAGGTCTGGCTCGTCGGCTTCGGCGACAGCGGCCTCGACTTCGAGCTCGTCGTCTGGCTCACGGCCGAGGCCACCAAGCGGCCGAGCGCGGTCAAGGCCGCCTACCTGTGGGCGCTGGAGACGGCGCTCGACAAGTACGAGCTCGAAGTCCCCTTCCCGCAGCACGACCTCAACCTGCGCTCGCTCTTCGGCCTGCAGGGGGAGGCGGCGCTTGCCCTGCTGCGCGGCCGCGAGTCGCGGGCCCGCGCCGAGGAGGACGCCGCCGACCTCCCCGAGCGCGAGCGGGCGCGGCTGGCGCACAACGATGCCCAGGAGGAGGTCGAGCGCGCCGCCCGCGAGGAGGCGGCGCGCAAGGCCGCGGAGGAGCGGCTGGAGACCGTGCCGGACCCGCCGGACGACTGACCGCGCTCCTCGCGGGCGCTCCTCAGGGCGGGGTGGTGATGCGGACGCAGGAGACCTTGCCGTCGAGGTTGCCCGAGGTCTTGTAGTCCACGTTGACGAAGGCGTCGTCGAAGTCGCGCTCGAAGCTGGGGATCTCGTAGCGGGCGACGCCCACCGTCACGTTTCCCGAAGCCAGCCGCTGTTTGACCGTGATCGTGGTGTGGTCGTCGGTCGTGCGGCAGCGGCCGTCGTCGAAGACGTGGATCACCGTGCCGCCCGCGACCTCGTAGAGGAGCAGCGAGCGGGCCTCGTCGTTCTCGCAGGCGCGGGCCCCGGGCTGCTCGAAGCGGTAGTCCCCCGCCGCCGGCGACAGGCCGCACAGGGTGTCTCCCCCCAGGCCGTTGTCCTCGAAGAAAGTGATGGCCCCGGGGGCGCGCCGGCCCTCCCCCAGGCGCCAGACGTCCCCCGAGCTGTTGCACGACGTGACGCGCAGGACCTGGCCGCTCGCCGGCGCGTCGAGGCACTCGCAGAAGCCCCTGGTGTTGGGGCTACCGGGTGTGGGCAGCAGGTGACACTGGCCCCGCTTGGTCTGCAGCCTCACCCGCCCGGACGAGGTCAGCTGCAGGTGCCACTTCTGCTGGTCCTGCGTCGCCACGCAGGCGGCCTGGGAGACGCCGCGCGTGCCGATCCCGGTCTGCCACTTGAGGCACTTGCCGCTGTGCTGGGCGCGGATGGTGAAGAAGCCGTCGCCCTGCCGCGCCAGGCCCCAGAGCTGGTTGGGGCCGCTGTTGCACGGGAAGGCCTGGATGGGCGCGGTGTCGTCCTGGCTCAGACCGGCGACGTCGAGGCAGTGCCGGCGGTCCTCGTTGATCAGGATGCGGTTGCCGGCGAAGGCCGAGAGCACGCGCACCTCGAAGTTCTGCCGCTCCCAGCGCGCGCGGTCGACGAGCACGGCCCCGGTGGTGGTGAAGCACTGCACCAGGTCCATGGAGTTGTCGCCCTTGACGTGGAGGCAGCGGTTGGGACGAAGCTTCGGGATGAAGCGCAAGCGCAGCGTGTCGGGGTCCTCGACGATCTGCCAGCGCTGGTTGTCCCCGCCGTGGCAGCGGAACTGCTGCACCGTCGTGCTCGACGGGACGTCGAGGCACTTGTGCGTCTGCTCGGACTCCAGGATCGCGAAGCCCGCGAAGTCGAACCGCACCAGCCAGCGCTGGTTGGCGCGGCCGTGACAGCGGTAGACCTGTAGCGGGACTTGGTCGGCGGGATCCCCGCTGGGCACGTCCAGGCACTTGTCCAGCGTCCAGATCTCGGCCGTGATCGGGTCGGGCACGAAGCCCTGGGCATGAGCGGCCGCGACGGGGAGGGCGCCCAGGAGGAGCGCGGCGAGGCACCGGGAAGCTCGGGACATGGCGATCTCCTTTGCGTTCTACTCAGGCGATCCACCCGCGGGCGACGTTACTATTGGGCCTTCTCGGAGGAGACCCATGCCGGAGACCATCCTGCTGGAGCGCGAGGGGCGTGTCGCGCTGCTGACCTTCAACCGACCCGACAAGCTCAACGCCTTGAACGAGGAGGTGCGCGAGGACCTGCTCGCCGCCCTCGCCGAGCTGGAGGCCGACGCCGGGGTGGGCGTCGTCGTCCTGACCGGCGCGGGCGAGAAGTCCTTCGTCGCCGGCGCCGACATCGGCGAGTTCGCGGGACGCAGCCCGCTCGACCAGCGCCACGCCATGCGCCCGCCGCGGATCTTCGAGGCGATGGCGTTCTTCCCCAAGCCGGTCATCGCCATGATCAACGGCTTCTGCCTGGGGGGCGGCTGCGAGCTGGCGCTCTCCTGCGACCTGCGGGTGGCCTCGGAGAAGGCCCGCTTCGGCCAGCCCGAGATCAACCTCGGCTTGATCCCCGGCGGCGGCGGCACGCAGCGGCTGCCGCGCCTGGTCGGGCTCGGGCACGCGATGCGGCTGGTCCTGACCGGCGACATGATCGGCGCCGCCGAAGCGAAGGAGATCGGCCTCGTCGAGCTGGTCGTGCCGCACGAGGAGCTGCGGGCGAAGACCTTCGAGCTGGCGGCCAAGATCGCCGGCAAGAGCCCGCTCACCCTCAAGGTCGCCAAGGAGTCGGTGCGCGCCAGCCAGCGGCTGGCGATCGAGGAGGGGATCCTCTACGAGCGCGACCTCTTCTGCCTCCTCTTCTCGACCGAGGACAAGGCGGAGGGGGTGGCGGCCTTCCTGGAGAAGCGGCCGGCGCAGTGGAAGGGCCGGTAGTGCCGGAAGCGGCCGCGGCCGTGCGGCCGCCCGTCCCGGTGATCGACCTCCACGTCCACATCCAGCCCTGGGAGGAGATGCGCCCCGAGGCGCGGGCCAAGATCGGCAAGGACCCGGCCGAGCAGGCGGCGCTCGCGGCGCTGATGCGGCGGCCGGACGAGATCCTGGCGCGGATGGACCGGGCGGGGGTCGAGCGGATCGCGATGATCAACTACGTCGCGCCCGACCTGATGGGGTTCACCGCGGCGGTGAATTACTTCGTGGCCGGGATCGCCCGCCACGCCCCCGACCGGCTGATCCCCTTCGGCGGCGTCCACCCGCGCCACGTCGACGACCCGGGCGGCGAGGTGGAGCGGCTGCGCGAGCTGGGGATCCGCGGCTTGAAGGTGCACCCGCCGCACCAGGAGCACGCGGCGAACGCCTACCTCTTCGACCTGCCGGGGCTCGGCCGGGTCTACGAGACGGCGCAGGCGCTGGGCATGCCGGTCATGGTCCACACCGGCACCTCCGTCTTCCCCGGCGCCCGCAACCGCTTCGCCGACCCGATGCCCTGCGACGACGTGGCGGTGGACTTCCCCGACCTGACGCTCATCCTCGCGCACGCCGGGAGGCCGCTCTACATGGAGACGTGCTTCTTCCTGGCGCGCCGGCACCCCAACGTCTACCTCGACGTCTCCGGCATCCCGCCGAAGCGGCTCCTCCACTACCTGCCGCGCCTGCCGGAGATCGCCGAGAAGGTCCTCTGGGGGACCGACTGGCCGAGCCCCGGGGTGCGCGACCTGGGCGAGAACATCGCGGATTTCCTGGCCCTCCCCCTCGCGCCCGAGGTGCAACGGCAGGTGCTGCGCGGCAACGCCTGCCGCATCTTCGGCTGGCCGCCGTGAGCGACGCCGACCTCCTCGCCCTGCGCGAGGAGTTCCCGATCCTCGCCCGCACCACCTACCTGATCAGCAACTCCCTGGGCGCCATGCCGCGCGGCGTCCACGCCGAGCTGGCCGCCTACGCCCGCGCTTGGGAGGAGCGCGGTGTGCGCGCCTGGCACGAGGGGTGGTGGGAGATGTCGGTCGAGACCGGCGACCTCCTGGCGCCCCTCCTCGGCGTCGGCCCCGGCGAGGTCTCGATGCACCAGAACGTCACCGTCGCGGCGGGGGTCTTCCTCTCCTGCCTCGACTACCCGCCGGAGCGCAACCGCGTCGTCACCACCGACCTCGACTTCCCCACCCTCCTCTACCTCGTCGACGGGGAGCGGCGGAAGGGCGCCGACGTCGTGACGGTGCCGGCCGGCGAGGACGGCCTCGGCGTCGCCACCGACCGCCTGCTCGCAGCGATCGACGAGCGCACGCGCCTGGTCGCGGTCTCCCACGTCCTCTTCAGGAGCGCCTGGGTGCAGGACGCCGCCGCCATCGCGCGCCGCTGCCGCGAGACCGGCGCGCTGCTCCTCCTCGACGTCTACCAGTCGACGGGCTCGCTGCCGCTGGAGCTCGCGGCCTGGGGCGTCGATGCCGCGGTCGGCGGCTCGGTCAAGTGGCTGTGCGGCGGGCCGGGCGCGGGCTACCTCTGGGTCCGCCCCGACCTCGCCGGGCTCCTCGCGCCGGCGCTGACCGGCTGGCAGGCCGACGAGGAGCCCTTCGCCTTCCGCCCCGGCCCGATCCGCCCGGCCGCCGGCGCCTGGCGGTTCCTGACCGGCACCCCGAACGTCCCGGCCCTCTACGCCTGCCGGCCGGGCTACCGGATCGTCGCCGCGGTCGGGGCGCGGCGCATCCGCGAACGGTCGCTGGCGTTGACCGGCCGGCTCGTCGACGCCGCCCTCGCCGCCGGCTTCGAGGTGCGCTCGCCGCGCGACCCCGAGCGGCGCGGCGGCACCGTCACCGTCTGGCACCCCGACGGCGAGCGGCTCTGCCGCGAGCTCCTGGCGCGCGAGGTCGTCTGCGACTTCCGGCCGGGCGCGGGCGTCCGCCTGGCGCCGCACTTCTACACCTCAGAAGACGAGTGCGACCGGGCGATCGAGCTGCTCGCGGCGCTGGTCTAGAATCGAACCAACCGATCGCGAAGGAGTTCTGCCATGCGCACGCGGCTCCCGTTGCACCTCGTGCTCGCTTCGTCGCTGCTGCTCGCTGCGCTGCCCGCTCGCGGGGAGTCCCCGGCGGCCGCGCCGGCCGAGTCCAAGGCCGATCTCATCCGCCGCCTCATGGCCGTCTCCGGCTCCGACACGGTCGGCATGCAGATCATGACGCAGCTCCTGGACACGATGCGCCTGCAGATGCCGGAGGTGCCGGCCGAGTTCTGGGACGAGTTCGCGAAGGAGGTCGACTCCAAGCAGCTCGTCGAAATGATCGTCCCAGTCTACGACCGGCACTTCGCGGAGCAGGACCTGCGCGACCTCATCGCCTTCTACGAGACCCCCACCGGCCGCAAGCTGGTCAACGCCATGCCGCAGATCGCCGCCGAATCGATGGCCATCGGCATGGAGTGGGGGAAGACGACGGCGGAGCGGGTCGTCAAGGCGCTGGCCGAGAAGGGGTATCAGGCGAAGACGTAGCGCGCGCGAAGAGGTACACGCCCGCGGCCAGGGCCGCGGCGACGAAGGCGAAGCCGGGGAGGGGCGGCGCCCAGGGGCCGACGAGGCCCTTCCCCCAGGCGAAGAGGAGCGTCGCGGCGTAGGCGGCGGCGGGCAGGGCCGCCAGCCCCGCCCAGAGCAGGCGGAGCGCGCGGCGGCGCGGCAGCCAGGCCGCCAGCGCGGCGGCCGGCCAGAGGAGCACGGCGAAGACCGGCGACGTCACCACCGCCGCGAGCAGCAGGGCGCGGAAGACGAAGGCCGGGAGGCCCCGCCGCTGCGCCGCCAGCCGCTCCTCGGAGGGGGCGTCGCGCCGGCGGCGCCGGCCGGCGAGGCCGCGCACGACGAGGAGCGCCCAGAGCAGGAAGCCGATCCAGAGCAGGTCGCGGTGCAGCCAGACGCGGCCCAGGCCGACGAGGTAGCGGTCCTCCGGCACCGGCCTGCCGGCGAGGGCGTCGAGCCGGCGCACGGCGGCGGCCGTCGCCTCCGTCCAGCGTGCCAGGCGCGCGGCGTCGAGGCGCTCCCCGGTGTCCGCGGTGGTGTGGTACGCCGGGGCGAGCGCGAGGAGCGGGCTGTCCGAGACGGTCACCGCGGGCACGCCGGCTGCGATGAAAGGATCGGCGTCGCTGCCGAAGGCCGGGCGCGTCGAGCGCACGAGGAGCTGCGAGAGGAGCGGCAGTGAAGGGTCGGTGAGCGCCAGCGGCCAGCCCACCGCCTCGCCGGCGCGCAGGAGAGCGTGCACCAGCCAGGCCGGCGGCTGCGCCAGGCGGCCCTCGCGCGGCACTCCCCAGGCGAGGATCGTCGCCCCCGGGCTCGCGCGCCACCCCAGCATCTCGAGGTTCAGGACGGCGAGCGTCGCGTCGCGGCCGGCCTGCTCGCGGGCGCGCAGGAAAGCGCGGCTGCCGTGCAGGCCGTCCTCCTCGCCGTCGAAGAGGACGACGCGCACGGTGTGGCGGAGCGGCGTCCGCCGCAGCTCGGCGGCGGCGGCGATCGCCACGGCGCACCCCGAGGCGTCGTCGCCTGCGCCGGGGCTTGCCGAGACGGTGTCGTAGTGAGCCGTGAGGAGGACCTCGCCGCCGCCGGGCTCGCCCGGCACGACGCCCATCAGGTTGCGCAGCCGGGGGCGCCCGGGGAGCGGCCAGGCGCGCACCCGCTCGAGACCGGCGGCGCGCATGGTCGCCAGGAGCCACTCGGCGGCCGCGTCGTGCGCCGCCGAGCCCGCCGGCCGGGGGCCGAAGCCGGCGAGCCCGCGCGCGATCTCTTGAACCGCGGGGGCCGGCGCGGTGACCCACTGAGGCCGAGGTGCAACGGGAGGGGCGGCCGGGGCGAGAGCGGCGAGCAGTCCCGCGGCAACCAGGGCGAGCACGGAACGCCATGATAGCGAGCGCAGGCAACAAGTTCCGGGCCGCGGCGACGCCGTCCCGCTCCGCCCTCCGGACGGCACTCGGTACAGTAGAGCCATGCGCCACGAAGGAGGGATCTCGCGCGCACGATCGACCACAGGGATCGTGCAAATTAACGTATTCTCTTAAAGCCCCCGGAATGCGCTGCTCCGCCGCCTGCCTCACCGCCCTCGTTCTCACCGCCGCCGCCTTCGCGGTCGAGACCGTGCTGCTGCTCCAGCGCCTCGGCGCGGCCGAGGCCGGGGAGCCGGCGCCGGGCGTGCGCGGCACCCTCGTCGTCGTGCTCCTGCTCGGTGCCGTCCTCGCCGCGCAGATCGCCTTCCTCGCGGTGCGCCGGCAGGCGCTCCACCTCTCCCGCTTGGTCGCCACGATCTCGCGCATGGCCGACACCGGCGAGCTCAAGAGCGACTTCGAGAGCGCCGGCGGGGGCCCCGCGGTGCAGCCGATCGAGCACACGCTGCGGCGGCTGCTGCGCACGCTGGAGGAGTCGCTGGAGGCGCGCGAGCGCTCGTACGTCGAGGCGCTGGGCACGGTGGTGACGGCGGTCGACGCGCGCGACCACGAGATCACCGGCCACTCCTTCCGCGTCGCCGCCTACGCGGTGACGCTGGCGCGGGCGCTGGGGGTGGAGCGGTCGCTGCTCAAGTCGATCGAGTGGGGGGCGCTGCTCCACGACCTGGGGAAGATGGTGGTGCCGGACGCGGTGCTGCGCAAGGGCGGGCCGCTGTCGAGCGAGGACTGGCTGGTGATGCGGCAGCACCCGGGCTGGGGCTTCGAGATGCTGGCCGAGGTGCGGTTCCTGCAGCAGGCGGCGATCGACATCGTCTACTCGCACCACGAGCGCTGGGACGGGGCGGGTTACCCGCGCGGGCTGTCCGGCGCGGCGATCCCGCTGACGGCGCGGATCTTCGCGGTGGTGGACACGTACGACGCGATCACTTCGGACCGCCCCTACCGCCGGGCGCGCGGGCACGCGGCGGCGGTGGCGGAGCTGCAGAGGGTGGCGGGGGCGCAGCTCGACCCCGAGATCGTCGCGGCCTTCGCCCGCCTCCCCGAAGTCGAGCTCCGCCGCCTGCGCGAGCGCTACCGCCACGTCCACCCCGGCCTTTCCCTACCCGCCGAGCTCTTCGACTCCTTGCTGGAGAGCGGCGTCAGGAAGCCGCTGTCGCGGGACCAGGGCGCTTAGCCCCCCACCCACCCTTTTTCCGCTCGGGGCGGATAGTGCCGCGTGAGATGCCGGGCCACCCGGCCCGCGAAGAGGCGCGCCCGCTTCGCGGGTCCTGGTTGGGAAAGGTAGTGGCTGGTTAGCGGGTGGAGGCTTCGCCGCTAACGCACGGTGGCCCCCTAACCGACACGCGCCGCTTCGCGGGCCTCTGGCCCGGCACATCACGCGGCGTCATGACTCGAAACTCTGAAGTGACGACGGCCCCCCGCCCGGCTGCCTCGCTGCGCTCGGCAAGAGCACCGCAGGGGTTCCACGCCGGTTCTAGGGCCCGCAGGTCTCTGGAGCGCCGGGCGCTCCGTCCGCTCCCCCTTGCAGTCCACCGTGCGAGGCAACGAAGGCAAGAGCGTGTTTGCCGGCAAGGTCGGTCTGAACCAGCACGCGAAGCGCGGACACAAAGGAGCGCCCGGCGCGGAGGAGAGCCTGCGGGACCTAACACCGGAACGGCCGCAGCAAGCCTCTTAGTTGGGGCGGGGGGAAAAGCTCAGCGAACTTGAGAAGGATCGAGCACGTGAACAAAGGGCGGTGTGGGCGCGGGATCGGCGCCTTTTTCCAGCCACGCTTCCCAAGCGACCACGGCGGCGATCAGCGCCGTCAGGTCCATCCCGCAGCACACCGGCCCCAGCGGCTCGAGCCGGCGGCGCCCCTTGCCAAGCACGCGCCGGCCCGGCTCCGGCTTTCCGCGGTCGAGCACGTGATGCATTCCCGCGGCGACCTGCACCAGGCCCTGGAAGAGGTCCTTCGGCTCCGGCGTCGTCGATCGCCACACCTCCTCCCACGACTCGTGCGCGTCGTAGAAGCGCCCGGCGTTGAAGCGCTCGATCCCCTCCCAGACCAGCGCCTGCCGCTGCTCCGCGGTCAGGTCGGGGTGCAGCACCCGCTCGCTCATCAGGGGATCCCCAGGCGCCGCCGCCTCTCCCAGAGCGACTTACGGCTGATCCCCAGGAGCTCCGCAGCCCGCCCCTGGTGGCCGCGCGTGTAGGCCAGCGCGCGGCGGATCTCCGCCTCCTCCACCGCCGCCAGCCGGCGCGGCCGCTCCCCCTCCCACCCTTCCGGCCGCGGCGGGTCCACCTCGGCGCCGGCGGCCATCACCAGGCCGCGCTCGAGGACGTTGCGGAGCTGGCGCACGTTGCCCGGCCAGGGGTGCGCGAGCATCCAGTCGAGCGCCCCGGCGGCGAGCCGCGGCGCCGGCCGGCCCAGCCGCTCACCGAGGTCGGCGAGGAGGCGCTCGGCGAGGGCCAGCAGGTCCTCCCGCCGCTCGCGCAGGGGCGGCAGGCGGAAGGCCAGCACCTCCAGGCGGTAGAAGAGGTCGGCGCGGAAGAGCCCGCGCGCGGCGCGCGCCGGCAGGTCCTCGGCGGCGATCGCCACGAAGCGCACGTCCGCCTCCTCTTCGCGGCCGCCGAGCGGGGCGTAGCGGCGCTCGGCGAGGAGGCGGAGGAGCTTCGGCTGGGCGGCCAGCGGCAGCTCCTCGACGTGGTCGAGCACCAGCGTCCCACCCGCGGCGCGCGCCACCCGCCCCTCGCTCTCGCGGTCGGCGCCGGTGAAGGCGCCGGGGCGGTAGCCGAAGAGCTCGCTCTCGAAAAGGGCGCTGGGGAAGGCGCCAGGGTCCACCTCGACGAGCGGCCCGGCGGCGCGCAGGCCGGCGGCGTGGAGGGCGCGGGCCAGGGTCGAGCGGCCGCTCCCCGGCTCGCCGAGGAGGAGCACGGGCAGGTCGGTCGCGGCGGCGCGCTCGACGCCGGGGAGCGCGGCGGCGAGCGCCGGGGCGCCGGCGAGGAGCTCGGGCAGCGCGAGGCCGGGGGCGGCCGGGGGCATCGGAGGTCCGGCGGCGGCGCCCGCCCTCAGGCGGTCGCGGCGGGGCGGAAGGTGTCGGTCACGTCGGGGGCATCGCCCCAGAGGCGCTCCAGGGCGTAGAAGCGGCGCGGCTCCTCCTGGAAGACGTGCACGACCAGGTCGCCGTAGTCGAGCAGCACCCACTGCGCGCGGTTGTAGCCCTCGACGTGCAGCGGCCGCACCTTCTCGGCGCGCAGCCGCTCCTGGATGGCGTCGGCGATCGCCTGCACCTGCCGGTCGCTAGTGCCGCTGCAGATGAGGAAGTAGTCGGTGAAGTCGGTGACGCGCCCGAGATGGAGGACGCGCAGGTCCTGCGCCTTGCGGTCGAGGGCCGCGGAGACGGCGTCGCGAGCTCGGGAGTCGGTGTCTGGGATTGCTTCCGCGCCGGCCGTCATCGATAGAGGTTGTACTTGCGGACGTAGTCTAACACCAGGGGGTGGAGCGCCCCGGGCGGCGGCTCCTGGCCGGCGGCGAGGCGGGCGCGGATCTCGCTTGCCGAGACGTCTATCGGGTTCAGCTCGAGGAGGAGCGCGCGGCGACGGGCAAGCCAGGCCTTCAGCTCGCGCGCGGCCTCGGCCTCCTCGGCCTCGAACGGCAGCTCGGCGGCCTCGTCGGGGTCCACGACTTGGCCTCTTGCCGCGAGCGTCTTGTTCACTCCCCACCCCGGCCGTGCCAGCACCACGATCCGCGCCAGCTCCGGCAGCGCGCGCCAGTGGCGCCAGGTCGGCAGCTCGAGGTAGGAGTCGGCGCCGAGCAGGAGGTGGAGGTCGGCCGCCGGCTGTGTGCGGCGGAAGTGCTGCAGCGTCTCGACGGTGTAAGCCGGGCGGTCGAGGGTCAGCTCGTAGGGATCGGCGTACAGCCCCTCTTCGCCGAGCAGCGCCAGCTCGACCATCGCATAGCGTGCGTGCGGCGGCGCGAACTCCCGCTTCGGCTTGTGCGGCGGCAGCGCCGTCGGCAGGTAGACGACGCGGTCGAGCCCCAGCGCCCGGCGCGCCGCCTTCACCGGCTCGAAGTGGCCGCGGTGGATCGGGTCGAACGTGCCGCCGAAGAGGCCGAGCTTCATCGCGTCATCCCGGCGAGGCCGCGCGCCGCCTGCAGCCGCCGCGACAGGTCGGAAATCAGGCGCGGCACCCCCTCGCCCGTCGCGGCGCTCAGCTCCAGGTGCGGCAGGCCGCGCTCGGCGGCGAGCGCCGCCAGCTCCTCGCGCCGCTCGAGGAGCGCCGCGTCGAGCTTGCTGCCCACGACCAGCCGCGGCCGCTCCAGGAGCTCCGGGTTGAAGGCCGCGAGCTCGCGCTCGACCGTCTCGAAGTCCTGACGCGCGCTCGCCTCCGGCTGAGACAGGTCGACGAGCTGCACCAGCACCCGGCAGCGCTCGACGTGGCGCAGGAACTGGACCCCCAGCCCCGCCCCCTGCGCCGCACCGGCGATCAGCCCCGGCAGGTCGGCGACGACGAAGGGCTCGGCGAGCGGCCCCTCGGCGACGACGCCGAGCTGCGGCACCAGCGTCGTGAACGGGTAGTCGGCGATCTTGGGGCGGGCTTGGGAGATGACGCTGATCAGCGTCGACTTGCCGGCGTTCGGGAGCCCGACGATGCCGACGTCGGCCAGGAGCTTGAGCTCGAGCCGCAGCCGCCGCTCCTCCCCCTCCGTCCCCGGCTCGTGGCGGCGCGGCGCCTGGTCGGTGGCGGTGGCGAAGCGGGCGTTGCCGCGGCCGCCGCGGCCGCCCTTGGCGACCAGCAGGCGCTCGCCGTCCTGCAGCAGCTCGCCCAGGAATTCGCCGCTCGCCGCGTCGTGGACGCGGGTGCCCAGGGGCACGGGGACGACCAGGTCCTCGCCCGAGCGGCCGGTGCAGTTCGAGCCCTCGCCGTGGCGCCCGCGCTCGGCGGCGTAGAGCGACTGGAACTGCAGGTGATAGAGCGTGTTGCGCGGCGCCTCGCCGGCCAGATAGACGGCGCCGCCGTGGCCGCCGTCGCCGCCCGAAGGGCCGCCCCGCGGCACGTACTTCTCGCGCCGGAAGGCGACGCAGCCGTTCCCACCCCGTCCGCCGCGGACGTGGAAGACGGCCTCGTCGAGGAAGATCACTGCGGGGGGCGGCTACTCGGCGGGGACGACGTGGATGAACTTGCCGTGGCGGCCCTTGTCCTGGAACCGCACCACGCCGTCCACCTTGGCGAAGAGGGTGTCGTCCTTGCCGCGGCCGACGTTCGTGCCGGGGAGGAACTTGGTGCCGCGCTGGCGCACCAGGATGGAGCCGCCGCTGACCGTCTCGCCGCCGAAGCGCTTGACGCCCAGGTTCTGGGGCTGCGAGTCGCGGCCGTTGCGGCTGGAGCCCTGTCCCTTCTTGTGAGCCATGGTCGAGTCTCCTGCTGCTTTCGCCTAACGCTCGTCCTCGCGGCGCGCGGCCTGCGAGGGGAGCTGGATGTCGTCGATCTTGAGCCGCAGCAGGTCCTGCCGGTGCCCGGCGGTCCGGCGGTAGCCCTTGCGGCGCTTTTTCTTGAAGATCCGGATCTTGGGACCGCGGGTCTCGGCCACCGGCGAGGCGCTGACCACCGCGCCGGCGACGAGGGGATTGCCCACCTCGTTGACGCCGTCGCCCGTCACCAGGAGAACCCGCTCGAAGCGCACGCTCTTCCCCTCCTCCCGCGCCACCCGCTCCACTTCAATCACGTCCCCAGCCTGGACCCGGTACTGCTTCCCTCCGGTCTCGATCACTGCGAACATGGGATTACTCCAGGAGTTTCGTCCCAAAAAAGGGACAGCGGACCTTACCACGGTCACTCCCCTCGGTCAACGCGACGCTTCCTCTCTTCTCCCTTTCCCCCCACCCACCCGCGCGTGGTCATCGTTCCGGTGTGGGGGCCCGGAGGCTCTCCTCCGCGCCGGGCGCTTCTTTGTGTCCGCGCTTCGCGTGCCGGCACAGACCGCTCGTGGCCACAAACACGTCCTTGCCTTCGACGCCTCGCACGGTGGACTGCCAGGGGGAGCGGACGGAGCGCCCGGCGCTCCAGAGACCTCCGGGCCCTAGCACCGGCGGTGGAGCCCCTGCGGTTGTCATTCCGAGCGCCAGCGAGGAATCTGGGCGGGGGCCGTCGTCACTTCAGAGATTCGAGTCATGGCGCCGCGTGATGTGCCGGGCCAGAGGCCCGCGAAAGCGGCGCGTTCGGTTGAAGTCACCACCAACGTCCGCGAACGGAGCCGACTTGGCTCTGCGGCCTCTACCGGCCCTGACCGGGAACCGCGAAGCGGCGCGACTCTTTCGCGGGCCGGGTGGCCCGGCATCTCACGCGGCACTATCCGCCCCGCGCGGAAACGCTTTCAGTTTCAACCAGCGTCCGCGAACATCCGCCGGTAGTGCCGGTACCAGTCGCTCTGGAAGCGCTCCTCGGGGTCGTGCGCGAGCTTGGCGCGGAGGAAGTCGGGGAACTGGGGGTAGGCGGCCTCGACCTGGCGGCGGGCCGCGTAGCGGTGGTAGGTGAGGTAGTAGGAGCCGCCGCGGGCGGCGGCGCGGTCGATGAGCTGGCGGAACGACGCCGCGACGCCGGCGATCCCCGCGCGGCTGTGCGGGGTGTGGTAGTTGACCACGACGCAGGCGTACGGCTGCTTCGCCCAGGGCAGGAAGGTCTCGTCGTCGCGCTCGATCAGGCGGATCGTGCCGTAGATCACCTGCGTGCCGCTGGCGCGCAGGTCGTCGGCCGCCTCGGCGAGGAAGGGCGCGATCTCGGCGCGCGGCACGTAGACCTCGCTGATGATCTCGGTCGCCGGCACGTCGGCGCGGAGCCGCCGGTCGAGCCGCCGGTGGTAGCCCTCGGGGTAGAAGCCGAGCTGCTGCGTGTCCGACCAGTAGAGCTGGCCGGTCGTCGAGAGGTAGTAGTCGGCGTAGCGCTCGAAGGCGCGTGACGGCTCCTCGTGCACCATGCGCAGCAGCTCGATCCAGGCGGCGTTGGAGAGCCGGCGCTGGCGCTTCGGCTCGCGGGCTTCCGGCGCCGCCGGGCGGTAGCAGGAGAAGACGCCGCGGCGCAGGAAGTCGGGCGAGCGCGGATCGACCGCGAACTGGAAGTCGCCGTAGAGGAACCCGTCGGCGACCCGCCGCGCGAAGGCGCCGGCCAGCGCGTCGCGGTCGATCACCTCCACGACCCGCTCGAGCTTCCGGCGCGGCACCAGGCGCAAGGTCACCGCCTGGACCAGGCCGAAGAGGCCGTAGCCGCCGGCCGCCAGCCGGAAGAGCTCCGGCTCCCGCTTGCGGCTGCAGGTGCGCACCTCCCCGGCCGCGTCCACCAGGGTGAACGCCTCGACGTCCCCGACGAAGGGCTTCAAGGTGAGCCCGCGGCCGTGGACGTTCGAGGCCAGGGCGCCGCCCACCGACATCTTGTCGGCGCCGGTCTGCTTCTGCGCGATCCCCCAGGGCCGCGCCGCGCCGCGCTGCAGCCGCTCGTAGGCGGCGATCAGCTCCGGCCACTGGATCCCCGCCTCGACCTCCAGGAGGCCCCGCTCGCGGTCGAAGCCGAGGACCCGCGCCATGCCGCGGGTGTCGGCGAGGAGCGCGCCGCCGGCGAACTGCTGCCCGCCCATGGCGTGGCGGCCGCCGGCGACCGCGACCGGGAGCCCGGCGGCGGTGGCGCGTCGCACCAGCGCCCGCAGGTCGGCGAGCGAGCCGACCGGCACCACCTCCGCTAGCCGCGTCGGGTTGAGCTGCGAGTGGACGTCGTTGACGAGGGTCTCGCCCACCTCCGCCTCCGGCGCGCGGCGGCAGGCGGCCGGGGCGAGCGCGGCGAGCGCCGCGGCCTTCAGGAACTCCCGGCGATCGAGCATGGCTGGGCTCCTCGCGGGGATCATACGTGCGGTCCTGTCCCCCTTCCCGCCCCGCCCTGCACGTTTGCCATCGGACGGGGAGGGCGAGACCATGAAGCTCGGCGACGTGCTGCGCAAGGAGCGGGAGAAGAAGAAGCTGGCGCCCGAGAGGGTGGCGGAGGCGCTCGGCATCCCCGCGGAGCGCTACGCCGAGATGGAAGCCGGTGCCTCGCCGGCCGAGGTCTGGGGGCCGCGCCTCGGCAAGATCGCGATCGCCCTCGAGACGCCCACCTCGCGCCTCCTCGCCGAGAGCGGCCGCGCCGCCGACTGCCAGCCCGGCCAGGCAGGCCGGCTCATCCGGCAGCACCGCGAGCGCCGCGGCAAGACCATCGAGGAGATGGCCGCCGCGCTGGAGGTCTCCGCCGACGAATACCGCGCGATCGAAGCCGGCACGACGCCGCTGGAGGAGCAGGGCCCGCTCCTCCTGCGCTTCGCCGAGCTGATCGAGCAGCCGATCTTCAACCTCTTCTACCCCTGCGGCCTTCCCTTCGACACGCTCGACGACTACCCGTAGCAGCGGCTCCGCCTGGAGGCAGGCATGGTAAAAAGCCGGCCTGCCGCATGGACCAGGAAAGGACTCCTATGCCGGGAAGCGCCTGCAGTCGCCACACTGTCGTCCTCCTCACCAGCCTCGTCTTCGTCCTACCCGCTCTTCTCCCCGCCCCCGCGGCCGCAGCCGCCGCCCCCAAGCCCGCCGTCGACGCGCGCCTCTTCGAGTCCCTGCGCTGGCGGGAGGTGGGGCCGTATCGCGGCGGGCGGTGCGCGGCGGTGACCGGGATCCCGCAGCAGCGCGAGACCTACTACTTCGGCTCGACCGGCGGCGGGGTGTGGAAGACGACCGATGGCGGGCGGAGCTGGAAGAACGTCTCGGACGGGTACTTCGGCGGCTCGATCGGCGCCGTCGCGGTGTCGGAGTGGGACCCCAACGTCGTCTACGTCGGCGGCGGCGAAAAGACCGTGCGCGGCAACGTCTCGCACGGCGACGGCGTATGGAAGTCGACCGACGCGGGCAAGAGCTGGCGCCACGTCGGGCTCGGCGACTCGCGCCACGTGCCGCGCCTCCGCATCCACCCGCGCGACCCCGACCTCGTCTACGCCGCCGTCCTGGGCCACCTCTTCGGCCCCAGCGACATGCGCGGCGTCTACCGCAGCCGGAACGGCGGCAAGAGCTGGGAGCGCGTCCTCTTCGTCAACGCCGACGCCGGCGCCGTCGACCTCGCCCTCGACCCCGTCAACCCGCGCGTCCTCTACGCCTCGACCTGGCGGGTGCGCCGCCGCCCCTGGACGCTCGAGAGCGGCGGCCCCGGCTCCGGGCTCTGGAAGTCCACCGACGGCGGCGACACCTGGCGCGAGCTGTCGCGCAAGCCCGGCCTGCCGAAGGGGACGCTGGGGATCATCGGCGTCAGCGTCTCCGCCGCCGACCCGCAGAACGTCTACGCCATCGTCGAGGCCGACGAGGGGGGCGTCTTCCGCTCGCGCGACGGCGGCGAGAGCTGGACCAAGACCAACGAGTCGCGCGACCTGCGGCAGCGCGCCTGGTACTACACCCGCATCTACGCCGACCCCAAGGACGCCGACACCGTCTACGTCGTCAACGTCCAGTTCCACAAGTCCAAGGACGGCGGCAAGACCTTCACCACCATCCGCACCCCGCACGGCGACAACCACGACCTCTGGATCGACCCCGGCGACCCGCGGCGGATGATCGAGTCCAACGACGGCGGCGCCAACGTCTCGACCGACGGCGGCGAGACCTGGACGCCGCAGGACAACCAGCCGACGGCGCAGTTCTACCGCGTCTCGACCGACAACGACTTCCCCTACCGCCTCCTCGGCGGCCAGCAGGACAACTCGGCCGTGCGCATCCGGAGCCGCGGCACCTTCCGCGGCGTCGGGCCGCGCGACTGGGAGCCCACGGCCGGCGGCGAGAGCGGCTGGATCGCCGCCGACCCCGAGAACCCCGACGTCGTCTACGGCGGCTCCTACGGCGGCTACCTCGAGCGCTACGACCACGAGACCTCGTCGTTCCGCTCGGTCGACCCCTGGCCCGACAATCCGATGGGCGGCGGCGCCGCCGACCTCAAGTACCGCTTCCAGTGGAACTACCCGATCTTCTTCTCGCCGCACGACCCGAACACGCTCTACGCCGCGGCCAACGTGCTCTTCAAGACGACCGACGAGGGGGCGAGCTGGCAGGCCATCAGCCCCGACCTGACGCGCAACGACAAGAGCAAGATGGGCCCCTCCGGCGGGCCGATCACCAAGGACAACACCAGCGTCGAGTACTACGGCACGATCTTCGCCGCCGCCGAGTCGCCGCACGAGGCCGGCGTCCTCTGGGCCGGCTCCGACGACGGCCTGATCCACCTCTCGCGCGACGGCGGCGCGAGCTGGCAGAACGTGACGCCCAAGGCGATGCCGGAGTGGATCCAGGTCAACAGCGTCGAGGCGAGCCCGCACGAGAAGGGCGGGCTCTACGTCGCGGCGACGATGTACAAGTCGGACGACTTCCGCCCCTACCTCTGGAAGACCGCCGACTACGGCAAGAGCTGGACGCGCATCGACCGCGGCATCCCGGCCGACCACTTCACCCGCGTCGTGCGCGCCGACCCGGTGCGGCGGGGCCTCCTCTACGCCGGCACCGAGCGCGGGGTCTACGTCTCCTTCGACGACGGCGGCTCCTGGCAGCCTCTGCAGCTCAACCTGCCCGTCGTGCCGATCACCGACCTGACGTGGAAGGACGGCGACCTCGCCGCCGCCACCCAGGGGCGCGGCTTCTGGATCCTCGACGACCTGACGCCGCTCCACCAGCTCGCGGGCGAGGCGACGAAGAAGACGGTGCACCTCTACCCGCCGCGCCCCAGCCTGCGCATGCGCGGGGCGGAGGGGGAACCTCCTCCCGGGCCCAACCAGGGGACGAACCCGCCGAACGGCGTCCTCCTCCACTACTGGCTCGACCAGCCCGTGGACACGGAGGTGAAGCTGGAGTTCCTCGACGGCCAGGGCCGCCTGGTCCGCGCCTTCGAAGGGAAGGCGGTGGCGCGGAAACAGAAGCCCTGGGAGAAGGGGGAGGAGCCGGCCGCGGCGCCCGCCGGCGAGGGCATCGTGCCGGCCGAGGAGAGCCAGGGGCCGGAGGCGGCCACGCCGCGGGCGAAGGGGACGCCGCAGGCCACCGGCGCCACGACACCGGCCGAGGTGGCCGAGGAGAAGAAGCCGGAAGAGGCGGAGAAGGCCGCGGAGGAGAAGAAGAAAGAGAAAGAGAAGGAGAAGAAGAAGGACAAGACCGTCGGCGAGCTGGTGGCGAGCCCCGGCATGAACCGCTTCGTCTGGGACGGCCGCTACCCCGACGCGGCCGACTTCGAGGGCATGATCCTCTGGGGGGGCGGCATCTACGGCCCGCGCGCCGTGCCCGGCAGCTACCAGGCGCGGCTGACCGCCGGCAAGGAGGTGGTGACCGTCCCGTTCGAGCTCAAGGCGGACCCGCGCGGCGCCGTCACCCAGGCCGACCTCGAGGCGCAGCTCGCCTTCCTCCACGGCCTGCGCGACAAGCTCTCCCAAGTGCACCGCGAGATCGGCCGCATCCGCGCCGTGCGCGCCGAGCTCGACGGGCTGGAGGAGCAGCTCGGCGGCGACGAGCCTGAAGACGAGGCGGTGACCAAGGCCGTCGAGGCGATCCGCGAGACGATGAAGTCGGTCGAGGAGACGCTCTACCAGACCAAGAACCGCAGCCAGCAGGACCCGCTCAACTTCCCGATCCGCCTCAACGACAAGCTCGCCGCGGTCGGCGACACCGTCGCCGCCGGCGACAACGCCCCGACCGCCCAGGCGGTCGCGGTTCGCGACGAGCTGGTGGCGGCGATCGACAAGGAGATGGCGCGCCTGCAACAGGTCTGGACGACCGACCTGCCGGCCCTCAACAAGCTGGTGCGCGAGCGGGAGGTGCCGGCCGTTCCCCTGCCACCGCTGGAGGGAGAGGCGACGAGCGGCGGGGCGACACCGCCGACCTAGCTAGAGCGTCGAGCGAGGCGTGGAGCGAACCGTTGCCACGGTGAGCGTCGAGAACAGCACCTGCGGGTCATCGGCCTATGTGCCAGGCCGATCATTCTCACACTGAACCGGCAGGCCCTCGGGGACGACCCGAGGATTCTCACAGACTGCAACGTGCGTCCGGTGCCTCGCTCTAAAGCGGCTGCCGCCATAAATATCGCTATCCCACCGGGTTCGCATCGCAGAGCCCTCACTGTCAATCGACAATCCATAGTAACTCTCTGAGTCGATTCCCTGAACCCCCAAAATCACGAAAAACGGATGCCCGTCCTTTAGGGCCGCGGTGGAACAGGCGATCGCCGCTGCACGATCCTGGCCGAGTCTTACGACTCCGCAATCGGAAGCGCCTTGACCAGCTCGGCTCTTTACGAGCTCTATGTACTCATCAAATGAGGGTCCAAGCCGGCAGGGTGCGACACCGAGAAGAGAGAGCATCAGGAGCGGGCGAACTCTGCGCTGTTTCATTCAGGTACCTATTGCCTCAGTCAACACCACCGCCAGTGTTCTCGGGAATGCCCTTTGCCGAAACCGAGCGACGACAGCGGCCCGAAGGTTTGTAGGCGCCACTCGAGACGATCGGCTCAATTACACGCTCGTGCTTCACCAATCACAAATACGGGTACACTTGAGATAGTTGATGCGCTGCCATAGCACACGATGCGGCCCGAGTCTAAGCTCGTGACCACGATGAACTGTCTCTCCATGGAAAGGAAACAGGCACGTCGCCAGCCGAGCACTTCCAGCGGGGAACCCCTGACGCCGTCCAGCGAGCCTGGAGAAATATCCACCAAGCCAACCGCCTGGTTGTACAGCTCTGGTGCGACCGTTCGGAAACGAGAATCAGGCGGCCCCAACTCCTGCACAAGCCCATTCGGTAATCCCTCTAGCAGTGCGGCTGGAACGGACGCAGGAAGGTCGCGTGCTCGGCATCGCTGGTACTCCAGGAATACCCCACCTGCTATGAGCACGAGCAGAACGAGCGCTGCTCGCGCAATCACCTTAACCACAGAGGCCCGCAACCCTCGATCGCGACGAGGCGCAGGAACTCCCCTCACTCTATGAGATGTCGAAACCCTGGATGAGTGGTGGCATACCAGTATCCACACCCGAGCAGCGCCGCAGCCGACAGGGTTAACATCGCAGCTAACACGAGGGCCACAAAACTCCATCTCCAACGCCCTCGCACAAGCGACCTCAGGCCAATGTATCCTACGGCGGAGAACGCGAGGGTGAGAATAAAGGCAAGCCAAACGCCCAGCTGCGTTTCGAAGAGCCTTACAAGCGAGATGCATAACAAGGTGACTGCCATCAGAATGGCCGCTGTAGCCCTTCGGCCCAGACGATGCCCAGAAGATTCGGGATGCAGGGTGAAAGAAGACTGAACGACCGTCCCCGGCCCCAGCTCACGCAACTTTTCTGCTGCCGTGGCGGTGAGCTCAGTTGGATCACAGATCGTAGAGGAGTAGTAGGGTGACGACTCTGTCGACGAAGCGAAGACCAAGTAGCTATAGCCTACTTCGAACGGGTATGAACAGTTACCGCCGGTGTCAACGAGATAGATACTGTTTCTTGGGGCTCCCTTCCAGCTCCTAAGAACCCGAACGGTGTATCGTTCCGTCGGCATCTCGTGAACTGGCATACGGATTAGGACAGGCCAGCGCTCCACTACAGTGCCTTCAAAAACCAACTTGGCACTCTTGATCGCTTCAGCCACAGAAGGAACCCCGCCGCATTGACAGGCATAAGCTGGTCTTGGGAGCAGAGTAGCCAAGAAGATCGACGCTACTGCAGCGAGCCTAAGAGGCAATTGACCTCGAGCGGCATGCCGCCTATCGCTGCGTTGGCTTCGACCTCCAACCTGCGGCGGCAACATACCTGCGGCAGACTGCATTCCCACTCGCATCTTCCTTTTATTGTGGCCAGCCGGTGCACACACGTTGAACGCCTTGCCACCAACTTGGCTCGCCTTCAACACCACATCTGTGACCGATCTCATGAAAGAGAGTCTGCCCATAGTCTCGCGGGCCCCTGGGCTGTCCCGAACCTTGATGGAAACGCGGACAATCTGCTTGCTCGCCAGTGTAGAGGTTGATATCACCGCTGGGGAAGGCTTGCCCGCACGCCTTCGGTTGCTTGAAGCATCTTATGTGAGGAGGTCCTCCGATCAGCGGCGGACGGCAGTTTTCTTGAAAGCAGTCTTCGAGGCCGCGATTGCGTAGGGCTTCTCGGCAACCCGGCCTTCCGAGGTACTTGCAAGCTTGGCTGATCGCTTGGCCTACAGGAATACCAACGTCAGGGCAGGTGCACGAGTCGTCAACCGTAAACAACCCGAGAGGGTCAGTCTGATTGATCGGGTTGGATCTCGTGTAGGCGTATTCGTGGTCCTCGCCCAGTCTCGGCCCGAAGATTGGATCAACTCGTAGGTACCTGCCGGTAGAGATGTCGTACCAGCGATGCACGTTGTAGTAGAGCCCGCCGCGGAGGCCGTGGGATTGGAAGCTTGGGTCGTCCCACTGACCGGGGAAGCGGAGGAAGGGGCCCAGGGTATCCAAGGCGATGGAGCTGGCCTCCAGTCCTTCTTCTTCCCCTCCGCCTCCGTCTCCGCCGCCTCCCCCGTCGCCGTCGTCGGGCGGGCCGGGGGGATCTTCATCGTCCCCCGAGCCAGTCCGGGGGAAGACGAACGGCTGGCCGAAGGGGTCGAGCCCGCCCGCCCAGACCTGCGCGCCCGTCTGGTCGGTCGCCAGGATCGGCACGCCGAGATGATCCGTCGTGATGAAGAGCAGCTCGTCCGGGCCGCCGCCCGCCTGAAACTGCCGGAGCTGCGCCACCGGGCGGCCGGCGAAGTAGAAGAGCGAGGTCGTGTGCTTCGTCACCGGGTGCGTGGCGGAGCCGCCGTCCCCTGGGCCTCGGCGCGTGTTCTGGTGGTGGAACTTCCGTGCGTGGAGCAGCCCGTCGGAGCTGTAGACCGGCTCGGTCTGGATGAAGTCGCTGGAATCGGAGAACGTCAGCCGCGAGCGCTGCAGGAAGCCTCGACCATCGTAGGAGAGTTCGGTCATCGCCGTCCCGTTGTTCGTGTGGAGGCGGGAAAGGCGGCGCGGCGCTGTAACCGAGAAGGCTCGTCCGCCCGAGACTCTCCTGGCCGCTCGTCACGTCGACGCTCGATTTCTACTCAGGGTCCGAAGAGCTCTTCTCGATTTCGCGAAGGAGTTCCTGGAGCCGTTGCGCGGCGAACTTGTCCCACTCGGGCGACGTATCAGTAACTGCAAGGTGCTCTAGCGCGAGCTTCGCTGCGGCTCGACTCGAGATCGTGTCGCCGAGACGGAAGAAAACTCTTGCCAGGTGGCCGTATCCCTTAGCCTTGCTATCAATTTCCACCGCGTTGGGTACCTTTTCCTCGAGACTGGTCAAGAAAACCCGAATAGCCACCTCCAGCGCCTCGGGCGAAACCTGATCGGGCGAAGCCATCGCTTGCCACAGCACGGCGTATGACCACTGTACAGCCACCTGGAGCGTCGAGCCATTTTCTTCGATCTCTCGTTGAGCGGCTTGTACTGCTTCGGTGTACCGCGACTGGGAGAGAAGCCGCGAGACCCGTCTCGCCACCTCAAGTGGGCGCTCTTCTAAATCGCGCTCCGTTGCGGACCAAGCAACCGGATTGCGGACCTTCTCTAGGAGAGGAGCTTGGCCTCCAAGCTCCCGTATACTGTTCTCGAAGAACCTCGCGGCTCCCAGGTAAGCAGCCCTCTCGTACAGCTCAACGAGACGTCGCCTCGTCTCGAAGGACTCCGACTTGTCGAGGAGGGCCGTAACGAGGTCGGGCGCCCCCGGGATCGGTGCCAGAGTGAGCCTGCGGAATTCCGCCGGAGGGTCCGGTGGCGGCGCTTCTTCTTCGGGACTTGGAGGAATGCTGGCGTGCTCGCGCGCGCTACCGTAGTCTGCAGCTTGCCCACAGCCGACTATTACTCCGAGGAATAGGCAAGCCGCGGCCGTCATAAGATGGCAAGCCTTCACTCTTTTGGACCCTCTGGACAATTGTAGCAGCCCCCTCCTACGGTCAGTCTTCTCGTGGAGCTTGGACCAATCCAGGGTAGCCGGCGCCTGTATACGTTCTCTCGATTATAGCGCGTCCGCTCGTGAACCTCGCAGGGTGAGCATGTGATCCGCTGCTTCCATTCGGACCACTGCTCCGTGACTTTGAAGACCCCGGCCAGGGTATACTCGCAGACACAACCGATCGCAAAGCTGTTGGTTCCAGGTCTTCCCGGTGGACCTCCTCGTGCGATCCGGATCGGATACGTCCTCACAAGCTGCCACAGTTCCTCAATGCCCTTGTCGCGGTATTCGTACCGAATAAACCGCCACGGTCCGCCGCTGCAATCTGGTGGCAGGTGATCGAAGGGATCGGGTACGAATGGATCGTCCGGAGCGACAGTAAGCTGTAGACCCGTTGGGTCGATGTATGCAACAGGATTGGACCTCCCATAAATATATAGGTTGTCGCCGCCGGCTAAGCCGATCGGATCCGAGCTCGAGTAGCGGCCCGTTCCTGGCTGATACCAGCGCGCGACGTTGTAGTAGAGCCCACCGCGCAAGCCGTGGGACTGGAAGCTTGGGTCGTCCCACTGGCCCGGGAAGCGGAGGAAAAGGCCCACGGTCTCCATAACCAGGGAGGTGGCCTCGAGCCCTTCTTCCTCACCGCCGCCGCCTCCACCGTCGCCGTCGTCGGGCGGGCCGGGGGGATCTTCATCGTCCCCCGAGCCGGTTCGGGGGAAGACGAACGGCTGACCGAAGGGGTCGAGCCCTCCCGCCCAAACCTGCGCGCCCGCCGCGTCCGTCGCCAGGATCGGCACGCCGAGATGGTCGGTCGTGAGAAACAGCAACTCGTCCGGGCCGCCGCCCGCCTCAAACTGCCGGAGCTGCGCCACCGGCCATCCGGCGAAGTAGAAGAGCGAGGTCGTGTGCTTCGTCACCGGGTGCGTGGCCGAGCCGCCGTCGCCCGGGCCCTTCCGTGTGTTCTGGTGGTGGAACTTGCGGGCGTAGAGCAGCCCCTCGGAGCTGTAGACCGGATCGGCCTGGACGAAATCGTTCGAGTTAGAGAAGGTCAGCCGCGAGCGCCGCAGAAAACCGCGGCCGTCGTATGAGAGCTCCGTTGTGCCAGTGCCGTCGCTCGTGCGCAGGCGGGACAGCCGGCGCTCGGCGCTGTAGTCGAGGAAGCTCGTCCGCCCGGGACTCTCCTCGCCGCTCGTCACGCCGACCGTCGTCTGATCGCCGGCTGCATCGTACCCATGCGTCTGGAAGCTCCCGGGCTCGCCGCCCGGGGCCGGCTCGATTTGGGAGAGCTTCGGCGTGTTGCCGCCGTCGGCGTTGGGGCTGTAGGCGTAACGGTAGCCTTCGGGGAGATCAGCATCCGCCGGCACGACCTGCTCTTCGAGGCGGTTGCCGATCCGGTCGTAGAGCCACGACCGCCGCCCCCAAGGGCCGTTGCCCTCGGTCAAGAAGTACTGCGGGTCTTGGTAGGCATACGTGGCGAAGAACCGATCCGCCCCGACGGCACGGTCGATCGAGCGGATGTTGCCTACCGAGTCGGTCGTGTAGTGCTGGTCGAGGCGGCCGGGCACTTCGATGGCGGCCGGCCGGTAGCGCGCGTCGAAGCTCCTGCTCTCGGAGAGGCTGTTACCTAGAGCGAGGGAGGAGAGGGGACCGAAGGCCTTGTAAGACGAACCGGAGACGATCGGCAAGGGCGCTGCGGAGCCCACCTGAATTTCCAGGCTCTCCTTGCGGTCGGCGAAGTCGTGCCCGTAGCGCGCCGTCACGCTGCCAGGATAGCCGATCGTCGTGCGGTTGCTGTTGGCGTCGTAGCCGTAGGCGAGCTCGCCGTCCTGGACCATCCGACCGAAGCGATCGTAGGCGTAGGCGACGGTCGCGCCGGTTCGTGAGATCGCGGTGAGTCGCCCCTTCGAGAAGGGTACCGCCGGGTCGTCATAGGTGTAGGCCGTGTCGAGCGCCGGGTCGGGAGAGTCCACAAAGGTCACCCGGTCGAGAGGATCGATGGTGCGGGTTGCGGTGACGCCGCGCGCATCGATCTCCATGACTAGCTCCCCGTGCTCGTTGTAGGCGTAAGTCGTGGTGCCCGAGACCGGCGACTCCTGCCGGGTCATCAGGTCGCGGTCGCTGTAGGTGTAACTCGTGGCATTGCCCTCGGCGTCCGTCACCGAGACGAGATGGTCCTGGGCGTCGTACCCGTAGCGCGTGACCGCCTCGCCGCCGGCCGCTCCGGTCCAGGGCTGGCGCACCCGCATGAGCCGGTCCAGGGCGTCGTACTCGTAGACCTGCGTCGGCTCGTTCGGTCCCTCGCCCGGCGGGCCGCAGGGCGGCTCGTCGCAGTCGTCTCCGTCGCCTCGGCCACCACCCGCGGAGCCTTCCCGCGGGTGGTTCTCGTCCCAGACCTGCTCCAGGTTGCCGTCGCAGTCGTAGGCGGACTCGGTCGCCGTGCCGTCGGCGTGGACGACTTTGCTCACTTGGCAGCGGTTGGCGTAGACGGACTCCGTGAACGACTCGGTCGTCCATTCCTCGCCGTCCCAGCGTTGCAGCTCCTCGCGGACGCGGTTGCCGGCGCCGTCGAGGGTGTAGACCGCCCGCTCGCCGGGCGTTGCGGCGTCCGGCTTTCGCTCGAGGGAGACGAGCCGGCCCGCCGGGTCGTAGCCGTATGCGACGACGTTACCCCGCGGCAGCGTCGTCCGCACCAGGTCGCCGAAGGCGTTGTACTCGTGGTCCGTCACAAGGTCCTCGGCCGGTGTGGCGCCTTTCTGCGTCACGTTGAGCACCCGGCCGAGGGCACCGTAAGCGGTGACCGCCGTGAGCCCGTTCGGGTCCGTCGTCTCGGTTCGCCGGTTGAAGTCGTCGTAGGCGAAAGTCGTGGTTCCCACAAGCGGGTCCGTACGGGTGAGTGGCAGGAGATCGCCGCGGAGGGGATCGTAAGTGAAGCTCGTCCGGTCCTCGGTGCCGTAGCCCGGCGGATCGATCGTGAGCGGCTGGCCCGCGGCGTTGAAGGTCGTGATCGTCCCGAAGTCGAAGAAGCTCCCGGCCTCCACGCCCTGGACGCTCCGGCTCGTCGCGTTCCCTTCGGCGTCGTAGCCAAAGACGGTTGTCCGCAAGGTCGCGCCGCCCGCCACAGAGGGCACCTCAATGCGCGCCGGCAGAGCCGGGAACCCAGGATCGTAGCTCCAGCTCGTCGTCCGGCTTTCCGGCGTCCCGGCCGCCTCGACCTTCTCGACCAGCCGGCCGTTCGCGTCATAGCTCATCAGCGTCTCGTGCCCGCGCCCGTCGACCGTCCGCGTGGGCCGCAGCGGGTTCGCCGGGTCGTCGTAGAAGAGCTGCGCGTTCGGTCCCAGGCCGCAGCTCGAGCAGTCGCCGGAGATCGAGGTCACGCGCGCTTTCGCCCCGACCCACTGCGCCGTCCGCGAGAGGGTATAGACCACCGTCTCCCGCTCCGTGGCGCTGCGGTGGATCGTGACCACCGTCTCCTCCGGCTCGAAGGGGTTGTCATAGGCGAACTCGTAGCGGTCGACGCCGAGGGCAAAGGCCTCCGCGCCGCGCCACGCGCGGACCACGTTGCCCTCGCCGTCGTAGTCCCAGGCGCCTTCCACTCGCTCCGGGCGGGGCGTGCCGGGGTTACCGTCGTCGGCGCCGACGAGGAGCCGCCGCGTCATCAAGCCGGGATGGCGGCTGTCGCCGTAGACGAAGCGCAGCTCGGTGCCGCCGGGCCGCTCGATCGCGACGAGGTCGTCACTGGTCCAGCGATACTCCCAGGTCCGCTGCGCCGCGCCACCGACGCCGACCTCGGTGATCGAAGCCAGCTTGCCGGCTGTGTCGTAGCCGAAGTCCTCGCGGCGGCCATCGGGCATCGTCACCGAGGCCAGCCGCCCGGCCGTGTAGCTCGCGGTCTTCGTGTTGCCGTGCCGGTCGCTCGTCTCCGTCCACCGCCCCTCGCCGTCGAACGACTGCACCGTTCCCTCCAAGTCCCGGAGCTCCCACCCCGACCCGACCCGCGACAGCGCCCGCTCCTCGTCCTCGGGGAAGGCAGTCTCATAGACGCCGTCGGTATTGGCGTCGGTGTACCGGCGGAAGCTGCCGGAGCGAGTGATGAGCCAGGCGCGGCCGGCCACCTGCGGGTCCGGCACGATCCGCTCCGCGTAGTCGTGCGACCAGTTGCGCCCGAGGGTCGCGCTCCACTCCGCTCGCCCCGGGCTGCCCGGGCTTCCCGCCCCGCCGCCGAGATAGACGAGGCGCGCGCCGGGGCCGTCTCCGCCGACGCTCGGCGGACCACCTCCCACCGAGACCCCGCCGCCTCCGTTCCCTCCGCTGTCTCCGGGCCCCCCGCTCGGCGGCCCCGTGCATCCAGACCGGCACTCGTCTTCCTCCCAACACCCGTCCATGCGCAACGGTTGCGGGCAGCCCGGCAGTGCGGCTGTCGCCTTGTCCTTGGTCTCGGAGCACGCCGTGCCCTCCGCCACGAGCAGGCCATTCGCCCCGTCCTCGCACGCCACCTGCACCTCCCACGTCCCTTCACGGATCGTCGGGCTGAAGGCTCCCAGGATGCGGCCGGACGGGAAGGCCTTGAGCTGGAGATGACGCTGATTCGAGGTCAGAGTCTGCGGATACTTGAAGCTCACCTTCGCGAGGTGGGTGCCCGCCGGCGCATTAGGGGCCGCCGGCCCGATGGTCAGCGTGATCTCGGGCTGGTGGTCGACTTGGAGCTGTGTCGTCGCTTCCCTCTGGTAATCGGGCTCGGCCACGTTGCAGGCCGTCGCCAGGACCTTGACCTCGTGCGACCCCTGCCGCCAGCAGGCGGTATTGATCGGCCGCGTCCAGGTGCCGGCCACCTCCTCGGCGCCGAAGGCGTCCCAGAGGGTCTCGTCCACGAAGAGATCCAGGTGGCGGTCGTGCGCTCGGTTGGTGTTCTCGAAGTTGAAGGGGATCGTCAAAACGGCTTGGCCCTCGACGTCCGGGCCGCTCGCGTTCACCTCGACTTCCGGCCGCGTGCCGACCGTCACCGTGGTCGTGGCCTCGTCCTGGTAGTCGGGCTCGGCCGCACGGCACGCCGTCGCCACGACCTTCAGTTGGTGCGAGCCCTCCCGCCAGCAGGCCGTGCTGAGCGGCCGCATCCAGGTGCCGGAAGGCGTCTCCGCGCCGAAGTCGGCCCGGAAGACGTCGTCGACGAAGAGATCCAAGTGCCGGTCGTGCGCCTGCGCGGTGTTCGGGAAGTCGAAGGGCGCCATGAGCGTGCCGTTGCCCAGGGCGTCCGTCGGGCTGTAGGAGACCGACACCGTCGGTGTCGTGTTGACGAAGAAGGTCGTTTCCGCGCTCCCGGTGTCGTGGACGCAGAGGCCCGGGACGATCTTGCCGCAACCGCAGCTCGCGGTGACCGGGTGCGTGCCGGTCCGCAAGCACGCTGTGGAGAAAGTCGCGCTGTGGCTGCATGCCGTGGTGTTCGGGCAGTCCCGGACGCTGGCCGCATGGTAGAGAGACAAGGTAATGCCGGTGGTTCTCTGGCACGTGCCGCGGCTCATCCCGGACACCGCGACCGTCGGCGGAGTGGGTGAGGCCGAGACTGTGCACTCGCAGGCCGCGAGGAGAGGGGAGGAAAACAGGTCACATCCGAGAACCATGACGCCAATCGAGACGAGCAGCCGAATCTTCATGGTCATCCCCCAATATGAATCCGATCCAGTTCAAGCCAATCAACGCGGTTTCATCGTGTGACGCCCTCTTCCAACAGTGTTTCCGCACCTGGCCGTTTTGGGACATTCGGGAGAGGAATTTCTTGCCGTCTCGCCGCAACGCTGTGGGACACTCCTTCGATGTGCGGGCGCCCCGCGCCGCTTCGGTCGGGCTGCGACCCGCCGAGGAGGCATCCCATGAACAAGTTGCGCAGAGCGGCCGCCGTGGCGGCCTTGGTGATGGTCTGCATGCTGGCCGCGGCGCCGGCGCTTCACGCGGAGGGTGCTACCCACACGCCGGACGGGTTCGCGATCTTCGATGCCGGGGGATGGCTGCGCGGGTGGCTGGAGTGGCTTGCCGGCTTCTTCGAGCGTGGATCCACCGGCGGTGGCCCGCCGGCGGGTGCGAACGGAGACGCGAGCGGCTGCATCGACCCAAACGGTTCTCCAATGCCTTGCAGGCAGTAGGCGGTGAGGGGTTTTGCGGTGACGAGCCGCTTAGTTCTTGTAGAATCGCTACACCGTGGCAACGCGCGATCATGAGATCTCGCCGGGCGCGCTGGACCGCTTCGCGGCGGGCCGGGCGCGCCCGGCGGAGCGGCGCAAGATCGCGCTGCACCTCTTCGCCGGCTGTCCCGTTTGCCAGCAGCGGCTGCGCGCGGCCGGGTTCCCGGCGGCGCCCGCGCCGACGCCGGAGGCTTATGACGCCGCGTTCGCTGCCGCGGCCGAGGAAGTAGCACGGGAGTTGCCGCGCACGCAGCCTCCGACCGCCCTGCTCACCGAGCTGGACGGTGTGCCGCCCGAACGCCGTGAGCTGAAGGTCCGCAACCAGCCGCGCTTCGCCTCCCTGCCGCTCGTCGAGGCCCTGGTCGAACAGAGTCATGCCCTGCGCTACCAGGACCCCGAGGGCATGTTCCGGCAGGCGCGGCTCGCGGTGGCGGTGGCGGAGAGCATTACCCATCACGCGCCCCCGAGGCTTGTGCACGACGCGCGCGCTCTTGCATGGGGTCATGTTGGGAACGCTCATCGTGTGCGCAGCGAATTTCCCGAGGCGCGCAGTGCCTTTGGCAAGGCTTTCGCGGACCTGGAGCTAGGCTCGGGCGATCCCGCGCTTCGCGCTCGTCTCTCCCGCTGCCTGGCGTCGCTCTGCTATGAAGTGCGGGACTTCGGCAAGGCGACGGCGCTGCTCACCGAAGCGGTGGCGATCAGCCGCCGTCTGCGCGACCGGTCTGGAGAGGCAATGGCCCTCATGCAGCTCGGGATCGTCGCGATCATCGCGGGCAGTCCGGAGGCCGCCCTCGCGCCGCTCCGCCTCAGCTTCCGCATGCTCGACCGCCCGCAGGACGAGACGCTCCAGCGCGCCGCCCTCCAGAACCTCGTCCGCTGCTGGATCGATCTGGGCCGGCCGGACCGCGCCTACACCCTCTGTGTCGATGCCGAGCCGCTCCTGGCCGGCTGTACCGATACGACCATGGCCCTGCATTGGGAGTGGCACCGCGGTCTCATCGACCGCGACCTCGGCCTGCTCGACGCCGCCGAGACCCGCCTGCGCCGCGCCCGCGAGGGCTTCCTCAAGCTCAACTTCTCGCAAGAGGTAGCCGTGGTCTTGCTCGACTTGGCGTCGGTCTACCTCCGCGCCGGCAAGGTGCCGCAAGCGCTCCAGGCCCTGAGCGACGCCATCCCCGTCTTCCAGGCCCTCGGCATCCAGCGCGACCTCCTCGCCGCGCTCCTCGAGCTCCGGCGGATCGCGCACCATTCCGAGCGCGCCCTAGTTATCCTCCAGAAGCTCACGGTCAGCGTGCGCGACGCGGTGCCCGCCGCGGAGCCGGGCCGGCACCGCCGGCGCTCCGCGCCACCTCTTCCCTAGCTCCCCTGTTCCTGCGTCTCGAACGGCTCGAGGAGGCGCTGCGCCTCCTCGACACTGATGAAGCCCCGTTGCTGCAATGTCTGCACGATGTTGCGGATGACGGTGATGCTCACGTCCTGCCGCACCGCGATGGCATCCGCGGCGACAGGTGACGGGGGAGCGGCGGCCGCGGGATAGAGCTCGCGGAAGAACGTGCTGGGGTCGGCCTTCAGCAGGTCGAGCAGGGCCAAGAGGTGCTTCGCCTTGATGTCCATTGTCCCGCGCAGGAGCTGGCTCAAGTAGTCGGTTCCCATGCCGAGCCGTGTCTCGGCCTCGCGGAGCGACAGGCCGGCGTCGCGGAGGCGCTCGCGCAACGCGCGGCGGAGGCGTTCGAGCTCCTGCTCCGCCTTCGGGCTTGGCTCCATCGCAGTTCCAGGTCTCAGCGCTGGTTGTCGTGGGTTGCGAGCGGCGCGAGGAGCTGCTCGCCTTCCTCGGCCGAGAGGAGGCCCCGCTCCTGGAGGGTCCGGACGAGCTTGCGGAGGACGGCGATGCTCACCTCCTGCCGGGCCCCGATGAATTCCGCGTCGAGCCGCGCAGCCTCCCGGTCGCTGGCGCCGGCGGTCGGGGGGAAGACCGCGAGCAGGAACGCCCCGGGCTCCACCTCCAACGCTTCGAGGACGGCGTAAAGATGTTTGACCTTGAGATGCATCGAGCCGCGCAGGAGCTGGCTCAGGTAGTCGCGCGAAACGCCGAGCAGGTCCTCGACAGCGCGTAGCGACTTGCCCTCGTCGCGGATGCGGCGCCCGAGCGCACGCCGGAGCCGCTCGACCGCCTCATCGACCGCCGGGTTGGGGCGCATGTGCGGCGGGATTCTATATCGCTGCCGATGAGCGAGCGCGGTACATTTTGGCGGAACCTGTTGACATAGACCGTCAAACGATAAGAATAGAGACATGATCCCGCGACTCGGCGATTCAAATCAACAGTGATCGAGGACTCGCATCTCGGCCGCAGCGAGGCGCAGCGCCTTCTCGCCTACCTGCCCACCCGCGAACGGAAGCTCCTCGAGCACGCCCTCGGCTGCACCCGCTGCCAAGTGCGGCTCCATCACGCCTTGGAGCTCGAGCCGGACCCGCCGCTGCCCTCCGTGCTGATCGGCCCGGAGTACGGCGCCGTCGCCGACCAGGTCGAATCCGGGCTCGCCGAGGCGGCCGAGCGGTTGGACGCCGAGCGCGAGCAAGCCGAGGCGGCGGTGGAGCACTTGCTCGGCCTGCCGCCCGACTCGCGGCGCCTGCGCATCCGCGCCGAGGCGCGGTTCCGCACGGTCCCGGTGGCACACCTCCTCGTCGCGCAGGCGATGGCGGCCGCGGCGGACTCCCCCGAGGCATCGCGAGACCTGGCCTTACTGGCGCTCTTCGCCCTCGGCGAGTTGAGTGCCGAGCAAGGCCCTGCCGAAGCCGCGGGTGATTCCCGCACCGCCGGGAAGCCTTGCTTCCTCGCTCTACAAGCTTGCTGGCTCGCCTCGCAAGCTTGTCGGCTTGGTTTACAAGCTCGTTAGCTGGCCCGACAAGCTTGTCGGCTCGCTTTGCAAGCTTGCGAACCCGGGAAGGAACGTTCCTTTTCCAGCCAGGACGCCTGCGAGCCGGAGTCGGAGAGGCCGCAGATCGGCCGGGAAGCTTGCAAGCTGGACTCGGAAGCTTGCGAGCTCACTCAGCAGGCTCGCAGATCGGCTCTGCAAACCTTCCTACCCGGGCCAGGAAGCTTGCGACTTCGCTTGGGAAACTTCCTCGCTCGGCTTGCAAGCTTGTCAGCGCGGTTTACAAGCTTGCCAGCTCGCTTTACAAGCTTGTCAGCTGGCTTTGCACGCTTGCGAGCCGGCGAAGCAAACCTGCTTTCTCGGCCGGGAAGCCTTCCCGGGCCCTTCCCCTCCCCTTCATCCCGCCGGTCGGGCGGTCCGGCCGGTTTTTCCAGCAACCCTGTCTACTGTAGGAGACAAAGCCCCATGCCCGAACGGAACCTGCCCTCGTTGATCAGTGCCATGGACATCCTGAGCAGCAACCTCAAGGCGCGCCTGACGGAGTTCCCGCGTCTCGAACCCGTCCAGGCCGAGCTCGAAGCCTGGCTCGCCGAGACCCGCGGCCTCGAAAACGCCCAGGAGGTCTTTACCGCACGTCTCCGCGAGACCAACGAGAGGCGCCGCCTGGCGACGACGCGCGGCGTCGAGCTCTTCGCCCAGGCCGACGCCGCCCTCCGCGGCCAGCTCGGAACCAAGAACAAGATGCTCCACGAGTTCGGCTTGAAGCCGCGCGGCGGGCCGCGCCGGTCGAAGAAGGAGGAGCCGGCGCCGCAGCCCGGCCCGGCGTCGGCACCTCCGGCCGAGAGCAAGTAGCGACTCGGCGGCAGCCGGGGTGCCGGGGGCGGCCAATGTAGCCCCCGGCAGCCCCGACCCGCTTCACTGTCCGACTAGCCGGAGAGCGTGGGCGCGAGAGCCAGCAGCCGGCGCAGCGCTTCGGGGTCGACCGGCTTGACCAGGTGGTGGTCGAAGCCCGCCCGGCGGGCGCGGCGGCGGTCCTGCTCTTGGCCGTAGCCGGTCATGGCGATCAGCAGTACGCCTGCGAGCTCCGGGAGCGCGCGCAGGCGCCGCGCCACCTCGTAGCCGTCCATCTGCGGCAGCCCGATGTCCAGGAGCACCGCCTCCGGCCGGAACTCCTGGGCCACCTCCAGCGCCGCCGCGCCGTGCTCGGCGCTCCGCGCCTCGTGCCCCCAGAGCCGCAGCAGGACCGCCATCGTCTCCGCCGAGTCGCGGTTGTCGTCCACTACCAGGACGCGCCGCCCGCCAGCCGGCTGAGCCTGCGCCTCCGGCGCTGGGACCGCCGGCCGCGCCGGCGCCCGCTCGAGCAGCGGCAGGCGGACGACGAACTCGCTGCCGTGCCCGGGGCCCTCGCTCGCCGCCGCCACCGAGCCGCCGTGGCGCCGCACCAGCCGCTCCACCAGGGTCAGGCCGACGCCCAGCCCGGCCTCTGCCCGGTCGAGCGCCCGCTCCCCCTGCGTGAAGAGATCGAAGACCCGCGGCAGCAGGTCCCTCGCGATGCCGACGCCGGAGTCGCGCACGCGGATCGCCACCTGGCGGCGGTCGCGCTCGGCGACGATCTCGATGCGGCCACCCTCCGGGGTGTACTTCGCCGCGTTGTTGAGGAGGTTGAGGAAGACCTGGGAGAGCCGGACAGCGTCTCCCTGGACCCACAACGGCTGCTCCGGCAGCGCGACCTCGAGGCTGTGGCCGCGGTCCTCGATGAGCTGCCGGCTCGACTCGACGGCGCGGGCCACGAGGTCGGCGACCTCGATGGGCTCGAGCTGAAGCTCGATCTTGCCGCTGGTGATGCGGCTGACGTCGAGCAGGTCGTCGACCAGGCGGGTCAGGTGCGTCACCTGGCGGTCGATCACCTCGGTCGCCCACTCCGGGTTGGTGACGGAGGCCGCGCCGGCCTGCATGACGCGGACGGCGTTGCGGATCGGCGCCAGCGGGTTGCGCAGCTCGTGGGCCAGCATGGCCAGGAACTCGGTCATCTGCCGCTCGCCGCTCTCCAGCTCCTCGACCCGCTTGCGGTCGCTCAGGTCCCGCGTCAGCTTGGCGAAGCCGCGCAGCCGCCCCTCGCGGTCGTGGAGCGCGGTGATCGTGACGCAGGCCCAGAAGCGGGTACCGTCCTTGCGCAGCCGCCACCCTTCGTCCTCGAACCGGCCCTCGGTGCGGGCGACCTCGAGCTTGTGGTCCGGCCACCCCGACGCGACCTTCTCCGGCGGGTAGAAGCGGGAGAAGTGCTCGCCCATGATCTCCTCGGCCGCGTACCCCTTCATGCGCTCGGCGCCGGCGTTCCAGCTCGCCACCCGCCCCTCGTTGTCGAGGAGGAAGATGGCGTAGTCCTGGACCCCCTCGACGAGCAGGCGGAAGCGCTCTTCGCTCTGGCGCAGGATCTCCTCCTGCATGCGCCGATCGGTCAGGTCGCGGGTGATCTTGGAGAAGCCGAGGAGGGTGCCGGTCTCGTCGCGCAGGGCGGTGATGACGACGTTGGCCCAGAAGCGGGTGCCGTCCTTGCGCAGCCGCCACCCTTCGTCCTCGAACCGGCCGACGGTGCGGGCGACCTCCAGCTCGTGGTCCGGCCAGCCGGTGGCGATCGCGTCCGGCGGGTAGAAGCGCGAGAAGTGGTGTCCCAGGATCTCTTCGGGGGTGTAGCCCTTGATGCGCTGCGCGCCGGCGTTCCAGGTCGTCACCCGCCCCTCGGGATCGAGCATGAAGATGGCGTAGTCCACCACCCCCTCGACCAGCAGGCGGAAGCGATCCTCGGCGGTCCTCGGGGCCTCGGTCACCATCCCCCCAATGCTACCCTTCCTGCCTCCCTTATGGATTTCTCGGTCCCCGACGCCACCCGCGCCCTCTGCGACCGCGTGCGCGCCTTCGTGGAGGAGGAGATCGTCCCCCTCGAGCCGACCTTCCTGGGCGCGGGCTGGCGCGCCGTCCTGCCGCCCCTCGAAGCGGCGCGCGAGCGGGCGCGGGCGCTCGGGCTCTGGGCGCCGCAGCTCCCCGGCGCCTGGAGCGGCATGGGCTTGGCGCTGCGCGACTTCGCCCTCGTCGGGCGCGAGCTGGGACGGAGCCCGCTCGGCCACTTTGCCTGCAACTGCCAGGCCCCCGACGCCGGCAACATGGAGCTGCTTCTCGAGCACGGCAGCGCGGAGCAGCGCGAGCGCTGGCTCGGGCCGCTGGCGCGCGGCGCGGTGCGCAGCTGCTTCGCCATGACCGAGCCGGAGCGGCCGGGCTCCAACCCGGCCTGGCTCGCGACGACCGCCCGCCGCGACGGCGACGGCTGGGTGCTCGACGGCCGCAAGTGGTTCGCCTCTTCGGCCGACGGCGCGGCCCTCGCCGTCGTCGTGGCGGTGACCGACCCGGAGGCGCCGCCGCACGGCCGCGCCACCCTCTTCCTGGTGCCCACCGATACCCCGGGCTTCCGCCTGCTGCGCAACGTCCCGGTCATGGGGCACGCCGGCGAGGGGTGGCCGAGCCACGGCGAGGTGGAGCTGGCGGGCTGCCGCGTGCCGGCGGCGGCCGTCCTCGGCGGCGCGGCGGGGGTCGGCCGCGGCTTCGCCCTCGCCCAGGCGCGGCTGGGACCCGGGCGCATCCACCACTGCATGCGCTGGCTGGGGATCTGCGAGCGGGCGCTGGAGATGCTCTGCCGGCGCGCCGCGACGCGGGAGCTGGCGCCCGGCGAGCCGCTCGCCGGCAAGCAGCTCGTCCAGGCCTGGATCGCCGACAGCCGCGCGGAGATCGACGCCGCCACCCTCCTCGTGCTGCGCGCGGCCTGGGCGATCGACACCGCCGGCGCCCGCGCCGCGCGCGGCGAGGTGTCGCTGATCAAGTTCTACGTGGCGCGCGTCCTGGGGCGGGTGCTGGACCGCGCGCTCCAGGCGCACGGCGCGCTCGGCCTGACCGACGACACCCCGCTCGCCTGGTTCTGGCGCTCCGAGCGGGCCGCCCGCATCTACGACGGCCCCGACGAGGTGCACCAGGGGGTTGTGGCGCGCGCCGAGCTGGCGCGCCACGGCTTCGATCCGCCGCGATGAGCGGCCCGCCGGCCGCGACCGCCGCCGACACGCCCGGTCCGGTGCGTCCGGGCGAGGAGCTGGACGCGGCGCGCCTCGCCGCCTTCCTGCGCGAAGCGCTGGGCCTCGCCGGCGGGCTCGAAGTGCGGCAGTTCCCGAGCGGCTACTCGAACCTGACCTACCTCGTCCGCTGCGGCGGGCGCGAGCTGGTGCTCCGCCGCCCGCCGGTCGGGAGCCGGGTCAAGACGGCGCACGACATGGGGCGCGAGCACCTCATCCTCTCGCGCCTGGCGCCGGTCTACGAGCTGGCGCCGCGCCCGCTCGCCGCCTGCGCCGACCCCGCGGTCCTCGGCTTCCCGTTCTACCTGATGGAGCGCGTCCCGGGCGTCGTCCTGCGCCGCCGCCTGCCGGCCGGGGTCGCGCTGCCGCCGCTGGCGGCGCCGAGGCGCTGATCGGCAACCTCGCGCGCCTCCACGCCCTCGACTGGCGGGCCGCCGGGCTCGGCGAGTTGGGGCGTCCCGAGGGGTACGCTGCCCGGCAGGCGCGCGGCTGGGCGGAGCGCTACCGCGGCTCGCAGACCGACGAGCTGCCGGAGATGGACGAGGCGGCCGCCTGGCTGCAGGCGAACGTCCCGCCCGACGCGGGGGCCGGCCTGGTGCACAACGACTACAAGCACGACAACCTGGTCCTCGACCCCGCCGACCCGACCCGCATCCGCGCCGTCCTCGACTGGGAGATGGCGACGATCGGCGACCCGCTGATGGACCTGGGGACGACGCTCGGCTACTGGGTGGAGGCGGGCGACCCCGAGGCGCTGCGGCGGCTGGCCTTCGGGCCGACCGCGCTGCCGGGGACGCCCTCGCGCGTCGAGCTGGCCGACCTCTACGCCGCGGCGAGCGGCCGCGACCTCGCGCGCCTCCCCTTCTACTACGCCTTCGGCCTGTTCAAGATCGCGGTCATCGCGCAGCAGATCTACTACCGCTGGCGCCAGGGGCTGACCCGCGACCCGCGCTTCGCGGATTTGCTGCCGGCGGTCCGCGCCCTCGGCCGCCAGGCGGCGCGGGCGGCGGCGGGCTCGCTCACGACGTAGCGCCGTCCTCGCCGTCCGCCGCCCGCAGCACCCCCTCCTCGGCTAGCCAGGCGACGGTCAGCTTGACCCGCGCCGGGGAGGCCAGGCGCGTCGCCAGGAGCTCGCCGAGCGAGGTGCCGGGGCGGGCGGCGAGGCAGGCGAGGACGGTCTCGACGGGGAGCGCCGGCAGGCCGGTCTGCATCTCGGGCGCGACGATCTCCGGCACGACGGTCAGCGCGCGGTCCTCCGGCGGCAGGCTGGCGAGGCGGGTGCGTAGCGCGTCCTGGATCCACCCCGCCTCGAGCAGCATGGCGGTCATCGGCAGCGGTCCGTCGGGGCCGGGCGCGACCGGCCGGTCGGGGTAGAGCCGGAAGCTGCCGCTGCGCTCTTCGAGGAGCGCCACCACGGCCTCGACCCCCTCGAGCCCAGCGAAGGCGGCGCCGACGCAGCGCCCGCCGGTGAAGCGCAGCTCCCCGTCGCCCGCGGGCGTCGCAACCGCCAGCTCGCCCGAGGCCGCCGCGCTCTCCAGCGACTGCAGCAGGTCGCCGACGGTGAGGGTGGCGAAGTCCCCGCCCAGCCCGCGCCGCTCGGCGGCGTGGCGGGCGACGAGCCCCTCGACGCGCGCCACCAGCTCCTCCGGGTGGAACGGCTTGGCGAGGAAGTCGTCGGCGCCGAGCCGCAGGCCGCGGACGCGGGTCTGGGCGTCGCCGATCGCCGACAGCATGAGCACCGGCAGCCGCTCGGTGCGGCCGTCCTGCCGCAGCTCCTCGAGCACCTCCCAGCCCGAGCGCCGCTGCATCAGCACGTCGAGCACGACAGCGTCGAAGGCGCCGGAGCGGGCGAGCGGCGCGGCGGTCGTGGGGTCGGCGACGGCGCGCACGTCGTGCCCGGCGCCCTCGAAGGCGAGGGCCACGAGGTGGAGGATGTCGGGGTCGTCGTCGACGACCAGGATGCGCGCCATCTGGCTCTGGTCGGCGTACTGTACAAGAACGCGGTACTCTCGGAGCAACGTGCGTAACCAGCTGGAGCTGGTGCTCCTGGCGCTCGAGCGCTCGACGATCGGGGTGACGATCGCCGACGCCGCGGGGCGCATCCTCTACTTGAACCCCGCCGAGGCAGCCATGCACGGCTACGCGCCGGAGGAGCTGCTCGGCCAGCCGGCGGGGACCCTCGGCGTCGCCGGCGCCGGCGGCGAGCCGCCGGCCTCGCCCACCTGCTGGCGGCGTGAAGGGATCAACCGCACCAAGGACGGGCGGACGTTCCCCGTCCGCCTGCTCTCCGACGCGGTGCTCGACGAGGACGGCCGGGTACAGGCGCGCGTCACCCTCTGCGAGGACATCACCGAGGTGCGGCGGGCGCTCGAGGCCGTCGAGCGGCGCGAAAAGGTGCTCGCGGCGCTCGCCTTCGCCGCCGAGCGGTTCCTCGACACCGAGCGGTGGGAGCAGGAGGTGCCGGGCGTCCTCGCGGCGCTGAGCCACGCCGCGGCGGCCGACGAGCTGCGGCTGGAGCTGCCGGGCGGCCTGGGGGTCGAGGCCACCTCCTGGTCGTGGCGGCGCGCCGCCGGCAGCCTGCCGCTGCCGCCGCTGGCGCCGGACGACCCGGTCCTCGCCGGGGTCTACCACGGGCCGGCGAGCGGTCTGCCGCCGGAGGTCCGGCGGCGCCTGCCGGTGGGCGGGTCGCTGGCCGTGGTGCCGATCGAGATCGACGGCACGCCGCGCGGCGCGCTCGTCTTCATCGCCCAGGACGAGGAGCGCGAGTGGCGGCCGAGCGAGCTCGAGGCGCTGCAGGCCACCGCCCGCATGCTCGGCACCGCGCTGCAGCGCCGCCAGGTGCAGGCGGAGCTGGCGCAGGTGGAGCGCCGCAAGCGGGAGTTCCTGGCCACCGTCAGCCACGAGCTGCGCACCCCGCTCACCTCGGTCCTCGGGGCCGTCGAGCTGCTGCGCGGCGGCGGCCTGCAGGCGGGCGGCGATCGGGCGCGCGAGCTCCTCGAGGTCGCCGAGCGCAACGGCGAACGGCTGCAGCGGCTGATCGAGGACCTGCTCGACCTGGAGCGCCTGGAGGCCGGCGAGCTGCGTTTCCAGCGCTCGCCGGTGGCGCTCGCCATCCTGGTCGAGGAGGCGGTGCTCGGCATCCAGGGCTTCGCCTCCCTGCACGGCGTACGGGTGCGCGCGGCGACGATGATGGCGGCGCGGAGCCTCGTCACCGACCGCAACCGGCTGGCGCAGGTGCTCTACAACCTGCTCTCCAACGCCATCAAGTTCTCGGCCCCCGGCGACGAGGTCGTGCTCGCGGCCCGCAGCCTGGAGGGCGAGGTGGAGTTCGTGGTGCGCGACCGCGGCCCGGGCATCGCCGAGGAAGTCAAGGGGCGGCTCTTCGAACGCTTCGTGCAGGCCGAGGGCGCGCCGGGCGGGCGCGGCGGCGGCTCGGGGCTCGGCCTTTCGATCTGCAAACGGCTGGTCGAGGGGCTCGGGGGCTCGATCGCCATCGAGAGCGCGCCCGCCACCGGGACGGCGGTGATCGTCCGGCTCCCCCTCGGTCTCGGCGAGACCCGTCCTCTGGTTTAGAATCGACGTCTCGACGTGCAGTGCCGGGCCCTGCCACCGGCCCGGCTTTCCCGTTTCGCGGAACACCTTCCAGCTTTCGGTGCACCATGACTGTGATGAGCGACACCGACGTGCAGTACCGGCTCTCCGGGTGGGACCTCTCCGAGCTGCTGCCGGACGCCGGCGAGGCCGCCGTGGGCGAGCGGCTCGCCGCCCTCGAGCGGGAGGTGGCCGCCTTCGAGGCCCACCGCGCCAGCCTCGGCCCCGACATCGACCGCGGCCTCTTCCTCTCCCTCCTCGCCGAGTACGAGCGGCTGATCGAGCGGATGAGCGTCCTCGGCAGCTACGCCTCCCTCCGCTTCTCCGAGGACACCGGCAGCCGCGAAGCGCTGGCGCTCAAGAACCGGGTGCAGCAGGCGCTGACCGCCGCCTACAACCGCATCCTCTTCTTCACCCTCTGGTGGAAGGGGCTGGACGACGCCGACGCCGAGAAGCTCCTGCCGACGCCGCAGGAGAACCCCGACTACCGGCACTGGCTCCTCGACCTGCGGCGGCTCAAGCCCCACACCCTCGACGAGCGCTCCGAGCAGCTCATCAACCTCAAGGACGACAACGGCATCGGCGCGGTGCTGACGATCTACTCGATGCTCACCAACCGGCTGGAGTTCCGGCTGGCGGTGGACGGCGAGGAGAAGACGCTGACCCGCGACGCGCTGATGAGCTACGCCTTCTCGCCGCGCGCCGAGCTGCGCGCCGCCGCCTACCAGGAGCTCTACCGGGTCTATGGCCAGGAGGCGACGGTCCTCGGACAGATCTACATCAACCGGGTGCGCGACTGGCACGAGGAGCAGGTGGGGCTGCGCGGCTACCCCTCTCCCATCGCCGTGCGCAACATCGACAACGACGTGCCCGACCGCGCGGTCGAGGTGCTGCTCGACGTGGCGCTCTCGAATGCGCCGCTCTTCCAGCGCTACTTCGGCTTGAAGGCCGCCTGGCTCGGCGTCGAGCGCTTGCGCCGCTACGACCTCTACGCGCCGTTGACCGGCTCCGACCGCGAGATCCCCTACGCCCAGGCGGTCGAGTCGGTGCTCGAGACCTTCCGCGACTTCCACCCGCTCTTCGCGGCGCAGGCCGAGCGCGTCTTCCGCGAGGGGCACGTGGACAGCGAGATCCGCAAGGGGAAGCGGGCCGGGGCCTTCTGCTCGACGATCCTGCCCCGCCTGACGCCGTGGGTGCTGGTCAACTACGCCGGCAAGGTGCGCGACGTGGCGACCCTGGCGCACGAGCTGGGGCACGCCATCCACAGCATGCTGGCCGAGGGGCACTCGATCTTGACCCAGCACTCCTCGCTGCCGCTCGCCGAGACCGCCTCGGTCTTCGCCGAGATGCTGATGACCGATCGGCTGCTGCGCGAGGTGGACGACCCGCTGGCGCGCCGCGAGCTGCTGGCCGCGGCGATCGACGACGTCTATGCCACGGTCCTGCGGCAGGCCAGCTTCGTGCGCTTCGAGCTCGACGCCCACGCCGCGGTCCTCGCCGGCAGCTCGCTCGACGACCTCTCGGCGCTCTACCGGCGGACGCTCGACCAGCAGTTCGGCGACAGCCTCGACATCGCCCCCGAGTTCCAGCACGAGTGGCTGTCGATCCCGCACATCTACCACACGCCCTTCTACTGCTACGCCTACAGCTTCGGCCAGCTCCTGGTGCTCTCCCTCTACCGCCGCTACCGCGAGCAGGGCGACGCCTTCAAGCCGGTCTACATGAAGCTCCTCACCTACGGGGGCTCGGCGCGCCCCCAGGAGATCCTCGCCGAAGCCGGCATCGACGTCACCGACCGCGCCTTCTGGCAGGGCGGCTTCGACCTGGTGCGCGGGATGATCGAGGAGCTGGAGGCGATCTAGCGCGTCGGCGCGTAGCCCATGTAGGCGGCGATCTCGCGGGCCGCCTGGTTCTTGCGCGCGGTCCAGCCGGCTTCCGCTCCCAGCGCGGCGACGACGAGGAGCGCGCCGCCGAGGGCGGCCGCGGCGAGGCCGGCTCGCCGGGAGGGTGGGAGCGCAACCGCCAGCGCCACCAGCACCACCAACAAGACAGGCAGGAGAGACGTCCAGCCCGGCATGCCCATCGCGAGCCCGAGGTTCGGGGCGAGGGCGCCGTGGCGGAGGAGGTGCCAGGAGAGCTCGAGGGCCGGGATGCGGAAGACGCTCCAGTGCGGCGGCAGAGACCAGGTGGCGACGGCCAGGAGGTGGAGGAGGACAGCCCACGTGACCGCGGCGGCGCCGAAGAGACGGTAAAAGGCGCGCGCCCGCTCGCTGCCGGCGGCGCGGTAGCCCTCGACGATCAGCTCTACGAGGAACGGGTAGGCCGGCACCAGGTAGCGCGGCCCGAGGCTCCAGCCTCCCTGCCAGTCGATCAGGCAGGCGTTGGCGGCGAAGAAGCCCAGGGCGCCGGCGGCGAGGAGTGTGTGCCAGCGCCTCCATCGCCCCGCGCGCCGGAGATGGACGGCCGCGGGCGCGGCGAGGAGCAGGAAGGGCGAGTGGACGAAGAGGCCGCGCAGGGTGCCGAAAGTCAGGCCCCACAGTGCCTCCGACCGCGGCACGCCGAGGCCGAAGAAGCCGCTGCCGCGGTGCAGGCGGTCCGCCGGCTGCGCCATGTGCTCGTAGGCCAGCTCGAACGGCCCGCCGAAGCAGAGCGCGTGGTAGAGGAGCAGGACGCCGAGCGGCAGGGCAGCGGCGTTCGCGAAGGCGAGGACGGAGCGCAACCCGGCCCGCCGCTCGGCGGCTGGAGCCGACAGCGCCTCCACCGCCAGAACGACAGCCAGGATCCCCAGGAACAGGGCCGAGGTGTAGTCCACGAGCACCGCCGTGCCGCCGAGCAGCCCCGCGGCGGCCCAGCGCCCCGCCCGCGCCTCCGCCCCGGCCTCGGGCGCCGCCACGCACCAGGCGGCGAGGAAGATGAGCATGGCGGCGGGAACGTGGCCGGTCAGCGCCAGGGCCTGGGCGAAGAACGCCGAGCCGAGGCCGAGCCCCAGCGCCATGAGCAAGCCGAAGCCGCCGGCGGCGGCGTTCCAGCGGCGCGCCAGCCAGGCGAGGAAGAGGAGGGCCGGGAGCGTCACCACCGCGAGGCGGCCGGCGCGGACCGCCCGCGCGTCGTCGTCCGCTCCGCCGGGCCCGGCGAGCCATCGCCAGGCGGCCCAGACGGGCGCGGCGGCGAGGGACACCCCCGGCGCCTTGTCGGAGTAGTAATGGCCGCCGAAGCGGGCAAGGTCGCTGAACTCGCCGGTGCGCGCGACGCCGGCGTCGAGCCGGAAGCTCCGCTCCTCGACCAGGGCGCGGGTCAGGAGCGCCCGCGACAGCTCGTTGGGCGAGAGGAACGCCGGATAGAGGTTGGGGAACCAGAGATAGACGAGCCCGATCGCCGCCGCCGCGAGCGCCGCCGCGCCGCGCCCGCGGCTCACGGCGCCGGCGGCACGAGGACGAAGCAGCGCGGCAGGCGGCGCAGGAGCTCCAGGGAGTAGACCAGGCGCTGACCGTCTTCGAAACCGCGCTCCCAGTCGCGGTCCTTGCCGCCGGGCGGCGAGCCGGAGAAGCTGTTGAAGCTGCCGTCGAGGAGCGACTCGCAATCGTCGCTCAGGTACTTGTCCCGCGCCCGCTCGACGCCCGCCGCGAAGCCCTGCAGGTACTCGGGGTCGTCGTCGATGCGATCGGCGAGGCGGGTGCCCTCCTCGGTCGCCCGCTCGATCCGCTCCTGCACCTCGGTGTTGACCTGCGTCGCCTTCCAGGCCGCGTGCTCGGCGAGGGTGCGCTCGTAGTCCTCGGGGTAGGGCTCGCGCCGGCGGCGGTTCCAGCCGGCGGCGGCCTCGGCCGCCTCGGGCGACGGGTGCAGCTCCAGCAGGGCGATCACCGCCGCCTCGGCGCGCGCCGCGTCGCGCACCACCTCGGGCGGCAGCTCCACCTTGAGCTGCGCCTTGCAGCGCTTCTCCTCGTAGAGCGTGAACGGCCCCTCCCGGTGCGGCTCGAGAACCGGCTCCGCGACGTCGAGGAAGAGGTCGAGGCGCGCGCGCTTGACGCCTATCCGCTCGACGCGCGCCAGCTCGCCGGCGGCGAAGCGGCGGGCGCCGCGGCTCTGGACCCGCCTGCCGGAGACGTCGTTGTCGGTGTAGACGCCGGCGCAGTCGGACTGCACCGGCACCTCGACGACCACCCAGGCGCCGCGCCAGCGGGCGTTGAGCGTCTCCTCGACATCGGCCGCCGCAGGCGCCGCAAGCGCGAGGAGCAGCAGGAAGCCGGTGAACGGGAGGCGCGTCGGGATGGCGGTCATTCTATGCCGGCGCCAGGTCGCGCAGCAGCGCGAACATCTCGGCGTCCCAGGGGTCCGGCGACGGGTCGTCGTCCGCCGCCTCGTTGTTCTTCTCCGGCGTTTCGAGGATCAGCGGCACGCCGCGGGCGCGGCGGTCGGCGAGCAGCCAGCGGAACGGCTCGACGCCGATCCGCCCCTTGCCGAGCAGCGTGTGGCGGTCGCGATTGCTCCCCAGCTCCCCTTCGCTGTCGTTGAGGTGGAAGAACGCCGGCGGCTCACCGGTGGCGGCCTCGAACTCGTCGAGGAGAGAAGCGAGCGCGGCGGGCGAGCGGCGGATGTCGTACCCGGAGGCGAAGAGGTGGCAGGTGTCGAGGCCGTAGCCGGTGCGCGGGCGCAGCGCCTTCGGCACGACGGCGAGGATGGCCGCCACCTCGGCGGCCGTGCGCCCGACGGTGTGCCCGGCGCCGGCCGTGTTCTCGACCAGCAGCCGCGTCGCGCCCGGGACGGCGCGCAGGGAGGCGGCGATCGCCCCCGCCACCCGGCCGAGGGCAGCCGCGAGGTCGCCGCCGCTCCCCGCCGAGCCGGGGTGGAAGCAGACCGCCCCCGCCTCCAGCGCCGTCGAGCGCTCCAGCTCCTTCGCCAGGCCGGCCGCCGAGCGCGCCTGGCTCTCGGGCACCGGGCTGGCGGTGTTGAGGACGTAGGCGGCGTGCACCATGACGTGCCGGCGCTCGATGCCGACCTCGGCGAGCGTGTCGTGGAAGCGCGCGACGCGCGCCGGCTGGATGCTGGAGCGGTCGCCGTAGAAGCGCGGCGGCGCGGTGAACACCTGCAGCGCGCGGGCGCCGGCGGCGGCGGCGCGCCGAGCCGCCATGTGGATGCCGCCGTTGTCGACGGTGTGGACCCCGAAGAGGAGCTCGCCGCCGCGGCGGGGCGCGCGCTTCGCGCGCGGGCTCATTCCGGTGCCGGGGCGGGCGGCGCGAGGCGCGGCCGCCGCAGGTGAAAGTCGGTCGAGTCCTGGTAGAGCTTGGCGAAGGCCAGGAGGTCGGCCTCGCGCCAGAGGCCGCCGGTGAAGGTGATGGAGGTCGGCGTGCCGTCCTGCCGGAAACCGTTGGGGAGGACGACCGCCGGGTGGCCGGTCAGGTTGGTGATCAGGAGGTTGTCGCCGCCGTAGGTGGGGGCGACGTAGAGGTCCACCGCCGCGAACCGCTTGGCCATCTCCTCCATCAGCAGCGTCCGCACGCGGTTGGCCTGCACGTACTCGACCGCCGGCACGGTGCGGGCGACGCGGAAGACGTTCGGCCAGGCGCGGCGGATCTGGCGCACCAGGCGGTCGTCGGCGCCGCTGCGCGTCAGCTCGTCGAAGGCGGCGGCCGCCTCGACGGAGAGGATGAGCCCCATCGCCTGGATCGGCAGCGCCGGCAGCTCGATCGGCAGGAGCTCGACGCCCAAGCCGCGCAGCGTCTCGAGGCTCTGGAGGTCGAAGGCGTGCCACTCCTTCCGCTCCTCCTCGGGCTCGGCCTCGAAGAGCGCCTTCACGTACCCCACGCGCAGGCGGCACGGGTCGCGCTCCGGCCCCCAGACGAACGGCGCGTCGGTCCCCGTCGGGTCGCGGCCGTCGGGGCCGGCGATGGCGGCGAAGACGGCGGCGCAGTCCTCGACGCTCCGGCAGATCGGCCCCAGCTTGTCCATCGTCCAGGAGAGCGCCATCGCGCCGTGGCGGGGGACGCGCCCGAAGGTCGGCCGCAGGCCAGTGGCGCCGGTGCGGGTGCAGGGGGAGACGATCGAGCCCAGGGTCTCGCTGCCGACGGCGAAGCCGACGAGCCCGGCCGCGGTCGTCGCCGCCGACCCCGCCGAGGAGCCGCTCGAGCCCTGCTCCAGGTTCCAGGGGTTCTTCGTCGTGCCGCCGAACCAGACATCGCCCCAGGCCAGCTCGCCGAGCGTCGTCTTGGCGACCAGCACCGCCCCCGCCCTCCCCAGCCGCTCGACGACCGTGGCGTCGTAGTCGAGCACCTGCTCCTTGAACGGGCCGGCGCCCCAGGTCGTCGGGTAGCCGCGGGCGGCGAGCAGGTCCTTCGCCGCCCAGGGGACGCCGTGGAGCGGCCCGCGCGGGCGGCCCGCGGCCAGCTCGCGGTCCATCCGCTCGGCCTCCTCCAGCGCCCGCTCCTCGGTCAGCGTGACGACCGCCAGGAGGAGCGGGTCGTAGCGCTTCAGGCGGTCCAAGTAGAGGCACGTCAGCTCGACGGAGCTGATCTGGCCGGAGGCGACGAGGCGCCCCAGCGTCACCGCCGGCAGGAAGGCGAGCGCTTCGGGATCGGCGGGGCGGACGGGCGGCGGCGCCGGCAGCAGGCGGAAGGAGGAGGCGCCGGCCGGCGGAGGCGCGCCGGGGAGCGCCGGGTCGAAGCGGATCGCGGGGGGGACGGCGTTGTCGAGCCGGACGCCGCGCAGCGCCTCGTAGTCGGCGCGCAGCTCGGCGACGTCCTCGAGCATCAGGTCGCGGTCGGCGTCGGCGAAGGCGAGGCCGGCCAGCTTCTCGACCGCCGCGAGGTCGCCGCGCCCGATCGCCGCCGGGTCCGCCGCGCCGCCGTTGCCGTTCCCCCAGGCCGGCAGCGCCGCCGCGCCCAGCCCGAGGGCCGAGCCGGTGAGAAACCGCCTCCTGTCGAGCATCGCGGGGGATTCTAGTGAAACCTACAGCCGCCGCCGCTCGTCTAGTCTCTCGGAGGGACCCGATGATGAGCCGCAAGACGACCCTGTTGGCCCTGGCGCTCGCCGCCGGCATTGCCGCCGCGCCGGCCGGCGCCGAGACCGCCGGCAAGTGGATCCACCTGCGCGTGGACGAGGCGCACGGCGGCGCGCAGGTGCGGATCAACCTGCCGCTGGCGCTGGTCGCCCGCGTCGCCGAGCGGGTGCCGCCGGAGTCGCGGCGCTCGGGGAGGCTGGTGGTCGGCGACGAGGAGCTGACCGCGGCCGAGCTGCGCGCCATCTGGCGCTCGCTCGCCGACGGGGCGAACGCGCGGGTCATCCCCGTCGACGACCCCGACGACACCGTCTGGGCCTGGCGGCACGGCGGCTACCTCCACCTGCGGGTGCGGCACGAAGGGTGGGGCGACGACGACCCCGAGGACGTGCACGTCCGCGTGCCGGCCCCGGTCGTCGAGGCACTCCTCTCCGGGCGCGGCGAGCAGCTCGACCTCGCCGCCGCCTTCACGGCGCTGGCGCGGCACGGCGCCGGCGAGCTGGTCGCCGCCTCCGAGGACGGCGACCGCGTGCGGATCTGGATCGACGGCGCCCCCGAGGCGCGGTGAAGGAGCAGGCCATGAGCCAGGGAGCCAAAATCGTCCTCGTCGTCTTCGTCGTGCTGATGATTATCTTCGTCGGCTCGGGGGTGCTCCTGGCCGCGGCGGTGGCGCGCGCCGGGATCGTCAACGTGCAGGTCCGCTCCTCCGGCCCCGAAGGCTCGGTCGATCTCGACCTGCCGGTGCCGGCGGCGCTGATCTCGCTGGCGCTGCTCGGCGTGCGGCTCGGGCCGCACGTCGCCTGGGACGTCGACGGCAAGGCTTGCCGCCTCGGCGACTGGGGGCCGGCCGCGGCCGCCGCGCTGGAAGAGCTGGCCGAGACGCCGGACATGGTGCTGGTCGACGTGCGCGACCACGGCGTGTGGGTGCAGATCGCCAAGCGCGGCGACACCCTCCAGGTGCACGTCGAAGGGCACGGCGACGAGGTCGAGATCAGCATGCCCGCGACGCTGCTGCCGCAGATCGCGCAAGCGCTCGACTGATCGAGAAAACGCGCGCGCGCCGGTTGCAGACGCTCCGCGCCGCTGCTGTACACTCCCGGCAGGTTCGACCTTCCAGGAGACGGCGATGCGAGCGACGACCGCGGCGGTGCTGTGCGCAGGGCTCCTGACGGCGGCGGGGCTCCAGGCCTCGGACACGCTCTACACGGTGGCGTTCGACACGGCGACGACGGTCGAGCGGCTGGCGGTCGTCGACCCCTCGACCGGCGCGCTGACCGATGCCGCCTTCGGCATCGCCGGCTGCTGCCTGGTGCCGGGCGGCGTCTCCGCCTTCGACCCGGCGGCGAACGTCTTCTACTTCGTCGGCTCCTTCCAGGCCGACCCGCCCAACACCCAGCGCCTCTTCGCGCTCGACGCGGCGACCGGCGCGGTGCTCTCGCAGGCGGTCCTGCCGGCCGGCTTCAACTACAACTTCATCGACTTCCACCCCGGCACCGGCACGCTCTACGGCATCGTCCACGACCTCGGCGCGACCGCCGAGCGGCTGGTCGAGATCGACCCCCTGACCGGCGCCCTGACGCCGATCGGCGCCGGCGCGGCCGGCTGCTGCCTGGTGCCGAGCGGTACCTCGGCGCTCGACGCCGCCGGCGACGTCGCCTACTTCTTCGGCCGCTTCATGGCCGACGGGCCGAACGACATGCGCGTCTTCGCCCTCGACCTCGCGACCGGGGCGGTGCTTTCGAACCCCCTCCTGCCCGCCGGCTTCAACTACAACTTCATGGGCTTCGACCGCAGCCCGGGGACCCTCTACACCGTCGCCTTCGACACCGCCACGACGACCGAGCTGCTGGCCACGATCGACCCGGCGACCGGGGCGCTGACCCCGGTCGGCGCCGGCGTCGCGGGCTGCTGCCTGGTCTCGGGCGGCGTCTCGGCGCTGGACCCCAACAACGACGTCTTCTACTTCGCCGGCGTCTTCCAGGCCGAGGACTCGAACACGCGGCGGATCTTCGGGCTCGACCTCGGCACCGGCGCCGTCATCGGCAACCCCTTCCTGCCGGCGGGGCGCAACTACAACTTCCTCGAGTTCGATCCCCTGGACGAGCCGGAGCCGCCGGCCGTGGTGGCGATCGACGTCAAGCCCGGCAGCTTCCCCAACAGCGTCAACCCGGGCAGCAACGGTGTGATCCCCGTCGCCGTGCTCAGCGACGCGGGGTTCGACGCCCTGACGATCGACGTCGCGACGGTGCGCTTCTCCGGCCCGGCCGGCGCGCCGGAGGCCCACGGCAAGGGCCACCCCGCCGACGTGGACGGCGACGGCGACCTCGACCTCGTGCTGCACTTCCGGACGCCGCTCTCCGGCATCCAGTGCGGCGACACGACGGCGACCCTCGTCGGCTCGACCCTGGGCGGCGACCCGTTCACCGGCAGCGACTCGATCCAGACGGTCGGCTGCCCCTAGGCGCTTGCGATGGCGACGGCACCGCCCAGCTTCGCCCCCGGCGAGCCCCTCTACGAGGCGCGCTTCGCCATCACCGGCATCGGCGAGTACGGCTACTCGCTGGAGACGCTCTTCTCGGGAACGGCGCCGCCGCCTCCCGGCGGCGCGCGCTTCGACGTCGTCTTCGAAGGCGCGCTCGAAGGCCCGCGCCTGAGCGGCACCGCCGCCGGCACCGACTACGCCCGCGTGCGCGGCGACGGCCGCATGGACCTCCACATCCACCTGCGCATCGCCACCCCGGACGGCGCCGCGGTCGCCTTCTTCGGCGGCGGCGTCGCCGTCCCCGATCCCGCGACCGGCCTCCTCCGCCTCTACATCAACGCCGCCCTCCACAGCTCCGACCCGCGCTACACCTGGGTGAACGGCCTCCCGGTCTGGACCACCGGTACCGCCGACCTCGCGCGCCGCGAGATCCGCGTCACCGGCTACACCCCCGCCGCGGGCGGCTAAACGAGCCCTGCAGATGCTGCGCGCTGCCAAAACGGCGCGCAAATCGCTCCGTCTCGGAGATGGACGCTCGATCTTCGTGATCGGCGCTCCACCTCCGTGCTCAGCGTGCGATCTCCGAGATGGAACGCTGCGTCACCGTGACGGGAGCCCCGTCACCGAGATGGACGCTCGATCTCGGAGATGGGCGCTCGATCTCCGAGATGGACGCTCCATCTCCGTGACGGGCGCTCGATCTCCGGAATGGCGGTCTCCGCATCCCTCGCCGCGCTCCGAGACCCGTCGCCGGCGAGCAGTCAGGGCGCCAGCCGCTCGATCGTCCAGCCGTCGCCGGCGCGGCGGTAGAGGAAGCGGTCGTGGAGGCGGCTGGGGCGGCCCTGCCAGAACTCGACCTCGCGCGGCGTCACGCGGTAGCCGCCCCACCATTCGGGGAGCGGCACCTCGTCGCCGAGCTTCTCGGCGAGGGCCAGGAACTCGCGCTCCAGCTCCTCGCGGCCGGCGAGCGGCCGGCTCTGCCGCGAGACCCAGGCGCCGAGGCGGGCGCCGAGCGGACGGGTGGCGAAGTAGGCCTCCGACTCCGCGCGCGTCGTGCGCTTGGCACCGCCGGCGATCCGCACCTGCCGGTTGAGCGGCCCCCAGTAGAAGACCAGCGCCGCCTCGGAGTTCTCGGCCAGCTCGCGCGCCTTGCGGCTCTCGTAGTTGGTGAAGAAGACGAAGCCGCGCGCATCGTAGCCCTTGAGCAGGACGACGCGCGCCGAAGGGCGGCCGCGGGCGTCGGCGGTGGCCAGGGTCATCGCCGTGACGTCGGGCACGTCGGCGGCCGCCGCCTGCTCGAACCAGACGCGGAACTGCTCGACCGGGTCGGCGGCGAGGTCGCCGGCCTCGAGGCCGTGCCCCTCGAACTCGCGGCGCAGGTCGGCGAGGTTCATGGAGCCGGGATTGTAGCGGCGGTTGCGCTCCGCCCGCACTTGTTCCCGCTTCCCGTAGAAAAGCCTTGGAAGTCAGCAAGTTAGTCGCGTTTCTCCGGCATTGACTTACGCTTCTTCACCGCCCTATCGTCGATTGCGGGAGGAGCGATGAGCGAGCCGCTGCGGAAACCGCTGAGCCTGGTCGATTTCCCGCGCGGGGCGCTGCGCAGCGCGGCGGAGCTGGTGCGGGCGCGGCGGGAGGCCGGGGAGGCGTCGCCGCTGCCGACCGCGGTGCCGGCGCTCGACCGCCTGCTCGGCGGCGGGCTGCCGCGCGGGCGGCTGGTCGAGCTCCTCGGCGGCCGGAGCGGCGGGCGCTTCTCGCTCCTCCTCGCCACCCTCGCCGCCGCCACCGCGGCCGGCGAGGCGGCGGCGCTCGTCGACCTCGGCGACCAGCTCGACCCGCAGGGCGCGGCGGCGGCGGGCGTGGAGCTGCCGCGCCTCCTCTGGCTGCGGCCGGAGCGCACCGCCGACGCCCTGGCGGCGGCCGAGATGGCGGTGACTGGCGGTTTCGCGCTGGTGGCGCTCGACCTCGGTGTCCCGCCGCTGCGCGGCGGCCGCGGCGCCGAGCCCTTCTGGGTGCGGCTGGCGCGCGCCGCCGAGACGCACGGCGGGACGCTCCTGGTCTCCACACCCTACCGGGTGAGCGGCACGGCGGCCGCCGCCGTCCTGCGCCTGGAGCGCGGGCGCGGCGTCTGGCGCGGCACGGGGGCGACGGCGCTCCTCGGCGGCGTCGCCGGCGAGGCGGCGCTCGAAAAGCTGCGCGGGACGAACCCGGCGGGGCGGCGGGAGAGGATCGGGTTGCGAGTGGGCGAGGCGATCGAGGCGATGGTCGTGTCGAAGCCGAAAGAGTCCCCCGCCCAGATCCCGCGCTTCGCTCGGGATGACAGGCGCGCCGTTGTGAGCGAGCGGCGCGTCGCTGCCGGCGGCCGGAGGTAAGCCATGGAGCCCGACGCCCCGCCGCCGCGCCTTGCTTGCCTCGCGGTGCCGCTCTTTCCGCTCGCCGCCCGGCTGCGCAGCGAGCCGGGGCTGACGCGCGAGGCGCTGGTGGTGGTCGAGGGGAACGGCCAGGTCGCGGAGGTGGCCGCCGCCACCCGCTCGGCGCGCGACGCCGGCATCGTCCCCGGGCAGACCCTGCCGCAGGCGCGCGCCCTCTGCCCCAACCTGGTGCCTCGGCCGCGCGACGAGGAGCTCGAGCGCTCGGCGCAGGAGGCGCTGCTCGAGGCCGCCGAGCGCTTCTCGCCGCGCATCGAGGACGCCGGCGACGGCGTCGCCTACGTCGACCTCCTCGGCCTCGAGCGCCGCTTCGGCGCCGGGCGCGCCGGCGAAGAGGCGCTGGGGCGGGCGCTCGCCGCCGCCGCCCAGGCGGTCGGCCTGCCGGCCCGCGTCGGCATCGCCGGCAGCAAGCTGGCGGCGCGGATCGCCGCCGGCCTGCCCGGCTCCCCCACCGTCGTCCCCGCCGGCGAGGAGGCCGCCTTCCTGGCGCCGCTGCCGCTCGCCCGCCTGACCCCGGAGGCCGAGGTCGCGGCCACTCTGGAGCGCTGGGGGCTGCGCTCGATCGGCGACTTCGCCCGCCTCCCCGCCGCGCGGGTGGCGAGCCGCCTGGGGCGGGCCGGGCGCGACCTCCACGCGACGGCGCTCGGCGTCGATCCGCGGCCGCTCACCCCGCGCGAGCCGCCGCCGGCCTTCGAGGAGCGGATGACCCTGGAGTGGCCGCTCGTCTCGCTCGAGCCCTTCCTCTTCCTCGGGCGGGCGGCGCTCGAGCGGCTCTGCCGGCGGCTGGAGGTGCGCGGCCTGGCCTGCATCCGCCTGACCGTGGCGCTCCACCTCGATCCCGACGGCTGGCACGAGCGAGCGCTCGACCTGCCGGCGCCGACGCGCGACCCCAAGACCCTCTTGACACTGGTCCGCCTGGAGCTGGAGGCGCGGCCGCCGGGCGCGGCGGTCGTGGGCTTCGGATTCCTCGCCCTCCCCGACCGGCCGCGCGAGGCGCAGCTCTCGCTCTTCGGCCCGGCGGCGCTCTCGCCGGACAAGCTGGCGACGACGCTGGGACGGCTCTTCGCCCTCCTCGGCCCGGGCCGGGTCGGCTCGCCGGAGCCGGTGGACGGCCACCTCCCCGAGCGCTGCGCCCTGGTCGGCTACGCGCCGCCGCCGCCCCCCGAGGTGCGGCGCGAGCCGCCGCAGGGGCGCGGTCTCCTGGCGGTGCGGGTGCTGCGGCCGCCGGTCGAGCTGGAGGTGATCACCGAGGACTCACCGGACGGCGCGATCTCCGCCGCGCTCCGCCCGCGCGAGATCCGGCCGGTCGTCGGCAACGGCGGCGCGGCGCGGCCGAAGCTCCAGGGCAGCGTGCGCGCGGCCGCCGGCCCCTGGGGGCTGGAAGACGGCTGGTGGGGGGAGACGCCGGTCGAGCGCGACTACTGGGACGTCGAGCTGGGCGAGGGCGGGATGGTGCGCATCTTCCGCGACCGGCGGAGCGGCGACTGGTTCGCCGACGGGATCTACGACTGAACGCGAAAGAGGCCGCGGCACCGTGCCGCGGCTCTCGGAAATTCGTTACGACCGGAAGACTAGAACCGCCAGGAGAGCCCGGCGTTGATGCCCAGACCGCCCAGCTCGACCGCCGACTCCTCCTCGAGGGTGACGTCGTCGATCCCGCTCAGGTTCCTGGGGTCGCGGTCCACCTGCGCCTCCATGTTGCGGTAGATCGCTTCGACCATGAAGTTGAGGTTGTCCCGCATGCCGAAGTCGCTACCCAGCACGGCGTAGAAGCCGGCCTCGTCGTCGATCTCGACCTCGTCGCTGTCGAGCATCATGTAGGAGACGCCGCCGCCCGCGTAGGGCGACCAGGCGCCGTTCTCCATGAAGTTGAAGGCCAAGCCGGCCTCGAGCGGGATGGCCTGCAGCTCGAAGTCCAGCCGCTCGGGCGAGGTGTCGCGGGTGAGGTCGTTCAGGAACGAGGCGCGCAGGTCGAGCCAGCCCAGGCGGGTGCGGATGCCGCCGCCCGCCGACGAGTCCACGTCCTCGGTGTCGTAGAAGGTCCCGAACAGACCGAAGCTGTTGTCCGCCGCCGCGGGGCTCGCGGCCAGCAGCGCGACGAGCGCGAAGAGCCAAAGGTGCTTTCTCATGAGAAACCTCCAAAAAGTCAGTTCGTCCCGGGAGGGAAGCACACCCTCCCGCCGTTGGGCCGGATGCGCGGTGACCCCGCGATGGGGTCGTACGAGCGGCCGCGCCGCCGGCGGAAGGGCCATTTCTGCAAGCCCCAGGCCAGTTTGTGGATGGATGGCTACTTGCGCAAGCTTGCAGCCAATGCCCGCTTGCGCAGGCGGAGGCTGCCGGGCGTGGCTTCGACCAGCTCGTCGTCGCGCAGGAACTCGAGCGCCTGCTCGAGGTTGAAGAGCCGCGGCGGCACCAGCCGCACCAGCTCCTCGGACCCCGAGGCGCGCATGTTGGTGAGCTTCTTCTCGCGCACGATGTTGACGTCGAGGTCGTTCTCGCGGTTGTGCTCGCCGACCACCATGCCGGCGTAGACCTCTTCGCCCGGCGCCACGAAGAGCGTGCCGCGCGGCTGCAGGTGCTCGATGGCGTAGGCGGTGGCGCGGCCGGCGCGGTCGGCGACCAGGGCGCCGGTCTCGCGGCCGGCGATCTCCCCCTGCCACTCCTCCCAGCCGTCGAAGAGATGGTTCATGATGCCGGTGCCCTTGGTGTCGGTGAGCAGCTCGCCGCGGAAGCCGATCAAGCCGCGCGAGGGGACGCGGAACTCCATGCGCACCCGCCCGGAGCCGTGGTTCACCATCTTCATCATCCGCCCGCGCCGCCCTCCCATCTGCTGGGTGACGGCGCCGATGAACTCCTCCGGGCAGTCGACGGTCAGCATCTCCATCGGCTCGAGGAGCTTGCCGTCCACCCGGCGGGTGAGCGCCTCGGGCTTCCCCACCGCCAGCTCGTAGCCCTCGCGCCGCATCATCTCGATCAGGATCGCGAGCTGCAGCTCGCCGCGGCCGGAGACCTGGAAGGCGTCGGGCGAGCCGGTGGGCTCGACGCGGATGGAGACGTTGGTCAGGGTCTCCTTGTCCAGCCGCTCCCGGAGCTTGCGCGAGGTGACGTGCCTGCCGTCGCGCCCCGAGAAGGGGGAGTCGTTGGCCGAGAAGACCATCGCGATCGTCGGCTCGTCGACCTGGATCGTCGGCAGCGGCCGCGGGTCCTCGGGATCGGCCACGGTCTCGCCGATCGACACCTCGGCCAGGCCCGCGAGGGCGAGAATGTCGCCCGGCCCCGCCTCCTCGATCTCGACGCGCTTGAGCCCGTCCCAGCCGTAGAGGATGGCCGCCTTGGCGGCGGCGGTCGTGCCGTCCAGCCGGCAGAGGACGATCGGCTGGCCGCGGCGGAGGCGGCCGTTGACCATCCGCCCGATCGCCAGCCGCCCGACGTAGTCGTCGTAGTCGAGAGTGGTGACCAGCATCTGCAGCGGCGCCGCCGGGTCGAAGCGCGGCGGCGGCACGGTGCGCAGGATCTCCTCGAAGAGCGGCACCAGCAGCTCGTCCGGGCCGTCCGGCGTGCGGCGGCAGGTGCCGGCGCGGGCATTGGCGTAGAGCACCGGGAAGTCGAGCAGCTCCTCGGCGGCGTCGAGGTCGATGAAGAGGTCGTAGATCTCGTCGAGCACCTCGGCCGGCCGGGCGTCGGGGCGGTCGATCTTGTTGATCACCACGATCGGCTGGAGCCGTGCCTCCAGCGCCTTGCGCAGGACAAAGCGGGTCTGCGGCAGCGGCCCCTCGCTGGCGTCGACCAGGAGCAGGACGCCGTCCACCATCTTGAGCGTCCGTTCCACCTCGCCGCCGAAGTCGGCGTGCCCGGGCGTGTCGACGATGTTGATGCGGGTGCCGTGGTAGATCACGGCCGTGTTCTTGGCCATGATCGTGATCCCCTTCTCGCGCTCGAGGTCGATCGAGTCCATCACCCGCTCGGCGACCGATTCGTTGGCGCGGAAGACGCCGCTCTGCCAGAGCATCGCGTCGACCAGGGTGGTCTTCCCGTGGTCGACGTGGGCGATGATCGCCAGATTTCGTAGCCCGGTGACGGGCTCCGCTAGATCGTCGTGGAGGGGCAAGCGGTCAGGTGCGGGCGCGGCGGCGGACGAAGCGCAGGGCTTCCCGCACGCGCGCCACCTCGGGCGGCTCGAAGTAGGGCTCGTCGCAGCGCTTGCAGACCCAGGCGGGGAGCGAGCACTCCAGCCGGTAGCCCTCGCGGACGACGCGCACCGGCGCCTGGCCGCGGCGGAGCGGCCCGCCGCAGTAGAGACACACGATCTGCGGCTTGCCGTTCCGGCCGTTTTGGCCGGCGATGGCGCCGGCGGGCCGCTCCTCGTCGGGCGCGGAGCGCGCGACGAAGCGGACCCCTTCGGGGCCGACGATCACCGTGTCCCCCTCCTCGAAGGCCGGGGGTTCCGGTGGAGCGGACTGCTGAGGGGCGATCACGGGCAGCGTGTAGGAGAGCGAGGCCTCGGGCGGATACATTACGGCCTTTCTCCCCCTCCTGAGACCAAAATCGCTGCAAACCGGATGCCGCACTCCCCCCCGCCACCGCTCGCGCCGCCCCGCTCGCCGCCCGCCCGCGAGGCCGACCTCGCGGCCCTCGCCGGGCGGCGCTGGGACCTCCTGGTGGTCGGCGGCGGGGCCTCCGGCGCGGCGGTGGCGCGCGACGCCGCGCTGCGCGGCCTCGGGGTGGCGCTGGTCGAGCGGCACGACCTCGCTTTCGGCGCCTCTAGCCGCTCGTCGCGCCTGATTCATGGCGGCCTGCGCTACCTGGCGCACGGCGACCTGGCGCTGGTGCGCGAGGGGCTGGTGGAGCGCGGGCGGCTCCTGGCGACGGCGCCGGAGCTGGTGCGGCCGGTCCGCTTCCTCTACCCGGTCTACGCCGGCGACCCCGACCCGCTCTGGCGGCTGGGCCTGGGGCTCCACCTCTACGATCTCCTGGCGGCGGGGCACTCGCTGGGGCGCCACCGGCGGCTCTCGGCGGTGGAGGCGATCGCGCTGGCGCCCGGGCTGCGGCGGGCGGGGCTGCGCGGCGCCGCCGTCTACCAGGACGCGGCGTGCCACGACGCGCGGCTGGTCGTGGCGCTGGCGCGCTCCGCGGCGGCGGCCGGGGCGGTGGTGGTGACGCGGTGCGGCGGAGCTCGGGTGAAGAACGGCGAGCTGGAGGTGGAGGACGCGATCGGCGGACGCCGCTTCGGAGTCGGGGCGCGCGCGATTGTCCTCTGCTGCGGGCCCTGGCGCGAGTTGCTGGACGGAACGCCGGTCCGCCTCCGGCCCACGCGCGGCACCCATGTCGCTCTACCCCGCGAACGTCTTCCCGTGCCCTGCCACGTCGCGCTCCGCTCGCCCGACGACGGCCGGCTCGCCTTCGCCATGCCGGCGGGCGCGCACACGATCGTCGGTACCACCGACGACGACGACACGACGCCGCCGGAAGCGGTGCTCCCTACCCGGAACGATGTCGCCTACCTGCTGCGCATGGCCAATCACGCGTTCCCCGAGCAAGGTCTTGCCGCGGCCGACGTGACCGGCGTCTGGGCGGGCCTTCGCCCGCTGGTGGCGAAGCGCTCGCGCGACGGGCGGGTCCATCCCAGCGCCGTGTCGCGCAAGCACGTCGTGGCGCACGCGGCGCCGGGGGTGTGGGTCCTCGCCGGCGGCAAGCTGACCAGCCACCGGCGAATGGCCGAGGACTGCGTGGACGCCGTGCTGCGGGAGATCGGCCCGCGGCTGGAGCGGGCGCCGGGGCCGTGCGTGACGGATCGGCAGCCGCTCGCCGCGCCGGACGCGGACGACGACTGGGCGCTGACGCTCGACGACCTGCTGCTGCGGCGGCGCGAGCCGGGGCCGCTCGACCTGCCGGCCTGCCTCGCGGCGGCGCCGGGGGCGGCAGCCGAGTTGGGAGAGAAGCTCGAGTGGAGCGACGGGGAGCGGGCGGCGCAGGTGGAGGGGTTCAGGGTGCTGGTGGAGGGCGAGTTCGCAGCCGCAGGGCTCCCCCACCCAGATCCTTCGCTGCGCTCAGGATGACGGCTTGCGCGGCTCCTCGCGCAGCACCTGAATCCCCAGCTCCCGCAGCTGCCGCTCGTCGACCGTGGAGGGCGCCGCGGTCATCAGGTCGCTCGCCAGAGCCGTCTTGGGGAAGGCGATCACGTCGCGCAGCGAGCTGGCTCCCGCCAGGAGCATCACGATGCGGTCGAGCCCGAGCGCGATGCCGCCGTGCGGCGGCGCGCCGTAGCGCAGGGCCTCCAAGAAGAACCCGAAGCGCGCCTGCGCCTCCTCCGGGCCGATGCCCAGCAGCTCGAAGACCCGCCGCTGCAGGCGCGAGTCGTGGATGCGGATCGAGCCGCCGCCCAGCTCCGTGCCGTTGAGCACCACGTCGTAGGCGCGGGCGCGCACCGCTCCGGGGTCGCTGTCGAGGAGCGGCAGGTCCGCCGGATCGGGGCTGGTGAAGGGGTGGTGCATCGAGTCCCAGCGCTTCTCGTCCGCGTTCCACTCGACGAGCGGGAAGCCGGTCACCCAGAGGAACTCGTAGCGCTTCTCCGGCACCAGGCCGTAGGTCTTGGCGAGGTCGAGACGGAGGGCGCCGAGCGCCGCGGCGATGGTCTGCTCCGGCCCGGCCGCGAGGAGCGCCAGCCCGCCCTCCTCGAGCCCGAGCGCCGCCGCCGCGCCGGCCAGCTCGTCCTCCGTGAGCGCGCCCTTGACCTGGAACGCCAGCTCGCCGTCCTTCCGCCGCAGCGTCAGGACGCCCGCGGCGCCGCGCCGCCGCGCCGCCTCCGCCCAGCCGTCCACGTCCTTGCGGCTGGCCCCCGCCGCCCCCGGCACCGCGAAGCCGCGCACCACCCCGCCCGCCGCCGCCGCCTCGCGGAAGCCGCGGAAGCCGCTCTCGCCGAGCCGCGCCGTCAGGTCGGCGATCGGCAGCTCGAAGCGCAGGTCGGGGCGGTCGCTGCCGTAGCGCGCCACCGCCTCGGCGTAGGTCAGGCGGCGGAAGTGCTCGGGCGGGGTGATGCCGGCGAGCGGGAAGACCCGGGCGAAGAGCCCCTCGACCAGCTCGAAGACGTCTTCCTCGGTGGCGAAGGACATCTCGAGATCGACCTGCGTGAACTCCGGCTGGCGGTCGGCGCGCAAGTCCTCGTCGCGGAAGCAGCGCGCGATCTGCACGTAGCGCTCGAAGCCGGCGACCTGCAGGATCTGCTTGAAGAGCTGCGGCGACTGCGGCAGGGCGTAGAAGCTGCCGCGGTGGACGCGCGAGGGCACCAGGTAGTCACGCGCCCCCTCGGGCGTCGAGCGCGTCAGGATCGGCGTCTCGACGTCGAGGAAGCCCCGCTCGTGGAAGTAGTTGCGCACCTCGAGCGCCACCCGGTCGCGGAGCACGAAGTTCTGCTGCAGCTCGGGGCGGCGGAGGTCGAGGTAGCGGTGGCGGAGGCGGGTCTCCTCGGCGGCCTCGGTGCCGGCGCGGGCGTCGACGGCGAAGGGCAGCGGTTCGGACTGCGCGAGCACGGCGGCACGCTCGGCCAGCACCTCGAAGGTGCCGGTCGGCAGCTGCGGGTTGACGTTCTCCGGCGCGCGCTCGACGACCTGGCCCTCCACCTCCACGACCCACTCGGCGCGCACGTCGGCCAGCGCCGCGGCGGCCGCGGGCTGCCCCTCCGGCTTGACCACCACCTGCGCGATGCCGCTGCGGTCGCGGAGGTCCAGGAACATCACCCCGCCGTGATCGCGCCGGCGCTGCACCCAGGCTTGGAGCAGGACCTTCTGGCCGACGTCTTCGCTGGTGAGCGTTCCCGCGCCTCTACGCTTCATGGCTCGTTCCTCTGCTCATCGTCGCGTGAGCCTCTCGAGGAGCTCTCCGCGTGGCACCCGCACCTGCTCGCCCGTGCCGAAGTCCTTGAGCGTCACCGCACCGGCCGCCACCTCCTCGTCGCCGAGGATCGCCACCCGGCGCACGCCCAGACGGTCCGCCCGCTTGAGCGCGTTCTTGAGCGCGCGGCCGGAGAGCTCGGCGAGGGCTGCGACACCGGCGCGCCGCAGCTCTTCCGCGAGCGCCAGGGCCTCCTCCGCTCCCACCCCGCCCACCGCCGTGACCAGGACGGGCGCCGGCGGCGCGTGCGCGTCCCGGAATGCCTGCGGCAGCACGTCGATCAACCGGTCCTCGCCGATCGCGAAGCCGATGCCCGGCACCTCGGGGCCGCCCAGCTCGGCGACCAGCCGGTCGTAGCGCCCGCCGCCGACGATCGCGTCCTGCGCCCCGAGCCCCTCCGCGAGGATCTCGAAGACGGTGCGCGTGTAGTAGTCGAGCCCGCGCACCAGGCGGTCCTCGATCCGGTAGCGGACGCCGAAGCGGTCGAGCATGGCGACGACCGCGGCGAAGTGGGCGCGGGCGTCGTGGCTCAGGTGATCGGCGAGCGCCGGCGCGCCGGCCAGCAGCTCGCGCTCCGCCGGGTCCTTGCTGTCGAGGATGCGCAGCGGGTTGGTGTCGAGCCGGCGGCGGCTGTCCTCCCCGAGCCCCTCGCGGCGCGGCTCGAGGTAGTCGCGCAGCGCCTGCCGGTAGGCGGCGCGCGAGGCCTCGTCGCCGACCGTGTTGAGCAGCACGACGAGCGAGCCGAACCCCAGCTCCTCGAGGAAGCGCACGAGCATGAGGAGCAATTCGGCGTCGGAGAGCGGCCCGGGGTCGCCGAGCAGCTCGGCGCCGATCTGGTGGAACTGCCGGTACCGCCCCGCCTGCGGCCGCTCGTAGCGGAACTGCGGCCCGATGTAGAAGAGCTTGACCGGCGCCGGCAGCTGGTGGAGGCCGTGCTCGACGAAGGCGCGCACCACCGGCGCCGTGTTCTCCGGCCGCAGCGTCAGGCTCCGCCCCTTCTTGTCGGGGAAGGTGTACATCTCCTTGCCGACGATGTCGGTCGTCTCGCCGACGCTGCGCACGAAGAGATCGGTCTCCTCGAGCACCGGGGTGCGGACCTCGCCGTAGCCGTAAGCGGTGAAGACGCGCCGCGCCACCGCCTCGACCGCCGCCCAGACCGCCGTCTCCGGCGGTAGCAGGTCGCGCGTCCCCTTGACGCTGCGCACCGCGCCCGGGCTCACCGCTCCTCCCCCAGCGCCGCGAGGTACCGGTCCTTGAGCGCCACGTAGCGCTCGGCGATGTCGCCGATCGCGCGGCGCTCCTCGTCGGTGAGCGGCCGCGCCACCCGCGCCGGCACCCCCAGGGCGAGGTGGCCGGCCGGCACGCGCGCCCCCGGCGCCACGACCGCGCCGGCGCCGACCTGCGCCCCGGCCTCGACGACCGCGCCGTCCAGCACCCGCGCGCCGATGCCGATCAGCGCCCCGTCCTCGACCGTGCAGCCGTGGAGGACCGCTTGGTGGCCGACCACCACGCCGGTGCCGAGCGCCAGGGCGTGCCGCTCGTGGGTAACGTGCAGGACGCTGCCGTCCTGGACGTTGGTGCGCGCGCCGATGCGGATCGAGTTGACGTCGCCGCGCGCCACGGTGTGGAACCAGAAGGAGACGTCGTCGCCCACCTCGACGTCGCCGGCGACGTGCGCCCCGGGCGCCAGGAAGACCCGCTGGCCCAGGCGCGGCCGGACGCCGTTGTAGGGGTGGAGGGGCAAGCGTCAGCGGCCGCGGCGGGCGGGCGGCGCCCGGCGCACCGAGGAGAGGATCGACGTGAACAGCGGCTCGAGGCGCGCGAAGTCGGCGCGGCGGGCCGAGAGCAGGAGGTCGACGCTGCCCTCGCCGGCCGGGAGCTTGAGCGCCAGCGTGGTGCGCGCCGTCTCCCCCTCCCCGGTCTCCATCCGCAGCAGGACGCCGCGCACCCCCGCCACCTTGCGCACCGCGACGACCGGCGCCGACCAGGCGGGGGCCGCCGCGTCGGCGGCCCGGATCGCCGCCACCGCCCGCTGCGGGTCGCCCAGCGGCTCGGGCGAGGGGAGGACGTGGAGGAGCTCCGGCTGGGCCTCCGGCCGCGCCCCCGCCGGCCCGATCCAGAGCCCGGTCGCGCCGGGGACCTCGCGCAGGTCCCAGTCCGCCGGCACGGCGACGACGTAGGGGATGGCCTGCCCGCCGACCGCCGGGAGGGCGAGCTGGCGCTTCGCCCCGCCGGCGGCGGCGAGGGCCAGCGCGGCGAGGAGGAGGACGGCGAGACGCGGGCGCATGGCGGTCGGACGGAGCATCGCACAACCGCTCCGCGGCCGTCCAAAGGGGCCGCTAAGATGCGCCGATGCGCGAGCCGGCCTCCGAGCCGACGATCGACGTCGTCATCCCCGCCCTCAACGAGGAGCGTTCGTTGCCGCTCGTCCTCGCCGACCTGCCACGGCCGCCGGTGCGGCGGATCGTGGTGGCCGACAACGGCTCGCGCGACGGCACCGCCGAGGCGGCGCGGCGCGGCGGCGCGGTCGTCGTCGAGGCCCGCCGGCGCGGCTACGGCAGCGCCTGCCTGGCTGCGCTCGCCTGGCTGCGCGCCAACGACCCGCCCGCGGTCGTGGTCTTCGTGGACGCCGACTACTCCGACCACCCCGACGAGCTGCCGCGCCTGGTGGCGCCGATCCTGGCCGACACGGCGGACCTCGTCGTCGGCTCGCGGATCCTCGGCGCGCGGGAGCCGCGGGCGCTGCTGCCGCAAGCGCGGGCGGGGAACCTCGTCGCCTGCGCGCTGATCCGGCTGCTCTACGGCCACCGCTACACCGACCTCGGGCCCTTCCGCGCCGTGCGCTGGACAGCGCTCGAGCGGCTCGGCATGTCCGACCCCGACTTCGGCTGGACGGCCGAGATGCAGGTCAAGGCGCTGCGCCGCGAGCTGCGCGTCGCCGAGGTGCCGGTCTCCTACCGCCGGCGGGTGGGCGTCTCGAAGATCACCGGCACCGTCGCCGGGACCCTAGGCGCCGGCCACAAGATCCTCTGGACGGTGCTGCGCCACAGCGTGGGAAGCGCGGGAGGAAACGATGGCTGAGCCGGTGCGCCACGAGATGGACGTCGAGGTCCGTTACGCCGAGACCGACCAGATGGCGGTCGTCCACCACTCGCAGTACGTGGTCTGGTTCGAGCTGGCGCGCACGCACCTCTGCGGGCTCTCGGGGCTCAGCTACGCCGACATCGAGAAGATGGGCTGGCTGCTGATGGTGACGGCGGTGGAGGTGCGGTATCGCAAGTCGGCGCGCTACGGCGAGACCCCGCGCGTCGCCTGCTGGATCGAGCGCCTGGGCAGCCGCGGCCTCCGCTTCGCCTACGAGGTGCGCCGCGACGGCGACCTCCTGGTCAGCGGCGCCACCGAGCACGTCTGGATCGCCCGCGCCACCGGCAAGCCCTGCTTAACCCCCGAGCCGCTGCGCGAGCCGTTCCGGCGGCTGGCCGGCGGGTGAGCCGCGCGCCGGCGATTCGAAGTTTTACACCGGCATTACAAGCCGCCGCGGGAGCGCGTGTTACAGTGCCGCGAGTCGCGGCCGGCAGCGGGAAACCTCAACGGCCAGCGCGCGTTAAAACCCCCGGATGCAAGTCGAAGCGACCTCCCAGCCGGAGCGCCGGCAGACGCAGAAGCTCCTGATCCGCGGCGGTCTCGCCGCCGCCGTGCTGGCGCTCCTCTACTTCCTCGTCTGCGCCCGCGACCCCCAGGCCGCCCAGGGTGGCCCCGGCGGCTTCGGCGGCATGGCCGGCGGCATGGGCGGCTTCGGGCCGGCGGTCGTCGAGACGGCGCCGGTCCGCCGCGGGCCGTTCGAGATCTGGGGCGAGTGGGTGGGGACGCTCGAGGCGCGCTCCCAGGCCGACCTCTACGCCAAGACCCCGGGGCAGATCGTGCAGGTGCTGGTCGACACCGGCGACCGCGTGGGGCAGGGGCAGGTGCTCGCCCGCATCGACGCCGCCGAGCAGCGCGAGCAGATCGACCAGCTCGCCGCCGCCGTCGAGATGGCGCGGGCCACCCTCGCCCAGCGCCGCGCCGCGCAGGAGATCGCTCGCGGTAACGCCTCGCGCACGCAGAGCCTCTACGAGCAGCAGCTCGTGGCCCTGCAGCAGCAGGAGGCCGCGCAGGCCGAGCTCAAGGGGGCCGAGGCGCAAGTGCAGGTGGCGCGCGCCGCCGTCGAGCAGGCGCAGGCCAACCTCTCGGCCGGCCGCGTCGAGCTCGAGCAGACGCTCATCCGGGCGCCGTTCTCCGGCTCGGTCGGGAAGCGCCACCTCGATCTCGGCGCCTTCGCCGCCGGCAACCAGCCGGTCTTCACCCTCATCGACGTCTCGACGATCGAGACCACGCTGCCGCTCTCCGAGAAGGACGCCGCGCGGGTGCGCGTCGGGCAGCCGGCGGTGGTGACCGTCGAGGCCCTGCGCGGCGCCGAGTTCCAGGGACGTGTGGCGCGCATCGCGTCGCTCTTCGACCCGCGCACCAACACCGCCGAGGCGGAGGTGGAGATCGCCAACTCCGATGGGCGCCTCAAGCCCGGCATGTTCGCCAGCGTCGCCGTGGCGCTCTCGACCGCTCCCGACGCCCTCCTCGTGCCGCGCTCCGCGCTGGTCGAGGAGGAGCGGGCGACCTACGTCTTCACCGTCGAGCGCGCGGCGCCGCGGCCCGAAGGCGCCGGCGGCGGCGCAGGGCGGGAGGGCGGACAGCGCGGCGGGCGCAACGGCGGCGACGGCGGCGGCGCGCCGGGCGGTCCGGGCGCCGGGGGCCCGAGCTGGACCGCCAAGCGAGTGCAGGTCGAGGTGCTCGGCACCGGCGGCGGCGGCGGGCGGCCGCTGGCGGCGGTCGAAGGAACGCTGCGGAAGGGCCAGCCCGTCATCACCTTGGGCCAGCAGGAGCTGCGCGACGGCTCGCCGGTCGTGCTCGCCGCACCCGGCGCCCCGCGCCCGCCGGGCGGCGCCGCCCAGCCGGCCGCGCCGGCCGCGCCGAGGGCCCCGCAATGAGCATGATCTCCGGCGCCGTCCACCGCCCCGTCACCACGATCATGGGGACGCTCATCGTCGTCCTCCTGGGCACGGTGGCCGCCCTGCAGCTGCCGGTGGACCTCATGCCCGAGGTGAGCTACCCCACGCTCACCGTCCGCACCAGCTATCCGAACGTCGGACCCCAGGAGGTCGAGGACCTCGTCACCCGGCCGATCGAGAACGCCGTCGCCGCCATCGCCGGCGTCGAGACGATCACCTCGACATCGTCCGAGGGCGACTCCGCGGTGCGCGTCTCCTTCACCTGGGGGACCGACCTCGACGGCGCGGCCGAGGAGGTGCGCAGCCGCGTGGACCGCATCCGCGGCACCCTGCCCGAGGAGGCGGACACGCCGTCGGTCTTCAAGTTCGACCTCGCCGCCTTCCCCATCGTCTTCCTCGGCGTCGCCTCCCAGACCCTGGAGGCGCCCGAGCTGCGGCTGTTCACCGAGGAGCGCATCCAGCGCCGGCTCGAGCGCGTGCCAGGCGTCGCCTCGGTCGACATCCGCGGCGGCCTGCGGCGGCAGGTGCAGGTCAACCTCGACCGCGACCGCATGCTCGCCCTGGGACTCTCCGCCGACCGCATCACGCGCCTGCTGCGCGAGGAGAACTTGAACCGCCCGGCCGGCAAGGTCGAGGAGGGGAACCTCGACCTCTACCTGCGCACCGTCGGCGAGTACCGCACGCCCGAGGAGATCGGCTCGACGGTCGTCGCCGTGCGCGAGGGGACACCCATCTACCTGCGCGACGTCGCCGAGGTGAAGTCCGGCGTCGAGGAGACCACGACCCTCACCCGCATCGACGGCGAGCCCGGCATCCGGCTGGCGATCAACAAGCAGGCGGGCTCGAACACCGTCGAGGTGGCGGACGGCATCCTCGCCGAGATGGAGCGCCTCAACCTCGACTTCCCCGAGGTGCGCGTCGAGCCGATCATCGACACCAGCCGCTACATCCGCCAGGCGATGTCGAACGTCGGCTCGAACGCGCTGATCGGCGGCGTCCTCGCCACCATCGTCCTCTTCTTCTTCCTGCGCTCCTTCCGCTCGACGCTGGTCATCGCCGTGGTGACGCCGATCTCGGTGCTCGCCACCCTGGCTCTCGTCTACTTCAACGGCTACACGCTCAACATCATGACCTTCGGCGGCCTGGCGCTCGGCGTGGGGATGCTGCTCGACAACGCCGTCGTGGTGCTCGAGAACATCTTCCGCAAGCGCGAGGAGGGGCTGCCGATCCTGCGCGCCGCGGTCGAGGGGACGCAGGAGGTGGCGGCGCCGCTCATCGCGACGACGATCACCACCATGGTCGTCTTCCTGCCCATCGTCTTCATGCGCGGCATGGCCGGGGTGATGTACCGGCAGCTCGCCGTCGTCGTCGCCTTCTCGCAGGCGGCCTCGCTGGTCGTCGGTCTGACGCTCATCCCGGTGCTCGCGGCGCGCCTGTTGGCCAGGGGCGAAGCCCACCCGACGCCGCACGGCCCGCTCCTCCGCCGCTTCTACGCCCGCAGCGAGGCGTTCCTGGCCGCGCTCGAGGAGCGCTACCGCCGCGGCGTCGCCTGGGCGTTGGCGCACCGCGCGCAGGTCGTGGGCGGCGCCGCCGCTCTCTTCGTCGCCAGCCTCCTCGTCGTGCCCTTCATCGGCTCGGAGCTGATGCCGCAGACCGACGAGGGGGAGGTGCGGATCAACGCCGAGATGTCGGTGGGCACGAAGCTCGAGGTGATGGACAAGACCTTTCGCGAGATCGAGCGCGTCGTCGCCGCCGAGGTGCCGGAGGCGCGCAAGATGCTGACTTCGATCGGCGGCGGCGGCTGGCGGGCGAGCGGCCAGCACAGCGGCGACCTGCGGGTGACGCTGGCGCCAAAGGGCGAGCGCGAGCGCTCCTCGACCGAGATCGCCGACGCCCTGCGCGAGCGCCTCTCGGGGCTGCCCGGCGTCAAGGTGCGGGCGCGCGAGGGCTCCGGCCTCTTCATCCTCAACATGGCCTTCGGCGGCGGCGACGAGGGGTTGACGGTCGAGGTGCGCGGCGAGGACCTGGAGGCCGGCTTCGAGCTCGCCGAGCGGACGCGCGCGGCGCTGCAGACGATCCCGGTCCTGACCGACGTGCGCATCGCCCGCGACCCCGGGCGGCCCGAGCGGGTGATGCGGATCAACCGCGACAAGCTGGCCCAGCTGGGGCTCTCGATGCAGCAGGTCGCCGAGGTCATCGAGACCAACCTCGCCGGCAGCCGCGCCACCGTGCTGCGCGAGGCCGGGCGCGAGGTGGACATCGTCGTCCGCCTGGCCGAGCCGGACCGCGTCCGCCTCGCCGATATCGACCAGGTGTCGCTGGTCGCCGCCGGCGGCGAGTCGGTGCCGCTGCGCACCGTCGTCGAGGTGGCCGTGTCGCGCGGGCCGGTGATCATCGACCGCGAGGACCAGGAGCGGGTGATCCCGGTGACCGCGACGCTGGTGGCCGGCGAGGACCTGGGGACGGCGGCCGAGGCGGCGCGCACGGCGCTGCGCGACGTGCCGGTGCCCGACGGCCACGCGGTGATCTTGGGCGGCGAATACGAGGAGCAGCAGAAGGCCTCGCGCCAGCTCCTGATGGCCCTGGCGCTGGCGCTCCTCCTCGTCTACATGGTGATGGCGGCGGAGTTCGAGAACCTGCTCGACCCGTTCGTGGTCATGTTCTCGGTCCCGATGGCGGCGATCGGCGTCTTCTTCACCATGTGGCTGACGCAGACCACCTTCAACATCCAGAGCTACATCGGCATGATCCTGCTGATCGGCATCGTCACCAACAACGCCATCGTGCTGATCGACTACGTCAACCTGCTGCGCCGGCGCGACGGCATGGAGCTGCACGAGGCGGTGGTCGAAGGCGGCCGGCGGCGGCTGCGCCCGATCCTGATGACCACGGCGGCGACGGTGCTGGGCCTCATCCCGCTGGCGCTGGGGATCGGCGAAGGCGCCGAGGTGCAGGCGTCGATGGCGCGGGTCGTGATCGGCGGCATGACCGTCTCGACCCTCATCACCCTGCTGCTGGTGCCGGTCGTCTACACCACGATCTCCGAATGGCAGCTCCGCCGCGCCGCCCGGCGCAGCGCCCGCGCCCAGGCGCGGCGCGAAGCGGCCGAGGCGGCCGGGTCCGCCTAACCGGCCGTAACCGTCTTATGACACCTCTTGAATGCTCGCGTTTAGGACTGGTTGTCCATAGGCGATAAAGTCGCCGAGAGCCGACCTGCCGAAGAACTGCGGTTGTTCCAGTTTCTGCAGCAGCCACCGAACCTCCCCGCTCTGGGTCAGACGTAGACACGCCTCTGCTCTGCGAGTGGCACGATACCAATGCCCATCTCTACTGACGTCCGACAGCGTGCGCTCAACGAAGAGCTCGGGCAGAAGGAACCGCGCATGCAGGCCTATCCGGAAGCGTCGATCGATAATTTCCAATGAGTCAAGAACCGTCCGGCTCGAGGCCACCATTTTTTGCTTGCGATATGCAGCCTTCCACAAACGCAACCGACAAAGCGGTCGCCGATCTAGCGAACGAAGTATGCCAACAGCGACGAGCCGGTCCACGATAGCTGGTAACGAGAATACAAAGACACCTTGCTGTGCTAATTCTGCTATCGCGAGCGACCTGAATGCGATTGCAAGCACATCGAGAGCCCAGGTGGGGCCCCATCGAGCCTCAGGAATCCACTCCAAGGTACCCAAAAGCTCCCGTGCATGTTCGATCTCCCACTGGTATGATGCACGCGGACTTATCGAGCTCAACAAATGCCGCAACCGATCGCACGGATCGAAGACTACTCGCGACTCTAACCTGAGATGATTGAGGAACAGACTAGAGCGGCTTGCGGCGGCTTCCAGGGCAGGCCAAGTATAGATGCTGCAGCTCCAGCCAGAGACCCTAAGCGCGGAAGCCGCCGATAGAAGTCCCGAGCGTGATCGGCCTACCAGCAATAGGTCGTTATCGCTCAAGTGGTCCGAATCCCCGCGAGCGGCCGACCCGAAGAGCGCTGCAGCTTCAACAGTCGGTGGCCATGCCATCACCGGAAGACCCTGCGGAAGATCACACTGGCTAGAATGCTGAGCCATAGCAGACCAAGAAATGCCTCCCCAGAGGCAAGAGCCATTCCAAGCCGAGAGCCCGGAGTGATATCACCATACCCTAGTGTCGTTAGGGTAACGACCGTGTAGTAAACTGCGAGCAGCCAAGTCGGGCCATCCTTCGGTGCCGCTAAGTGCATCTGCAGCATCGGCCACAGCATGTAATTCAGCATCGACACGGCCACAAAAAGCACCCCACTCCAGGCAAGAAACCTTGATATACGCCACCCGTAACCCACCAAGGCGTCATAGAGCTTGTCAGGTAGCCAGCGTAGAGCCCATTGCATGACACCGAGCTCGCCTTGCCGCCGGCGCCAGTTGAGCAAATAGCGCTTCCATTTTCTATATAGGTAGGCGGCGGAGGCTACAAACTCATGTTGCTCCTGGTCGCGCGCATTCTGTTCGAGTTGGTTAAAGAGATGAACTCCGATATTGGCGTGTTCCCGGGCGTTGAGCATTCTGGCAAAGCATTCGGGGTCAACATAACAACGCTCAAAGGTAGCTTTGTGAGGGTTACAGCCCTCGAATCGACAGGCATGGAACTCACACGCGACGAACTCGGTCCCGATGAAAAGACAATCAATAAAATGACAGCGGCGAAAGACAAGACTCTCCAAGCGCGTTTTCGAGAAGCTCACATTCTCGAAAGTCTTAGCCCTAAGCCGGTATGGATCTCGTGGAGCGAGACGATCCGGCCTATAGAGCACATTGCGAAGGTCATTCGAGATTAGAAAGTGCTGTACAACATCTTCCTCGGATGCGATCTCCGTCCAGGGCTCATTGAGCTTGAAGAAGTCTACTAAGGCCACCGCGCGACTCCTAGAGGGTCGTTGGTTTCCGTCTCGTTCTTGGTCACGTCGCAGTATTGCAGCCTCGGTGAGGCCCAGAGTTTAGCGGATCGATCGGCGTCGGCAGCTCGTACCAGATCTCCACTTCGTAGCCGTCCGGGTCGGTGCAGAAGAGGTAGGGCTCGCCGGGGCAGAACTCGCCCTGCTCGCGGACCGTGCCGCCGGCTTGCCGCACGGCTTCGGCGGTGGCGTCGATGTCGGCGGGGTCGAGGAGCCGGAACCGAAGTGCGCCACGCCGCCGGCTTTGCCGGCCCGCTCGGTGTCCTCCTCGAACACCAGCACGTCCCGGCTCCCCGGCGTCTACGCCTGTAATGAAGCCGTCCTGCCGGTACACCGCCACCGCCCCGAAGACCGCCTCGTAGAAACGGAACGCGCGCTCGGCGTTGCGCACCGCGAGGGCGACGTGGGTCAGGCCGTGGGTTCGGACCACTCTCTCCCTCTCAGGCGGCGTGCAGCCGCACCAGGCCGACCCGCGCAATCATCCGTTCTCCGACGGCCGGCGGCGGGACTCCGCCACGTCGATGTCCAGCTCGATCGAGGCGAGTAGATCCTTGAGCTCCTCTACCCGCCGCTCGCGGACCAGCTCGCGCAGGGAGATGACGACGGTATCGGTGTTCGACTTGAAGCCCAGCAGGCGCCGGGCCTCCGCCAACAGCTCATCCGGGAGATCGAGGGTCGTGCGCATACGCTGAGGCTAGATCGTATGGTCGGACACATCAATTCATCGTGCTTCGCGATGACCGCGCGTTGCCGTGGCCTCCCGAGGCGCGGAGGAAGCTTCCGGACGGGCCGCGGAAGCTTCCGGACGCCAAGCGGAGGCTTCCGGAGGCGAAGCGGAAGCCTCCCGGCAGGGTGCGGAAGCTTCCGGAGGCGAAGCGGAAGCCTCCCGGCGGGGTGCGGAAGCTTCCGGAGGCGGACGGGAAGCTTCCCGGCAAGGTGCGGAAGCTTCCGGAGGCGGAGCGGAAGCTTCCCGACCAGCCGCGGAGGCTTCCCGCTGCCGCGGCCTCCCCGAGGCCCCCGGATCGCTCGCGGGGTTCTTACGGTGGTTATAATCACCCCCGAGGAGAAACGCCATGGTCGAGCTCAAGATCACGACGGTCGGTAACTCGGCGGGCGTCGTCCTGCCGAAGGAGGTCATGGCGCGGCTCAAGGTGCAGAAGGGGGACGTCCTTTACCTGGTGGAGACCCCGGACGGCTACTCCCTCACGCCGTACGACGAGGCCTTCGTCCGGCAGGTGCGGGCGGCCGAGCGGGTGCTCAAGGACCAGCGGGACGTGCTGCGTGAGCTGGCGCGGTGACGCCGGAGCCGGAATGGCTCCTCGAGGAGACGGTCCTCGCCATCCATCGGCTGTTGATCGCCGAGCACGGCGGAGCCGAAGGGGTCAGTGACCTCGGGCTCCTGCGCTCCACCCTGGCCCGGCCGCAGAACCTCGCCGCCTACGGCGAGCGCGAGCCGACCCTCTTCGAGCTCGCCGCGAGCTACGCCTACGGGCTGGCGCGCAACCACTGCTTCGTCGACGGCAACAAGCGGATCGCCCTCGCCGCCGCCCTCACCTTTCTCGAGCTGCACGGCCTCCGGCTCGACGCGCCCAAGCCGGAGACCTTTCGGACGATGATCGAGCTGGCGAGCGGCGGCCTCTCCGAAGCCGAGCTGGCGAGCTGGCTGGGCGCCAACTGCCGCCAGGTCTGAGGCTCCGGAGCGATGCCCAGCCACCGCCAAGTCCTTCGCTCCCTCGCCCGGCGGGCGATGGAGGAGCGGGAGATGGCGACCGGTTTTCCGCCGGCGGTGCAGTCGGAGGCGGCGCGGCTGCCGGTGGCGCCGCCGCCGCCGCGGGAGGGGGAGGCGCCGGTCGGCGACCTCACCCACCTCCCCTGGTTCTCGATCGACAACGCCGACAGCCGCGACCTCGACCAGCTCACCGTCGCCGAGCCGCTCGGCGGCGACGGCGGCGCCGTCCGCCTCTCGGTCGCGGTGGCGGACGTCGCCTCGCGCGTCGCGCCGGGAGGCGCCATCGACGCCCACGCCGGCCGCAACACGACCTCCGTCTACACCGCCGGCAAGACCTTTCACATGCTCCCCCCGCGGCTCTCGACCGAGCTGACCTCGCTGGTCGCCGGCGAGGAGCGGCTGGCGGTCGTCGTCGCGATGACGGTGGACGGCGACGGCGGCATCGACGGCGTGGACTTCAGCCGCGCCCGCGTCCGCTCGCGCGCCAAGCTCGCGTACCCCGACGTCGCCGCCTGGCTCGACGGCCGCGCCGGGCCGCCGCCTTCGCTCGCCGCCGTGCCGGGCCTCGAGGAACAGGTCCGCCTCCAGGATGAGGTGGCGGGGCGCCTCCGTCGCCGGCGCCACGAGCGCGGCGCGCTCGACCTCGAGGACTCGACGGCGCGGCCGGTCTTCGCCGGCGGCACGATCGTCGGCCTCGCCGTCGAGCGCACCAACCGGGCGCAGAAGCTGATCGAGGACGTGATGATCGCCGCCAACAGCGCCACCGCCGCCTTCCTCGACGCCCGCGGGCTGCCGGCGCTGCGCCGCATCGTCCGCGCCCCGGCGCGCTGGGACCGCCTCGTCGAGCTGGCGGCCGCGGCGGGCGACCGGCTGCCGGCGGCGCCGGACGCCCGCGCCCTCGCCGACTTCCTCGCCCGCCGCCGCGCCGCCGACCGCGACGGCTACGTCGAGGTCTGCCTGGCGGTGCGCAAGCTCCTGGGCGGCGGCGAGTACGCGGTCGACCTGCCGGGGAATGACGCGCCCGGCCACTTCGGCCTCGCCGTCCCCGCCTACACCCACTCGACCGCCCCCAACCGCCGCCTCCCCGACCTCGTGACGCAGCGCGTCCTGCAGGCGGCGCTCGCCGGCCGCTGCTGCCCCTACACGGACGAGGAGCTCCTCGACCTCGCCCGCCGCTGCACCGAGCGCGAGGACCAGGGGCGGCGGGTCGAGCGGCAGGTGGCGAAGGCCGCCGCCGCGCTCTACCTCGCCCCGCGGGTCGGCGAGACGTTCGACGCGGTGGTGACAGGCGTCACGCCGCACGGCACCTACGTGCGCATCGTCGAGCCGCCGGTCGAAGGGAAGCTGGCGCGCGGCGCCGCCGGGCTCGACGTCGGCGACCGCGTCGAGGTCCGCCTCGCCGCCGCCGATCCCGAACGCGGCTTTCTCGATTTCACTCGCTGATAACCTCACCGCCATGCTGCGCCGCCTCGGCCTGACCACGGGCGGGGAGAGCCACGGCCCCGGGCTCACCGCGATCTTGAGCGGCCTGCCCGCCGGGCTGTTCGTCGACCTGGAGCTCCTGGAGCGCGAGATGGCGCGCCGCCAGCACGGCTTCGGCCGCGGCCGGCGAATGCAGATCGAACACGACCGGGCGGAGATCCGCGGCGGCGTGCGCGGCGGCGAGACCCTCGGTTCCCCCCTCGTCCTCTGGATCGAGAACCGCGACTTCGCCAACTGGCGCGGCGTCATGGACCCGCTGGAGCTGGAGCCGCGCGCCGCCGAGCTGCGGCGGCTCAAGGCGCCGCGCCCCGGGCACGCCGACTTGGCAGGCGGCCTCAAGTACCTGCGCCGCGACCTGCGCGACGTGCTGGAGCGGGCCTCGGCGCGCGAGTCGGCGGCGCGCGTCGCCGCCGGCGCCTTCGCCAAGATGCTCCTCGCCGCCGTCGGCTTGGAGATACGCAGCGGCGTGCGCTCGCTCGGGCCGCTCGGCGCCGACCGGCCGGTGCCGTCCTGGGAAGAGCTCCTGCAAGTGGACGACGAATCGCCGCTGCGCGCCATCGACCGCGACCTGGAGCCGGAGATGGTGCGGTTGGTCGAGCAGGCGCGCGACGAAGGGGAGACGCTCGGCGGGTCGGTGACGGTCGTGGCGCACGGCGTCCCCGCCGGGCTCGGCTCGCACGTCGCCTGGAACGAGAAGCTCGACGGGCGCCTCGCGCAGGCGGTGATGTCGGTGCCGGCGGTCAAGGCGGTCGAGATCGGCGCCGCCGTCGCCGCCAGCCGCGGCTTCGGCAGCGCGGCGCACGACGCGATCGAGCGGGACGAGAGCGGGTGGCACCGCCCCACAAACCGCGCCGGCGGGCTCGAAGGCGGGGTGACGAACGGCGAGGACGTCGTGGTGACCGCCTACAAAAAGCCGATCTCCACTCTGCGCAAGGGGCTGCCGAGCGTCGATCTCGACACCCTGGAGCCGCACGCCTCGCAGTACGAGCGCAGCGACGTCACGGCGCTCCCCGCCGCCGGGGTCATCGCCGAGGCGATGGTGGCGCTGGTCCTGGCCGACGCCCTGCTCGAGAAGCTCGGCGGCGACTCGATGGCCGAGCTGGAGGCCCACTTCGCGGCCACGCTCGCGCTGCAGCGCCGCTGGCCGCAGGCGCCGTGAGCGAGAGAGAGAGCGGGCGCTGGCTCTTCCTGCTCTCCGCCCTCGCCGCCTACACCGCCTACGCCCTCTACTTCCTCCGCCCCATCTGGCGGCTCTTCCCGGACCACCTGACGCCGAACGCGCGCGACCCGCTGTTCAACCTCTACGTCCTCAAGTGGGGCGCCCACCAGGCGCGCGAGGGCTTCCCCGCCTTCTGGGACGCCAACATTTACTTCCCCGTGCGCGGGGCGCTGGCGCTCTCCGACCACCTCCTCGGGCCGGCGCTCCTGACCGCGGCCTTTCCCAACCCGATCGTCGCCTACAACCTGCTCCTCTTCGGTTCCTTCGTCGCGAGCGGCCTGGCGACGGCCTAGGTGCTCCGCGCCGCCGGCTGCGGCCGCTTCGCCGCGGCGTTGGGCGGGGCGATGTGGGCCTTCGCACCCTTCCGCCTGATGCACCTCAACCACCTCCAGGTCCTGCTCGCGCAGTTCCTGCCGCTGACGCTCTGGCTCTGGCACCGGCTGCTCGAGCGCCCTACCGCCAAGCGCGCCGCCCTCTTCCTCCTCGTCTACGTCCTGCACCTCCTCGGCGGCTCCTACCTCGCCTACCTCGCGCACGTGCCGCTGCTCTCCCTGCTCGTGAGCCACCTGCTGGCGTCGCCGCGGGGCTTCGCGGCGCCGCGGCGGCTCGCGGTCCTGCTGCCGACGGTCCTCGTCGCCGCGCTCGCCGCCGCGGCGCTCTATCTGCCCTACGTCGAGGTCTCGCGGCGGCTCGGGATCGAGCGCCGGGAAGCGGAGGTGCGGAAGCTCGCCGCCACGGCCGCGAGCTACGTCACACCGGCGCCGCGGCGTCCACCGGAGCTGGATGCGGCGCCTGGTGGGGCCGGCGGCGATGCGGAGGCTGCGCGTCGAGAACACCCTCTTCCCCGGCCTCGTCGCGTCGGCGCTGGCGCTCTACGAGGCCGCGGCGCGGGTGCTGCGCGCCCGGACGGGGTGGACGACCTGGGAGCGCGGACTCGCCGGGGGCGCTGCCGCCTGCCTGCTCCTCTCGCACGCCGCCGTCTACGTGCCGCTCATGCGGGTCGTGCCGGGCCTTTCGGGGATGCGCGTGCCGGCGCGCTTCTACGTCGTCGTCTCCCTGGCGCTCGCATACTGGGCGGCGCGCGGCGCCGATCGGCTCCTCTCCCGCTTCCGCCGTCCGGCGGCGGCGGCCGCGGCGGCGGTCGCGCTCGCCGGCCTCCTCGCCGTCGAGCTGGCGCCGAACCGGCCGCTCCCCTGGGTGCGCATCCTCCGAGAGGAAGAGTTCCCGCCGGTCTACGCCTGGCTGGCGGGGCGGCCGGAGGTCGCGGCGCTGGTGGAGCTCCCACTCCGCCCGCGCCCGGAGCACGAGGCGATGTACTACTCGACCCGGCACTGGAAGCCAATCGCCAACGGTTTCAGCGGCTACCACCCGCCGGCCTACCAGGAGCTGACGGCACGCATCCGCTGGCTGCCCGACCGCGACGGCCTGGAGCTGCTGCGCCGCCGGGGGATCACGCACCTCGTGGTGCACACCGCGCCGTTCGCGCGCCGCGGCAAGACGGACCTTCTCGCGCGTTGGCGCGGGGAGCACGAGCTGTCGCCGCGGCCGGCGGTGCGGTGGGTGTATGAGGGCGGCGGCGACCTCGTATACGCCATCCTGAGCCGGCGGCCGGAGGATATATGATGTGCCCCTTCGCCGCCGCCGTCGCTCGATGACGTACCCGATCCTCGAGGTCCTCCGCCGCCACCGGCTCGCGCTCCTCCCGCTCCTCGCGGCGGGCTGGTTGCAGGCCCGGCCGGCGCTCGGCTGGGGGATGCGGCCGCCCCCTGTCGCGCCGCTCGCACCGGCGGCCGCGGACGCTCCCTCGCCGGCGCCCGCGCCCGAGCGCCCGGTCATCGGCGAGGTGCGGATCGTCACCCAGGGGATCTTCAACCCCGACCGCCAGGGGGAGGACAAGCTCGCCTTCCGCCTCGCCGACCGGCTGCACCGCACGACCCGCCCGCAGGTCATCCGCCGCCAGCTCCTCTTCGCGCCGGGCGACCCCTACGAGGAAGCGACGATCGAGGAGTCCGAGCGCCTGCTGCGCGCCAACCGCTACCTCTACGACGCCGAGATCAACGCCGTGCGGCAGACGCCCGAGCGGGTGGACCTGGAGGTGGTGACGCGCGACGTCTGGACCCTTCGCGGCGGCGTCTCGGTCAACCGCGCCGGCGGCGAGAACAGCACCAACTTCAGCCTGCAGGACGCCAACTTCCTCGGCACCGGCAAGGACGTGACGGTCTGGCGCACGAGCGACGTCGACCGCGACTCGACCCTCTTCCGCTACCGCGACCCCAACCTCTTCGGCAAGCGCGGCGAGCTGCACCTCTCGGTCGCCGAGAACAGCGACGGCGACGCCCAGCGCTTCGAGCTCGAGCGCCCCTGGTTCTCGCTCGACACCCGCTGGTCGCTGGGGATCAAGCTCTGGTCCTACGAGCGGCTCGACCCGCTCTACGACCGCGGCATCGTCTTCGAGCGCTTCCGCCACCACCACGACTTCGCGCAGCTCTACGGCGGCCTCTCGCGCGGCCGGGCCGAGGGGCGGGCGCACCGGTTCCTCCTCGGCGTCGACGTCGAGCGCGACCGCTTCGACTTCCAGCCCGGCGGCGACTCGACGTCGCTCGTGCCGCCGAACCGCGACCTGCGCTGGCCCTGGCTGGGCTACGAGTACGTCGAGGACGGCTTCGTCACCGAGCGCAACCTCGACCAGATCCGCCGCACCGAGGACCTCAACCTCGGCACCCAGCTCCGCGTGCGCCTCGGCTGGTCCTCCCCCGACCTCGGGGCCGACCGCGAGCGGCTGATGATGATCGCCTCGGCGGACGCCGGCTGGCGCCCCGGGCCGCGCCAGCTCCTGCTCACCTCGCTGCGCGGCGGCGGCCGCTACCGGGACGCGGCCGAGAACCTCCTGCTCTCCGGGCGCGCCCGCTACTACCTGCGGCACTGGGGGGACCAGGTCTTCTACTTCGGCCTCGAGGCCGACTACGCGCAGGACCTCGACGTCGAGCGCCAGCTCCTGCTCGGCGGCGACAGCGGCCTGCGCGGCTACCCGCTCCGCTTCCTGCGCGGCGACCGGCGGCTGCTGGCGACGGTCGAGCAGCGCTTCTTCAGCCAGCGCGAGTTCTTCCGCCTCTTCCACCTCGGCGCCGCGATCTTCTTCGACGCCGGCAGCGCCTGGTTCCGCAGCTCCCTCGACGACCCCGAGGTGCTGCGCGACATCGGCATCGGCCTGCGCGTCGGCTCCAGCCGCTCCTCCGGCGGCTCCATGATCCACCTCGACGTCGCCTTCCCCCTCGACGGCGACGACACCATCGAGGGGGTGCAGTGGCTGGTGTCGACGAGCGAGCGCTTTTGACCTAGCGAGGGGGCGCCGCGGCGGAGGCAGTCTCGGGCAGCGGCCGCAGGAGGCGGAGGGCGGGGCGGGTGTTGTAGCGCTCGCGGTAGGCGCGGTGCTCGGGGCCGTCGGGGAAGCGCTCGCTCTCCGGGTAGGGGTACTGGCTCATGCCGTGGAAGGGGAGGGGCTCGACGGTCTGCGAGTAGGCGGTGTTGGCGTCGCCGTCCTTGGCCCATCCGTCCACCCAGAGGAGGAAGTCGCGGCGGTGGCCGGGCGGGAGCGGCGGCAGGGCGCGGGCGTCGAAGCGGAGGCGCAGCTCGTCGCCGGAGCCCATCACGACCATCCGGTCGTCCACCTCGGCCAGCAGCTCGCGCACGCCGCCGTAGCGGGTGTAGAGGCCCGGCGTCGGGTTCCACATCGAGACCGGCATCCAGCTCTGGTAGTCGAACGACTCGGGCTGCTTGCGCTCGGGGTGGATGACCGGCCGCGAGAAGCCGCGGAAGCGGAGCTCGGCGCTCTCGGCCGGCACCTCGGCGAGCGCCAGCGGCGGCTCGCCGGCCGCGGCGGCCAGGAAGACCTCGTCCCAGTAGACGCAGAGGCTGGTGACGATGCGCACCGCGCGCGCCGCCGACAGCCACTTACCCGTCAGGTCCACGACGATCGTCTTCGGCTTGCCGGCCGGGATCCCCATGTCCTCGAGCACCGTCTTCCAGGCGCCGCGCTCGTCCTTGACCTGCAGGTAGGGCATCACCAAGCCGCCGGGAGCGGCCTGCGCCGCGCCGAGGAAGGTGCTGCCGTCCGCCCAGTCGACCCAGCCGGAGAGCACGAGGAGCGCCTGGCCGTCCGGCGCCGCGCCGCCGAAGTCGAGCTCCAGGTGGTGCAGCTCGGCGATGCCGGCGTGGTCGCGGCGGAAGGCGTCGGGGTAGGCGCGGTCGCGGGCGAGGAGCCGCGGCAGGACGTCGTTGCCGAGGTGGTCGCGCGCCGCCACCGGCCGCAGCCGCCGCTCGACCCCAAAGAGCCGGAACTCGGGGAACGGCGGGCCTTTGAACTTGTCGTTGGTGAAGACCTCCACCGCCGCCGGGTGATCGACCGCCAGCAGCCGCACCTGGTCGAGGTAGGCCACTTCGCGCAGCTCCTCGGTGATCCGCACCTCGTAGCGGCCGTCCACGGCGGCCAGCGCCTCGCCGGGGACCTGGATCACCTCGTCGTGATCGACCGGGAAGTACTGGCCGTCGCCGGCGCTGGCCCCGAGCGGCGCCACGCCGAGCACGTCGGTGATGAACTCGAAGCGCTCGCCGTTCCAGGTGAAGATCATCGGGCAGGAGCCGGAGAGGCGCGGCGCCTCCTTGAAGGCCAGGAGCGCGCCCGCGGCCCGCTTCGGCTCGTTCTGGATGAGGCCGTTCGGCCAGGTGATGCGGACCGTGTCGGCCTCCGGTCGCGCGCCCAGCCCGAAGTGGAGCGGCACGCCGGCGTAGTGCTTCTTCTGGAAGCTGGTGCCGGCCTTGACCTCGACCTCGGCGCCGGCGGCGAGCTTCAGGTTCTTGACCCCGTCGAGCGCCACGGCGAGCCAGCGGTGGCCGTTCTCGGTGCGGTTGGCGAGGAGGCGCAGAGTGCCGTCGGCGCCGAGGGCGGCGAGGTCGACGCGGCCGTCGGCGTCGTAGTCGGCCGCGGCGGCGGCCGCCGCCGGGAAGCCGGGCGGCGCCTGCGGCTCGCCGAAGCCGCCGCCGCCGAGGTCGGGGCGGACGCCGGCGGCGGTCGCGAGGTCGCCCGCGCCCCGGTTGCCGAAGTCGGCGAGGGCGAAGGGAGCCTGGCTCAGAGAGGGGCCTGCCGCCGGCCGCAGCTCGCCGGCGAAGCTCCGCGCGTTGAGCAGCACGCCGGCCCTCGACACCAGGTCGGTCCACCCGTCGCGGTCGACGTCGGCCGCGACGAGGCCGCGCGCGCCGGCGGGCAGCGCCGGCAGCTCCTCCACCTCGAACCGGCCGCCCAGCCGGTCGCGGTAGAGGACGCCGGGCCGCCCGGCGAAGGAGACCGCCACGTCGATCCCCTGGCTGTCGGCCACCAGGTCGAGCGCGGCGGCGTCCAGCGCCTCGCCGGCGACGAACGGGAAGCGCGCCGTTTCGTCCCCCCACCCGGCCCCCGGTTGTCCGGGCGCCGCCGCAGGCTCCCCCCGCTGCGCGGGTGTCGGCTGGACCAGGTGGTCGGCGCCCTGGTTGCGCAGCAGGCGTGAGTCCTTCCCGAGCAGCAGCAGGTCGAGGTCGTAGTCGTGGTCGAAGTCGAGCCAGAGGCATTTCAGGTAGGGACCGGCTGGCAGCGGGGCCGTGACGCGCGTGAAGCGCCCGCCGGCGTTGTGCCAGAGCGCCGCGCCCGGCGCCCCGCCGCCGGTGAGCACGCAGAGGTCGGCGAGCCCGTCGTTGTCGAAGTCGCCCGGAGCGACCGCGACCGCCCCGCGCACCCCCTCGAGCCCGCTCTCCCGCGGCTCCTTCCCGCCTGAGAACAGCTTCACCCCGCTCTCGTCCCAGGCCAGCAGGTCCGGCCGCCGGTCGCCGTCCGCGTCGAGCACCGCGAGGCCCGCCCCCGCGGTCTTCCATCCCGCGCCCAGCTCCTTCGCCTCCCACGCCAGCGGCCCCGGCGCCGCCGCCGGCTGCCGCGACTCGGGCGGGTCGTAGAGCTCCGCGTACCAGCTCCAGTCCACGTCCTCCGGCACCGCCGCGTTCTTCTGCAGCTCCTTGAGGCGGTCGAACTCCGCCTTGACCCGCGCCGCGTCCTCCTCCCGCCCCGCCTGCCGGTAGACGTTCCAGAGCTGGAAGCGCGGCGCCGCGAAGTTGGGGTCCAGCGCCGCCGCGCGCTCGAAGTGCGGCAGGGCCTTGTCGCCCGCGCCGGTCAGCTTGTACAGGTAGCCCAGGTTGTAGTGCGAGATCGGCTCGTCCGGCACCAGCTCGACCATCTTCTCGAACTGCGCCAGCGCCTTCTCGTACTGCGACTCCCCCTTCCAGGCGACGCCGAGGTTAAACCAGGTGTGCGGCAGCGATGGGTCCTGCCGCTGCACCCGATCGAGCTGGGCGATCCCCTCCTCCTCCCGCCCGGCGCGCAAGAGAGCCAGGCCGAGGTTCAGCCGTTCGCGCAGCGACTCCGGCGCCAGGGCCAGCGCCTTCTCGAGCTCCGCCACCGCCTCGTCGTGGGTCGTGGGGTTCTCGTAGAAGGCCTTACCGAGGTTGCGGTGGTGCTGGAGGAGCTCCTCGCGCGGCATCGGCTGCGGCGCGTCGCCGTTCGCGATCGCAGCCAGCGCGCCGTCCTTCGGCGCGACCGCCGCCGCGAGGAGAACGGCCGCCAGCGCCGCCAGCGGGAGAGTCCCGCGCAGCGGCCTCACCGCGGCGCGCTCCCCTCGCCCTCGCGCACCGTCGTGTAGCGCCCGAGGGGTGCCGCGAAGCGCTCGACGCGGCCGCCCGGCCAGCGCACCTCGACCGAGTCCACCTTCTCGACCGCCCCCAGCCCGACGTGCACCCGCGTCGTGCTCTGGCCGGCGTAGCCGTTGCCGCCGTTGACCTCGCGCACCCAGATCGTGCTCCCGGCGCGCACCGTCACCCGGGCGCCGATCGCGTCGGGGTTCGGCCCGGTGCCAGCGAGCTTGAGGCCCAGCCACCGTCCGGGGCTCGTCGAGGTGTTGCGGTAGAGCAGCGCCGGCTGGCCGGCGTTGGTCTGGTAGAAGTCGAGGAGGCCGTCGTCGTCGAGGTCGGTGACGCCGAGGCCGCGGCCGTCGCGGTCGTTGTCCACGCCCGCCTCCGCCGCCACCTCCTTGAACGTTCCGCCGCCCAGGTTGCGGAAGAGCTTCTTCTTCTGGAAGCCGCTCCAGCTCCGGTCGCCGATCGCCGGCCAGAGGCGCACGTCGGTGAAGTCCACGTTGGGGCGCAGGATCAGCTCCAGCACCAGCGGGATGTACTCCTCCGGCCCGGCGGAACGCAGGCCGTCGGTGGCGAAGAGGTCCTCCCAGCCGTCGTTGTCGAAGTCGGCGAACTTGGCCGCCCACCCCCAGAGCGAGTTGCAGGTGCCGGTCTCCTTGGCCACGTCGGTGAAGCGCACCCGCCCGTCGCTCCCCCGCCCTTCGTTGTGCCAGAGCATGTTGCACTCGCGCATGTAGTCGTCGGTGATGTTGGTGACGTAGATGTCGAGCCGGCCGTCGCGGTCGTAGTCGCCGACGTCGACGTTCATCCCCTTCTTGGTGTCGAAGCCGATCGCCTCCTTGGTGGCGTCCTCGAAGGTGCCGTCGCCGCGGTTCCAGTACAGCCGGTCGGTGCCGTAGTCGCCGGCCAGGTAGAGGTCCTGGTCGCCGTCGTCGTCGAGATCGGCGTGGCCGACGTCGAGCGTCCAGCCGGTGTGCGCGGCGAGCCCCGCCTTCTCGCTGACCTCGACGAAGCGCGGGCGCCCGGTGCCCGGCTCGGTCGAGTTCCGCCAGAGCGACACGCCGCCGCCGTTGACCGCTTCGTCGAGGTTGTTGGGCAGCACCTGCGGCGTCGGCAGCTCGATCAGGTTGACCGGCTTGAAGTAGTGGCCGAAGAGGACGTCGAGCCGGCCGTCGCCGTCGGCGTCGAAGGCGATGGCGGCGATGGTGTTGCCGAACTCGGTCTCGAGGCCGGAGCCGGCGGTGACGTCGGCGAAGCGGCCGCCGCCGAGGTTGCGGTAGAGCAGCGGCGTGCCGAAGCGGGCCACCAGGAGGTCCGGCCGGCCATCGCCGTCGGCCTCGAACCAGAGGGCGTCGGCGACGATCGAGAGGCGATCGTTGCCGCCGGCGACGCCGCCCGCCGCCGCCACCTCGGTGAAGCGGAGGGCTCCGGAGGGCACCCACTCGTTGCGCAGCAGGCGGTTGGGGCGGCCGGCGTCGGAGTCGGTGACGAAGAGGTCCTCGTCGCCGTCGCCGTCGTAGTCGGCCACCGCCACCGCCGAGCCGCCGGCGGTGAAGATCTCGAGCACGTCGGCGTGCGGCCCTGCGAACTGCCGCAGGTGGTGCGGCAGACGCGCGCCGGCGGCCTCGCCGATCTCCTCGAAGCGGATGGGCGGCGGCGCGGGCGCCGCGCCGGCCAGGGCGACAGCGAGGAGCGCGACCGCGGAGCGCCGGCCGGCGGTGGTCAGGGCTCGGCCCACAGCGGCGCCAGGCTGGTGTCCACCCGCTCGTTGGAGTCGAGCTGGTCGTAGATGTAGGTCGAGAGCTCCTCGCCGTCGCGGGCGAGACGGGCCTGGAGCTGCGGCGTGTTGGGGAAAAGCGCCGTCCCCTCGCGCCACACCGCCCGCGCCTTCTCCGGCTGCTCGGTCCGCCAGTAGGCGTCTCCGAGCGCGACGTAGACCCGGGCGTGCACCGGGCGCCGCTTGGGCTCGCGCTTGACCAGCGCCAGCGCTTCCTCCAGGTCGGCGACCGCCAGCGCCCCCTTGCCGAAGATCGGCGGCCAGTAGAGATAGCTGTTGCCGCGCGTGTAGAGGGCGAGCCAGGCGCGTTGCAGCTCGATCGACTTGGTGAACTTCTCGAGCGAATGGTTGGCCAGGATGACGCGGCTGATCGCCCCCGCCGCCGGGATCTTGTCGACGTAGGCGTAGCCGTAGTTGAGCCAGGCGTTGGCCGACTTCGGGTGGGCAGCGACCAGGCGCTCGAAGAACGCGATGGCGCGGTCGTACTCGCCGGCCTTGATGACCGCCATGCGGTAGTCGCTCGAGGGCCGCGGGCTGTCGGGAGCGGCGGCGACCGCCTGCTCGAGCTGGGCCAGCGCCGGGGGCGTGTCGGCCGCGGCAACGGGTGCGAGCGCCCCCCACAGGAGGAGCGCCGCGGCGCCGCGTAAAGCGTCGTGTCTCATCGTTTGCTCTCCTGCGCCGCGGGCAGAGCCTGCAGCTCCGGCTCCCCTTCGACGATCCGGTAGAGGCGCCCGGCGGCGAAGCCGGCGAAGCGCTGCCGCTCGCCGGACGGCCACTGCACCTCCAGCGCCTCGGCCCGCTCGGCCGCGCCGAGCCCGAAGTGGACCCGCCGGCTGCTCTGGCCGGCGAAGCCGTTGCCGCCGTCCAGCCAGCGCACCAGCCGCCGGCCGCCGGCGGTGAGCGCCAGGCGCGCTCCCACCGCGTCGCGGTTCGAGCGCCTCCCCTCGAGCTGGAAGGCCACCCAGCGGGCGCCGGTCGGCAGGCGGTTGCGGTAGAGGTGCGGCGCGGCGTTGGCGTTGGCCACGAAGAGGTCCTGGCGGCCGTCGCGGTCGAGGTCGGCGACCGCCACGCCGCGGCCGTCGAGCTGCGAGTCGAGCCCGTGGCGCGGCGCCTCGTCGCGGAAGGCCCCGCCCTGGTTGTGGAAGAGGCGGTCGCGCTGATAGCCGGAGAGGCTGCGCTCCCCCATCGGCGGCCAGTTGCGCACGTCGGCCAGGTCCACCCCCTCGCGCAGGATCATCTCGAAGATCAGCGGCACGTAGCTCTCCGTCCCCGCCGACACCCAGCCGTTGACCACGAAGAGGTCGAGCCGGCCGTCGTTGTCGTAGTCGAGGAACTTCCCTCCCCAGCCCCACCCGGTGTCGTGGGTGCCGGTCTCGCGAGAGACGTCGGTGAAGCGCGGGCCGCCGCCGTCCGGCGCCGGGCCGTCGTTGTGCCAGAGGAAGTTGCCCTCGCGCATGTAGTCGTCGGTGATGTTGGTGACGTAGACGTCCGGCCGGCCGTCGCCGTCGTAGTCCCCCCACTCGGCGTTCATCCCCTTCTTGGTGTCGATGCCGAGAGCGCTCGCGGTGACGTCGCGGAAGCGCGGCGCCCCCGGCCGGCTGTCGTTGACGAAGAGGCGGTCGGTGCCGAAGTCGCAGGCGACGTAGAGGTCTTCGTCGCCGTCGCCGTCGGCGTCGCCGTGACCGAGGTCGAGGGTCCAGCCGCTCTGCACGAGGCCGGCGGCGGCGGTCTCATCGGCGAAGCGCACGCGGCCGGCCGCGTCCGGCCCCAGGTTGCGGTAGAAGGTCACGCCGCCGCCGTTCTGGGCGGTCTCGAAGCTCTCGGGGAAGAAGCGCGGCGTCTGCGGCTGGAAGAGGTCGACCGGCTGGAAGTAGGAGCCCACGAGGAGGTCGAGGCGGCCGTCGCGGTCGGCGTCGAAGGCGAGGGCGGCGAGGGCGTTGGCGTGGGCGTCGAGCCCGGCCTCGCGCGTCACCTCGCGGAAGCGGCCGCGCCCCTCGTTGCGGAAGAGCAGGCTCCGCCCGCAGCGGGCGACGAAGAGGTCCTGGCGGCCGTCGCCGTCGTAGTCGAGCCAGAGGGCGTCGGTGGTGGCGTTGCGGGCGTCGTTGCCCGCCGCCACCCCCGCCGTCCGCGCCACGTCGGCAAAGGCCAGCCGCCCGCGCTCGCCGCTCAGGTTGCGGTAGAGGTGGTTGGGTGCGCCGGCGGCCGAGTCGGTGACGAAGAGGTCCTCCCAGCCGTCGCCGTCGAAGTCGCCCACCGCCACCGCGGCGCCCAAGGCGGTGTAGCCGGACATGATCTCGGCGTAGGGGTTCTCGAAGGCGCGATTGGTGTGCCGCGAGGTGATGCCGGCCGCCGCGGCGACCTCCTCGAACCACGACGCGGCGGGCGCGGCGGCTTCCTGGCCGGCGACGGCGAGGCTCACGCAGGCGCCGAGGCCGGCGACGGCGACCAACGATCGACCCCAGGCGGCCCCCATCGCGCGACGGCTCCTCCCTGAAGAACGGAGCTGCAAACCGACAACCGAGCCTACGACGCCGGCCGCGCCGGGTAACGCTTCTCGACCAGCCGGTCGGCGCCTTCGGTGATCTCGACGATACGGTTGCCGGCGACGCCGCGGAAGCGCTGCACGATGCCGGAGGCCGGCCAGCGCACGATTAGCTCGTCCACCGCCGCCGCGCCGCCGAGGCCGAAGTGCAGGCGCAGGGCGTTCTGCGAGCCGTAGCCGTCCCCGAGCACGACCTCGCGGCTCTGGGTGATGCCGCCGGCGCGCGCCGTCACCCGCGCCCCCACCGCGTCGCGGTTCGAGCGCGTGCCCACCAGCTCCACCTGCAGCCAGTTCCGCGGCGTCGCGAGCTGGTTGCGCAGAAGCGCGTGGCGGTCGGTGCTGGCCGCCACCGCGATGTCGAGGGCGCCGCGGTTCCAGAAGTCGGCCACGGCGATGCCGCGGCTGTTGCGCAGCAGGTCGGTGCCGGCGGCGCGGCCGATCTCGCGGAATCGCACGCGGCCGTCGCGCCCCGGCCCCAGGTTGCGCAGGTGGCGGTTGCGCTCCCAGCCGTGCCAGGAGCGGCCGCGGAAGGAGGCGGGGTCGAAGAGGCGACCGCTCTTGTAAGTCCGCTGGTCCCCCACCACCTGGTCGAGGAACTCCAGCTCGATCTCGGTGCCCTTTTGGCCGTAGACCCAGCCGTTGGCGCTGTAGATGTCCTGCCAGCCGTCGTTGTCGAAGTCGTAGAAGCCGGAGCCCCAGAACCAGCCGAGCGGGTTGGCGCCGGCGTCCCAGGTGACGTCCTCGAAGCGGCCGCCGCCGCGGTTGCGCAGCAGCGTGTTGCCCGAAGCCATCTTCTGGAACACCCCGACGAAGCCGAAGCCCGACTGGCGGAAGATCTCGAAGTAGAGCGGCATGTCGGTCCGCCACGCCCCCTGGCGGAAGGAGTTGGCCATGTAGCGCGCCACGGTCGGGGCCTCGGCGAACCAGGCGTGCTCGGAGCGAATGTCGGCCACGTAGAGGTCGAAGAGGCCGTCGTTGTCGTAGTCGCCGAAGGAGGCGCTCATGCCGGCGCCGTAGGCGAGGGTGCCGGCGTCAACCGTCACGTCCCTGAAGGCGACGCGGCCGGAGCCGTCGTCGCCGTCGTTGCGGTAGAGGGTGCTGCGGCCGAAGTCGTTGACGGCGTAGAGGTCGGGGTCGCCGTCGTCGTCATAGTCCCCCCACACCGAGCCCAGACCGAGGCCGGTCTCCCCCACGCCCGCCGCCGCCGTGACGTTGGTGAAGCGGCCGCCGCCGTCGTTGCGGTAGAGCTGGTTGGGCTCGCCGTTGCGGGCGTAGAAGGTGGTGGGGATCTTGGTGCGCGGATCGAGGTAGCGGCCGACGTAGAGGTCGAGGTCGCCGTCGAGGTCATAGTCGGCGAAGGAGGCGACGGTGGTGCAGCAGTCGGCGCCGAGGCCAGAGCGGGCGGTGGCGTCCGCGAAGCGCACCTGCCCGGCGGCGTCCCGGCCGCGGCTCAGGAAGAGCTGGTTGGGCCGGAAGGTGCGGCTGACGAAGAGGTCGCGCCAGCCGTCGCCGTCGATGTCGGCGAAGAGCCCGACCGAGGCGCCGTCGAGGCCGGCCAGGCCGGCGGCGGCGGTGACGTCGGCGAAGCGGCCGTCGCCGGTGTTGCGGAAGAGGCGCGACTCGACGCCGTCGGGGACGAAGAGGTCGTAGAGGCCGTCGTTGTCGAAGTCGGCGGCGGTGATGCCGCCGGGGCCGTAGCGGATCATGCCGAAGCGGAGCGGCTGGTTCAGGAAGCCGGGGTAGTAGCGGTTGCGGAAGGCGATCCCGGCCGCCGGTCCGACGTCGGCGAAGTGCGGCCGGCCGCCGGCCACCCGCTCCCCTTCGACCAGGGTCGCTTCGACCAGCGCCGGGCGTCCGTCCGCGGCGGTGAAGCGGGCGCGCACCAGGGCGCGGTCGATGACCGGCCGGCCGCCGCTCGTGCCCAGCAGCTCGAAGCGCATGACCGCGCGCAGGTCCCGCGGGTCGCTCCAACTCTCGACGCGGTGGAGGTGGACGCCGACCTCCTCGATGCGCTCCAGGCGCGCGAGGTAGTCCCGCCACTCGGCGAGCGCCGCCGCGCGGCCTGCCGTCCCCGCCGCCGGCGCCCAGCGGAGGGTGGCGACGCCGTCCTTCTCGTCCACCGGCAGGAGGCGGGTGAGGCCCAACGGCCGGCCGCGGTAGCCGGGGGCGTAGTGCTCCGCCACGCCCGCCAGGTTGCGCGCCTGGAGCGCCTGCCCGACCTCGCCGAGGACCGCGACCAGCCCGCGGCCGGTCGCGAAGAAGCGGCGCCCGCGCCGCTCGGCGTGCGCGAGGAGTGCCCAGCAGGAAGCCGCAAGCGCAACGAAGGCGAGAACGGCGACCCAGGGCGCTCGCCGGCGGCGGCGCGGCGGCGCCTCGGGGCGCACCTCCGGCGCCTCCTCGAAGGGCGGGAACTCCTCAGGCTCGGCGGGCAGCGGCAGCATGCGTCGGGGTTAGCCGAAGTACCTAAGCATTTTAACCACCGGCCGCGCCGCCGTCCAGGGCCGGTATATCGTGCCCGCCATGGACGGGAGACTCCGCTACGCCGCCGCCGCCTGCCAGACCGACTTCGGCAACCCCGCCGACCGCGGCGGCATCAAGCCCCACACCGACCGCATGCTGGCGATGATCGCCCAGGCGGTCGAGGGCTACGCCCCCTTCCTGCCGGTCAAGCTGGTGGTCTTCCCCGAGTTCGCGCACGCGGCGCCGGTCTACCCGACTGCCCGCGAGCTGCTGGACAAGCTCGCCCTCCCGGTCCCCAACGAGCACACCGAGCGCTACGTCGAGAAGGCGCGGGAGTACGGGGTCTACGTCCAGACCGGGAGCTTCCTCGAGAGCGACGAGCGCTGGCCGGGTGTCGTCTTCAACACCACCTGCCTGATCGGTCCCGAAGGGATCCTCAGCAAGTACCGCAAGGTCAACCCCTGGATCCCCTGGGAGGTGCACGCCAGCCCGCACGACCTGCCGGGGTACGACGAGGAGATGTTTCCGGTCGTCGACACGCCGATCGGCAAGCTCGGCGTCGCCATCTGCTACGACTGGCTCTTCCCGGAGGCGCTGCGCCAGCTCACCGCCAACGGCGCCGAGGTGCTGATCCGGGTCTCGGCCTACATGGACCCCTGGGGGGCGACGCCGCCGATGGACTGGTGGACGGTGGTCAACCGCTGCCGCGCGCTCGAGAACGTGGCCTACGTCGTCGCCTCCAACCAGGCGGCGAGCCTCGCCCACTACCCCCCGTTCTCCTGGCCCGGCGGCAGCATGGTCGTCGACTTCGAGGGGCGCGTGCTCGCCCAGGCCGATCCGGGGCCGGGGGAGAAGATCGTCGTCGGCCCGGTGGACATCGACGCCCTGCGCCACGAGCGCGCGGTTCGCCGCGGCCACCAGACGCTTGCCCACCTGCGCAGCGAGTGCTACCCGATGTACCGCGAGAGCTTCTACCCGCCGGGGCGCGGCGCCGAGCGCGAGAAGCTCAGCGTCGAAGGCAACGACGAGGCGATCGCGGCGGCGAAAGACAAGCTCGGATACGGCTGACCCTCCCGCCTAGAAGTGGAACGAGAAGGCGGCGAGCCCGGAGACGATCGAGTTGCGCAGCGTGATGTCCACCGGCGCCGGGAGCTGCGTCCCGGGGCCGGTGACGATCGGGCCGGTCTTCTCGTTCTCCGGCGTGTAGTAGAAGCCGAAGTCGAGGTCGAGGTTCGGGTGCACGGCGAGGCTCGCGCCGAGGGTGTAGTGCTGCTCGAAGACCGAGGGCGTGCCGCCGCTGTTCAGGGTGAGCGCGGGCTCGATGGGGCTCTCGTTGAAGTTCAGCCCGCCGCGCAGCCGCAGGTTGGGGTTGACTTGGAGCTCCGCCCCGAGCATGCCGATCAGGATGTCTTGCCAGCCGATGCTGACGAGCTGGAGGTCCTGGTTGATGCCGCCGTTGCCGCCGATCCCCTCGGTGCCCTTGTAGCCGACCCAGCGGCCGTCGAGGGCGACCTTCCACTGCGGGTTCGGCCGCCAGCCGATGCCGAGCGAGGCGATGGGCGGGCCGTCGATGTCGATGCCGACGCGGCGTGGGGCGCCGAAGGCGTTCGGTCCGACCGTGATGTTCGGGTTGGCGTGGTTGGAGTTCCACTTGTAGTCGTAGAAGTCCTGCTCCGTCGTGTAGGAAAACCCCAGGCTCCACGCCGGGTTGATCTCGTAGTAGAGCCCGAGCTGCAGCCCGAGGGCGTAGGAGGCGACCTGCCCGGAGGTGCCCGGGCGGAAGCAGCGCTCGGGGTGCGCGCTCAGCGGCGGCACGGCCGGGAAGCAGTCTGGCGTCACCACCGGTAGCGGCTGGATGACCAGGCTCCCCTGATAGAGGTTGAGCGAGGCGCCGAGGGAGAGCTGCGGGTTCACCTCCCAGGCCACCGCGAGCGGGATCTTGGTGATCGCCAGGTCGGTGGCCAGCCGGCCGAAGCCCGCCGGCGGCGGCGCCAGCAGCAGGCTGGCGGAATCGGCGGGGAAGTTGGTCCTGAAGCCGGCGACGGCGAGCAGGCCGAAACCGACGGCCGTCTTGGCCCCCGGCCGGTGGTACGACCAGCCCAGCGCCGGCAGCACTCCGGGCTCGCCGCCGGAGTCCGTGGTGTGTTTGGCGCCGGCGCCGTTGGTCGTCGTCACGCTGAGGTCGTCGGTGAAGACCTCGGCGCTGATGCCCACCTTGAAGTCGTCGAGCTGCGTCAGCAGCGCGGGGTTGGAGTGCAGGGCCCCGAGCACCTCGAACGGCTGGCCGGTGCCGGACCCTCCGAGAGAGCTGTTGACCGCGCCGACGCCGTGGAGCAGGTGACCGTTGCCCGCCGGCGCCGGCGGCACGAGCAGCAGCGCCATGACCGCGCAGGCACCCAGGACGAGCAGTCTCTTCGGCATTTTCGGCCCTCCTCGGTTTGGCTCTATCTTAGCGCTTTCGAGCCTTCGTGCGAGGGTCGTTCAGCCGGCCGGGGAGATAGCTCTCGAGCGGGTTCTCCGCCAGCAGCGCGGGCTCGGGAAGGACGCACCCCTGTTCGATGCAGTTGTGCAGCGTGGCGTCGGTGAACCCCTTCTGGATCAGATCGTCGAGGTGCCCGGGGCTCAGGTTGAGCAGGCCCAGGGCGCTGCCCTCCGCCAGGTCGTCGCCGGGGCTGAAGCGGTGGATCGTGATCGGCCGGTAGGTCTCGATGTCGTCGCCGCCGAGGACGAGGGCCGCGCCCTTGGCCAGCTCCTGGCGCACCGCCCCTTCGATCGGCTCGCCGCTGCGGATCTTCTGCAGCGCGGCGAGCCCGCGGTTGATGCGCCGCGCGCGGTCGACCTCGGCGTTGACCAGCGCCGCCCAGGAGATCTGCTGCAGGCGGTAGGTGGAGGCGATGGTGCTGGACAGGGTGCTGAGCGGGATCGAGGCGACGTTGGGGTCCAGGTAGACCACGTACATAACGTCCGCGCCCTCGTCCATGGCCGGCCGCAGCGGCGTGTTCATCAGCACGCTGCCGTCGACGTAGGGCTCCGCCCCCACCATCACGACCGGCAGGACGCCGGGAATGGCGCTCGAGGCCAGCACCGCGATCTGTCCCATCCGGTCGGTCATGTCGTGGTTCTTGAAGATGCGCAGCTGGCCGGTCGCCCAGTTGGTGGCGGCGACCCGGAGCTGCTGCGAATCGCAGCGCCGGATGGCCGAGAAATCGATGGTCGATTCGATCGTCCGGCGCCAGGGCTCGGTCGAGATCAGGGAGGAGAAGTCGACCAGGTTGGCGAGCCGCTCCCGCAGCTCCTCGTTGACGTTGGTCGCGAGGTAGACGCCCCTCTGGATTCCCAGCCAGGTAAGGAAGGCGCCGTCCACCCCGAGCTCGAGCAGGGGGCGGAGCGGGTTGGGCAGGTAGGACGCCGGGTTCAGGAAGTAGGTGGGCTCGCCGCGCAGGCGGTAGACGCCGTTGCTGCCGGCGTCCCCCGCCAGGACTTCCATCCACGACCGCTCCAGGTTGGCGGCCGCGGCCGGCCCGAACTCGTCCCACTGCGACACCATGAACGAAGCGTTGTAGGAGCCGACGGAGGTGCCGAAGAAGCCGTGCGGCACGACGGTGCCGAGAGCGCGGCAGCCGCCGCTCAACAGGGCCTTGAGGACACCGACCTCGTAGGCGCCGTTGGCGCCGCCCCCGGAGAGGACGATCACCTTCTTCTGCTTGCGCGCTGCGTCGGGCGCCGGCGCGGCGGGCGAACGGGGGTCGGCGATCATGGGGCGGACAAGTACCTCCGCAGGGGCTCCCAGTACTGCTGGTGCCACCCGCTCGCCAGGTGCTCCCGCTCGCTCTCGGGGAATCCCGTGTGGTCGAAGACGAGGCGCGTGCCCGCGCCCTCCGGCTGGAGCTCGAAACGGACGAGCGAGTAGACGCCGGGCTCCCAGTTGGCCACCCGCCATTCCTGGACGATGCGCCGGTTGGGCACCAGCTCGACGTTGCGGCCCTCGATCATGCCGCCGAAGACGGAGAAGGCGCCGCCGGCTTCGGGAGTGATCTCGGCGGCGGCGCCACCGCTCAGCTCCACGAACTGCTTGGCGTCGGTGAGCGCCCGGTAGACCCGCTCGGGGCTCGCCTCGATCGTCACTTCCTGGTGAATGTCGTCAGCCATGCCGACCTCCTGTGCTGCCGGTTCCCGGCGGCGCTGCCGGGCCTGACGGCGGGGCGCCGCCGCCAGACGCTACGCGGCCTGTATCCGCGGCGGTCGAGCCGGAGAGCAGGCGCGCGCCCAGGGTGAAGATGCTCATCGGGTTGGTCAGGATGCCCGCCATCTCCCGCAGCAGGTTGGCGGGGTTCGCCAGCGACGTCATGGCGGCGAGCGCGTTCGCCGCCAGCGCCGGCACCCCGCTCCAGTCCTGGCCCGCCGCGGCGCTCGGTCCCCACGACCACGCCGGGGCGGCGGAGGCCAGCATGCGGTCGGCGGTGCGCTCCGCCAGGGCCATGATGGTGACCATCGGGTTGGCGCCCAGGGCGGTCGGGAGACCGCTGCCGTCGCCGATCCAGACGCCCTTGGCGTCGCGCAGCTCGCCGTTGGTGTCGGCGACGCTGGTCGCGGGATCGTTGCCCAGGCGGCAGGAGCTGAGCTGGTGGGCGCTGATCATCGGCTGCGCGCCGTCGAGGATCGGCTCCTTCGCCACTTTCTGGATGAAGGCCTCGAGGCTCTGCCCGCGCTTCCAGCTAATCTGGCGGTGCTTCAGGCTGACGTAGATCTCTTGCGAGCCGGCCGCCTCGTGGATGCGGATGGCCGCGCCCGCGGCGTGGCGGAAGTTCTTCTGGTCGGTCGGGTTGGTGAGCGCGTAGGTGGTCACCGGGTTGCCGCTGCCGTCGACGGCCACCTGCCCGTACCCGCGGTCGCGGAGGAACCAGATGAAGGTGCTGATGTAAGGCACCTTGGTCATCATCTCCTTGTGCTGCCGCCCGGTGGTCCACGGGATGACCGAGGCCACGAAACCCGGGCCGAAGGCTGGGATCTCCATGTAGAAGCCGAAGCCGTCGCCGGTGTCGGTGAACTCCTCGCAGTTGGCGGTCATCGGCGAGCCCCACCACCCCTTCTGCTTCTCGCGGTAGACGCCGTAGACGGCGCCCCCCGGCTGCACGTGCAGCGACTTGCCGACCGCCGGCCCGCCGATGCCGCTGCGCAGCAGCAGCGCCGGCGTCTCCAGCGAGCCGCAGGCCGCCACCACCACCGGCGCGCGCACCGTGACCCTGGCCTGGCGCCCCCGCGGGTCGCGGTAGGTCGCCTCGACGCCGGCGGCCCTCCCCCCCTCGACGAGGATGCGGTCGGCCCGGCAGTGCACGACGATGCGGGCGCCGTTGCGGTAGGCGTCGTAGAGGAAGGTGCGGCGGGCGGTCTGCTTGCCGCCGGTCTGGTCGCCGAAGCCGGTGTAGCCCGCCATCAGGGAGTTGAAGAGCTGCGGGTCCCAGTTGACGAACGTCCGCTTGCTCAGGTAGCCGAGCCGGTCGCACCCCTCCTTCATGCGCGCGTTCTGCGCGTTCCAGTAGGCCGTCCCCTGGTTGGCCATGATGCGCCGCTCGACGGCGTCGATGTGGCCGGTGAACTCCGGGCCGTCCACGCCGTCGAGGCCGTAGGTCTCGACCCAGTCCGCGCGCACCAAGTCGGGCGTGCGCACGCAGTTCATCCAGTTGATCTCGGTGCCGCCGCCGAGCGAGCCGCCGGCGAGGAGGAGGACATTGCCGTCGGCGGTGGGGACGGCGCCGCCCTGGTACCAGAGGTGGCGGTAGCCCCAGAGCTCGAGCTGGTAGAAGTCGGCGGCGGTGTACTGTCCGCCCGTCTCGAGCACGACGACGCGGCGCCCGCGCTCGGCGTGCCGCGCGGCGATCACCGCCCCGCCGGCGCCCGAGCCGACGACGCAGACGTCCGCGTCGAGCGCCAGCGTGTCGCCGGCGGGCACGACCGGCTCCATCCAGACGTCGGGGTCGCCGCGCGGGGTCCTGACCGGCCCGGGGTAGCCGAGGACGTCCCAGTTCGGGTTCTGCCCCTGCGGCGCGCCGTAGATCAGGAGGTTGGGGTCGGACCCCCGGTCTTCGGGCAGCCCGTAGTTGAGTAGCAGGGTCTGCTTCTCGTAGAAGCCGAGGCCGCCCGCCGCCTCGGGCGAGGAGGCGGCGAGCCGGGCGAGGATGGCCTCGCGGTGGGTCTGCGACGCCTTGACGAACCCCTGCGCCGCCAAGGCGTCCAGCAGACCGAGGAGCGCCGCGCGCAGCGGCTCCGGGACCTCGGTGGTCAGCTTCCTGGCCAGCGCCCGCTCGACCTCGAGGTCCGAGGCGCTACGCGCCCAGAAGCCCGCCGGGTCGTGCGCGACGCGGATCGCCGGCACGTACGTGTCGCACAGGGCCCGCAGGACCGCGCTCTGGAGGTCGCTGAGGCCGGCGCTCACGGTCTACCTCCCGCGGCGTTTCCCGGCGGCGGGAGCGGGGGCGGGGCCGGCGACCTTCTCCGGCGGCGCGACGTCGGCGAAGTTCTCCGCGAGGACCAGCTTGAAGTAGGTGCCGACCAGGGCCTTGAAGCCCTTTGCCAGGATCGCCGCCTGCTCGGGGAAGCTCGCCGGCCAGGTCTCCAGGTAGGCGCTGCCGATGTAGACCGCCGTGCCGTGCGCGCCGGCATACTTCCCTGTCCCCTGCGCGACGACGTTGAGGCTGGCCACCCAGAACTGGGCGCCGCCGCCCTTGAGGATGCCGATCTTGGGCAGCGACGGCCCGACAGTCACCAGCGAGCTGCCGTCGCCGAAGAAGTAGGCCTGCTTGGAGTAACCGTGGCCGGTCGTGTACCTGTTGTCGACGGGCGGGCCGTCCCAGGGAGGCAGCTGCTGCGGGGGCCAGAGGAACGACTCCCCGAGCTTCGAACGGTCGACGGGGAACGTCGTCTCCACCTTGCTGCCCGGCAGCTCCCGGTGCTGCAGGTCGGTGAGGACGCCGTGCGACGAGAAGTAGGGGTGCTCCCCCTCGGGGTCTTTCAGCGCGATGTACTCGTCGTTGTTGAAGGCGAGGACGTGCTCGACCGGACCGTTGGCGATCCGCGGATACTCGATGTTGCCGCTCTGTCCGCCGGCGAGGGTGTCGCGGATCCCGTCCAGCGCCTCCAACAGCGTTCTGCTCTCAGCCATGTACTTGGTCTCCTTTCGCTGAATGCTTAGACCGTCAAGAAGCAGTATAGGCCGGCGCGGCGCCGAGCCGCCGCCGGATGTCGCGGATCTGGTCCTGGTGCCGCAGCTCGTGGGCGGCGGTCAGGCGCAGGACCCCGAGCGCGTCGTTGGCCCCCAGCAGCGGGTGCTGCAAGACCAGGCGGCGGAAGTCGAGGTCGGAGTTGGCGGCGAAGAGCGCCCGCATCTCGGCCAGCGAGGCGGCCAGCGCGGCGCGCAGCTCGCCGGCCGGGCGGCCGCGCCGCGGCTCGAGCACCCGCGCCGCCCGCGCCGGGAAGGCGCGGCTGCGCACCACGCTCTCGCGCAGCGCCGCCGGCGCCAGCAGCGTCGCGAAGCTGAGCGGCAGCGACAGCAGGTTGAGCAGGAAGCGCGGCACGAAGGCGGGCGCGATGTCGAACTCCTCCAGGCTGCGGCGCAGGTAGGGCTCGCGTCCCGAGCGGGCCAGGGCGACGAGGGCGGCGAGATCGCCGCGGTTGGTCGCCTCCGCGCGCAGCAGGTGGTCCAGCACCTCGCCGATCGACCAGCCGCCGCCGGGCGGCGCGGCGTCGAGCTCGGCTTGCGACAGCCCCGCGATCAGCCCCAGCGTCGCGGCGCGGGCCGCGGCCAGCCGTTCGAGCTCGGTCTCGACCATCGCCCGCTTCGAGGCGCGCGCCTCTCACTCCTTCTCCGGCAGGACGCACAGCTCTTTCTCGCAGTCGTGCGCCAGGGCGTCGCGGTAGCCCTGCTCGATCAAGTAATCGATGTTCTGCGCCCCGAAGTCGAGGAGGCCCAGCACGCCGCCGAGGTCTTCCCGCGGCCGGTAAGTGTGGATGGTGAGCTGGCGATAGGCGCGGCCGCGCCGCGCCCGCTCGGCGACGCGGCTGAGCCGCGCCGCGCCGCCGCGGCCGCGCCGGCCGGCGGTCACCCGGCCCGCCGGCCCCTCCTGCCCGAGCTCGCGGTTGATCTGGAGCGCCGTGGCGATGTCGCCGCGGAAGTTGGAGGCGACGAGAATGACGTACAGCCGGTAGACGGTCGCGAGGGTCTCCGGGAGGGTCGGGAAGGGCACGTTGCGGACGAGCGGATCGAGGTAGATGACGTGCAGCTCGTTGGCCCCGAGCCGGATCGCCGGGGCCATCGGCGTGTTCGCCAGCGTGGCGCCGTCGACATAGGGGGTGTCCTCGATGACCACCGGCGGGAAGAGCCCCGGGATCGCGGCGGAGGCCAGGACGGCTTGCTCGCGGTAGGTCTCGGCGATCGCCTCCCTGTCGAAGGGCCTGACGGTGCCTTCGCGCCAATTGCAGGCGATGGCCACCACCTCCTTGGGCGAGGCGCCGAGCGCCGCGAAGTCGATGGTCGCCGGCACCAGCCGCAGGAACGGCTCCCAGGTCACCAGGGCGCCGAAGTCGACGCTTTGCAGGAGCCGCACCTCGAGGCTCTCCGTGGAGCGCAGGAACTGCGCGCTGCGCGTCACCACGTAGCGGGCCCAGAAGGCCGCGTCGTTGGCCAGCTCGGCGAAGTTCTGCAGCGGGGTGCTCAGGCAGCCGGGCGACAGGTACTGCAGCGGGTCGGCGCGCCAGCGGAAGACCCCGTTGCCGCAGCTTGCCGGGGTGTCGGCGATCTGCGTCCGCCACACCTGCTCGAGCCGGGCGTTGGCCTCGGCGCCCGGGATCGCGCCCTGGGACGCGAGGAAGACGGCGTTGTAGCCGCCGACCGAGGCGCCGGTGAAGACGTCGGCCGTCAGCGGGACTCCCCCCGTGCTCGACACCTCGCCGGCGAAGAGCGCTCGCATCACCCCCACCTCGTAGGCGCCCTTCGCCCCGCCGCCCGACAGGACGAGCGCGGTCCGGCGCCGCGGCTCGGGCGCCGGGCGCCAGCCGGGCGGACGTTCGAGGGGCGCCGTCATTCCTCCTTCCGGATGTCATGGGGGATCGGGACCACTTGGTCCTGGTTCGGCGGCTTGGTGTCGACGTTGGAGACGGCGCCGGCGCGGATCTGGATCCCGACGTAGGGAGCCCCGGGGGCGGTCGAGATCTGCACCGTCGCCAGCTCGCGGCTCTCGGTGCCGGCGCGGCTCCAGACGCCCCAGCCGCAGAAGGTGACGGTGTCGGGCTCGGCGGCGCGGGCGCGCGGCGAGGCGGAGCTGCTGAAGCGGACCCAGGCCAGGCTGTCCAGCTTGAACACGCCCGGCGACTCAGCGAGGCTCAAGTTCTCGTACTCGAAGACGGCGCGGTGGCGCGCCGGGTCGGCGGGGATCTCGTAGCGGTAGGAGAAGATGTCGCCGGTCGTCGCCCGCATCCCCTTCCCGCCGCCGCGCTTGACGTACCCCGCCGGCTCCGGCCCGTCCATCGCCTGCACCCAGAAGAAGGGGTCGAGCGAGGAGCCGGGACCGGCCGGGAAGCCGTTCGCCAGGTTGGGGTAAGGGAAGAGGAACCCGGGCGGATACGGGATGTTCACCTTCCCCTGGAAGTAGTAGATCGTCTGCCCGCTCGCGCCCTTGGCGAACCCCGCCGGGCCGCGGAACAGGAAGGACGCCTTGGGCGTGCGCGGCTCGACGCGGATCAGCGCCAGGAAGACGTCCTGGCCGATGAAGCCGCGGTGGAGCTGGTGGTCCACCACCCGGCCGCTGGCCACGTCCACCGCCGCCACCGAGAGGTCCCACGGATCGTCCAGGATGTAGACGTCGTCGAGGCCGTAGCTGGTCAGCGGGAAGCGCAGGACGGCGTTGTAGCCGAGCGGCCCGGGGTAGAGCTGGCCGGGGAACTCCTGCGTGATCTGCGACTGCGGCACGCCGGCGAGGTAGCCGCCCGGCGTCAGCGAGGTCACCGCGATCGGCACTGTGTCGCCCGAGCGCGGGCCGAACTGCACGTTCATGCGCCCGGCGAGCTGCGAGCGGCCGGTCGCCACGCCGCCGAGCACCGGCGAGTTGAGGATGAAGTCGTCGCCGAAGCTGGTGTTGTGGGTGTGGCAGACGTACTCGCGGACGGTGTTGACCGGGATCTCCGGCGCCGTGTCTCCGGCCGCGGCCGGCGGCGGCTCCTGCGTGCTCAGGTGGAGGTGCGGGTGGAGCACCGTGCCGCGCGCCGGGACGCTGGCGTACTCGAGAGTCGGGCCGGCGAAGGGCAGCGGGAAGCGCGCCTCCGGCAGGAAGGGGCCGAGCGGCAGGAAGGTCGAGCCGTGGAAGGCGAAGTGGAGCAGGCCGTCCGGGCGCTGCTCGAAGCGCGCCCAGACGCTCCCCCACTGGCCGGGGAAGCTGATCGGCACCTGCGGGAAGCCGGGGTTAACCCGGATCAGCGCCAGCAGGGCCGTGTTGAAGAAGTTAGCGTTGACGAAGAGCTGCGTGCCGTCCGGGAGCTCGACGATCTGGCCGGTGGCGAGGTTCAGGACTCCCCAGGAGACGACGCCCGGCGCGTCGGTCACTGCGCCGAGCAGCGACGGCAGCTTGTAGCCCCAGGGCGCCTCCAGCGAGGCGTCGGCGCCGCGCAGGCCGCCTGGGAAGCTGATCTCGAAGCGCGTAAGGTCCCCCTGCGGCTCGTCGAAGCGCAGGCGCACCTCGCCGGTCAGGTGCTGGTCCATCATCGCCAGCCCGCCGAAGAACTGGTTGCCGCACGACCCCCACACCGCCCGAGCCCGGTCGGCGCAGTCGATGGCGAGCAGCGCGTCGCCGAAGTAGCTGGCGCGCGGCGCCAGCGGCAGCGTCTGCTCGCGGCCCGGCGGCAGCTCCAGCTTGCGCCGCGCCGGCGGGTGGCGCGGCGGCGGCTGGGAGAGAATGCCGCTGAGCACCGGCACGCTGGGCTCGATCAGGGCGTTGGGGTCCGGCGCCGGCGGCGGCGGCGGTGCCGGCGGCGCGGGCAGCGGGCCGGGGGGCGGCGCGCTCGCCGCGGCGGCGACGACCGCGCCGAGCGACTGCTGGAGCATGCCCACGGCGGCGGCCGGGTCGGCCGGCCAGCTCGGCCCGGCCGTCCCCGCCGGCTGGTAGCCGGCGACCGGGTCGGTCGCCGCCACCGCCGCCACGTCGACGCGGGGGAACGCGGCGCCGAAGGCGGCGTCGAGCGCCGCCAGCACCTCGTTGGCGATCAGGGCGTGGCCGGTCTTGCCCGGGTAGTAGCCGTTGAGGCTGTAGAGGCCGCCCAGGTAGTCGGCGGTGAGCCGCCGCGAGCCGACCTCCACCCCGCCGGCGCGCAGCCGCGCGAAGAGGGCGTGCGCGTCCACCAGGTGCACGCCGTGCTTCGCCGCCGCGGCGCCGAGCGCGCCGTTCATTTCCGCCAGGCGCTGGCGCAGTTGGCGCGCCGTCGCCGCCTTCAGCACGCTGCCCGCCGGCAGCGGCCCTTGGGCGCCGGTGAGGATGCGGTTGCCGATCTCCACCAGGCCGGCGACGGTGACCAGGTCGTCGGCGGCGAGCCCGAAGGCATTCTGCAGCAGGGCGGGATCGGCCACGACGACGCGCGCCGCGCCCTCCAGCGTCGAAACGTAGGCGGTGTCGAGCGGGTCGGGGACGTTGAGGGCGACGACCTCGGCCCCGGCCCGCCGCAGGGCGCCGAAGACCTCGCCGTAGGCGGCGCGCAGCTCGGCGCTTCCCGGGATGCGCCGCGGCGCGCCCGCCACCGCGGCCTCGACCGCCTCGCAGTAGCCCAGGGCGACGAGGGCGAGCGACGGCGCCGCCGCCACCGCCGTGTCGAGCGCGCTGGCGAACGTGCCGCCGCCGCGCTGCGCCATGGCCGGCAGGCCGAGGATCAGGTTGGCGGCAGTCTGCACCGCGTCGTGGCGGTGCACCAGCGGCGGGCGCGGCGGGCGACCGCGCGTGTCCGCGACACGGAAGCCGGGGACGGCCAGGTTGTGGGGCGGCGCCTGCGGCTGGGTGTCCTCGAGCACCGTGCTCTGGAGCGGCCCCGGGACGCGCACCGGTAGCGTCTGATAGCCCGGCAGGTTGCCGATCCCGGGCGGCTGGATGAGCGTCTGGGTGAATGCTGCCTGCATCTGGCGCGCGACCTGCGCCGGGAAGCAGTCGCGCTGCAGCTCGGAGCTGAGCGCGAAGTCGCCGGCGCCCGCCGCCAGCCCCTCTCCCAGGACGACGAAGGCCCGCCGGTCGAGACGCCCGGCGTCCACCGGCGGAGGCGGCGGCGTGCCGCCGGGACCCCCTCCCGACGTGCCGCCGCCGGCGCCGCCAGCCGCGCCGCCCGGCACGCCACCGAAGACCAGGTCGACCAGCCCCGACTGCAGCCGGTCGCCGGTCTGGTAGAGCGCTCCCAGCTCGCCGCCGAGCTGCCGCTGCGCGGCCTGCGCCACCTCGTCGAGGGCGGCCGACGGGGGCTGGCCCGTCGCCGCCGGGGAAGCCAGCCTGGTGAAGAGGTCGCCGACGCTCTTGACGCCGAGCAGCGACATCGCCCACGAGAGGCGCGCGGTCGCCTTGATCAGGTCGCGCATGGCACGCTCCCTAGCCGGAAGGCTGGAACCTCCGGCCACGGATCACCCATTCGGGCAGGGCCGCCGCGTCCAGCCAGTCGCAGATCTCCCGCCAGGTGGGGAGCGAGCCCGAGATCGCCGTATAGTGTTGCATGAAATGTTGGACTAGGAACTGTTTGTCGAGCTGGTCGCGCGAGATGCAGAGCTGGCTCGCCGCCGCGCCGCCGGTGAGCAGGTTGGCGAGCGCGATGTAGGCGTAGACGGGATCGACGTCGCCGGGGCGCCCCGGCAGCTGCGCCAGGAGGCCCTGGAAGGGCGCCATCAGCCGCGAGCTGAGACCGAAGGTCGCCAGGTCCGCGAGGCGGAAGCCCCAGTCAATCGGGTCGAGCGAGACATTGACGACGCCGGTCGGCCGGTTGGAGATGAAGACCATTTCGACGTTCACCTCGCCGCTGTCGTCGACCGCGAAGTCGATCAGCTCGATCGCGGCGTCGAACTCGCCGGGGCCGAAGGCGAAGAGCGTCGGCGTCGGGTTCTTGATGAACGCGTAGCCGAAGCCGTAGCGCCCCGCGGCGCCGCTCCCCGGCGCGGTGCGGTCGGTGATGAAGTCGCGGGTGACGACGAGGTAGCTCGCCTCCTGCAGCGGCACGACGAGCGACGGTTGCTCGGCGCCGAAGGGCTGGAACTTGAAGGTGAAGTCGAAGATCGACACCCGCAGCACGATCCATTCGTACTTGGGGCCGATCTCCCGCAGGTCGACGACCGCGAACTGCTGCTCCCGCGCGAAGGCGCCCACCTCGCCGCTGCCGGCCAGCTTGTAGTAGAGCTGCTGGAAGCCGAAGCCGCGCAGCGTCTCCTCCTCGCGCGGGCACCAGGAGAACGGCTGCAGGAACAGCGGCGGTGTCTGCTGGCCCGCGGGGACGAAAGCCGCCGGCAGCCGGAAGTCGCTCACCCGCATGAAGTAGTGGAGGATGAACTCGCGCATCTGGTCGCGCATCCAGACCGCCGCCGGCCGGGGGTTGGCGCGCGGCGACTTGGGCTGGTCGTAGAACATCGCCTGGAAGTTGCCCATGATCGGCAGTGGCCGGCCGTCCACCAGCGCCTCGGCGAAGTAGCCGTAGCCGGCGTCCGGCTCGTTGAAGGTGCGGGTGAGCGGGAACCTCTCGGTGAAGCGGCGCTCGACGCCCGCGGTGTCCCACCAGCGCTTGAGGTCGCGGCCGCGCGCCAGGTAGGTGGGCACGCTGGCGATGACGGCGGCCGCCTCCTCCGGGCTCGGCTGCTCCGGGACGGGCACCTCCGGAGGCATCGGCTGCACGGCCGTGGGGTCGCTTGCCATTCGCCCTTCTCTCAGGCGCAGCGGAACAGCGCGGCGAACGAGCCGCTCTGCCGGAGCCGCGGATAGGTCTCGCGCAACGCGGTCTCGCAAGGCGCGAGCACCAGCTCGTGCCAGAGCGCCGGCAGGGCGGGGCGCGCCCCGTCCGGCCGATAGGCGAGGAAGGCGTCGAGGTGAGGGTCGCGGCCGGCGGCGTCGCGCCAGACCAGCACCGCCGAGGCGACGCCGTGGGCGAACGCTTCGGGGGCGCGGATCTCGCGGCCGCGGCGCCGGAGCAGGTCGGCGAGGACCTCGGGGTGGCGCACGTTGACCAGGGTCAGCGCCCAGGCCAGGCCGGCGGTCGCGTTGCGCCGGCCCGCCTCGTCGGCGGGCTCGTCCCAGGCCCGGTCGAGGGCCCGCTCCGCCGCCCCGCTCCAGGGGAGCGCGTGCACCGGCGCGAAGTAAAGCCCGCGGCCGGCGCCGTGCCAAAGGAGATCGGCGAGCGCCGGGTCGAGCGTGCGCAGCGCCGCGTCGAGCTCGGGCAGGCGCCAGGGGTAGAGGTTGCGCGCCACCAGCCCGAGGGCGTCGGCCGCGACGTCGCCGTAGCCGGGGCGGGCGTTGCTTTCCCAGAGCGGCAGCCAGCGCTCCAGGGCGGCGGCGCTCGGCGCGGAGTCGGCGGCCAGAAGGCGCTCGGCGAATGCCAGGGCCGCGCCGGTGTGGAGGGGGACGACGGCGGCCGCGGGCAGGCCGGCGCCGTCCGCGAGGAGCCGCCGCGGCGGCGGCCCCGCCGCCAACGCGCGGTCGGCGAGCGCGTAACCCAGCCCTTCGACGGTCCAGATCGAGCGGTAGGCGCCGAACGAATCGGCCCGCCGGAGCTGCTCCGCCAGGGAGACCTCGGCTGCCGGCGCCAGGCCGATCAGGGCCGGGGCCTGTTGGAAGTGCTCGAACGCCTCGAGCTTGTTGGCGAGCTCCAGCCAGTCGAGCCCCGGCTCGGCGGGCAGGGCGGCACGCGCCAGCTCCGCCGACTGGCGCAGCAGGCGCAACGCGGCCCCGGTGGCCTGCCGCGAGACGTCCGTCCCCAGCGCCCGCTCCAACGGGCGGGCGCCGAGGCCGATCATCGCGGCGGACAGGTCCACCATCGAGCCGGCCAGCTCATCGAGCGTGCCTCGCAACACTCTCCACCAGATCGCTCATCCTCCCGGCCGTCGCGGCGCGGAGGCGGCTTCTCGTGCGAAAGACGGTGCCGTGCGTCCGGCTAGGCTTGGACCTCCTCGCGCCGTCCGCGGCCGCCGCCGCCGCCCGTGCCGCCGCCGCCGCTGATGCTCCCGCTCAGGTTGCGGATCGCGTCCTCGATCCCGCGCAGGACGTCGACCTGCCGGTCGGCGCAGCAGTCCTTCTGCTGGCGCGGCCACGACTGCAGCACGCGCGAGAACACCCGCAGGTAACGCTTGTCCTCGTGCCTCACCGGGCCCCATCCTTCGTCGTCGCCGTAGCTCCGGGCGTCCCGGCGCTGCTCCTCCGGCGTCTCCTGGCAGTAGAGCGCGATGACCCAGGTGTTGAACTCATCCTCGGTCATCTCGTCGGCGTAGATGATCTCGTCCTTCTTGAGGATCCTCTCGTCGCAGCGCTTGATCGAGACGATCGTGTACTCCACCAGCTTGACCATTGTGCCTTCGTCGTTGCAGCAGCAATCGGACATCTTTCGTTCCCCCTTGGCTTTCGTGGGGGCGCCACCGTGGGCCCCCGGGTTCCAGCGATCCGAGCCAACCTCCGGGAAGACGCTTCCCGGAGCGTTTCCGAAACCTTGAGCTTGTCCTTCTGGCGCTTGTCCTCCCGGCGACGACGGCGCGCCGCCGCAGCATGGGACCCCGCCCGCCAGCGGCTGCATCCCGCGCATCGCCAGGTTCATCCAGCCGGTGAACATCGACACCGGAAACCACGCCATCTGCCAGATCGTGTCCATCATCGGCTGGAGCACCTCCTCAGCTCCTCGCGATCCCGCCACCCCGTTCTCGGTCCCGTTCATCCGTTGCGCCCCACCGCCCACAGCAGCAGCGCGCCCACTCCCAGGAAGAGCGCCGCCACCACCTCTTCCCCCAGCCCGCCCAGGGCGCCGGCCAGCGGGCGGGCGACCAGCGCCACCGCGCCCAGCGCCAACAGCAGGGCGGCGGTGCGCCCGCTCCCCGGCGCGGCGCGCTCCACCGGCGCCGCGGCGGGGCGCGGCGGCTCCTCCACCGCGCCGCGCGTCAGCAGCGCGTCGAGGCGCTGCGGCAGGTCGGCGAGCAGCGTCGCGTAGCTCTCGAGCTGGCTGCCGACCCGCAGCGGATCGAGCGCCTCGCGCACCTGGTTGAGGCTGGTGAGCACCCGCATCTCCTGCAGAGCGTCGCGCAGAACGTCACCCTCCGGCGCCGGCCGGCGCGCCGCCGCCGCCGCGCCGAAGAGGCCGCGGCAGAGCTCCAGCAGCGGCTCCCGCGGCGCCCAGCCGCAGGCGCGCGCCGCGCGCACCGCGGCGAACAGGTGCTCGGCCAGGCTGTCCGCCGCCGGGCTCCAGGCGCCGTCGCGGAAGGGGACGACCTGGCGCAGGTCGAGGCGCACGCGCTCCTCGGGCGCCGCCCCGGGCTCGGCCCGCAGCGCGCGTAGCAGATAGGTCGCCGCCCCCTCCTGGTCGCGCGCCGCGAGGGCGACGAGCAGGTCCCCGTGGTCGCGCTGCACCGCCGCGGCGGGCTCGGCGAAGGAGCCGCAGGCGAAGCTCACCCGTCCGTCCGCCAGCACCTCCGTCCCCTCGCCGTCCGGCTCCAGCGGGAAGACCCGGCCGAGGAGCGCCTGCCGCAGCCAGACGACGCACAGCCGGCGGGCCGCCTCGACCGCCGCCGGATCGCCGGTGGCCAGGACCGCCGCCAGGGGCAGCCCGCCCGGATCGTCGGTGACCAGGACGCGCGGCCCCGAGAGACCGCGGTGGAGCGCCGGCGCCGCCAGCAGGCCGAAGGCCCGGGCGTCGAGCGCCAGGAGCTCCAGGCCGCGCGCGGTGTGCGCGAGATCGGCGCGCAGGGCGAGGTCGCGGCGGAAGCCGGCGATCGCCTCGGCCAACGCCGCCGGGCTGGCGCCCTGGGCGGCGAGCGGCTCGCCCAGCAGCTCCAGCAGCTCGAGGTCGGGGGCGCGCTCCACGTCCGCGGCGTCGCGCGCGACCTGCACCACGACCGGGCGCCCGTCGCGCAGCCGCGCCCGGTGCGCCTGGACCGGCAGGCGGGAGGCGAAGGGCACCGCCGCGATCTCGGCGAACGTCTCCTCGGGCGGCGTCCCCAGCGCCGCGGCGAGCCGCAGGTAGACCGTCTCCTGCGGCAGCGGCTCGAGCCGCCGCGGCAGCGCCGCCAGCTCCAGGCAGTCGCCGGCCGCCAGCAGGTCCACCCGCGAGGCGAGGTAGATGCCGAACTCGTGGAACACCGGCCCCAGGCCGGCGAGCGCCTCGCGCAGGTCGCGGCCGAAGACCCCGGCGCCGGCGACGTCGCCCACCGCGTGCGGCCGCCGCAGCAGCCCGGCGCGGGCGAGGGCCGCCTCCACCTGCCGCCGCCGCGGGTCGGCGGCCGGGCGCCGGTCGAGGCGCGGGCTCATCGCGTCCCTCCACGGCCGCGCCCGGCGGTGCCGGTGAGCGCCGCCAGGTCGCGGAACTCGAAGATCTCGCCCAGGCGGTGCTGCCGCTTGAGCACCGGGTACCACACCTCCAGAGCCTGCCGGCAGGGGAGGCGCACCAGCTCGTCCCAGAGGGCGCTGCCCTGGGAGTCCCCCGCCGGCGGCTCCCAGCGGCAGAAGGCCTCGATGAACGGCGCCGCGGGCGTCGTGTCGAAGCGCATCATGATCGAGGAGGCGAGGCCGTTGACGAAGCCGCCGCGCGCCCGCAGATCCTCGCCGTGCGGCTTCACGATCAGCTCGTAGAGGCTTTGCGGCTGCCGCTGGTTGACCAGCACCTGCGCCCAGGCCATGCCGGCCTCGGCGTTGAGGCGCGCCAGCTCGTCGGTGGCCTCGCGCGCCGCCATCTCGTAGCCCTGCCAGGCCGAGCAGGGAAGGAAGTTGACGATCCAGAAATAGATCGCCCGCCCCACGCCGTGCCAGAAGAAGCCCACCGCTTCGGGCGCGACCACCCGCAGCTCGCGGTCCACCGCCGGCACCAGCGTTGGGTGGAAGGTGCGGGTCACCAGCCCCAGCGACTCCAGGGCGGCCCCGAGGTACCCCGGCTGCGAGTTGGCGCGGTCGAGCCCCACGATCTCGGCGAGCAGGCGGCGGAGCTCGGCGGGCGACTCCCATGAAGGACCCCGCAGCAGGTGCTGTGCCATCGACAGGCCGATACCGGCGTGCAGCATCAGCAGGCTCCCGGCCGGCAGCGTCGCGGTGTGCGGGCTGGTGAGCAGCCCATGCGGAACCTCCCCTTGCGCCCACACGAAGTCGCCGTACTCGTGCCCCAGCCCTTCGATGGCCCAGAGCGCTTGGAAGTCCCCGAGCGCGTAGCAACGCGCGACCAACTCGTCGAGCGGGTAGGGCTCCACCGGCCCTCCGGGCGTGGCGGCGCCCGCGCTGGGGGCGCCGATCAGGCCGCTCACCGCCGCCACCAGGACGAAGATCTCGCTCTTGTTGAGGAGCTCCTGGAACGCCGCCCCGGCGTCGCCGGAGAGCGTCAGGCGCACCGCCTCGACGGAGCGCTGCAGCGGGTCGCCCGTCAGGGTGTAAAGCGTGCGCGGCAGGAGCACCCGCGGATCGACTAGGCCGAGCGCCATCTCGCCCACGGTCTCGACGAGGCTCTCGCCGAACTCGTAGACCGCCTGCACCGTCGATCCGGCGCCGCCGAGCTGAGTCAATCCGGCCTCCTCACGAGCTCACAAGCTGCGCCCCGGGGGCGGCGCCCAGCCGGTGCTGGTGCCGGCCGGGCTGCCGGCGATCGGCGTCATCGCGCTCTGCGCGGCGGCGGCGGTCGCGCTCTGAGCAGCGGCGGTCGCGCTCTGCATGGCGCTGCCCATCGCCTGGCCCATCGCCTGGCCGCCGGGCACCATCTGCCCCATCGACTGCGCCGAGCGCTGCATCACGTCGGTGCTCATCTGCAGCCACTGGGTGGGGTTGAGCCAGTCGAAGCCACCGAAGCCGAACATCGCGTCCACCATACTGCGCCCCATCCGGTCGCCGGTCTCGAAGGTGCCGCGCAGCGTATCGCTGAGCTGCCCGCCGGTGGCCCGGGTGACGGCCTCGAAACCTTCGGCCGCCCTCCCCCACGGCCGGCTCATGTCGCGCGGCGCCAGCAGGTTCGCCATCTGCTCGACGCCGAAGAGCGACATCGCCCATGAAAAGCTCCACATCGATTTGGTCAGGTCTCGCACGGAAGCCTCCTTCCTGCCCGCCGGAGGCGGGTCAGACACTCCTGCGCAGGGCGTGCAGGCACATCGCCAGCGACGCGGCGACGAGCAGCACTTCTGCAGTGAATAGATTGACTCCCAGCTCGGGCTGCACGCCCCCCGCCGCGGCAAGCAGCGCGGCGCCGAAGCCGACGGCCGCCAGGTTCACTGCTCGCGTCTCTGCGCCGCTGCCGCTGCGCCGGCGGCGCGGTGGCGGCGACGCCGGCGGCGGCGGCTCGGGCCGCGTGGCGCGCCCCAGCCAGGCGGCCGCGCGCGGCGCGCCGTCGCGCGACAGGCTGCCGGCCGCCGCCATCCAGCCAACCGCCCGGTCGTAGGAGAACAGACCCTCCCAGGCGCGCTGCCGGAGCTGGCGCTCGCACACCGCCGCGAGGTAGGCGCCGACCTCGAAGCCGGGGGCGAAGCGAGTGATCAGGCCGTCGATGGCGATGGCCGAGCGGATGTACTTGACGACGTCGCGCTCGGGCCAGATGCCGGTCGAGCGCGACAGCCGCAGCATGTCGAGCATCACCAGGGTGAAGTTCTTGCGCAGCTTGCGCTGCTTGCCGCGCCGCTCGTACCAGGCCTCTGCGAAGCGTTCGAGGCCGGCGCGGAAGGCGGCGACGTCGGCGCCCGGATCGAGGGTGGAGACCTGGAGGAAGGCCTCGGTCATGCCGTCGAGGTCGGCGCGGGTGTAGGCCAGGGTCAGCCCGATCAGGTGGCGGCGCGAGTGGTGGCTGAGCACGCCGGTGATGCCGAAGTCGATGTAGCCGACGACGTTGTCCTGGAGGATCAGCAGGTTCGCCGGGTGCAGGTCGGCGTGGAAGATGCCGTGGCGGAACGCGTCGCCGAGGAAGTTGTCGATGAGGTGCCGGGCGAAGAGGTCGGGCACGAAGCCGGCCGCCGCGAGCCGCCGCGGCAGCAGCTCCGCGCCGGTCTCCAGCGCCCGCAAGTAGTTGAGGACCGTCACGCCTTCGAGGAACTCCGCAGTCAGCACCCGCGACGTCGTCAGCTCGTCCACCAGCTCCGGCACCCGCTCGTGCGGGTTGTCCACCGCCGCCGTCCGCAGCCGCTCCATGTAGCGGGCCTCGAAGCGGTAGTCGAGCTCCTCGCGCGTCCAGGCCACGAACTCGGTGGTCGGCACGATCAGCCAGCCGAGGCGGCGGATGCGGAAGCGGCGGATCGCCCCGACCATCGCGCTCATCAGCCGGATGTCGCCCGCGAAGTCGGTGACGACGATCGGCCGCTGCACCTTGACGGCGAGCTTGCGGCCGCCGCGCCAGCCGACGTGCACCTGGCCGATCGAGGCGGTGGCCAGGGGCTGCCGCTCGAAGACGTCGAAGAGCTGGTCGGGGCCGCGCCCGAGGTCGGCGCGCACCACCGCCTCGACCTCCGCGTACGGGAAGGGCGCCACCCGGTCGAGCAGGTCGAAGAGGGCGTTGCAGTACTCCAGCGACAGGATGTCCGGCTGCAGCGCCAGCATCTGGCCGAACTTGATGAAGGTGCCGCCGAGGTCCTCGAGCAGGGCGGCGAAGCGCTGCGGGCCGGGGAGGTCCCCCGGCGGCAGCCGCCGGGCGAGCGCCGGCCAGCGCGCCAGCCGCGGGCCGAGCGCGTGCGCCACGCCGTGCGCTGCGAGCACGCGCAGGATGTGGCCGAGCCGGCGGAGGTTGGCGGCGGCGCTCCTCACGGCCGCGCCCCTCCCGGCGCCGAAGCGGGCTCGGCGACCGGCGGCTCCTCGGCGTCGAAGATCGAGCCCCAGAAGAGGTGCTTGCGCCGCCGCAGCATGTCGGCGATCGCCTTCTCCAGCCGGCCGCGCACCTCCTGGCTGATCGCGTGCACGACTTCCGGATCGTCCGCCGCCTCGAGTGGGTAGCGGCCGGCGACGTGCAGTGGCTCGAGGAAGCGGGTGTGCCACTTCGACGGCAGCGGCAGGCCGGGGAGCGGGAAGTTGGGGCCGAGCGGGAAGTACGGCCACTCCAGCAAGCGGTGCACCCAGCCGGCGTTGAGGCGCCCGAAGATCGGGTAGATCTCGGCGCTGCCGACGGTGACGAAGGGGACGATCGGCGCGCCGTGCCGCAGCGCCATCTTCACGTACTCGTCGCGCCCGAACTTGCCCAGCCGGTAGGCGCGGCGATAGGGCGTGAAGGCGCCGTGGATCCCCTCCGGGAACATCCCCAGTAGTCCACCGCGCTCGAGCACCCAGTCGCCGTTCTCCTGGCAGGCCGGGATGCCGCCGAGCTTGGTCATGTAGTTGGCCAGGAACGGCTGCTTGACCAGGCAGGGGTGGATGAGGAAGCGGATGATCCGCCCGGTCCCCCGCGCCACGGTGTGCAGGGCCATCACGCCGTCCCAGGGCATGAAGCCGCGGTGGACGCCGGTCAGCACCGCCGCCCCGCGCCGCGGCACGTGCTCGAGCCCGCGCACCTCGATGCGCCAGTAGGCGCGGTGGAGGAAACGGAAGAGGGTGCGGCCGTAGTTCGCGATGTACCGCTCGTCCATGCCGTAGTCGTCGAAGTCGGGGGCGCCGGCCGGGTCGCCGCCGGCGGCGGCGAGGAGCGCCTCGGCGCTCGAGCGCTGCGGCGCCCAGCCGAGGTCGCGCAGCCGGCGGTCGCCGACCGTCCAGGGGTGGCGCAGGTAGGCCAGCTCGGCGGGGTTGGCCCGCCCGAAGAGGCGGAGCAGCGGTCCGGGGAGCGGCAGGGCGCGGGCGCCGGCCAGGCGGAGGGCCTCGCGCACCGGCACGACGCCGCGCGGCGCGACGTGGAAGACGCCGTCCGCGTCGCGGTCGACGACGAAGCCGACCGCGGCGGCCAGGTCCTCGGGCGCCAGGAGCTGGAGCGAGGGGCCCCAGCCGGCCAGCGGGAAGGCGCGGCGCCGCAAGAGGAACCGGGCGAGGGGGTCGCCGCCGTCGCGCGCCACCACCGTCGCCGGGCGGAGCACCGCGAGCCGCCCGCCCCAGCCGGCGGCGGCCGCAGCGGCCATCGTTTCGAGCTTTAGCCAGCGGCGGGCGATCGGGTTGCGGCCGCGCGGGCGCGTCTCCTCACCGACGTGGCCGGCGTGCTCGTGCACTGGGTCGAAGACCTGGGCGCTCGACAGCAACACCAGCTGCCGCGGCGGGAGCGCGGCGAGGGCATCGAAAAAGCCCACCGCCGCCTCTAGGTCGGGGCCCCCGCCGGCGAGCGCCCGCGGCCGGAAGACCACGGTCTCGGTCCCGGCGTCGAGCCGCGCCGCCGCCGCCGTCAGGTCGTCGCCTAGGAGCACCAGTGCGTCCGAGGCGGCATCGCCGCCGCGCAGCCGTTCGGCGATCGCGGCGCTGACGCCGTCCCGCGGCCCGACGAAGGCGACTCTGGCCATGCTCCTTGGCTCCTCGCTATCCCGCCCGCGCCCACTCCGCCGGGCCGGCGCGGCTCGGCACCAGGGACGGCTCCAGCGCCGTCCCGAACGGCTCGTCGAGCGCGGCGTCGCGGCCGTCCAGGATGCGGCGCGCGACCTGCTGCGCCGAGACGATCACCGGCGTGATCCCTCCCCCCGGCTGCACCCAGTGGCCGACGAGGTGGAGGTTGCGCACCGGGCTCTCGGTCCCCGGCCGCTCCGGCCCGAGCTGGTCGGGCGACATCTCCCAGCCCAGCATCGCCCCCTGATGGTTGAGGGTGAAGCGCCACGAGGTCTGCGCCGTGGCGCTGCTGCTGACCACGATGTGCCGGCCGATCCCGGGGAGCACCGTCTCGAGGTTCCTGAAGACGTACTCCTCCATCTGCCGCTTGTGCGCCGGCCAGTCGGTGATCCCGTCGTAGTCGATGTCGAGCACCTTCTGGACGATCAGCACCTTGCCCCCCTCCGGCGCCATCGCCGGCTCGTAGAGGGTGGGCGAGAAGAGCTTGAAGCGCAGCGCGTTGCGCCCCATCCCCCGCGGGTCCCAGTCGTCCCAGTAGTAGCCCTGCGCCGCGTTGAGCACTTCGTCGGGCACGTCGCGCAGGCCGATGTGAGTGAGCCAGCAGGGGAAGGTGCAGCGCAACTCGCGCAGCGCCGCGACGTGGCCGTCGGGCAGGTGCTCCTCCCCTACCAGCTCCTCGTAGGTGAGCAGCAGGTCGGCGTTCGAGACCACGACGTCGCTGCGCACCGCGGCGGGCCCCCGCCACGGGCCGCGCAGCGTCTCCAGCTCGACCCCGCGCGCCGTGCCGTCCTCGATCACGATGCGCCGCGCCGCCGTGCTCATCAGCACGTGGCCGCCCTGCTCCTCCAGGCGCAGCGCCAGCTCGTCGGCGAAGGCCTGCGAGCCCCCGCGCGGGTAGTAGTTGCCGAGGAAGTAGGAGAGCCGCAGCATCGAGTCGAAGACGAAGGAGGTGCGGTCGGGGGGCGAGCCCCAGTGCGGCGCGTCGGCGGTGAGCAGGAGCTTGAGCTTGGGGTCGCGGAACCACCCGTCGAGCGCGTCCATCACCGTGACGTCGCGCAGCGGCTGGAGCTTCTCGACGCGCGCCGCCGGCAGGCCGCGGAAGTAGTGCAGGAGGCCGGCGAAGTAAGCCTTCCGCACCGTGCCGAAGAAGCCGTCGAGGGCCGCCTCCTCGTGCGGGAACTCGGCCTTGAGGGCGTCGAGATAGGTCTCGAAGTCGGCGGCGACGGCGAAGCGCGTGCCGTCCGGGAAGTGGAAGACGTCGACCGGGTCCATCTTGACCCAGCCGGTGGTGACGCCGAGCTCGGCGAGGATACGCCCCGGTAGGGTCTCGGGGTTGCCGAGCAGCGGGTAGAAGTGGGTGGCGGCGTCGAAGGTGTAGCCGCCGCGGCGGAAGGTGCTGCAGAAGCCCCCGGCCATGTAGTGCTGCTCGACGAGCAGCACCTTCATGCCGCCGCGCGCCAGCAGGTTGGCGGCGATCAGGCCGCCGATGCCGGAGCCGATGATTACCGCGTCGTAGCGCGGGTCGGGCGGGCGGCGGAGGCCGCGGAAGGGGCGCTTCATGACGTTTCAGGCGCGGGCTTCAAGTCCGCGTCAGGCCGATTCCGCCCATAGGTCTCGTGCGCGTTCACGAACTCCCCCGACGCCAGGGCCGCCCCCATCGACAGCTCGCCGGCGAGCAGCGTCGCGGCGGCGATCTCCGCCAGCTTCCGCGCCCCGCCGGCGCCGGCGCAGCCCAGCAGCTCCAGGCACTCCTGCGCCGTGCCCAGCGCGGTGCCGCCCCCCACCGTCGCCACGGTGAGCGCCGGCAGGGTGACGCTGGCGTAGAGGTCGCCTCCCGCGAGCTCCTCGAACTGTGTCATGCCGACGGCCGAATTGGCCAGGTTCGCCACGTCCTGGCCGCAGGCGATGAAGAGCGCCGCCAAGCCGTTGGCGTAGTGGCCGTTGTAGCCGATCGCGCCCGCCTGGATCTTGCCCGTCACGGTATGTCGCCAGAGCTCGGCCAGCTCGCCGGCCGAGACGTGCAGGTAGGTCTGCAACAGCCGCGCCGGCAGGCGCGCGCCGCCCACTACGCGCTTCCCCTTGCCGCCGGCCAAGAGGCCGCCCCCGGCCTGCTTCTCGCCGTCGAGGCCGCTGAAGATCGAGTAGCCGCGGGCGCGGCCGTGGGAGACGATCCAGCGGCAGGCGGCGTCGGTGGCGCGCACGATCATGTTCATGCCGTGCGCGTCGCCGGTCGAGTAGCAGAAGTTGACCATGACCTCCCGCCCCACCGCCCGCGGCTCCAGCCGCAGCAGCCGCCCGTGGCGGGTGGTGGCCTCGGCGGCGGCGCGGATCTCGGCGAAGTCGGCCGCCAGCTCGTCGACGAAGCGGCAGGCCTCCTCGACGCTGTCGAGGAAGAAGGCGGGGGCGACGCGGTTCTCGTCCTGGTAGAGGTGGACGGCGGCGCCGCCGGCGCGCGTCAGGGTGACCATGCCGCGCTCGTAGGAGCGCACCAGCGCCCCCTCGTTGGTCGCCAGCGGCACGTAGAAGAGCCCTTCGGCGTGCGTGCCGTGGACCAGCAGCGGCCCGGCCAGGCCGAGCGGCACCTGCGCCACACCGATCGGGTTCTCCACCTTGCCGCGCATCGCCAGGGTCGGTAGCGGCGCCGCGCCGACGTGCCGCAGCGCCACGCCCGCGCGCTCCTCGATCCAGCGCCGCCGCGCCGCCACCTGCGCGTCGCCGTACCCCTGCTCCTCGAAGCGCGGCACCAGGTCGGCCGCGCGCATCGCCGACGGGAAGGCAGTGACGGTCGTGCGCGCCACGCTCAGACCTCCGCCTCGCCGAAGAGGACGGCGCAGCAGTGCCCGTCCCAGCCGCGCGCGTGCGCCAGACCGAGCGCCGCGGGCACGTTCCGGCTCGCCGCCGCCACGCCGCCGAGCGGGAAGCCGTCGTCGGTCCGCTCGAGGTCGGGGATGCCCGGCAGGACGCCGTCGCCGAAGGTGCCGAGGAGCGCCACCGCCTGCAAGGCGCCGGAGGCGCCGAGGGCTTCCCCCAGGAGCCCCTTGACCGCCGCCACCGGCAGCTCCCGGGCACGCGCGCCGAAGGCCGCCGCGACGCCCAGCGCCTCCGCCCCGTCCCCCGCGACGCTGCCGTTGGCGGAGAGCGAGGCGAAGTCGATCCGCTCGGGCGCCAGCCGCGCGTCGGCGAGCGCCGAGCCGATGGCCCGCGCCACGGCCGCGCCCGGCTCCTCCCGGCCGCCCTCGAAGGCGGCGCCGTGCCCGCGCAGCTCGGCGAGCACCGGCGCGCCGCGCGCCGCCGCCGACTCGGCGTCCTCGAGCAGCAGCAGCGCCGCGCCCTCGGAGAGGGCGAAGCCGTTGCGCCGCGCGTCGAAGGGGATCGGGTACTCGCCACCGGCGCCGTTCGCGGCGCCGCACAGCCGCCCGGCGCGGAAGCAGCCGACGAACGACTCGAAACACAGCTCCTCGACGCCGCCGGCCAGGAGCGCGTCGGCACGGCCGCTGCGGATCAAGTCGGCGGCGTAGGCGATCGCCATGAGCCCCGAGGCCTCGCCGCCGGAGAGCGTCGAGTTGACGCCGCGCAGGTCGTGCCAGATGGCCGCCTGCCCGGCGGCGGCGTTGATGACGCTGTTGGCGAAGTCCATCGGGCTGGCGTACCCCGGCCCGAGCTGCTGCCCGCGGCGGTCGAACTCGGCGATCGTGCGCACGCTGCAGAAGGTGGTGCCCAGCACCAGGCCCATCTCGCGTGCGGTGAGCCGCTCCGCTGTCCAGCCGCCGGCCGCCAGCGCCTGCTGCGCGGCGACGAGCAGCAGGCGCGACGTGCGGTCCACCGGCCGCAGGTTGCGCTCGCCGAGGTAGGCGCGGGCGTCGAACGGGCGGATCTCGCCGGCCTGGTGGCAACCCAGCCCGTCGGTCGAAAAGAGCTCGATCGTCTTGAGCGCGCTCTCCCCGGCGCACAGCGCCGCATGCAGCGCCGCCGGCGAGTCGCCCAGCGGCGAGATGACGCCCGCGCCGGTGACGACGACGCGCCTCACAGGTCAACCCCCTGCCTTGTCATCCTGAGCGAGAGCGAAGGATCTGGGCGGGGGGCGGCGCACAGACGCAACGACCTCGCGCCACCCTCCCCCCCAGATCCCTCGCTCTCGCTCGGGATGACAGGCAGTCGCGTATCGCCGTTCACAGCTCGCAGCTCCGGAAGATCACCGACGCATTATTCCCCCCGAAGGCGTAGGCGTTGTTCATCGTCACCTGCACGTCCAGCTCCCGCCCCTCGTTCGGCACGACGTCCAGATCGCACTCCGGGTCCGGCTCCTCGTAGTTCATCGTCGGCGGCACCCGACCCGTCGCGATCGCCAGCGCGCACACCACCGACTCGATCGCCGACGCCGCGCCCATCGTGTGGCCCAGCATCGACTTCACCGAGCTCATCGGCGGCACTTTCCCGTCGCCGAACACCCGCTTCACCGCGATCGTCTCCAACCGGTCGTTCGTCGCCGTCCCCGTGCCGTGCGCGCTGATGTAGCTCACCTCCCCCGGCGCCACCCCCGCGTCCGCCAGCGCCCGCTCCATCGCCCGCGCCGCCCCGTCACCCTCCGGATGCGCCGCCGTCATGTGGTGCGCGTCGCACGACAGGCCATACCCCGCCACCTCGGCGTAGATCCGCGCGCCTCGCGCCACCGCCCGCTCCAACGGCTCCAGCACCAGCACCGCGGCCCCCTCGCCCGGGATCATCCCCTTCCGGTTCTTGTCGAACGGCCGGCAGAGGTCCGGAGCGATCGCCCCGAGACGGAAAAAGCCCGTGTAGGTGATCCGCGAGAAGGCGTCGGCGCCGCCGGCCAGCATCAGGTCGGCGCGCCCCGCCCGCAGCACATCCAGGGCGTGCGCCACCGCGTAGTTGCCCGCCGCGCAGGCCGCCGGAATCATCGTGTTGACCCCGCCGAACCCCAGCTCCTGGCCGACGTGCGCCGCGATCATGTGGCAGGGGTACAGGCCCATGAACTCCGGCCCCACCTGGTCCAGCTCGCCGGCGAGATAGCGGTCGTCGAAGCGCTCGACCTCCACCGGCTCCCCCGAGGTCGTCCCCATCGAGACCCCGGCGCGCTCGGGCTCCACCGCTTCGGCCTCGAGCCCGGCGTCGGCCAACGCCATCCGCGCCGCCGCCACCGCGAACTGCGAGGCCCGCCCCAGCGCCGCGGGATCGAGCCTGCGCACCCACGCCGCCGGCTCGAAGCCGCGCACCTCGGCGCCGAGATGGACGTTGAACCGGCCGGTGTCGAAGCTCTCGACCGGCGCGAAGCCGCTGCGTCCCGCCAGCAGCCCCGACCACAGCTCCTCCGCTCCCGTGCCGACCGGCGTCACCGCACCGAGGCCGGTGACGACCACGCGTCCTCTCATCCTTCGACCGCCTGGGACTTCCGCGCCAGCTCGCCCAGCCGCTCCTGGACGAGGGCGACCATCGCCGGCAGGTTGTCGATTTCCTTGTAGCGGTCGTCCGCCAGCCCGAGCTGGAAGTTGTAATCGACGTCGACGCCGATCTCCAGCAGCGACAGGGAGTCGAGGTTGAGGTCGTCGCGGAGCGTCGCCTCGTCGGGAATGCGCGCCGGGTCGAGGCCGGCGACGTGGGCGATGATCTCCTTCAGGCGGGTGCGGATCACGTCGGTGTCGTTCATGCGCCCTCACTGACCGCGCGCCGCCGCCGGCCGTGCCGTGCGGCGGAGAGCAGTCCGATCACGTGGTGAGCCCGCCGGCGGCAGGCAAAGGAAGAGGCGGTTCGGCGGACGCCGAACAGCGCATTCGAGTCGACGTTGAGCGGACGCAAGCGGCAAACCCTCCCTGCCCCCGGCTGACCTGCGTCCCGTCAGCCGCGCTGGGCCCCGACTGCCCCGTCTTTCGAATGAATTTATAACATAAGGCTGAGGATGCTACCAGTGGTCTGCGAAGGACGTCGGCGAACGCCGACTCCCATAATCCCTATGTGTGCTGCGGCGGGGCGAACACGGCGTGGAAGCCGGGGGTGACCGGAGCGGCCAGCGGCAGGACGGCGCGCGGCCCCGCGGCGAGGTCGAAGGCGTTGAAGACCAGCCAGGAGCTGGCGCGGCGCTCGGCATCGAAGAGGTGGCAGACGGCAACGCCGCGCAGGGATCCGTCGGACTCGTTTTCCGGTGCCAGCACCACGACCGGCTCGCTCGCCAGGTACCGTCCCGGCGGCGGCTGCCAGACGTCCTGCGTCTCCGGGTCCGCCCACGAGAGGCGCACGAGCTGGTCGAAGAACTTGCGCCCCGGCCGGCCGGTGGCGGCGATGCCGAGGAGCCAGAGGTCGTCGCACGGGCGCTCCGCGAAGCGGAGGTCGATCGAGGGGAAGTCCGGAGCGTTGCCGTAGGGCAGCTCCCGCCGCTCGACGAGCGCGCCGGCCTCCAGGTCCACCACCAGCCGCACCGGCCACCCCTCCGCCACGTCGCGGAAGAGCTCGGGGACCGGCTCGTACTGGTCGTAGACCGGCCGCTCCAGCTCCAGCAGGTCGACGACCAGCCGCCCCCGCGCGTCCTCGAAAGCGTTCGCCGTGTGCAGGCAGTAGCGGCCGCCGAGCGGCAGCTCGGCCACCGCCTCCAGCGTGTCGCGCGCCACGACGAGCAGCCGGCTGCCGAGCTCCGGCCGCCATTCGAGCGCCTCGAGCAGCGGGGCGCCGCCGGCGAGCGCGGCCATGTCGAGCAGGTAGGGCGAGAGATAGAAGACGGCATACCGCGGCGAAAGGGCGAAGTCGTGCAGCGAGCAGGGGTACGGCAGCGGCAGCCGCTTGCGCGCCGCCAGCTTGCCGCCGGCGGTGCAGCGGTAGACGTTGAGCGCCGGCTGGGCGCTGGCGAAGGAGACGCCGAAGTTCCACAGCTCGCCGGTCCCCGGGTCGAGCTTGGGGTGCGCTGAGAAGGGGGCGATCGGGCCGAGACCGCCGCGGAAGGTGTAGGGGCCGCGGGTCGCCAGCGTCTCCGGGTCGATCTCCCAGGGCAGCCCCTGCTCGCCGCAGGCGAGGAGCGTGCCGGCGTACGGCAGCACGCTGACGTTGACCGGCGACTCCAGCGCGATGCCGCGCAGCAGCCGGTCGCCGGGGAAGGCGGTGCCGAAGGCGCGGAAGAGCGCCCGCCCGGCCTCCTCCTCCGCCGTCCACTTGACGCTGCGCACGAAGCGGCAGGTGAAGCGGGCGCCCTCCTCGTCGAAACGCAGCGCTTCGACCAGCCCGTCGCCGTCGAGCCAGTGGCGGTAGCGCAGGCCACCGCGCTCGAACCGGCCCGGGCCGTTGACGTAGAGCGTGCCGCGCAGCCAGGCCGGCAGCTCGCCGGCGACCGCGACCACCTCGCTCCGCTCCTCCGGCAGGAAGTCGAAGGCGCGCTCGAGATGGGGCGCGAAGTCCGCGCCGCCGGACGCCCGCGCCGGCTCGCTCATCGCGCCGCCGCGGCGGCCTCCATCGTCTCCTCCGGCTCGACTTCCACGTCCTCGCCGGCGGGGCGCCGGAAGCGCGCCATGCAGGGGGGCTCGATCCGCCATAGGGACTCGCCCGCCGGCAGGTCCTTGCAGGCCTGCCAGCGCGCCGCCATCGCCTCCGGGTCGAAGACCAGGTTCGCGACGTCGATGCCGCGCACGTACTCGGCGTGGTGGACCAGCCGCGGCTCGTCCAGCACGACGGAGGCGACGTGCGCGGCGACGAAGCGCGCCAGCTCCTCCAGGTTGCCGGTCTGCTCGTCGAGCACCCGAAACGCCTCGTTGAACTCGGCGCCCTGGCGGTAGAAGCAGTCGGCCGCGGCGCGGAGCTGCCAGGCCTCGGTGAACTCGAAGTAGACCGGCCCTTGCGGCGGCAGCATCCGCCGCTCCTTCTTCCAGTTGTAGAAGCCGACCAGCAGGGTGAGGACGCCGAGGTTGAGCGGCCCGAGGTGGCCGAAGCGCCGCAGGAAGCCGGGGAGGAAGCGCTTGTCGGTGAAGAGGTCATTGATGAAGGGGAAGACGAAGAAGGCGAAATAGATCGTCAGCTCCCAGACGTAGCGCAGGGAGTAGCACTCCTGGTCCCCGAGCAGGTCCTGCGACACCGCGAAGCTCGGCACGTAGGCCTGGTAGACGGCGCGCGCCAGCCCCTCGTAGAGCGGGATCTTCTCCTCCAGCTCCTTGCGGTCGGCGGTCAGGATGGCGTCCGAGACGATGGTGTTGTAGATCGAGATCAGGTCGCCGCCGGGGCTGTAGAGCGGGTCGGTGAAGCGGCAGGCCTCGCCGGTCATCGACCAGCCGGCGGCCGAGAGCGTCTCCGCGCAGTCGTGGGCGAAGTCGGCGAAGCCCGAGTGGTAGATGACCTTCCGCTGCGGCAAGTCGCGGGCGAACATCGGTATGTTGCGGCACACCCAGTCGATCAGCTTGTCGGCGGTGTTGACCTCTTTCCACGGCACGCGCTCGGTGTCGAAGACCAGCCCCAGGCTGGTTTTGCCGTGCAGCGGGATCTCCCAAAACCAGTAGCCCTCGCCGCAGAAGTGGTTGGTGGCGAGGAACGTCGGGACATGGCCCAGGTGGTGGCGGTCCTTGCGCTTGCGGATGCCGGCCGCGTCGAGGTCGGTGAGCTTCTCCGGGTCGAGCAGCCCCTCCACCCAGAGGAACGAGGAGCCGTGGCGGATCGGGCTGCGGCGCATCAGCCCCCTGCGCTTGGCGAGCAGGCGCCCGCGGCCGCTGTTGTCGGCCACCCAGCGCGCGCGGCCGGCGATCGGGCCGTCGGGGGTCTGGACGCGGAAGGGGTGCGGGCCCTGCTCCTCCTGCAGCTCCAGCTCGATGTTCGTCGCCTCGGTCACCAGCCGGAAGCTCGAGTGCTCCTGGTTGACGCGCAGCACCTCGGCCTCGAAGGCGTTGCGGTCGAGCTGGTAGGTGACGATGTTCGACAGGTGCCGGATGTAGCTCTGGCTCTGCTCCTCCCAGCGCGTGGCACCGCCCGGCGGCTGCCAGTAGAAACGCAGGTTGTACTTCATGTAGTGGTGGCGGAGGAGGTGCTCCTCGAGCTCCAGCACGCGCGCGTAGTAGTAGCCGGAGACCTGCACCGTGGCCTCCCCCACCTTCTGCTCCAGCGGCGGCACGACCGCCCGGCGGTCGAGCATCAGGATGCGCATCTCGGGGCGCTTCAAGAGGAGCTGCCGCGCCAGCGTCAGGCCGGCCAGGCCGGCGCCGATCACCAGCACGTCGTAGTCCCCTCCGAGAGTCTGCTTCGTCTCGTCCATCGCTGCCTCCGTCCGGCGGCTCACCAGGAACTCCTCAAATCATAGTGCGCATTCGCAATGGCTACAGGACAGGCCGCCGCCGCCTTCACGGCGGCGCCTCCGGCCGGTTGCGACCGTACTCCTCGTGCGCGTCCACGAACTCCCCGGCCGCGAGCGCCGCGCCGAGCGACAGCTCGCCGGCCAGCAGGGTCGCGGCGACGATCTCGGCCAGCTTGCGCGCGCCGCCGGCGCCGGCGCAGCCCAGCAGCTCCAGGCACTCGCGCGCCGTGCCGTCGCCGGTGCCGCCGCCGACGGTGCCGACGGTGAGCGCCGGCAGCACCACGCTGGCGTAGAGGTCCCCCGCCTCGGTCAGCTCGAGCTGGGTCGTGCCGACCGCGGCGTTGGCGAGGTTCGCCACGTCCTGGCCGCAGGCGATGAAGATCGCCGCCAGGCCGTTGGCGAAGTGGCCGTTGTAGCCGATCACGCCGGCCTGCACGTTGCCGATGAGCGTCGTGCGCCAGAGGCGCGCGAGCTGCCGCGGCTCGATGTTGAGGTAGGCGCGCACCAGCCGGCCCGGCAGGTGCGCCCCCGCCACCACCGTCTTCCCCTTGCCGCCGGCGAGGAGCGAGCCGCTGGCGTGCTTCTCCGACTCCATGCCGCTGAACAGCAGGTAGTCGCGCGCCAGCCCCTTGGCGACGATCCAGCGGCAGGCGCGGTCGGCGGCGAGGGCGATCATGTTCATGCCGTGCGCGTCGCCGGTCGAGAAGCAGAAGTGCACCATCACCTCGCGCCCCACGGCCCGCGGCTCCAGGCGCAGCAGGCGCCCGTGGCGGGTCGTCGCCTCGGCCTCGGCGCGGATCTCGGGCAGCAGCTCCTGGAGTCGGACGCAGAGGTCGGCGGCCTGCCCGACGTCGTCGAGGAAGAAGACGGGCGAGATGCGGTTCTCGTCGCGGGTGACGCGGGCGGCGACGCCGCCGGCGCGGCTGAGCAGCACCATGCCGCGCTCGTAGGAGCGAACCAGCGCCCCCTCGGTGGTGGCGAAGGGAACGTAGAAGACGCCGCGGGCGTGGTCGCCGTTGACCAGCAGCGGCCCGGCCAGGCCCAGCGGCACCTGCACGGCGCCGATCGGGTTCTCGACGTTGCCGCGCATCGCGCGGCCGTCGATCGAGTGCGCGCCGACGTGGGTAAGCGCGACGCCGCGCCGCTCCTCGATCCAGCGCCGGCGGGCGGCGATCTGCTCGGGCTCGTACCCTTGCTCCTCGAAGCGCGGCACCAGGTCGGCGCGGGGGCTTTCCGGGACGGGCTCGACGGCGCGCGGCCGCGGCGACGGCGGCGCCATCACGCCGGCCCCGCGAAGACGACGGCGCAGCAATGGCCGTCCCAGCCGACGGCGCTGGCGAGCGCGCGGCGGGCCGCGACCGGGCGGGAGGCGGCGGCGAGGCCGCCGAGCGCGCAACCGTCCTCGGTCGCTTCGAGCCCGGCGACGCCGAGCAGCTCGCCGGTGCGGAAGGTCTCGAGCAGCGCCACCGCCTGGAAGCCGCCCGAGGCCCCGAGCGCCTCGCCCAGCGCGCCCTTGACCGCGGTCACCGGCACCGCCGCGGCCGCGGGGCCGAGCGCCGCCGCCAGCCCCGCCGCCTCGGCGCGGTCGCCCTCCGGGCTGCCGTTGGCCGCCGCGGACACGCAGTCGATCTCCTCCGCCGCGAGGCCGGCCTGCCCGAGCGCCAGGCCGGTGGCGCGCGCCACCGCGCCGGCGCGGGCGGCGGGGGCGGGGGCGAAGGCCTGGCCGTGCGCCACCACCTCGGCCAGCACGTTCGCGCCGCGCGCCGCCGCCGACTCGGCGTCCTCCAGCATCAGGAGGGCCGCGCCCTCGGCCAGGGCGAAGCCGTTGCGCCGCCGGTCGAAGGGGACCGGCCGCTCGGCGCCGTCCGGCCGCGGTCCGCAGAGCCGCCCGGCGCGGAAGCAGCCGAGGAACGACTCGAAGCACAGCTCCTCGGCGCCGCCGGCCAGGAGAGCGTCGGCGCGGCCTCCGGCGATCAGATCGGCGGCGTAGGCGATGGCCATGAGCCCCGAGGCCTCGCCGCCGGAGAGCGTCGAGTTGACGCCGCGCAAGCGGTGCCAGATGGCGGCCTGCCCGGCGGCGGCGTTGATGACGCTGTTGGCGAAGTCCATCGGGCTGGCGTACCCCGGCCCGAGCTGCTGCCCGCGGCGGTCGAACTCCGCGATCGTGCGCACGCTGCAGAAGGTGGTGCCCAGGACCAGCCCCACCTCGCGCTCGTCCAGCCGCTCGGGCGTCCAGCCGGCCGACGCCAGCGCCTGCCCGGCCGCCACGAGCAGCAGCCGCGAGGTGCGGTCGACGGGCCGCAGGTTCCGGTCGCCGAGGTAGGCGCGGGCGTCGAACGGGCGGATCTCCCCGGCCCGCACGGTCCCCAGGCCGTTGGTCGCAAAGAGCTCCACCGGCTTGAGCGCGCTCTTCCCGGCGCACAGCGCCGCATGCAGCGCCGCCGGCGAGTCGCCGAGCGGCGAGATGACCCCGGCGCCGGTGACGACGACGCGCCTCATGCAGCCGCCCCGCAGCTCCGGAAGATCACCGACGCGTTGTTCCCCCCGAAGGCATAGGCGTTGTTCATGGTGACGTCGACCTTCAGCTCCCGCGCCTGGTTCGGCACGACATCCAGATCACACTCCGGGTCGGGCTCCTCGTAGTTCATCGTCGGCGGCACCCGTCCCGTCGCGATCGCCAGCGCGCAGACCACCGACTCGATCGCCGACGCCGCCCCCATCGTGTGGCCCAACATCGACTTGACCGAGCTCATCGGCGGCACCCCACCCTCACCGAACACCCGCTTCCCCGCGATCGTCTCCAGCCGGTCGTTCGTCGGTGTCCCCGTCCCGTGCGCACTGATGTAGCTCACCTCCCCCGGCGCCACCCCGGCATCCGCCAGCGCCCGCTCCATCGCCCGCGCCGCCCCGTCCCCCTCCGGGTGCGCCGCGGTCATGTGGTGCGCGTCGCACGACAGGCCGTACCCCGCCACCTCGGCGTAGATCCGCGCCCCCCGCGCCACCGCTCGCTCCCACGGCTCCAGCACCAGGACCGCCGCCCCCTCGCCCGGGATCATCCCCTTCCGGTTCTTGTCGAACGGCCGGCAGAGGTCCGGCGCGATCGCCCCGAGACGGAAAAACCCTGTGTAGGTAATCCGCGAGAAGGCGTCCGCGCCGCCGGCCAGCATCAGGTCGGCGCGCCCGGCCCGCAGCACGTCCAAGGCGTGCGCCACCGCGTAGTTGCCCGCCGCGCAGGCCGCCGGGATCATCGTGTTGACCCCGCCGAACCCCAGCTCCTGGCCGACGTGCGCCGCGATCATGTGGCAGGGGTAGAGACCCATGAACTCCGGCCCCACCCGGTCCAGCTCGCCGGCCAGGTACCGATCGTCGAAGCGCTCGACTTCCACCGGCTCGCCCGAGGTCGTCCCCATCGAGACGCCCGCGCGCTCCGGCTCCACCGCCTCGGCGTCGAGCCCGGCGTCGGCCAGCGCCATCCGCGCCGCCGCCACCGCGAACTGCGAGGCCCGTCCCAGAGATGCGGGATCGAGCCTGCGCACCCACGCCGCCGGCTCGAAGCCGCGCACCTCGGCGCCGAGATGGACGTTAAACCGGCCGGTGTCGAAGGACTCGACCGGCGCGAAGCCGCTGCGCCCCGCCAGCAGCCCCGACCACAGCTCCTCCGCTCCCGTGCCGACCGGCGTCACCGCACCCAGGCCGGTGACGACGATCCGCCGCTTCATGCCGAGGCCGCCTGCGCTCCCACTGCCAGCTCCTCGAGGCGCTCGCTGACGAGGGCGACCATGTCGGGGATGCTGCGGACCTCCTTGAAACGCTCGTCGGGGAGACCGAGCTGAAAGGCGTAGTCGACGTCGACCCCGATCTCGAGCAGCGACAGCGAGTCGAGGTGCAGGTCCTCCCGCAGCGACGCCTCGTCGCCGATCCGTTCGACGTCGAGCCCGGCCACGTGCGCGATGACGTCCTTGATGCGGGCCCGGATGGCCGCTTCGTCGGTCCGATGGTCCATGCCGTCCTCCAGAGATGTGTGAGCCGCGCTCTCGAAATCAAAAGAGGCGCGATGTTAACCCGGCCCGTCGCGGGCCTCAAGCCGGCGCGTGCGGCGGTCCGCCGCAAACCGGTGCCTGCTTTGGCGTTGCGGGCGCCGATGCGTTACAGGCCGCGGCGCGGCGACGTGGCGCGGCAGCGCAAGAGAAAACCTTAATAATCGGAAGGACAGAATGCTCTTAAGGGCGCAACTTGCGCGCCAGCGCGGCCGGCGCGGCGGCCAGCCAGACGAGCCCGGCGGCGAGCGCGCCCGCGGCCTCGACCGCCAGCGCCGCGAGCCAGAGGAGCAATGCGGCGAGCCCCCAGAGCGCCAGCCATGGCACGGCGAGCAGGCGCCCGCCGGCGGGGAGCGCCGCGGCGAGACTGGCGAGGACGCCGGGGCCGCTCGTCTCGACCTGCCCGCACCCCTCCTCGCCCCCGCATTCGTAGCGGCTCTCCGGCGCGCCGGCGACGGCGTACGCCGCCTTTTCCATAGGGTGGCCGCGGTAGCGGAAGCGGCACGCCGCGGCGTGCGCCAGGTAGAGGGGGATGAACGGCCGCAGGAAGCCCGGGCCGCGCCCGCTCTCCTGCATCTGCAGGGCGTGGAAGGCCTCGTGCAGCAGGAGGCTCCGCCCGCCGCGCGACTCCGGGTCCCAGGCGCGCGGGTGGACGTAGATGCGGGCGCGCCGGAGCGACAGCGTCGCCGGCAGCGTGATGCCGCTGTGCCGCAGGCCGCGCAGCAGGTGCGGGAAGCCGCGGTGGAAGGTGACGGCCGAGAGGTCGAGCGTCGGGTAGACGCGGGCGAGCAGGGCCAGCAGCTCCGGCGGCGGCTCCGCCCGCTCGGGGAAGAACCAGCGCCAGAAGCGGACTGGGAGCGGAAGGCTTGCGGACGTGCCGCGCGCGCTCACCGCGGCGCGGCGTAGGTGACGCGGTAGACCGCCCCGGCGCCGTCGTCGGAGACCAGGAGCGACCCGTCCGGCATCTCCTGCACGTCCGCCGGCCGCCCCCACTCGTTCGCGCCCTGCAGCCACCCCTCGACGAACGGCTCGTACTCGACGGCGCGGTCGCCGTCGAGCTTGACACGCGTGACGCGGTAGCCGATCGGCGTCGAGCGGTTCCAGGAGCCGTGCTCGGCGATGAGGATCTGGCCGCGGTACTCGGCGGGGAACATGGCGCCGCGGTAGAAGCGCATGCCGATCGACGCCACGTGCGGGCCGAGCTCGCGGGCCGGGGGCGTGAACTCGGAGCAGGGGCGCTTGTGGCCGAACTCGGGGTCGGAGATGTCGCGGCCGTGGCAGTAGGGGTAGCCGAAGTGGAGCCCGGGGCGCGGCGCGCGGTTGAGCTCGTCGGGCGGCACGTCGTCGCCGAGCAGGTCGCGCCCGTTCTCGGTGAACCAGAGCTCCTTGGTCTGGGGGTGCCAGTCGAAGCCGACGGTGTTGCGGATGCCGTGGGCGTAGATCTCCCGTTTGCTGCCGTTGGGGCTCATGCGGGTGATGGTGGCGTGGATCGGGTCCTTCGACTCGCAGATGTTGCACGGCATCCCGACCGGCACGTAGAGCCAGCCGTCGGGGCCGAAGGCGATGAACTTCCAGCCGTGGTGGCGGCCGCGCGGGTAGTCGTCGCGCAGGACGACCGGTTCGGGCGGGCTCTCGAGGCGGCTGTCGATGCCGTCGTAGCGCAGGACGCGGTAGACCTCGGCGACGTAGAGGGCGCCGTCGCGCCAGGCGACGCCGTTGGGCATGCGCAGGCCGCGGGCGATGGTGTGGACGCGCTCGGCGCGGTGGTCGCCGTCGCGGTCGACGGCGGCGTAGACGACGTCGTCGCGGGTGCCGACGTAGAGGACGCCGTTGGGCGACAGGGCCATGGAGCGGGCGCCGGGGAGCTGGTCGCTCCAGACTTCGATCTTGAAGCCTGGCGGCAGGCGGAGGGTGTGGAGGGGGAGGTTGGTCGCGGGGGGAGCGGCGGCGGTGTCGGCTGCCGGCGCGGTGGCGGCCGGCGTGGCGGCGGCGGGTGGTGCGGTGCTCTCGCGCGGTGGGGCGGCGGCGCCGTTGCCGGGGGCGCAGGCGGCGAGGAGGATCAAGGCGACGCCGGCGGCCATGGCGAGGACGGCGCCAAGGGCGCGCCAGCCGGCGCGCTCGCCGAAGAGGGTGCGGCCGAGGACCAAGGCCATGACGTTGCCGATGCCGCGCTTGAGTGTTTCCACGATTCCCACCCAGAGGCCCTGGAAGGCCAGGAGCTGCAGGGCGAGTGCGAGGGTACTCGAAATAACGGCGAAGGCGAAGATGCCTGGTACGCGGGCGACGCCTCGCAGCTCCCGGGTGCGGCCGAGGGTTATGAGGATGAGGAGGACGATTACGGCTACGCCGGCGGTGAGGATGAAAGCGTGGAAGGGGGTGCTGGAGCGGTCCAGGGCTAACTTGTCCAGGGGTGGTGTGACCGACCAGGCTAAGGCTGTGAAGGCCATCCAGGCGGCGCCTTGCCGGACGTCGTGGAGGGGCCGGTGGAGGCGGTCTCCCAGGGTACCGGCGCGCGCTATTTGTGGACTGCTGGATCTGAGGCGCGCGCCTGCGCTTCGCTGCGCGCCGGACCCGGCGAGGTCTGCGGATGGGCTTGCCAGCGCTTGCTCAGAGCTACCCTGGGAGACCGCCTCCACCGGCCGGGAACCGATTCCTCCACCCAGAAAAACTGCGCCTAGGACCACAAGGAGGATGCCGCAAGCGTCAGCGATGGAGGGCCGCTCTCCCAAGAGGGGGATGGCGACGAGGGTCGTGAAGACGGGTGTCAAGGAAAGGAGCGGGACGGCCAGCGAGAGCGGTGCCAGGCGCATGCCTCGGAGGAGGGCGAGGTTGGCGGCTACGTTGAGGGCGACGGAAATGGCGGCGGGGAGGAGGTAACCGGGGCGCGGGGGGGTGGCTTGGGTGGGGTCTATGGCTAGCCAGGCGGCGAAGGGGAGGGCGGCGCCGCCGGCCAGGAGGACGAGGAGGGCGAGGGGGCGGATCTGGGCGACGAGGAGCTTGCGGGTGGCGTCGTGGGCGGACCAGGCGATGCCGCAGGCGACGGCTAGGAGGAGGGGGAGGCCCACGCGGGCGCTACGCTACACTGCGCGCAGGCAATGAACCTCACCCCGGAGCAGGTGGCCGAGATCCTGGTGCGGCAGGGGCGGATCACCCCCGAGCAAGGGGAGACCGTGCAGAAGGAGGCCAAGCTCCTGCCGCGGCGGGCGCGGTCGCACAGCGCCTACGACCAGCGGGCGGTGGCCTACGAGCTGGTCACGCGGCTGCGGCTGCCGGACTTGAAGGGCAGCGGCACCCTCGGCGAGCTGGAGATCGCGCAGGCGATCGCCGAGGAGGCGAAGCTGCCGCACGTGCGCATCGACACGCTGGCGCTCAACGCCGACCTCATCGAGGCCAAGGTCTCGCGCCCCTTCGCCAAGCGCCACCGCATGATCCCGCTGGAGATGTCGAACGGCCGCCTGCGGGTGGCCTGCGCCAACCCCTTCGACATCGAGGGCATCGACTCGTTCCGCCGCATCGCCGGGCGCGACCTCGAGCTGGTGGTGGCGTCCGAGCCCGACATCTTGAAGGCCATCACCGAGTTCTACGGCCTGCGCCACTCGGTCAAGCGCGCCGAGCGCGACCTGACGACCGGCATCGACCTCGGCAACCTCGAGCAGCTGGTGCGGATGAAGAGCGAGTCGGAGATCGAGTCCTCCGACCAGCACGTGGTCAACGCCGTCGAGTTCATGCTCCAGCACGCCTTCGACAGCCGCGCCTCCGACATCCACATCGAGCCCAAGCGCGGCGAGAGCCTGATCCGCTTCCGCATCGACGGCGTGCTGCACGACATCCAGAAGATGCCGAAGATCGTGCACGCGGCGGTGACCTCCCGGATCAAGACCATGTCGCGGCTCGACATCGCCGAGAAGCGCCGGCCGCAGGACGGGCGGGTGAAGACGACGCGCGCCGGGCGCGACGTCGAGCTGCGCGTCTCGACCCTGCCCGTCGCCTTCGGCGAGAAGGTGGTGATGCGGATCTTCGACCCCGAGGTCCTGATGCAGGACCTCTCAGGCCTCGGCTTCTACCCCGAGGAGCTGCAGCTCTTCAACGACTTCATCACCCGCCCGCACGGCATCATCCTGGTCACCGGCCCGACCGGCTCGGGGAAGACCACGACCCTCTACTCGGCGCTCCGAGTCATCGCCACCCGCGACGTCAACGTGACCACCATCGAAGACCCGATCGAGATGGTCTACGAGGAGTTCAACCAGACGGCGGTGCAGACCAAGGCCGGGATCACCTTCGCCGGCGCTCTGCGCCACATCCTGCGCCAGGACCCCGACGTCATCATGGTCGGCGAGATCCGCGACGCCGAGACGGCGCAGTACGCGATCCAGGCGGCGCTCACCGGCCATCTCGTCTTCTCGACCCTCCACACCAACGACGCGCCGTCGTCGATCTCGCGCCTGGTGGACCTGGGCGTCGAGCGCTTCCTGATCAGCTCGACCCTGGTCGGCGCCATGGCGCAGCGGCTGGTGCGGAAGATCTGCCCGCACTGCGTCACCGAGCGCTCCCTCTCCGCCGACGAGGTGGCGACTCTGCGCCTGGCGGTGCCGCCGGGCAAGCGGGTCAAGGTCCACGAAGGCGCCGGCTGCTTCGAGTGCCGCGGCACCGGCTACTTCGGCCGCAGCGGCATCTTCGAGATCCTCCCCATCGACGACGCCGCCAAGCACCTCGTCGTCCGCGGCGCCGACGCCCCCGAGATCAAGCGCGAAGCGGTCAAGAACGGCATGCGCACGCTGCGCCAGTCGGCGCTGCGCAAGCTGGCCGAGGGGGTGACGACGTTCGAGGAAGTGGTGCGGGTGACGGGGATCTAGAGCCCTCCGCCGCCGGCGCTGGCAGAGAAGTTGCTCCGGCCGGGGGCGTGGCCACCGCCGAGAAGAAGGTCGCCAAGCGCCTCGAGAAGCGCGAGGACGTGCAGTTCGCGCTCGAGCAGGCCGGCGGCGCCGACGAGCAGACGGCGCCGAAGGCGCAGCTGTCGCGGCGCGACCGCTCCTGGATCGCCGTCTGGGGCGTCGTCCTCGCCGTCCTCGCCGTCGCCTACCTCTGCTTCCGGCTGCGCTGGCTGCCTTCTCGCCGCCGGCGCGCGAGATGGGGCTGCGCGTCGCACGGGGGCTCGCGATGGTGGTGGGGATCCTCGCCGCCGAGCGCGTCCTCTCGCTGCTGCTGATCGCGCGGCTGCGCGACCCGGTGTCGCGCTACAACCTCCACCGCGTCGCCGACCTGGTCGCGGTCCTGGCGGCGGCCTTCGTCGGCAGCTCGGTCCTCTTCCGCAACTGGTACGCGGCGAATCGTCTCGCTGGGGGTGATCTCGCTCATCCTCGGCTTCGCCCTGCAGACGCCCATCACCAGCCTGCTCGCCTGGATCTACATCCTCATCCGCCGCCCCTACCGCGGCGGTGCTCTTTCGCGTCAGCGACAACACCTGGCTCGAGGTCATCCTCCGCTACCTCGTCGACCCCAAGCAGGCCGGCCGCGTCAAGACCCGCCTCATCCAGGAGCTCCTCGCCCGCCTCAAGGCCGAGCCGGAGCGGGTGATGTTTCCGAAGAGCAACCTGCGGTGACGGGGATCTAGCTGGAGACCCGGGCGACGATCTCTTCGAAGGCCGCAACACGGCCGGGGTCGTCGAGCACCTCGGCGAACTCGCGCACGAGGCGCCGGACGCGTTCGAGATTCATTGTCGACCCGTGCAGCGCCAGCAACTCCTCGAGATCGGACCGGTCGCGCTCCCGCCACGCAACCGCCTTGTAGACCACCAAGTCCTCCGCCGAGACAATCGACACCTCCACTCCCGCGACACGCAAAATTGCGGCGCGGGCCAGCGCCTCCCGCTCGAACGGCAGCGAGGCCAGGGTGATCTCGAGCGGAGTGCCGGAGGGTTGATGCTCGAGTAGGAGGACCTGCCGCCGGCGGGCGAAGTCCAGGGCGTCGCGAATCCGCGGCTCGATCCCATGGCGTGCCAGAGCTGGAAGGAGGCGCTCCAGCTCGACTTCCTCCGACCACACGGTGGCGTCGATGTCGACGGTCAAACGGGGGACGCCGTGAGCGATCACGGCGATGCCGCCGATGACCATGGAAGGCGCTTCGAGGGAGCGAAGTACCGCGGCGAGCGCGGCGAGAGCCTCAAGGAGCCTCTGGTCGGCGACGCTGCTCATCTCCCGCCGTAGTGGGAGCGCAGGCGCATCCAGCTTTCCTGCACGAGCGCGTCTTCGCGCCTTCTCACCTCGTTCTCAGGCAGGGGCCAGCCGTGGAGGCGGCCGGCGAAGGCAATGAGGGAGAGGGCGGCGCGCACCGACCGCTCGCGGTCCACCCCGCGCTCGCGCCGCTCAAGCCGCTCGCGCTCATCGGCCGCGCGCCGCGCTTCCACCCACCGCAGCAGGTCCTGGGGCTCCACTCGGTCAGTATAAGGGCCGCGCGCGGTAGTCTTCAGCCCATGTCCCGCGACGATCTCGGCCAGGCGCTCAAGCTGCTGCGGTACGTCCGCGGCTGGGAGCAGCGCCAGCTGGCGCGGGCGGCGAAGGTGCGGGGGCACTGGGTGGGCGAGTACGAGAGCGGCGATCGGCGGCCCGAGCCCGAAGAGCTGCGGCGACTGGTGGCGGCGATGGGCTTCGCGCCCGACGCCGTGGAGCGGACGCAGCGGTTCCTCGCCGGCCTGCGCGAGACCGGGCCGCCCGAGGCGCCGGAGGAGCGCGCCGAGGCGGCCGCCTCGCTGGCCAGCGAGCTGGAGCAGTTCGAGGCGGAGATGGCCGCCGCCGTCTCCCGTCTGAGCCGGACGATCCGCCATCTCGCGCGCCGGGACGTCTAGGCCGCCGACGCGCCACGACGCAGGCGGGCGCTCCAGGACCGAAACGGGCGCTCTCCCACCGAATCGGGCGCTCCCCAACCAAATCGGGCGCTCGCCAACCGAAACGGGCGCTCCGGAACCGAAACGGGCGCTCCCCCACCGAAATGGGCGCTCCCGGACCGAAACGGGCGGCCCCCCACCGAAACGGGCGCTCCCGCACCGAAAGCGGCCTTCCGGGAGCCTCCGGCAGCTCCCCGCTCCTTCGTCGGAGCTCGAGAACGCTCTCCGCGCAGCCATCCTCTCGCCCGCGCCTCCGTTCCCGCCGCGGCAGCTCCCGATCGTCGAGGACTTCGACAAACCGCTTCCCGACGAGGTGCAAGGGCTCTTCGAAGGCCGCGATGAGCTCCAGCCCTTCTGTGCTCGGCGCGCCGTCTTTTTTTCGTGACGCCTGCGCTCTAGAGGGCGAGATTTGCCAGGTCGAGACGGAGTGTTAGAATTGACTAAACTTTGGCGAAGCGAGGAGGGCGACGATGCAGCGCGCGGCCGTGCTGATTGGTGTGAGCAAGACAGGCGGCTTGCCCGAGCTGCAGGCGGTGCAGACTGGCATCGCGCACATGCTGGCCTGGGCCGCCACACAGGGAATCGGCGGCGACCGCCTCGTCGTGCTTACCGACCAGGCCGGCAAGGTGCGTGCGCACCAGATCGTCGACGCGATCGAGAAGCTCGTCGAGCAGCGCACGCTGGATCAGCTCGTCGTCTACTTTTCCGGCCACGGCATCCATAACCGCGGCGACTACTGGCTGCTGTCGGACGCGCCGGTCAAGACGGCGGAGGCGGTGAATGTTGAGGGCAGTATCCAGCTCGCGCGCTACTGCGGCGTCGAGCACGTGGTACTGCTCTCCGACGCGTGCCGCACCGCCGCCGACGGCATCCAGGCGCAGGGCGTCACCGGCGCCGAGATCTTCCCCAATGACCCGGTGGACGGCTTGGAGCGCAAGGTGGACGCCTTCTTCGCCTGCGCGCGCGGCAAGCCCGCACTCGAGGTGCGCGATCCGGCGGAATCGGCTGGCGCCTTCTCGGCGCTGTACACCGAGGTGCTCTCGGAGTGCCTCGCCGGCCGACACGCCGCAGTGCTCGACCGGGTGGAGGAAGCCGGCGCCGAGGTCGGGCTAGTGCGTGCCTGGAAGTTGGGAGACGAATTGCTGGCGCGGGTGCCGCCGCGGCTGAAGGCCAAGCTCGGCAAAACGCCCACGGTCAACCAGACGCCGGTGGCGCGCGTCCTCTCGCGGGAGGCGTGGCTGTCGCGCATCCCTGGGGAGCAACTGCCGCGCGTGTCCCGCGGTGCGATTCGCACCCCGGCGGCCGCGCCCCCCGCGGTGACCGCCTTCGACACCGCCGACAAGCTGCTGTCGACTGCGCTTGCGGGCGACCTCGGGAGCTTCGGCAGCTTACTCGGCAATGCGCCGGGTGGGCCTGGATCCGCGCTGCTGCGCTCGACCACGGGCACGCTGGCAAGCCCGTTCGGCCCCACGCATTACGAAACCGGCTGCGGCTTCAAGCTTCGCGGTGCACGGGTGCGCGCCGTGCACAGCACGGGCGCCGCGCACGAGATTTTGGACCAAGACGGCACGCTCGTACGCATAACGCCCCAGCACGGCGCGGTGAGCGTGCTGCTGGAGTTGAGCGACGGCCGCGGCGTGCTGCTTCCGGCGATCCCCGAGTTCCTGGCCGAGCTAACGTTCGAGGACGACGAGCTAGCGCACGTGGCTTACGAGCCGTCTGACCTGAGCCCGCGCTGGAACGATTACGCAGCCCGTCGGGACGAGCTGCGCGCGCTGCGCGCCGCGATCGCGGCGGCGGCGGGCATGGGCGTCTTCCGCCTCACAGGCGACAACGCCCTGCACCTCGCGCGCGGCATGCAGATCGCCAAGTCGATCGATCCGTCGATGGCGCTTTACGCGGCCTACGCGTACCATGACCTGGGCCGGCGCGACCGCATCCGCGAGATGCAGTCGTTCCTCCGAGGCGACCTCGGCATCACGTTCTTCGATATCGCGCTGTTGGCAGCCGACGACAGCCTGCAGACGCTGTACCGCGACGGCAGTGTGCTGCCACCAGTGCCGCTGCTGTCGCAGGGTTGGTCGCTGCTTTCCGCCTTCCGCGCGCCGGTGAGCCAGGCGCTGCTTGAGCTGCAGCGCTACCTGCGACCGTCGCTGTGGACCCTGTTCGATCCGGCCGGCACTCAGGCGCTGGTCAAGGCCTTTCGCCAAGGGGAGATTCGCCGATGAAGCAATTGGTCTTCGTTCACGGCCGTGCGCAAGAACACAAGGATGCCGCCGCCCTGAAGGCCGAATGGGTGGATGCGTGGCGGTCGGGGCTGGCGAAGAACGGCCTGTCGATGCCCATTGCGGAAACCGACATCCGCTTCCCGTACTACGGGCAGACACTCTACGACCTGGCGCAGGGCAAGACCGCCAGCGAGGCGGCCGCCGTCATCGTCAAGGGCGACAACGCAGACGCCGAGCAGCGCGCGTTCATCCGCGAGGTGCTGCTGGAAGTGCAGCGCAGGCAGGGCATCTCGGATGCTGAGCTCGCGGAGGTTGCAGGGGCCGAGGTGGTGCAGAAGGGACCGCTGAACTGGGAATGGCTGCAGGCGGTGCTGAAGGTCATCGACCGTCGCGTGCCGCTGGCCAGCGGCACGTCGATCGCGCTCGCGACGAATGATGTCTACCAGTACCTGGACAACATCGGCATCCGCGACGAGATCGAGACCGGTGTGCACCAGGCGCTGAAGCCGAACGTGCAAACCGTCGTCGCCGCGCATTCGCTCGGCACGGTGGTGGCCTACAACCTGCTGCGGCGCGAAGGGGCGGCGCAGGGCTGGCAGGTGCCGCTTTTCATTACCCTCGGCGCGCCGCTGGCGGTAAAGGCCATCCGCAAGAAACTCGCGCCGAACCGCCACCCGGCCTGTGTGGGACGCTGGTTCAACGCCCTGGACGAGCGCGACGTCGTAGCGCTGTATCGACTGGACGCCGACCACTTCCCGCTCGACCCGCAGATCACCAACAAGCACGACGTCGATAACCCTACGCCCAACCGGCACGGCATCAGCGGCTACCTGTCCGACTCGGAAGTCGCCAAAGCGATGCACGACGCGCTCGTGGCCTGAAGCGCCGATGCTCGTCGACCGCGGCAACCCCTACACCGCCGGCGCGCCGGAGGTGCTGCACCTGGACTGGGATGACTTCCGCTTCGAGCTGTCGACGATCAACCGAGCGGCGCTCGGCCGCCGCGCCAAATGGACCGTGCTGGCCTACTTGGCCGCCGACTGCGATCTCGCACGCTGGATGTTCGCCGATCTGCTCGAGATGAAGTCTGTCGGATCCAACGACGACGTGCATGTGCTGGCGCTATTCGACGGTCCGCTGCTTGCCGATTCGTTCATCGCACGCCTGAACGCCGGCACCCCGCTGGGGCAGGACCTGGTGATGCGGTTCAACGAGCTTCGCACCTCCGATGCGAAGCTCCTGGCCCAGGTGCTGGGGCTTGCGCAAGCTTTTCCGGCCGAGCATAGGCTCGTCATCCTGGGCGGGCACGGCTCCGGCTGGAAGGGGGTCCTCCAAGACCAAGGCCTGGGCAGGCGCTACCTGCAGCAACCCGGACGCCTGGTGCTGCCCGGCCCCGGTGAGGCCTGCGATGCCGAATTGCGCCGCTGCCAGGTGGCCGCGCAGGACGAGCTGAACGGTGCGATCGAGCGGAATTCTGCCGCCGCCCCCGGGTCCATCGACGTGATCGCCTTCGATGCCTGCTACATGGGCAACCTGGAGTCGGTGGGGGCTGGTTTCAGCGACCACGCGCGCTGGCTCGTGCTCGCCGAGGACCAGTGGCCGGGCGAGGGCTTCGACTACCGAACACTGGTGCATACACTGCGGACCGAGCCGGACATCACACCCGAGATGCTGGCGCGCCGTTTGGTGGCCGACAGTGCGCACGCCTATCGTGCCGACGCGCAACGCGGCACCCCGGTCACGCTCGCCGCCATCGATGCTGCGCGGCTCGCCCCCCTGGCCGGTGCGTTCGTGGGTTTCGCACAGAGCCTCGACCCGAACAACGCCGTCCTGCTGCAGGTGCTGAACGATGCGCTAGCCGACACTTGGCGGTCCAAGAAAACAGGCTTGGCCGACCTCAAGGGCCTGGCGCAGCAGTTGCTCGCACGCCCGGTGCCGAGCTCCTGCGCCGATGCGGCACGAACGCTGGTGCAGCGCTTCGACGAAGCGGTCGTGGCATGCTGCGGTGGCCGCACGCCATCGTCTACCAACGGGCTGTCCATCTATGCCCCGCCGCCCGATGACTTCGACCCGGACTACATCCCCTTCGCCAACGGGCTGCCGCATGGCTTGGGCATATGGGCCTGGGCACTCGGGGGGTACTACCTCCAGGTTCTTGGGCACAATCCGGGTAATCCGCTGATCGCCTCGCTGGAAGCGACCATGCGCGCGGCGATGCAGTCGGGAGACTGGCCCCCGCGCTGACCGCCGGTGCCCGGCAGGCCGGGGGACGGAGCCCTACCCTGCCACTCGCACCACTGGTAGTCGCGCCTGCTTTGCGCGGCACTAGCAGCTCGTCGACGACGTGAAGCATCGTGTCGGGCTTAGCGGACGGAGACGACAAGAGCAACCTGGGCAGGCGACTCAGTCGCCGCGGAGCCAGGTCCACTTGCCCCGGCCGTACCAGCGGCCGGCGCGGTGCAGCTGGGCGAAGGTCGGGTCGATGCCCGCTGCGCCGGTCCGGGTGAGGGAAACCGAGCCGCGCAGGCGCCGGGGCTCGCGGCTCGGGTCCGCCAGGACGGCGGTGAAGACGCTGTCCGGCCTGGGAACGCGGACGTAGCCGAGGAAGCGCGTTCGGGAATCGTCGACCGGCAGCGTCGCCAGGCCGAAGCCGCGCAGCCGGCGGCCTCTGTCGAGCAGCAGCAGACAGGTTCCGCCGCTCGGCCGCCCCCACAGCCAGCCCGACACGCGGGCGACGCCCGGGCCGAGCGCGTCGATCCTTTCGAGGCGGCCGCCGCCGCGGCGGTCCGGCAGCGGGAAGGAGCGCCCGTTCCACTCGCCGTCGTCGCCGCAAGGCAGGGCCGGGGACGCGAACGGCTCGAGCCGGTGGGCGCGCAGGACCGGCAGCGCCCGCCGCCACGCCGCGGGGTCCACCGTGATCGCCGCGCGGATCAGCTCGTCGTCCTCGATCCCCAGCTCGGCGGTCAGCTCGACGAGCGGCTGCAGCGAGGCGCGTTGGAGGAGCTGGGGCGCGTACAGGGCTCCGATCCTGGCCATCGCCAGGATCATGGCGAGGCCGGCGGCGGCCCACGCGAGCCGCAGGCCCCGCCGTCTCCAGTCCTGCCGCGGCGGGTAGGCGATGAACCCGAGCTGCAAGAGCGACAGCCAGAAGAGACCGGCCACAAGCGCGTACCGTGAAGAGATCGCTCCGCGGGGGCCGCCGCCGTCGCGGGCGACGGCGGCGAGGAGCGCGTTGCCGAGGGCGAAGAGGGCGAGGAGGACCCACAGCCACGGCGCGCGATCGGCCGGCGCCGAGCGCAGCCGCCACGCGAAGTGCCCGGCGAGGAGCAGGCCCGCGAGCGCGATGAGGCACGCCAGCTCCAGGCTGAAGATGAAGATGCCGCCGAGGAAGCTCCCGACGTAGACCGGGACCGCCTGGAGGTCGCCGAGCGCGCCGGCCGCGGCGGGCATGCCGGCGCGATAGGCCGCCGCCAGCGCGAAGACCCCGGCGGCGTAGCCGGCCGCCACCCGGAGGGGGGCGTGCCGTGCGACCGCGAAGAGCGCCGCGGGCCAGAGCGCAAGCGCCGAGCCGAAGGTCAGCGTCGCGGCGAGCCCCGCGGCGACGTGCGCGGCCAGGTGGAGCACTCCGCCCCGCTCCAGGTAGCGGAGGAGGGCGAGGAGCGACACCACCGCGAGGAGGTTGGCCCAGCACCAGTGGACGCCGCTGAAGCCCACGATCCAGACCTGCGCCGCCGCCGGCGTGAAGCAGAAGGCCGCGACGGCGGCGGCGCGCCAGAAGCCCGGCTCCTCCCCGGTGCGCGCGAGATGCCGGCAGAGCAGCGCGTATTGCGCCAGGGCGGCCAGCCAGGCGAGGAGGCCGAGGCCGACGTTGGAACCGCGGGTCGCCAGGATGTTGACGGCGTAGAGGAGGTAGCTCCCCGTCAGCAGGTGCTCGTTGCTGCGCGAGAACCAGGCGCCGGGATCGGCAGCGAAGCCGGCCGGGCCGAAGAAGCGCGGGAAGAGCCACCAGTAGTCGAGGTTCGGGATCTGGCCCGAGCGCAGGACGAGGAAGAGCGCCGCGCCCGCGGCGGGCAGGGCGGCCGCCGCCCAGAGGAGAAGCCTCCGCGCCCCCGCGGGCGGCCTCATCGCGTGCTCGAGGACTACCCCGCCACCCGCACGAGGTGGTAGTCGCGCTTGCCCTTGCGCAGCACCAGCAGCTCGCCGCCCAGGGTGTCGTCGAGGGTGACGGCCTTGCGCTCGTCGGCGACGCGGCGGTTGTTGAGGTAGACGCCGCCCTGCTGGAGCGCGCGCCGCGCCTCGCCCTTCGAGGCGGCCAATCCCGCGCTCACCAGCAGGTCCACGAGCGGCACGCCGGCGCCCGCGAGCTGCGCCTTCTCCACCGCGCTCGACGGCACGTCGGCGAAGACTTCCAGCACGTCGCGCGGCTCGAGCTCCGCCACCTCCTCGCCGAAGAGCACGCGCGTCGCGCGCTCGGCGCGCGCGAGGTCGCTTTCGCCGTGGAGCATGCGCGTCACCTCGGTCGCCAGCCGGCGCTGCGCCTCCCGCTTCTCGGGGGCGGTCCGCGCCTGATCCTCCAGCGCCGCGATCTCCTCGCGCCCCAGCCAGGTGAAGAATTTCAAGTACGGCACGACGTCCCGGTCGTCGGTCTGCACCCAGAACTGGTAGAAGCGGAAGGGGGAGGTCAGGACCGGGTCGAGCCAGACGGCGCCGGCCTCGGTCTTGCCGAACTTGACGCCCGAGGCGGTCGTGACCAGCGGGAAGACGACGCCGTGCGCCGCCTCCCGCCGCTGCCGCCGGATCAGGTCGATGCCGGCGACGATGTTGCCCCACTGGTCGCTCCCCCCCATCTGCAGGCGGCAGCCGTAGCGGTCGTGGAGGGTGAGGAAGTCGTAGGCCTGAAGCAGCATGTAGCTGAACTCGGTGAAGGAGATCCCCTCCTCGCCGTCGAGCCGCCGCCGGACCGACTCCTTGCCGAGCATGGCGCCGACCCCGAAGTGCTTGCCGACGTCGCGCAGGAAGTCCATCAGCGACAGCTCGCAGAGCCAGTCGGCGTTGTCGACGATGCGCGCCGGGTTGCCGCGGGCGTCGAAGTCGAGGACGCGTTCGAGCTGGCCGCGGATCCCCGCCAGGTTCTCCTGCACCTTCTCGCGCGTCAGGAGCTGCCGCTCCGCGGTCTTGCCGCTGGGGTCGCCGATCAGCCCGGTGCCGCCGCCGACGACGGCGATCGGCGAGTGGCCGAAGCGCTGGAGGCGCGCCAGGGCCATCGCCGGCAGCAGCGAGCCGACGTGCAGGGAGGCCGCCGTCGGGTCGAAGCCGATGTAGCCGGTCAGCTTCTCTTCCGCCAGCGCCCGCTCCGCGTCCTCGGTGGCGCCGTGGACCAGGCCGCGCCAGGCCAGCTCTTGGTAGAGGCTCATCCCCCCTCCCCCGTGTAGAACGCCTCCACCAGCTCCTGCGCCCGCGCCGCGTCCTCGCCCGGGTCGTCGATCCGCCCGAAGAGGGTGTTGCGGGTCAGCCGCAGGGTCTCTAGGTCGCGCTCCTGGAGGAGCTTGGCGATCTCGGCGATGGCGCGGCCGCCGGGCCCCTCGTGCGGGTGCCGCTCGAGCTCGCGCTCGAGGAGCACCATCGCCAGGATCAGCGACTCCGGGAACTCCTCGGGCTCGGAGCTGGGGCTCTCGGCACGCTCCTCCTCGAGCGCTGCCCCGGCAGTTGCCGGCAGCTCGGCCGCCGGCTCCGCCCGTCCTTCGCTCCCGAATGGCAGCGAGCGCACCTGGTGAGCGAAGCGGGAGAAGAAGCCGAAGAGCTCGCGCTCGGACGAGAAGTTGCCGACCAGCCGGGCGCCGCGCCCCACCTCCAGGCGCTGGGTCTCCTGCAGGACGACGTTGGCGCGCGCCCCGTCCTCGAGCTGCAGCGAGCGCGCGACGACCTTCCAGGCGGTCAGCGTCCCCTCGACGTAGCAGGTCTCGGCGCAGCGCACCGTCACCGCCTCGACCTGCACGCCGCGCTCGACGCGCACCGAGCCGTGCAGCGACTCCAGCGTGCCGTAGCGGCCGGAGTTCTGGAGCACGAGGTTGCCGGGGCTCTGGATGCAGAGCTGCCCTTCGGGGTCGACGCCGATGCGCGCCCCCGCCGGCACGATCATCGTCGGCGCGCTGTCGCGCTCCCGGCGGTCGCGGCGCCTGCCGAAGGGCATCCGCAAGGCTCTCTACCGGCGGAAGGCGGCCGGCAGCGCCGGCAGCTCGGCGCCGCCGGGCGGCCGGCCGGCGCGCACGACGAGCCGCTCGTCGTCGCGCCAGCGGTGGTCGAGCATGAAGAGGCGGGGGTCGAGCGGCTGCGGGTCGCCGGCCGCGTCGCGGCGCCGCACCTCGTAGTGGAGGTGGGGGCTTGTGCTCCAGCCGGTGTTGCCGACGGTGGCGAGGACCTCGCCGCGCCGCACTTTCTGCCCGCGCCGCACCAGGACCTCGCGGCAGTGACCGTAGAGGGTCAGGAAGCGCTTGCCGTGACGGACGGCCACCAGCTCGCCGAGCCGCCACCAGTGGATGCCGGACATCGGATACCGGCCGGCGAAGACGACGACGCCGTCGGCCGGGGCCATGATCGGGCTCCCCGGCGGCGCCGCCAGGTCGACGCCGGTGTGGAACTGCGGCTCGTCGGTGAACTGATCGCGCCGGCGGCCGAAGGGCGAGAGCAGCACGAACTCGACGCCGCGCAGCGGGCAGAGCGCCGGGGTGGCCGGCGCCGCGCCGGCGTCGGCCCGCTCGTACGCCGCGACGCGGTCGACCAGCGCGCCGGTCGCCGCCAGCTCGCCGCGCACCCGCCGCGCCAGCCGCCGCCCGTGCTGGATAGTGCCGGCGTAGATCGACTCCGGCGCCGGCACGACGGCCGCGGCCGGCGGCGTCGCGGCGCCATCCGGCACGCCGTAGGCGAGGCCCACCTTCTGCACCTGCAGGCGGAGGTCGTCGGCGTGGCCGCGCGCCTCCTCCATCTGCCCGACGAGGGCCTGCAGCCGCTCCCCCTGCCGCGCCCGCTCGGCGAGGAGCCGCTGCACGTCGTGGGCGCCGAGGAAGGCGCCGACCACCCGCGGCGCGACGCCGAGGCCGAGGGCCAGGACGGCGACGCAGGCGAGCGCCGCCAGGCACCAGGCGGTCAGGTGGGCGCGCGACAGGAAGTAGTAGCGGACGCGCCGGCGGATGTCGCCGGGGTGGACCTGGACCTCCAGGCGCCAGGGGCCGGGCGGCGGCGGCACGCCCTCGCGCGCCGCGCGGGCGGCCCTCATCGCGCGCCGGCCCCGGCGGCGGCGGGGACCGGCCTCGGATCGGCCGCCTCGACCGCCTCCTCGCTGGTACAGCGCCCGACCGCGGCGAGGAGCGCCGCCTGCGTCCCCCGCCCGCCCGCGACGACGTTGCCGCCCTCGAAGTAGCGGCCGCCGCCGTCGAGGTCGGTGGCGGCGCCGCCGGCCTCGCGCACCAGCAGCACGCCGGCGGCGATGTCCCAGGGGGAGAGGCGGAACTCGAAGAAGCCGTCGTAGACGCCGGCCGCGGTATAGGCGAGGTCGAGCGCCGCCGAGCCGCAGCGGCGGATCGCCCGCGCCTCCAGGAAGACCTCGCGGAAGAGCCCGAGGTAGAGGTCGAGCGTGCGGTGGGCGCGGAAGGGGAAGCCGGTGGCGAGGAAGGCGCCGCTGAGGCCGGGGCGGGAGGAGGCCCGCATCGGCCGGCCGTTCCAGCGCGCGCCGCCGCCGCGCACGGCGGTGAAGAGGTTGTCGCCGGGCGGGTCGTAGACCGCGGCGGCCAGGAGGTCCCCGCCGCGCCGGCAGGCGATCGAGATGCACCATATCGGCAGGCCCTGGAGGAAGTTGGTGGTGCCGTCGAGCGGGTCGATCAGCCACTCGCAGTCGCTCGTGCCGGTGCCGGCGCCGCCCCCCTCCTCGGCCAGGATGCGATGCTGCGGGAAGCGCCGCCGCACCTCGGCGACGATCGCCGCCTCGCTCTCGCGGTCGGCGCGGGTGACGAAGTCGTTCTCGCCCTTCTGCCCGACCTCCAGCCCGGCGTCGCGGAAGTAGCGGCGCAGCACCTCCGCCCCCACGCGGCAGCCGGCCGTCGCGGCGTCGAGCAGCTCGTCCATGGGCGGAATTATGGCAGGTGGGGCCGGAGGCCCCGGCGCCTAGGCGCGAAGGCTTTCGCGCCGGGCTCCGATCAGCTCGCCTGCCCCGCCACCTGGATCAGGTTCACCACCTCGCGCACCCCCGGGGTGCGCCGCGCCAGGTCCTCTGCCTCCTCGCGCTGGTGGGCGGTCTCGACCTTGCCGTTGAGGGTCACCCGCCCGTCCACGGTGTCGACGTCGATGTGCAGGGCGTTGACGTCGGGGTCGGCGGCGAGGCGCGCCTTGACCCGGACGGAGATCTCGGCGTCGTCGAGCATGTCGCGGGCGATCGGCTCGATCTCCCGCGCTGCCTTGTCGAGGCTCCGCTCCACGTTCTCGGCGCCGCGCTCGAGGCCCTCTTCGAGGCGCCGGCCGGCCTCGTCGGCCCGGGCGCCCAGCTCGCGCGCCTGCTCTCCCGCTTTCTCGTCCGCCTGCTCCAGCTCGGCGTCCGCCCGCTCCACCTGGCGCTCGGTGCAGGCGAGCTGCGCCGCGGCGCCGGCGGCGAGGAGCGCCGCCAGGACCCAACGGAGACACGTGGAGCCACGGATGGCTCGTCGATCACTCGTCGTTTTCACGCTCATCCCGCTCGCAGGATGCACCCCATGTGCCACCGCGGCGCCCTCAGACGGGGAGCGGCGCCACCCGCTCGGGGACGCTGTAGACGTTGAAGCGGTCGCCGCGCAGGAAGCCGACGAGGGTGACGCCGAAGCTCTGCGCCAGCTCGACCGCCAGGCTGCTCGGCGCCGAGACCGCGCAGACGACCGGCACGCCGGCGGCCAGGGTCTTCTGCAGGATCTCGAAGCTCGCCCGCCCGCTCACCAGGACGATCCCCGCGGCGAGCGGCAGCCGGCCGGCGAGGAGGGCCCAGCCGACCAGCTTGTCGAGGGCGTTGTGGCGGCCGACGTCCTCGCGCAAGGCCTGAAGCTCCCCGGCGGCGTCGAAGAGGGCCGCGGCGTGGAGGCCGCCGGTGGCGGCGAAGACGCCCTGCGCGGCGGCCAGCGCCCGCGGCAGGGCGAGGAGCGTCGCCGGCGCCACGCGTGGCCCCGGCGGCAGCGGCGCCGCGCGCACCCGCAGCGCCTCCAACCCGGCGCGGCCGCAGACGCCGCAGGCGCTGGTGGCGAAGAAGTGGCGCTCGAGGCCGCCGAGGTCGGGGAGCGGGCGGTCGCCCAGGTCCACCGTCACCACATTGCCGCGCGCCCGCGGGTCCTGCGCCTCCGGGTCGCCGGCGGCGATGCCGCGGATCTCCTCGCGGCCGCGCACGATCCCCTCGCCGAACAGGAACCCGGCCGCCAGCTCGGCGTCGGCCCCCGGGGTGCGCATGGTGAGCGCCACCGTGCGCCGCGCGCCGCCGCCGGCGAGCCGGATCTCCAGCGGCTCCTCGGTCGCCAGCTCGTCGCCCGTGTCCTCGGCCCGCCCCGCGGCGTAGCGGCGGAGCCGGGTCCGCGTTTGGCTCGTCGTGGCTCGTCCCGGCATGGCGCGCGGCCAAGCCTCTCACAGGGCACGCATCTTGCTCCCCCTCGCCCCTGCGGAGGGCAATATAAGAGGGGCGAACCCATGGCACGCGCGATCTGGAAGGGCAGCATCAGCTTCGGCCTCGTCAACATCCCGGTGGGGCTCTACTCGGCGGAGAAGCGCGAAGAGCTCTCCTTCGACTTGCTCGAGAAGAAGAGCAAGTCGCGCATTCGCTACAAGCGGGTCGCCGAGAAGAGCGGCCGCGAGGTGCCCTGGGAGCAGATCGTCCGCGGCTACGAGTACGAGGACGGCCGCTACGTCGTGCTCTCGGACGAGGACCTGAAGCGCGCCAACCCCGAGGCCACCCAGACGGTGGACATCCTCGACTTCGTCGAGCTCGCGGACATCAGCACGGTCTACTTCGACAAGCCCTACTACCTGGGGCCGCAGAAGAAGGGGCAGAAGCCCTACGCCCTGCTGCGCGAGGTGCTGCTGCGCAGCGGCAAGGTGGGGATCGCCAAGGTGGTCATCCGCACCAAGCAGTACCTGGCGGCGGTGGTGCCGCAGAACGAGGTGCTGGTGCTGGAGATCCTCCGCTTCGCCCGCGAGCTGCGCGCGACCGACGAGCTGGACCTGCCGGGCAGGAACCTCAAGACGCTGGGGATCACCGAGCGCGAGATCGAGATGGGCGAGAAGCTGGTCGCCGGCATGGCCGCCTCCTGGGACCCCGAGCGCTACAAGGACGACTACCGCAAGGACCTGCTGAAGCTGATCGAGAAGCGGGTCGAGGCCGGCGAGCTCGAAGGGGTCGAGGAGGCGGCGCCGCGGCCGGAGCCGGCGGCCGGGGGCGCCAAGGTCGTGGACCTCATGGCGCTGCTCAAGCAGAGCGTCGAGGAGAGCGGCAAGGGCAAGCGCGCGGCTGCGCCGCGCGGCCGCGCCGCGGGGAGGAAGCGGATGCCGGCGCGCAAGGCCGCGCCGCGCCGCGCCGCCAGCCGCCGCTCGGCCAAGAAGAGCGCCTGACCCGGGCCGGGCGACAGAGACCTCATGCCCCTCGACGAGTACCGCCGCAAGCGGGACTTCGCGGTCACCCCCGAGCCCGCCGGCAAGGCGAAGGCCGCCCGGGGCGCCAAAAAGCTCTCCTTCGTCATCCAGAAGCACGCCGCCACCCGCCTGCACTACGACTTCCGCCTGGAGATGGAAGGGGTGCTGCGGAGCTGGGCGGTGCCCAAGGGGCCAAGCCTCGACCCGGCCGAGAAGCGCCTGGCGGTGCACGTCGAGGACCATCCGCTCGACTACGGCGACTTCGAAGGGGTGATCCCCAAGGGGCAGTACGGCGGCGGCACGGTGCTGCTCTGGGAGCGCGGCACCTGGGAGCCGCTCGAAGGCGATCCGGTCGAGGCCTACCGCAAGGGCAGGCTCAAGTTCCGGCTCGACGGCGAGAAGCTCCAGGGCGGCTGGATGCTGGTGCGCACCGGCGGCCGCGCCGGCAGCGAGTACGGCAAGGAGAACTGGCTGCTGATCAAGGAGCGCGACGAGGCGGCGCGCCCGGGCAGCGGCGACGCCATCGTGCGCGAGCGGCCGGAGAGCGTGACGACGGGGCAGACCCTGGAAGAGATCGCCGCCGACCCGCAGCGGGTTTGGCAGTCGAACCGGGAAGAGAAGGAGGGCAAGGATTCGGTCAAGGCGCGGCTGAGGGCGGCCGCGGCGCGCCGCGAGGAGAAGACGCGCGGCGCCGCGGCGAAGAAGGGGGCCAAATCGGTGAAGCGGACGCGGCCCGCCCGGGCGGCCGCCCCGGAGAAGCCGTCGCCCTCCCTACCCGATCTGTCTTCCATCCCGGGCGTCAAGAAAGGCCCGCTGCCCGGCGAGATCGAGCCGCAGCTCGCCACCCTGGTCGACGAGCCGCCGCGCGGCGAAGGCTGGCTGCACGAGATCAAGTACGACGGCTACCGCCTCCTCGGCGAGGTCGCCAAGGGGAAGGCGCGCCTCCTCACCCGCCACGCCAAGGACTGGACCGACAGCTTCCCGCCGGTGGCGCGCGCCGCCACCGAGCTGCCGGTGCGCCAGGCGCTCCTCGACGGCGAGGTCGTGGTGCTCCAGCCGGACGGCAGGACCAGCTTCCAGGCGCTCCAGAACGCGATCAAGGACCGGCGCGGCGAGCTGGTCTTCTTCGCCTTCGACCTCCTCCACCTCGACGGCTGGGACCTGCGCGGCGCGCCGCTGGTCGAGCGCAAGCGGGTGCTGGAGGAGCTGCTGGCCGCCGCCGAGGACGGCGGGGCGCTCCGCTTCTCCAGCCACGTCGAGGGGCGCGGCGAGGAGTTCTACCGCAGCGCCTGCGGCCACAAGCTCGAAGGGATCGTCGCCAAGCGCGCCGACCGGCCGTACCGCTCCGGCCGCGGCCGCGACTGGCTCAAGGTCAAGTGCCTGTCGCGGCAGGAGTTCGTGATCGTCGGCTACACCGACCCCGAGGGCTCGCGGACGGGCTTCGGGGCGCTCCTCCTCGCCGTGCGCGAGCCGGCACGGCAGGAGGACGGCGGCCTGGTCTTCGCCGGCAAGGTCGGCACCGGTTTCGACGAGAAGACGCTGCGCGAGCTGCACAAGCGGCTCCGCAAGCTGGACCGCAAGACCCCCGCCTTCGCCAACCCGCCGCGCGGCGCCGAGGCCCGGCGCTCACACTGGGTGGAGCCGAAGCTGGTGGCCGAGGTGGCGTTCACCGAGTGGACCGACGAGGGGCTGCTGCGGCACCCAGCGTTCCTCGGCCTGCGCGAGGACAAGAAGCCGGAGGAAGTCGTGCGCGAGCGCCCGGTCGATCAGAAGGCGGCGGAGCCGGCCCCCCAGCCCGCGGCGACGGCGAAGGGGAAAGGGAAAGTCGAGATCGCCGGCGTCGCGCTCAGCAACCCGGACAAGGTCCTCTACCCCGAGTCGGGGACCACCAAGCGCGACCTGGCGCTCTTCTACGAAGCGATCGGCGACTGGATCCTCCCCCACTTGAAGGGCCGGCCGCTCACCATGCTGCGCTGCCCGGAGGGACGGACCAAGGAGTGCTTCTACCAGAAGCACGTCAACGACCAGTTCCCCGACTCGATCGAGCGGGTGTACGTCGACGGCCCGAAGGAGCAGCCCTACGGCGCGGTGCGCACCCTGCACGCCGTCGTCTGGCTGGTGCAGCTCGGCGTCCTCGAGCTGCACGTCTGGGGGGCGCACAGCGACCAGTTCGAGAAGCCGGACATGATGGTCTTCGACCTCGACCCGGACGAGGGGCTGCCCTGGGAGCGGGTTGCGGAGGCGGCGCTGCGGATGCGTCTGCGGCTCGATGAGCTGGGGCTGCGCAGCTTCCTCAAGACCACCGGCGGCAAGGGGCTGCACGTCGTCGTGCCGCTCGCCCGCCGCACCGGCTGGGACGACTTCAAGGCCTTCTCGAAGGCGGTGGCCGAGTCGATCGTCGCCGAGGAGCCCAAGCGCTACACGGCGATGATCCCCAAGGCCCACCGCAAGGGGAAGGTGCTGCTCGACTACCTGCGCAACGGCCGCGGCGCCACCGCCGTCGTCGCCTACTCGACCCGCGCGCGCCCCGGGGCGACCGTCTCCACCCCGCTCTTCTGGGAGGAGCTGGTCGACCCCGAGCTGCGCGGCTCCAGCTTCACCGTCGCGACCGTCCCCGCCCGGCTCGACAAGCTCAAGTCGGACCCCTGGGAGGAGTTCTTCTCGGTACGCCAATCCATCACCGCCGACATGCGCAAAGCCGTCGGCCTCAGGAGCCCGTCATGAAACTGCGCATCGCCCTGCTGTTCGCCCTCTGCGCCGCCTGCGCCCGCGGCGGCGAAGGGGAAGCCACGCTCCCGGCCACCGTCGGCGAGCTCGTCCGCACGACCCTGGAGGCGCCGGTCCCGGCGGAGATCAAGGGGGAGGAGGAGCGCCGCCACGTCTGGGCCGACATGCGCCGCTTCTACCGCAAGCGGCTCTGGCACCCGGCCTGGTTCGACGCCAGCGGCGCCCTGCCGGCGACGCAGAGCCTCCTCGACGCCATCCCGGTCGTGGCGCGCGAGGGGATCGAGCCCGCGCACTACCGGCGCGAGGAGCTGGCTGCCTACCTCGCGGCGCTGCAGGACCCCGCCACCTTCGAGGACCCGCAGGTGCAGCGCCGGCTGGTCGCCGCCGACCTGCGCTTCACCTACGCCTTCATGACGCTGGCCCACCACTTGGCCGTCGGGCGGTTCAAGCCCGGCTCGATCAAGGCCGAGTGGTACACCAAGCCGCGCGACCCGAACCTCGGCGAGCTGCTGACGGCGATGATCGAGAAGCCGGAGGCGCTGGGCTCGGGGCTCGAGGCCCTGGCACCGCCGCACGAGTCGTACGGGCGCCTGCGCACCGCGCTCCGCACCTACCGCGACATCGCGGCCGCCGGCGGCTGGCCGGTCGTGCCACCCGGACCGACGCTCAAGAAGGGTGCGACCGGCGAGCGCGTCGCGGCGCTGCGCGAGCGCCTCGACGCGAGCGGCGACCTGGCGGACGGGACCGCCGCCGCGCCAAGCGCGGAGGGCGAGGAGAACGAGGCGGGCGCCGAGCCGCGCGGCTGGCTCGCCAAGCGGCGCGCCCGCGCCGAGGCCAAGGCAGAAGCCAAAGCCGAGGCCAAGGCCGCCGCGGAGGCCGCCGCCGCCGCGGCGCAGGCGCCGCCGGCCGTCTACGACGAAGCGCTCGAAGCGGCGGTGCGCCGTTTCCAGGTCCGCCACGGCCTCGAGGAGACCGGCACCGTCGGCAAGGACACCCTCGCCGCCCTCAACGTGCCGGTCGCCGAGCGGGTGCGGCAGATCGAGCTCAACCTCGAGCGCTGGCGCTGGATGCCCGGCGATCTCGGCGAGAATCACATCTTCGTCAACGTCCCGGCCTACGGCCTGCGCGTCGTCGAGGGGAAGGAGACGACGCTGGCGATGAAGGTGATCGTCGGCAAGGACCAGAGCCGCACCCCGGCCTTCAGCGACCAGATGACCTACCTCGAGCTCAACCCGTGGTGGAACATTCCGCCGTCGATCGAGCGCGACGAGATCATGCCCAAGGTGGCGGCCGACCCGGGCTACCTGGCGCGCAACGACATGGAGATGGTGAGCGACGGCGGCGACAGCCGCATCCGCCAGCGGCCGGGGCCGGCGAACCCGCTGGGGCAGATCAAGTTCATGTTCCCCAACCAGTTCAACATCTACCTCCACGACACGCCCGCCGACCACCTCTTCGACGTCGCCGAGCGCGGCTTCAGCCACGGCTGCATCCGCATCGAGAAGCCGCTGGAGCTCGCCGAGTACCTGCTGCGCGGCGACCCCAAGTGGAACCGCGCGGCGATCCAGGCGGCGATCGACACCGGCGAGAACCGCTCGATCAAGCTGCCGCGGCCGATCCCGGTGCACATCCTCTACTGGACCGCCTGGATGGAGCCGGACGGGATGGTGCAGTTCCGCGACGACCTCTACGGCCACGACGCGGAGCTGGCGAAGGCGCTGGCCGAGGAGCCGCCGGTCGACCTCGACCTGCGCGGCCTCGAGGAGGCGATGCAGGCGTCGCGGTAAACGCGTATGGTGAACGCGTATGCGGTCGCTTTCATTCTGCACGGTGATGGGCCGCAACTACCTCACGCGCGGGCTCGCGCTCTACGAATCCCTGCGCCGGCACAGCCAGAGCTTCGACCTCTTCGTCCTCTGCATGGACGGGGCGACGTTCGAAACACTGCAACATCTGGCTCTGGAAGGCTTGAGGCCTGTCCCGTTCAACGACGTCGCGGACGAAGCCTTGCTGGAGGCCGCCGAGGGGCGCACGGAGAAGGAGCTCAGCGTCACGTGCAAATCGTTCTTCACGCTGTGGCTGCTGCGCCGGCATCAGGAAATCGAATGCCTCAGCTTCCTGGACGGCGATCTCTTCTTCTTCTCGAATCCGGGGGCATTGCTCGATCAGATGGGAGAAGCGTCGGTCGCGCTGACCGAGCACCGCTTCCCTGCTCGTCTCGAGCCGGAGACATCGCGCGATCACGGCGTTTTCAATGGCGGCTGGCTCTGTTTCCGCCGAGACGCGCGCGGCCTCGCCTGCCTGCAAGACTGGAGCGAGCGCTGCCTCGAGTGGTGCTTCGAGCGCGTGGAGGACGGCAAGTACGGCGACCAGAAATACCTGGAGGACTGGCCGCGCCGCTTCGACGGCGTCGTCGTCCTGAAGCACAAGGGAGCGAACCTCGCGCCGTGGAACGTGGAGGATCACAGCGTCAGCCGGCGAAACGGACAGGTCTTCGTCGACGGCGCGCCCGTCATCTTTTATCACTTCAGCGGCCTGCGTCAGGTCCGGCCGTGGCTGTATCAATCCGGATTGATGCTCCCGGCGAAAGGCGCACTGCGCCGCTGGGTATACCGTCCGTATTTGCGAACGCTCGCGCGCTGGGAGAAGCAGGTCGGCCGCCATCTCGAGCCGGATTGCGGATTTCAGACCGCGGCCGGCGGGTACTCCGAGATCGCCGGGCACTTGTGGAGCGGCTGCATGATGTGGAAGGCGCCGGTGCACCTCTGGTAGCGCGGTAGATTCTCACGATCCGATGCCTGCTCCTCCGCTGGAGCTCGCCATCGTCGGCTGCGGCGCGATCGCCGAGCACGCGCACTTGCCGGCGGGCGCCGAGGTGCCAGGGGTGAGGGTGGTCGCCCTGGTGGACGTGCGGCGCGAGCGCGCCGAGGCCCTCGCCGAGAAGTGGGGCGTGCCGCGGGCGGTGGCCGCGCTCTCCGAGCTGGACCTGCTCCCCGACGCCGCGATCGTCGCCCTCCCCCACCACCTGCACGCGCCGGTGAGCCTCGAGCTGCTGCGCCAGGGCGTGCACGTCCTGGTCGAGAAGCCGATGGCGCTCACTGCTGTGGAGTGCGACGCGATGATCCGCGCCGCCGAGGAGGCCGGCGTGCGGCTCGCCGTCGGGCTGGTCCGCCGCTTCCATCCCGTCACCCGCCGGGTCGCGGAGGTCCTCGCCGGGGGCGTCCTCGGCCCCTTGGTGAGCTTCGACGTGCGGGAGGGGCGGATCTTCGACTGGCCGGCGACCTCCGACACCCTCCTCCGCCGCGCCACCGCCGGGGGTGGGGTGCTCGTCGACACCGGTGTCCACGTCCTCGACCTCCACCTCCACTGGCTCGGCGAGCTGGAGGTCCTGGAGTGCCGCGAGGACGGCCGGGGGGGCGTGGAGACCGAGGCCGAGGTGCACCTGGCGACGGCGGGAGGCGCGCGCGGCGTGGTCGAGCTGAGCCGCACCCGCACGCTGCGCAACACGATCCGGATCCAGGGCGCGCAGGGCACCCTGGAGGCCAGCTTCGTCACCAACGAGGTGACGGTCCGCATCGGCGCCGCCGCCGCGCAGCGTGAGACGTGCGAAAGCGGCGACGTCTTCGGCGCCCAGCTCGCCGACTGGGTGGCGTCCATCCGGGAAGGTCGTCCGCCCGCCGTTCCCGGCACCGAGGGGCAGCGCTCGGTCGCGCTGATCGAGGCCTGCGCCGCCCGCAGCCGGCCGTTCCTCCATCCATGGGATTCGCCCGCCCCGTCTCGACCGGCCACGGACGGCGACAGCGGCCTGAGCGGCCGCACCGTCCTGGTCACCGGCGGCACCGGCTTCCTCGGCGGCCGGGTGGTCGAGAAGCTGGCCCTCGAGCACGGGGCGCGGGTGCGCGTCCTGGTGCGCGACTTCGCGCGCGCCTGCCGCGCGGCGCGGCTCGACGTCGAGCTCGCGGCCGGCAGCGTCACCGACGCGGCGGCGGTGGCCCGCGCCGCGCGCGGCTGCGACGCCGTCGTCCACTGCGCCTACGGCAACCGCGGCACGCCCGAGGAGCAACGCGCGGTCAACGTCGAAGGCACGGCGGCGGTGGTCCGCGCCGCGTTGGAGGCCGGCGTCTCGCGCCTCGTGCACGTCAGCACGATCGTCGTCTACGGCCGGACCGTCGAAGGCGACCTCGACGAGACCACCGCCTACGGGCCGCCGGGGGACCTCTACGCCGAGACCAAGGCCGAGGCGGAGCGCCTCGTCCTCGATGCCCACCGACGCCACGGGCTCCCCGCCGTCGTCGTGCAGCCGACCGTCGTCTACGGTCCCTGGGGGCCGGTCTTCACGATCGACCCCCTCGAGCAGCTCGCCACCTGCGGCGTGGTGCTGGTGGACGGCGGCAAGGGGCTGTGCAACGCCGTCTACGTCGACGACGCCGCCGACGCGCTCGTCCTCGCCGCCACGCGCGATTCCGCCGTGGGCGAGGTCTTCGTCCTCTCCGGCGCGGAGCCGGTGACTTGGAAGGAGTTCTACGCCGCCTACGAGCGGATGCTCGGCGTCTCGGCCACCATCCCCATGGGCGCCGCGGAGCTGCACGCCCTCGCCCGCGACGGCGCGGCGGCGCCGTTCCGCGTCCCCGGCCCGCGCTCGATCGACTTCTTCGCCGCCCGCACGCGCGTGCGCATCGACAAGGCGGAGCGGCTCCTCGGCTACCGGCCGCGCTTCGATCTGCCGCGCGGCATGGCGCTGACCGAGGCCTGGGCGCGCTGGGCGGGGCTGGTCTAGGCACGATGCGGGCCGTCGGCCTGTTCAGCGACCTCGCCTACTATCCGGCGCTGGTCGCGGCCATCAACAGCATCCTCCACTTCCGGGTGCAGGCGCGGATCAAGGTCTACGACTTCAAGGGGCTCCCCCATCTGCTGCGCGTCGGTCTGGCGCCCTACGCCGAGGTGCTCAGCCCGCCGCCCGCGATCTTCGGCGACCACTACCTGGAGATGGTGCACTACCGGCCGCGCTTCCTCGCCGCCGCCGGGATCGACCCCTACGAGCTGCTCCTCGACGCCGACACCGTCGTGCTCAGCGACCTCGAGGAGGCCTTCCGCGCCCTCGAGGCGGGTGAGCTCGCCGCGGTGCGCGAGTGGGAGTACGTCGACGCGGAGATGGCCTCGCAGTACCGGGAGCTGCCGTCCGGCAGCGTCTTCCACCGCCTCCTCGCCCATCCCGAGATCTACCGCGAGGGACCGCTGCCGATCTACAACTTCGGGCTCCTCGGCCTGAGCCGCGCGGCGCACGCGTGGTTCATCGACCTCCTGGAGGAGGTAAGCCACCATCACGACCAGCTCGCCGGCACCTTCTTCGACGTCGACCAGAACGGGATGGCGCTGGTCCTCGCCTCGCTCCGCCGCGAAGGCAAGATCGTCCTCCACGAGCTGCCGCCGGAACTCTGGATGCGCACCTGGGCTGGGCACCGCGAGCCGCGCAAGCTCCTCGCCTTCGAGGACGGCAGCCCGGTGCTCTACAACGGCGACCGCTCGCGGCGGATGCGCCTCTACCACTACACGGGCGGCATCGTGCCGCCGCCGGAGCTCATCGGCCGCGACGCGCCGATCCCGGTGCGCTTCGGCCACCTGGTGAGCGACCTGGCGCTGCCGCCGGGGGTCACGCAGCGGCAGATGATCGAGTCCTGGCACTACGTCTGGCGCGTGCGGCACGAGACGCCGGCCGGCGAGCTGCCGAAGTTCTTCTACGACCTCGGGCCGCTGCGCGCGCCCCGCTGCATCGATCCCGGCTGGCGGGAGCGGCTCGGCCGCCTGCTCGCCGGCTTCGGGATCGGTACGCAGATCGGCGCGCCGCCGGACAAGGACTCACGGGAGGTCTGGGCGCTCGCCTTCGCCTACGACTACGTCGACCACCTCGGCTACCGGGCGGGCGAGATCGGCTGGCTCGGACCACCGCTGGAGGCCCTGCTCGGCGCCGAGCGCCTGACGATCGGCGAGAGGACGATCGCCTGGGAGCGCGACGCCGACGTGGTCCTGGGCTTCCGCTCGCGCTACCGCGAGCCGCGGGAGTGGACCGGCGGCGAGCACGCCGCCGCCGCCGCGGGCTACGCCGAGCACCACCGCGGGGTCTTCCTGGACATCGCCTGAAGATCGTCCTCGCCCCGCGCCGTCCGACCTCACCGTCGCAGGAGGAACACGTACTGGCTGGCCCAGCGCAAAGGCACCAGATGCCGCCCGCCGAGGAGTCGCCGCCACCGGCGCCAGGGCCACTCGTCGCGCTCGATCCGCTCGATCGCCAGGCTGCTGCCGCCGAGCACCCGCCGCCACTCCTCGAAAGTGGCGGCCCGCTCGTGGCTGTCCGGATCGTGCCGCCGGAGCAGGTCGGCGTCGATCCGCCAGCGGAGCGACCGGACGTTGGGCACCATGATGCAGGCGCGCCCGCCCCCTGTGAGCACGCGGCGGATCTCTGAGAGAGCGCGGTCGGTCGCGAGGAAGTGCTCGAGAGTGCCGATGCAGGTGGCATGCTGGAAGCTGCCCTCGCGGAAAGGGAGCGCCTCGGCGTTGCAGCGGACGAGGCGGGCGGCCGGCGCGTGCCGGCGCGCCATGGCGAGGGCGGTCAGGGAGAGATCGGCGCCGTGGGCGCGCGCGCCGCGGCGTAGCGCCTCGCCCAGCAGCAGCCCCGGGCCGCAGCCGAGGTCGAGCAGCCGCTCGCCGGGATGGACGTTCAGGTACTCCAGGAAGACGGCGTAGAACTCGGCCGGCCGGAGGTAGGCGAAGCCCAGCTCGGCGTAGGTGCGATCGAACCAGCGCTGGACGGCCGCCTGGGTCGGCATCGCGAGGCCGGGCGTCAGCCGCCGATCGGAGCCTCGTAGGTGGCCCAGGCCACCGGGCTCTCGCGCAGCGTCACCCGCAGCACGCCGGAGAACTTGCCGGCGACCCGCTCGGCGATCTTCTCGTGCAGGTAGCGGCAGAGGTACTCGGTCGTGGTGTTGACCCCCGCGAACTCCGGCAGGTCGTCGAGGTTCTTGAACTCCATCGGCGCCAGCACCGACTGCAGCGACTGCTGAGCCGCCCCGAAGTCCACGATCAGGCTGTACTCGTCCAGCGTCTCGGTCAGGTAGGTGACGTCGACCTCGAAGGTGATGACGTGGACGAGCTGCGCCGGGCCGAAGATGTCCCCCTTGAGGGAGTGGGCACACTTCCAATAATCGCGGAAGGTCAGCGAGTACATCGGCGTCTCCTCACTGAAAGGAGGGCCGAAGACTATCATCCCGGCGTGGCGCAGAGCCCGGTGCAGAGCCGCCGCCTCACCACCCGGGCGGCGCACGACCACGCCGGCGTCGCCGCCTTCTTCGACGCCTGCGCCCCCGCCTACGCCGACCGCCACGGCGACCCCGGACGGCTGCTGCGCGATCGCCTGGCGCTGCTGCGCGAAGCGGCGGAGCCGAAGCCCGGGGACACGGTGCTCGAGATCGGCTGCGGCACCGGGCTCCACCTGCTCGCGCTGGCCGACGAGTACGGGCGCGGGCTCGGCGTCGACCTCTCGCCGGCGATGGTGGAGGCCGCCCGCGCGCGGCTCGGCCGCCACGCGGGCAAGGTGAGCTTCACGGTGGACGCGGCCGAGCGGCTCACCGGCGTCGCCGACGCATCGGTCGACGTGGTGCTGGCGGTCGGCGCCCTCGAGCACATGCTCGACCAGGCCGCCGTCTGCGCGAGCGCCTTCCGCGTGCTCCGCCCCGGCGGCCGCTTCGCCTGCCTGACCCTCAACGGCGGCGGCCTCTGGTACCGCCGGCTCGCCCCCGCCCTCGGCATCAGCACCCGCCAGCTCGCGACCGACCGCTACCTTACGCGGCGCGAGCTGAGGGCGCTGCTGCGCGCCGCCGGCTTCGGCGACGTGCAACTCGACTCCTGGACCTTCGTCCAGCGCGGCGACATGCCGCGGGCGGCCGCGGCGCTGATGGCGGGGCTGGATCGGGTCGGGAAGTGGCTCGGGATCGACGCGCTGCGCGGCGGCCTGCGGGCACGCGCCGTCAAGCGCTGACCACCGTGCGCATCGGCCTGCTCATCTACGGCAGCCTCGACCGCCTCACCGGCGGCTTCTTCTACGACCGCATGCTGGTCGAGCACCTGCGCCGCCGCGGCCACGAGGTCGAGGTCGTCGCGCTGCCCATGCGCTCGTACCCGCGGGCCCTGCTCGACAACCTTTCGGAGAGCCTGTTGGCCCGGCTCACCGAGCCCGGCTTCGACCTCCTCCTCCAGGACGAGCTGACCCACCCGTCGTGCTTCCGGCTCAACCGCCGGCTGCGGCGGACTGCCGGGGCACCGCCGATCGTCGCCATCATCCACCTGCTACGGGTGAGTCAACCGCTCCCCGCCTGGCAGCGGCCGCTGGTGCGGCGGGTCGAGGGGCGGTACCTGGCGTCGGTGGACGGCCTGATCCTGGTCAACCCGCAGCTCCGCGCGTGCGCCGCGCGGCTCGCCGGCGTCGAGCGCCCCGCGGTGATCGCCCCTCCCGCCGGCGACCATGCTGCCGCCACGACCCCGCTCGAGCGGATCGCCGCGCGCGCCCGTGAAGCAGGCGACCTCGAGATCGTCTTCCTCGGCAACCTGACGCCGATGAAGAACCTTCACATGGTGCTCGACGCCCTCGCCCGGCTCGGTGCCGGCGGCTGGCGGCTCGCCGTCCTCGGCAGCCTGGAGGCCGACCCCGCCTACACCCGCCGCCTGCGCCGCCGGATCGCCCGCGCCGGGCTGGACGGGCGGGTGGCGCTGCTCGGCGAGCGGCCGCGCGCCGAGGTCGAGGAGCGCCTCGCCGCGAGCCACGTCCTGGCGCTGCCGTCGGCGCCCGAGAGCTTCGGCATCGCCTACCTGGAAGCGATGCGCCACGGCCTTCCGGTCGTCGCCAGCAGCGCCAGCGACACGGCGGCCAACTTCAGCCACGGCGAGACCGCCTTTTTGGTCGCGCCGGGCGACGCGGACGCTCTCGCCGGGCACCTGCGCCGGCTGATGGAGGACCGCGAGCTCCTGGCGCGGATGGGAGTCGCGGCGCGGCGCTGGTACGAGTCCCACCCCACCTGGGAGGAGTCGCTAGAGCGGGTCCACCAGTTCCTGCTCCAGCTCCATGCCGCCAAAACGGAGAGCCCGTAGCGTTTCACCCTGCCCGCTCGGCGACGATCAGCCGATAGCTCACCATGCCGCGGTGGTAGAGCCGCTCGAAGGCGACCCCCCCGAGGTAGGCGGCCAGCACCCGGCGCGCCGCGGGGAAGGGGAGCAGGGCGTGCGCCCGGCGGTAGCGGGCCTCGGCCGCCGCCAGCTCTGCGGGTGGGCGCGTGGGGACGAGGGCCGAAAGGTCCTCGTCGTGGAGCGTGCGCAGGCCGTCGCCGGCGAGCGCCCGGGCGTAGGTGGAGGCCGTCGGCACCCTGCCGAGCGCCCAGCACTCGCGGACGATGGCGAAGTCCGGGTCGTCCACCGCCTCGTCGCGCGGCACGTCCTCGACCAGCACCAGCTTGCCGCCCGGGCGCAGGGCGGAGACCAGGTTGGCGAGCGTCCGCTCGAAGTCGGGGCTGTGGATCACTGCCTCGATCGCCACCACGGCGTCGTAGTCGTCCTCGATCGGCGCGTCGTAGCTGCGGAGGTGGAAGCGGCACGCCGCGGCGAGCCCGCGGCGGACCGCTTCGCGCCGCGCCACCCGCCACTGCACCCTGCTCACCGTGAGACCGTCGTACGTCCCGCCAATCCGCTCCTGCCAGCGGAAGACGGTGCCGCCGAAGCCGCAGCCGGCGTCGAGCACCCGCGGCGCCGGCGGCAGCGTCACGGCGGCCAGCGCCCGGTCCACGACGTAGAGCCGCCGCTCGCTCTTGCCGTAGGCATTCGCCTGCTCCGCCGGGATGCGCAGCGCCTTGTGCAGCGTCAGGTCGGCGCGCGGATGGCCGAAGCGCACCAGGTTGGCCAGCAGGTTGAAGCGCGACAGCGCGTCGTAGAGGGCGATAAGCTGCCGGCTGGAAGCAGACACCTCAGCCCGCGTCATGAAGCTGCTCCGCGACCGCTCGATCGCAGCGCCGTTGGGGCTGTTCTCCTCCAGTTCGGGCGGCCCTTCCTCAACTACTTCCCTCTCTACCTCCATTCGGTGGGGAGGAACCCCCTGCTCAACCTGATCATCATCACCGATCAGGAGGTCCCGCTCGCCCAACTGCCGCCCAACGTCATCCTCACCACATGGCCGAGGAGGAACTGCGCGCGCGGTTGCGCGCCTTTCTCGGCGACGCCTTCGCGATGACGGCGGACCCGCTGCCCGGATCGATGTACAAGCTCTGCGATTACCGCCCATTCTTCAGCACCCTCTTCGCGTACGCGCTCGCCGGGCGGGGTTTCACCCACGTCGGCTGGTGCGACTCGGACGTCATCCTCGGAGACCTCTCCTCGTTCCTCCCTGACCCGAGCGCGTATGAACTCATCGGCCGCCTGGGGCACTTCACCGCGTTCCGGCGCACGGCGTTCTTCGAGCAGGTCCCGCTGCGGGTGTCGGCCATCCGGCGTCACATCGCCGACACGACGAGGCATTGGCAGTTCGACGAGGCGCTTTCTCCGAGCACCTGTTGCGCTACTACGTGCGCGGCGGGAAGATCAAGTACTTCTCCTTCTACGACGAGCGCTTCGCCGACGTCCTTCCCGATCCGAGCGACCGCTTCCTGCTCTGGACCGACGCTTCGCTGCCCGACCAGCACCTCCGCTACGAGGACGGCACCCTCGTGCGGGCCGGAAGGGGCCGGCGGATCGCGACGATCTACGCCCACTTTCAGAAGCGGCCGATGGAGGTCCGCATGCGGCTGGACTTTCGACCGGCCGATCCTCTCCACTTCGTCATCAGGCCGAACTACTTCGCGACCCCTGCGAGCGATAGGTGAGCACGACCTGGACAGCCTCTTCGGGGCGGCGGTCGAGCAGCTCGTAGGCCGCCGGCGCTTCGGTGAAGGCGAAGCGGTGCGTCACCAGGCCGTCGAGCGGGAGCTCGGCCAGCAGCCGCCAGGCGGCCTCCAGGCGGCGGTCCTTGCTCCAGCGTGCCGAGAAGCGCGGCGCGATGGTGCTGACCTGGCTACTGACGAGCTGGATGCGGCTGCGATGGAAGGCGCCGCCCAGGTCGAGCGAGACGCGCTTGTCGCCGTACCAGGAACCGATGACCACCCGGCCGCCGAACCCGGTCGCTGCGATCGCCTGCTCGAGTGCCGCCGGGCTGCCGGACAGCTCGTAGGTCAGGTCGGCGCTGGCGCTCAGTCCGTCGAGCGCGCCGGGGGCCTCGGGGTCCAGCGCGGCGTGCGCGCCGAAGTCGACGGAGCGCTGCCGCCGCAGCGGGTGCCGGTCCACGGTCAGCAGGCTCGCCAGCGGCATCCGCGCCAGGAGCGCCGTGGTCAGCAGTCCCACCACTCCCTGGCCGAAGACCACCACCCGCTCGCCGACGATCGGCTGGCCGTCCATCAGGAAGTTGACCGCCGTCTCGGCGTTGGGGAGGAGGGCCGCCGCCTCGGGCGCCAGCCCTTCCGGGACCGGGAAGAGATCGTCCGGCGCGGCGAGGAAGTGGCTCGCGTGGGGATGGAAGGCGAAGACCAGCCGGTCCCGCCACTCGGGCGCGACCCCGTCGCCCAGCTCGACGACCCGCCCCACCGCCGCATAGCCGTAGGCGAGTGGAAACGCGAAGCCGCCGGCCAGGGAGGGGATGGCGGCGTCGACCGGCATTCCCGCCGGCACCTGCCCCCGGTAGACCAGCATCTCGGTCCCCGGGCTGATGGCGGAGACCAGGGTCTCGACCGCCACCTGCCCGGCGGCGGGCGCGGCCAGGGGCTCCTCCCGCACCGCCACGCGGCACGGAGCCTCGAAGGAAAGCGTCAGCCTCACGCCACGCGGCCGACGAACAGGATGCCGTCGCCGACGGGCCGGTAGAGATGGGTGGCGAAGCGCACCGACTCCGCCACCGCGGTGATCTCCGGCCGTACGAAGGAGGGGATGCCGGTGCCGAGAATCAGCGGCGAGATGTGGAGCTGCAGGACGTCGATCGTGCCGTCGGCGAGGAACGCCGAGGTGGTGGCCGAGCCCCCTTCGACGTAGACCGAGAGGACGCCGCGCCGGTAGAGCTCCTCGAGGATCGCCGCGGTGGCGATCCTCCCGTTCCGCCGCGGGAGCGGCAGGCGCTCGACCTGCGGCGACGCCGGCGCCTCGCCGTCGCCGACCAGCAGGATGGGTCCCGGCCCGGCCGCCAGCAGACAGTCGACGTCGCCGTTGCCCGCGGCGCCGACGACGATGCGCACCGGGCTCCCCCCCTCGGCGTGGCGCACGGTCAGCGCCGGGCGGTCGGCGCGCAGCGTGCGGGCGCCGATGAGGACGCCGTCGCAGAGGGCGCGCATGCGGTGGGCGTGGAGGAGGTTCTCGGCGCAGCCGATCCACTTCGAGTCGCCGCCGCAGGTGGCGATGCGGCCGTCGAGCGACTGTGCGAAGTGGCTGACGGCGAAGGCGCGGCCGGCGCGCCGGGCGTGCTCCGCCGCCAGGGCGTAGGGGGCGTAGGTCTCGAGCAGCGCCGCGGCGGCGGGCGGCAGGTCGCCGCGCGCGAGCGGGCGGAGCGCGATGAGGTCTTCGACCAGGTAGCGGCTCTCCCCCGGGACGGGCGGGAAGTCGCCGGTGGCGGCCGGGTCGAGGAGCAGCAGGACGCGCCAGCCGGGGCCGGCGGGCGGGGGCTCGTCGTCGAGGCAAATCTCGGGCGCTTCGCCGATCCGCAGCCAGCAAGCGCGGACCGGCTCGCCGCCGGCGCGGACCCGCTCGGCCAGCAGGCAGAGGACCCGCCAGCAGGCTGCCGCCGCCGGGTCGGCCTGGGCCCCGCCGGCGTCCATCCTCACGCCTTGACGTCGGCGAGGAGGTGCCCCATGCGCAGCCGCTTGGTCTCCAGGTAGCCGCGGTTGTGGTCGGTCGGCGGGGCCACCAGCGGCACCCTGCCAAGGAGGCGGATGCGCGACCGCTCGAGCGCCGCGATTTTGAAGGGGTTGTTGGTCAGCAGGCGGACCGCGGCGACTCCGAGGTCCTCGAGGATCGCGATCGCCGCCGCGTAGTCGCGCAGGTCGGCGCCGAAGCCGAGGTGCAAGTTGGCGTCCACGGTGTCGAGTCCGCGGTCCTGCATCGAGTAGGCGTGGAGCTTGTTGAGCAGGCCGATCCCCCGCCCCTCCTGGCGTAGGTAGATCAGCACGCCCGCCCCCTCCTCGGCGATGGCCTGCATCGCCACCGCGAGCTGCGGGCCGCAGTCGCAGCGCTGGGAGGTGAAGACCTCTCCGGTCAGGCACTCGGAGTGGATACGCACCAGCGGGTCGGGCGCGCGCTCGACCTCCCCCTTGACCAGGGCGAGGTGCGGGCAGGTCGACCCGTTCTCGGTGTAGGCGAGGAGCCGGAACTCCCCGAACTCGGTCGGCAATCGGGTTACTGCTGCTCGCGTCAACATCGACTGTCTACGTCCTCGACTGGCCGCGCCGGCGGCCCCTTCGTCAGTGGCTGTGCGGACCCGGCCCCGGGGTGCACGCGGGCAGCTTGTCGGTCGTCGACGGGCAGCTGTCGGCGCCGCCGTTGGCCTGGGTCTGACCGAACTTGCCGTCGTCGGGTTTTTTGCAGACGGTCTGCACGTTCCACATCATCCCCCGGTCCTCGTGGCCGAGGAAATGGCAGTGGATGACGTAGGCGCCGGTGTAGTCCTCGAACTTCTGGACGATGCGCACGCTGGTGTCCTTGACCTCGCAGCCGCACACCGAGAGCTTGTCGGGGATGGTGGTCTTCCACTGCCCGTTCCAGGTCGCGTTGTCGGCGAGGCAGGCCTTCGAGCACTTCACCTTGGCGTCCTCGTTGTCCCAGATCGGCCCGGCGGGTCGGTCGGACGGTCCGCTGAGACCGGAGGCGGTGCCCCCGGGCGAGGCGACCGGCAGGGCGATGGAGTCCTGCCAGATGTAGGGCGGATCGAATTTGCGGTCGCCGTCCCTGAATACCTGGAACGGGTTGATGTGGATGTGGAACGGATGGGCCAGCAGCACCGTGTTGTTCTTCCCCGGCACGTTCTTGACCAGCCAGTCCTCCGTCGTGCCAAGCTCCATCGTGGCTTCCGCACAGCCGTGCTTGTACTGGGACTCGTTGATCCAGAAGCTGTTGGGCTGCCCGCCGGGATTGCCGTCGATCCTGAAGGCCAGCGTCCGGTCGGGCGTCCGCTTGCCGGTCAGGTCCTTGAGGTAATACGGAGTGTCGGGCCAGCAGCGGGCCGGCTTCGGCTTCGCCTTGCAGGCAGGGTCCGTCCCCTCGGTGACCGGGAAGCTCATGTCAACACGGTCCACTTTGTCCACTTGGATGGTGAACAGGAGCGGGTTCCCCACAGCGTCGACGGGGGCGCGGTCGGCCGCGAACGCAGTCGGCGGTACCCGCTCCGCGATCTCCTCGTCCATGTTGAATTGGTCCTCGACGTGGTCGGCGAGGTCGGGAAGGAAGACCCGCCGGTTGACGCTGTAGGTGCCTGGCTGGTCTGGGGCCTTGATCAGGAAGTCGGCCCGGTTCCCCGGCGTCAACTTGAAGTTGAGGTACGTTGCCTCGGAGTCGCGCAGCGGCTGGCGGTCGTAGTTCTGCCAGGCGAACTGGATGCCGTCCTCGGCGATCTGGCGCACCTCCTTGATGCGCGGGTCGAAGCCGATCTCCAGCGAGGCGGCCGCCTGCGTCGTGCCGCCCACGAACCGCCAGCGCTGGATCTCGCCCGGCCGCATCCGGATGACCGGCGAGGCCAAGCCGTTGAGCAGGAGCTGCGGCGGGAAGTTGGGGTACCCGGGGGTGAAGTAGTTGACCCGCCCCGCGATCTGCTGCACGGCCATGATCCGGTCCACGAGCTTGTCGCCGTAGAGCTGCTTCAGCCAGTCGTCGAAGGCGCCCTGGATGATCAGCGCGCCGGCCTGGCCGCCCATGACCTGCAGCGAGGTCGAGCCGTGCTTGTGCGGGTGGTACCAGTGCGTCCCCGGCGCCTGGTTCCAGGGGAACGGGTTGACGTCGACCTGGTAGTCGCCCACCGCGTAGTTGTCGCCGCTGGGCACGCCCTGCGAACCGGGGGGGAAGAGGTTCAGCAGCACGAAGTCCTGGTGCGGCTGCGGCGAGACGTGGGTGCCGTGCAAGTGGAGGTTGGTGACGTTGTTGCCGTGGAAGCAGTTGGGGGTCGTCTCCTGGACCGACTGCGGCGGGCCGCACGGGCCTTGCGGCCCGTTGCAGGGCAGGAACTGGTTGCAGAAGGCGACCGCGTTGCACGCGTTGCCGGCACCGCAATCGGAGCTCTGGGTGCAGACCTTGGTGCCGTCGTTGCTGCACACCCGGTTCTTGCACTGCTGATAGGTCGCGGGGTTGCAGGTCGTGGCCTCGGTGTAGCTCTGCGGCGGCAGGCGGTTGGAGAGCTTGATCTTGAGGCGCGTCCCCGGGGTCACGACCGGATTGTCCTTGCCCGGTGCCTGCGCCGGGTCCTTGAGCGTCGTCGCGCGGGCGAAGAAGATCGGTCCCGGGAACCCCCAGCGCAAATTGGGGTCGTTCGGGTTGTCGGGGTTGATCGGCTTGCTTGGATCGATGGGGCTGCCGTATGGGCGGAGGCTCTGCATCTGCCACCCCCAGGTCTTCACGCAGTCGACCCCGGGATTGCAGTCGGTGGCAACCGTCGCGGGCGTACAGGACTTGCCGTTGTCGGCGCAGGTCTGGGCGTTGGCGCAGCTCCCCGTCGCCCCGCCGCAATCGGCGTCCGCCGTACAGACCTTGAAGGTGCCCTGGCAGCGCTTGGGGGTCCAGACCGGCACGTTGAGGTCGCAGTCGCGCACTACCAGGCTGCTGTCCAGCACCTGCCCGACGGGATGGATCGAGGGTGGAGGTTCGGCTCCCAGATCGCGGCCCCAGGGAGGCCCTGCCGGCGGCGCCTTGCCGCACCCGGCGGGTTGCGCTCCCGCTTGAGCTCGGGCGTCGACGGAGGCCAAGGTCAGAACGGTGAGCAGCACTAGTGGTCGGCTGAGACTCCTGCCTCTCATCGTTCCTCCTCGTTCGGCGACACCACCGGCCTGCACGCTGCCGGCTTACCGCCGCGGTCTCTGCGGATTGCGGCAGATCCTGTCCCGGTTGACGCAGCGTGTCAATAAGGACATGCGCACTTCACGCTAAGGAGATGCGCACTTCATGCTCACTGTGGTCGCGCGTCCAGCCAGGTCTTCGTCGCCGTCGCCGCGAGGATCAGGACGCCGCCGGCGAGCGACCAGCCTCCCGGCCGCTCGCCGTGCGCCAGCCAGGCCCAGATCGGGTTGAGCACCGGCTCAAGCAGCAGGAGGAGCGAGGCCTCGAAGGCGGGGACGCGGGTCAGCGCGCGGGTGAGGAAGAAGTAGGCCAGCCCGACCTGCACGACGCCAAGGAAGGCGACGCCCGCCCAGTCGCCGCCGTCCGCTCCGACCAGCGGCAGCGCCAGGGGCAGGCAGGCGAAGGCGGTGATCGCGTTGCCCGCCAGCGCCGCCCCCGCCGCCGCGCCGCTGCCCCCCTCCCGCCCCAGCGCCCGCAGCCCCATCACCGTCAGCGCCCAGGTCAGGCCCGCCGCCGCGGCGAGGACGTTGCCGAGCAGCGGCCGCGGGGCGGTGGCGGAGGCGCGGTCGAGGCCGAGGAAGAAGAAGGCCATCCCCACCGCCAGCGCCGCCATCAGCCCGAGGTCGGAGCGGCGGACGCGCTCGCGCAGCAGCCAGGGCGCGAGGAGGAGGACGTAGAGCGGCGCCGTGGACTGCAGGAAGATGGCGCTCGCCGCGGTGGTCAGCTTGTTGGCCTGGACGAAGAGGACGAGAGTCGCGGCGTAGGCGACGCCGACGGCGAGGGCGCGCCGCGAGAGACCACGCCGGCTCTCCGGCATCAGGAGGAGGACGGTGAGCGCGGCGAGGCCGGAGCGCAGCGACGCCACCTGCCACCCCGTGAGGTCGATCGCCTTGATGACCGCCCCGCCGGTCGAGAAGAGGGCCGCCGCCGCCAGCACGCCGAGCCGTCCCGAGGCGGCGGTCGCGCGCATGGTGCGGGAGGATACAAGGCGCGAAGGCTTTCGCGCCGGGCTCCGATCAATTGCCGGGGAGCGCTGTCCGTCGCGCGCCCAGCGCGGCGGGCTCCCAGCCCTCCGTGCTACGATTCCACGATCCGTCGGAACGTCGCCGCGCCGGCCCCCAACCCACTGCAACGATGAGAAGTCCCTTCCCGGTCTGCTGCGCGCTGCTCGCGCTCACCGCCCTGCCCGGCGTCGCCCAGACCGCCTACTCCGTCAAGTCCGACGTCGACGACAACCTCTACTCCGTCGAGCTGCTCAGCGGCCGCACGCGGCGGATCGGCGCCACCGGCTTCGGCGACGTCGAGTCGCTCGCCTTCGACCGCGGCTGCGCGACGCTGTACGGCATCGACGACGTCAAGGACGTCCTGGTGCGCTGCAACCTCACGACCGGCGGCTGCACCCAGGTCGGCCCGCTGCGGGTGGACGTCACCGACACCGGCCTCGCCTTCGCCGCCGACGGCAAGCTCTACATGTCCACCGACGCCCCCAACCCCCCGCGGCTTTACCAGATCGACGTGCCGAGCGGGCGCGCCGACCTGCTCGGCGAGCAGGGGACCGCTATCACCGGCCTCGCCGGCGGCTTTCCCCGCACCGGCTGCCTTTCCGGTCTCTACGGGCTCGGCGGCGACACCGATCCCGCCGCCGGCAAGCCCGGGCGGCTCTACTGCCTCGACACCTCCCGCGGCGGCGCCACCGCCATCGGGCCGCTGGGGACCGTCGACCCGGTCGACGGCGGCCTCGACGCCGCCGGGACGGGAACCCTGTGGGGGCTCGACGACCAGGGGACGATCTTCTCGGTCGACCGCACGAGCGGCCGCGCTACGGTGGTCCAGCGCGCCGACGCGGCGCGCCGCGGCTTCGAGGGGCTGGCCATCGCCGACGGCGTCTGCGCCGCCGAGGCGCCGGCCGAGATCCCCGCTGCGGGCCCCACGGCCCTGACCGCCCTCGCCGCCGCCCTCGCCGCGCTCGGCGCCCTCCTCCTGCAGCGCCGCCGCGCCGCCGGCTGAAGCTCCGAAAAGCCCCAGCCGTGGTGGTCGGTGGAAAGCCCGACCACTACCCCTAGCTTGCCGTAAACCCCGATCCGCGCTAACATTTTTCCGGTTCGAGCCCCCAACTCAGTGAGCGTCAGCCAGGAGGCGATCCGGCCCGCGATGCCCCAGCCCGACAGACAGAAGAAGGTCTTCGTCCTCGACACGTCGGTCATCCTCTACGACTTCAACGCCCTCCAGAGCTTCCACGAGCACGACGTCGCCATCCCCATCACCGTCCTCGAAGAGCTCGACCAGTTCAAGAAGGGCAACGCGGTCGTCAACCTGCAGGCGCGGGAGTTCATCCGCCAGCTCGACGCCCTCTCCGGCAAGAGCCTGCTCGGCACCTGGATCCCGCTCGACGGCCCCACCCGCGGCCGCTTCCGGGTGATCACGGAAGACGAAGGAGGGGCCGACGCCGGCGCCGTCTTCGGCACCCGCAAGGCCGACCACCGCATCCTCAACGCCGCCCTCGCCCTCTCCCGCGCCGAGACCAAGCGGCGCGTCATCCTGGTCAGCAAGGACATCAACCTGCGCCTGAAGGCGCGGGCGCTGAACCTGCCGGCCGAGGACTACGAGAGCGTCAAGATCAAGGACGTCGACCACCTCTACAAGGGGAAGGCCGAGCTGGAGGTGGCCGATCCGGAGCTGATCGCCCGCCTCTACCGCGAAGGGCGGGTGCCGCGCGCCGAGCTGCTGCCCGAGCGGCCGGTCGCCAACCAGTACTTCATCCTGCGCGCCGACGGCAGCTCGGCGCTGGCCTGCTTCAACCCGCGCACCGACCAGGTCGAGCACGTCCCCAAGGCCGGCGCCTACGGTGTCATGCCGCGCAACGCCGAGCAGACCTTCGCCGTCCACGCGGTCCTCAACGCCGAGGCGCCGCTGGTGACGATCACCGGCGCCGCCGGCACCGGCAAGACGCTCCTGGCGCTGGCCGGCGCGCTGGAGCAGCGGCGCCTCTTCCGCCAGGTCTACCTGGCGCGCCCGATCGTGCCGCTGGCCAACCGCGACATCGGCTTCCTTCCCGGGGACGTGAAGTCCAAGATCGACCCCTACATGCAGCCGCTGTGGGACAACCTGGGGATCATCAAGAACCAGTACGGCGAGCGCGACCGCGAGTACAAGCGGCTTGAGGAGATGGTTGAGCAGGAGAAGCTGCACATCGTGCCGCTGGCCTACATCCGCGGCCGCAGCTTCGCCAACGTCATCTTCATCGTCGACGAGGCGCAGAACCTGACGCCGCACGAGGTCAAGACGATCATCACCCGCGCCGGCGAGAAGACCAAGATCGTGCTGACCGGCGACATCTTCCAGATCGACACCCCGTACCTCGACGCCCAGTCCAACGGCCTCTCCTACCTGATCGACCGCCTCAAGGGCTCCCCCCTGTACGCCCACGTCAACTTGGACAAGGGGGAGCGCTCGGAGCTGGCGAACCTGGCGAGCCTGCTGCTGTAATACCTCCTATGCACCCCATGCGCCGGCTCCCCCGCCTCGCCATCGCCGCTCTCCTGCCGGCGCTCGACGAGCAGGGCCGCTGGGTCGAGACCGGCGAGCGCTCCGCCGGCGGCGGCCAGAGCTGGCAGCCGTTCTTCGGGATGACGCTGACGCGGAAGTAGCTGCGCTCGCGGCAATCCCAGAAGGCGGCCTGACGCCCGGTGCTGCCTTCCGCCCTCCTCCAATCGCCAGCGTGAGTCCCGCAATCCCTTGCGGCGGTTCCGCATTCGATTGCGGATGCCCCGCATTCCATTGCGCCGGCCCCGCAATGCATTGCGGACGCTCCGCATTCCATTGCGCACGCTCGGCAATGGATTGCGGACGGACCGCATGCCAGTGCGCCAGCTCCCCATTGCATTGCGGACGCTCCGCAATGGATTGCGGGCGCTCCGCAGTGGATTGCGCGCGCCATTCTGGCGCTCTCTCATCCAGCCGGCCGCTCGCCCGGCGCGGGGGCTTTGCGCTGAGCGGGGGCGGGACCGCGCTCGCCGAAGATCCAGACCGGCTCTGGCTTCTTCGCCGGCTGCCACTTGAGGCCGAACTCCTCCGTCGCCGCTTCGCGGATGCGCGCCACCGCCTCCTCCGGGGAGTCGGTGACGACGATCCGCTCGAGGTCGGCGGCCGCGATCGTGCCGCGGCGCACCATGGTGTCGCGGAGGAAGGCGATCAGCGGCTGCCAGTAGTCGCTGCCCATGAGGATCAGCGGGAAGTCCTTGATCTTGCCGGTCTGGATGAGGGTGGCGCACTCGAAGATCTCGTCCATCGTCCCGAAGCCGCCGGGGAGGGCGACGAAGGCGTAGGAGTACTTGACGAGCATCACCTTGCGGACGAAGAAGTAGCGGAACTCCAGCCACTGGTCGAGATAGGGGTTGGGCTGCTGCTCGTGCGGCAGCGTGATGTTGCAGCCGATGTTCCGCCCGCCGGCCTCGCGCGCGCCGCGGTTGGCCGCCTCCATGATCCCCGGGCCGCCGCCGGTCATCACCGTGAAGCCGGCCCTGGCCAGCCGCGCCCCGACCTCGCGCGCCAGCGCGTAGTACGGGTGGTCGGCGGCGAAGCGGGCCGAGCCGAAGACGGTGACGCAGGGGCCGGCGAAGTGGAGGGCGCGGAAGCCCCGCACGAACTCGCCGAGGATGCGGAAGAGGCGCACCAGCTCGGCGAGGCGCGACTGCGGGCCGGCGAGGAAGCGCCCTTCCTCGGCGCTCTCGGTGCGCTTCCCCCACTCGGGCCGCCCGGGGACGTCCGGGGCGGGCGCCGCGGGGTCCCCGGGGCGGGGCAGCTCCTCCGGTCCGCTCTCCTTCACAGTGCGGCAGTGTAGCAATCCGCCTCGGGGAGCGCTGGAAAGCTCTTTGCTTGCTATGCTCTGGCCCTCCGGGCCCGTACCGCATGAACCGACGACGACTCCGCCGGAGCCTCCCCCTGCTCGGGGGCGCGGCTCTCCTGACACTCCTGCTGCTGGCGCCGCGCGCCGCTTTGCCCGCGGCGCACCAGCGGCCGGGGCCGCGCTTCCCCAACGTCCTCGTCGTCACCATCGACACCCTGCGCGCCGACCGCCTCTCCGGCTACGGCTACCGCCGCCCCACCACCCCCAACCTCGACCGCTGGATGGCTTCGGGAGCGCGCTTCGTCCAGGCGCGCACCGTCGAGCCGCTCACCAACCCCGCGGTGTGCTCCATGTTCACCTCGCTCTACCCGCACGAGCACGGCGCGACGCGCAACGGCCTCGCCATGCGCCCGGGGCTGCCGTCGGCGGCGGCGGCGCTCCGCCGGCGCGGCTACCGCAGCGCCGCCGTCGTCGGCAACTGGACGCTCAAGGACCGCATCTCGGGGCTGGGGGACCACTTCGAGAGTTACCACGAGCTGTTTACCCGCAAGCGCTGGTTCGGGGTGTTCAAGGGGGAGGCGACGGCCGAGGACCTGACGGACGCATCGCTCGACTGGCTGGCCGACCACCAGCAGGCGCACCGCCGGCCGTTCCTGCTCTGGGTCCACTACGTCGAGCCGCACGCCCCCTACCGGCTGCAGGCGGGGTTCGCCGGGCGGCTCGGCATCGCGGCCGCGGGCGAGCCGCCGCGGCAGGACCGCTACGACAGCGAGATCGCCTTCGCCGACCACCACGTCGGGCGCCTGCTGGCGGCGGTCGAGCGGGACGCCGCGCTCGCCGCCAACACCATCGTCCTCTTCACCGCCGACCACGGCGAGAGCCTCGGCGAGCACGGCGCCTGGGGGCATGGCCGCCAGCTCTACGACACGACGCTGCGCATCCCGCTGGCGATCGCCTGGCCGGGGCGGATTCCGCCGGGGGTGATCGAGGCGCCGGCCTCGAACCTCGACATCGCGCCGACGCTCCTCGGGCTCGCCGGCCTGCCGGTGCCGGGCGGCTTCCGCGGCTTCGACTGGAGCGCCGTGCTGCAAGGGAGCGCGCCGCCGCCGCGCGGGCGGGTCGTCTGGTTCCAGGCGCACAAGGGGGCGGTGCTGAGCCAGCAGGAGGCGCGGGCCGGGGCGCGCCGGCGCGGCCTCCTCGAGGTCGCTCTCCTCACCGGCATGCGCAAGGAGATCCTGCGGCTGGAAGGGACGCGCCGCTGGCTCTTCGACCTGGCGCGCGACCCGGCCGAGCGGCGCGGCCAGGCGGCGGACGCCAACGCCGCCTCCGCCGAGCTGCGGCGCTGGATGACCCAGGTGCAGCAGGGACTGGCCGCCAGCGACCGCCTGGCCCCGATCGAGCTCGACCCGGAGAGCGTCGAGAAGCTCCGCGCGCTCGGCTACGCGGAGTAGCCGCCCCAAGGCGGCGACCGCTCCGCGTGAAGCTCTGGGCGATCGCCGACCTCCACCTCCGCTACGAGGTCAACCGGAGCGCGCTGCAGGCGCTCCCCGCCTACCCCGAGGACTGGCTCATCCTGGCCGGCGACGTCGGCGAGACCGAGGAGCAGCTCGCCTTCGCGCTGGAGACCCTCGCGCCGCGCTTCGCGCGCCTGCTCTGGGTGCCGGGCAACCACGACCTCTGGACCATGCCGGGCCGCAGCGACGAGCCGCGCGGCGAGCGGAAGTACCAGCGGCTCGTCGCCGTCTGCCGGACCCGGGGCGTGCTGACGCCGGAGGACCCCTTCGTCGAGTGGCCGGGGCCGGGCGGCCCCTGCACGGTCGCCCTCCTCTTCCTGCTCTACGACTACAGCTTCCGGCCCGACCACGTGCCGCTCGCCGAGGCGGTGCGCTGGGCCGCCGAGGAGAACGTCGTCTGCTCCGACGAGGTGCTCCTCGACCCCGAGCCCTACGCCGGCCGTGCCGAGTGGTGCGCCGCGCGCTGCGACGCCGCCGAGCCGCGGCTCGCCGCGGCCGCGGCGCGCGCGCCGCTCGTCCTCGTCAACCACTGGCCGCTGCGGCGCGACCTCGCGGTGCTGCCGCGGGTGCCGCGCTTCACCCTCTGGTGCGGCACCCGCCGCAGCGAGGACTGGCACCGCCGTTTCCGCGCCCTGGCGGTGGTCTACGGCCACCTGCACATCCGCGGCAGCCACCACCGCGACGGCGTGCGCTGCGAGGAGGTCTCGCTCGGCTACCCGCAGAACTGGGAGCCGCGCCGCGGCATCGCCCCTTATCTGCGGCAGATCCTCCCCGCGCCCGATGGCGACAACGGAACGCGCTAAGTGATAACGTTCCCACCCGGCCGGCGAGCCGCCTCCGCGCGCGCCTCCCGCCGTCCCCCAAACGGATGAAACGGATCGGCATCCTCTTCGGCCAGGAGAGCACCTACCCGCAGGCATTCATCGAGCGGGTCAACGCCAAGCAAGCGGACGGCATCGTCGCCGAGCCGGTACGCATCGACAAGCTCCTGCAGGGGGAGGACAGCGGCTATGCGGTCATCGTCGACCGCATCTCGCAGGACATCCCCTTCTACCGCGCCTACCTCAAGAACGCCGCGCTCAACGGCGCGGTGGTGGTCAACAACCCCTTCTGGTGGAGCGCCGACGAGAAGTTCTTCAACACCTGCCTGGCGACGAAGGTCGGGGTCGCGGTGCCCAAGACCGTCCTGCTGCCCTCGAACGAGCACCCCACCGACACCGACGCCCGCTCGATGCGCAACCTCGCCTATCCGCTGTCCTGGGACCAGATCTTCGACTACGTGGGCTTCCCCGCCTACTTCAAGCCTTTCGCCGGCGGCGGCTGGAAGAGCGTCTACCGGGTGCGCAGCCCGCAGGAGCTGTTCGAGGTCTACGGACAGACCGGGCAGCTGGTGATGATGCTGCAGGAGGAGATCGCCTTCTCGGAGTACTTCCGCTGCT
>DATLOC010000005.1:0-90520 GCA_035536455.1 Thermoanaerobaculia bacterium | reverse complement strand
GAAAAAGGCGGACAGCCGATCGACGTCGTGCAGCTCGCGCGCGAGCGTCGCGGCGAGGTCGAACCTGAAGCCATCGACGTGCATGTCGAGCACCCAGTAGCGCAGGCTGTCCATGATCAACTGCAGCACGTGCGGGTGCCGCATGTTGAGCGTGTTGCCAGTGCCGGTGTAGTCCATGTAGTAGCGCCGGTTGTCGGCCATCAGCCGGTAGTAAGCGGCGTTGTCGATACCCTTGAACGACAGCATCGGGCCGAGCTGGTTGCCTTCCGCGGTGTGGTTGTAGACCACGTCGAGGATCACCTCGATTCCGGCTTCGTGCATCGTCTTCACCAGGTGCTTGAACTCCTGCACCTGATCGCCGCACTGCCCGCGCGCGTATTCGTTGTGGGGCGCCATGTAGCCGATCGAGTTGTAGCCCCAGTAGTTGCGCAGGCCGCGCTCCAGGAGGTGCCCGTCGTGCACGAACTGGTGGACCGGCATCAGCTCGACGGCGTTGACGCCGAGCCGGCGGAGGTGGTCGATCGCGGCCGGGTGGGCGAAGCCGGCGTAGGTGCCGCGCAGCTCCGGCGGCACCGCCGGGTGGCGCGCTGTGAAGCCCTTGACGTGGGTCTCGTAGATCACCGTCTCGTGACGCGGCACGGCCGGCGGCCGGTCGCCCCGCCAGTCGAAGCGCGGATCGACGACGATCGAGCGCGGCATGGCCGGCGCGCTGTCGGCGTCGTTGCGGGCGTCGGGGTCGCCCCAGCGGTGGGCGAAGATCTCCTCCCCCCAGCGGAGGTCGCCGTCGATGGCGCGGGCGTAGGGGTCCAGGAGGAGCTTCGCCGGGTTGCAGCGCCGGCCGCGCGCCGGGTCCCACGGCCCGTGGACGCGGAAGCCGTAGCGGCGGCCGGGCCCGACGCCGGGGACGTAGCCGTGCCAGCAGAGGGCGGTGCGCTCGGGGAGGTCGGCGCGGCGCTCGCGCCCCGTCTCGTCGAAGAGGCAGAGCTCGACCCGCACGGCGACCGAGGAGAAGACGGAGAAGTTCGTCCCCTCGCCGTCCCACGTCGCCCCGAGCGGCGCCGGCTGCCCCGGCCAGACGTCCATCGGCCGAGCGTATCGCGGGGCACGGTTTCTCCCGCGCCGGCCGGCTGTGTCTATAGTGGTGCGATGAGCCGAGCCCTCGCCGTCCTCTCCCTCCTCCTCCTGCTGGCCGGCGCCGCCTGCGCCAGGGAAGCGGCGGAGGAAGCGGCCGAGGTCCCCGCCGACCAGGCGGCTTCGGGCGTCGCCAACGCTCCCGAGCCCCCCCCACTCGCTCCCGAGCGCGGCTTCGACAAGCAGGCGGGCGCGGACGCGGCGCAGCAGGCCGCGCCCGTCGCCCCCCTCTCGCGCAAGCTGATCAAGACCGTCGACATCCAGATGCTGGTCGCCGACACCGCCAAGGCGGCGCGCGAGGCCCAGCTCCTCGCCGTGAGCTTGGGCGGCTACGTCGCCAACATGACGGCGCAGCGGCAGAACGGCCTCCTCCACTACTCCATCACCCTGCGCGTGCCGGTCGAGCGGCTGGACGCCGCGCTCGAGCGCGTCCGCCGGCTCGGCGAGCAGATCGAGCGCGAGAGCGTGCGCAGCGAGGACGTGACCGAGCAGTTCGTGGACCTGGAGGCGCGGCTGACGACGCTGCGCGCCACCGAGCACGAGCTCCTGGAGCTGCTCTCCGAGGCGCGCGAGCGCGGCCAGAAGCTCGAGGACGTGATGGCGGTCTACCGGGAGCTGACCGAGATCCGCACCTCGATCGAGCAGATCCAGGGGCAGCTCAAAGCGCTGACCACGCTCACCACGCTCTCGACGATCAACCTCGAGCTGCTGCCGGCCGAGGCCGGGAAGCCCCTGGTCGAGGAGTGGCGCCCGGCCGAGACGATCCGCGCCAGCGCCCGGGCGCTGGTCAAGCTCCTCCAGGCGCTCGTCGACCTGGCGATCTGGCTGCTGGTGACGGTGGTGCCGGTCGTCGTGCTCCTGGCGCTCCTGATCTGGGTGCTCCTGCGCCTCCGCCGGCGCTTCCGGCGGCCCCCCGCGACGCCCTCCTAGCGCGGCGTGCCTCGCACCTCGCGCTGGGTCGCCGCCTTCGCCGCCGTCGCTCTCGCCGACCTCCTCTGGGCGGCGACGCGGCTCCTCGTCCCGGACCTCAACCTCGACTACCCGTTCACCGACGGCGACTCCTGGGACTGGATCGCCAACGGTCTCGCCTTCGCCGGCCGCTCGGTGCGCGACCCCGGCCGCTCGCCGCTCCTGCCGCTGCTGCTGGCGGCGCTGGCGCGGCTCGGCGCGCTGGAGCTCTGGCCGCTCCTCCAGCAGGCCCTCGTGCACGCCACCGCGGTGGGGTTCGTGGCGCTCGCGGCGCGCCTGCACGGGCCGCGCACCGCCGTCGCGACGGGGCTGGCGCTCCTCTTCAACCACTCCTATGAGGGGCTGTCGCTCGACCTCATGGCCGATGTCCTCGGGTCCTGCCTGCTCTTCGCCGCCGCGGCGGCCTTCCTGATCGCCGCCGAACGCCCGCGCGCCTACCTCGCCGCCGGCCTCGCCGGCGGGCTCGCGGCGCTGGCACAGCAGGCGGCCCTCCTCGCGGCGCTGCCGGCCGGGGCGGCGGTCCTCCTGGCGCGGCGGCGGCACCTCCGCGCGCCGGCGCTCTGGGCGGGCGCCGCAGTCTTCCTCGCGCTCCAGGTCGCCTGGCTCCTCGTCAAGCAGGCCCGCTACGGCACCTACGGCGACGTGCTGACGCGCTACTCGACGCTGCTGCGCCTCCACGACGGCGGCTCCCTCGGCGCCTACCTCTGGTCGCTCGCCTCGCTCCTCGGCCTGCCGGGCGCGCTCCTCCTCGCCGCGGGCGTGGGGCTCGCCCTCTTCGGCTTCCGGGCGAGCGACCCCGCGGCCGCCGGCCGGCTGTTCCTCGCGGGCACGGTCCTGGTCCTGTTCCTCTTCTTCGCCTGCGCCTACGACTTCCACGCGAAACGCTTCCTCGCCCTTGCGTACTGGCTGGGAGGTCTGTTGATCGCGGACGTTCTCGCCCGGCTCCGCCGCCCGGCGCTCTTCTGGGCGGCCGCGGCCGTGTTCGCCGGCGCCTCGCTCCTGCCTCTGCCGGCGCCCGGCCGCGACCCCTCGTACGTCGCGCTCTGGCCCGTGCCGCCGGTCTACGCCCGCGCCGAGCTGGCCTTCGCTCCGACCGGCGCCGCGGTGCCGGACCTCGCGCGCGTCGAGATCGTCCGCCCGCCGCTGCGGGAGGTCCTCGCCGCGGAGCACCACGCGCGCCTGCGCGACGCCGCGCGGCGGCTCGAGTCGGCGCCGCGCCTCGACCCAGCGCTCCTCGCCGCCGACCGCGGCGCGCTCTACCTCTACGCGCCGGGCGAGGCCGGCGCCCGCTACCGCACCGTGACGCGGCTCGGCAACGCGCTGCGCAAGCCGCTCAAGTTCGTGCCGGCGGCCTGGCTCGCGCCGTACTTCGGGCTGCTCGACGTGGAGCCGCTCGGGCGGCTCGCCGAGGCGGAGGTCTTCCGCGCCCGGGTGCGCGGTCTCGCCGGCACCTGGCTCCTGGCCGCGGCGGCCGACGGCCCGGCGCGGGCACGCCTCGCCGCGGCGGCCGCCGCCCCGCCGGCTCCCGGGCCGGTCCTGCGCGGGCGGGTCGAGCGCGGGCGCCGGCGCGCCCACGCCGTCGCCGCCTGGCTGGCCGGAAGCGACGCTTACGCCGCCCTCCTCCCGGGGCCGGAGCAGGACCTGACGCGGCTCTATCTCCCCTTCCTCCTCGAGACGACCGAGCTCTACGTGATCGAGCCGGAGCAGGAGGCCGGGGCCCGCGGCATGCTGGCCGCCGCGCCGCTGCGCGCCGAGCGCCGCTTCGGCCCGCTCCGGGCGCGGCGGATCGAGCTCTTCGGCCGCCCCTCGGCCGTGATTGGGAACGGAGGCTGAGCCCCTTCAAAGCCGGCGTGGCACACGCCTTGCGGCGCTTCCCCCCCGTCGGGCCGCCATTCGACCCCGGAGGAGACTTGCGATGGAGATCAATCTCTCGAAGGTGGAGCGCCTGGGGTCGCTGCTCGCCGCCGGCGCGCTCATCGCCTGGGGGGTGTCGCGGCGCTCGCCGCTGGGGCTGCTGACCGCCCTGGGCGGGGCCGGCCTCGCCGCGCGCGGCGCCAGCGGCCACTGCCCGGTCTACGGCGCGCTGGGGTGGAACACCGCCGACGACGAGCCGGGCCTGGCCCGCGCCGAGACGCCCCCCCCGCCGCCGCGCCCCTGGGCGCAGCCGCGCCGCTGGCGGGAGGAGCTGGACGTCGTCGACGAGGCCTCGGTGGAGTCCTTCCCGGCCAGCGACCCGCCGTCGTTCACGCCGGAGAAGATCGGGTAGCGCGCGGCGCGCGTCAGCTCGCCGCGGTCTGCGGCGGTGGACCGGACGGCGCCACCGGGCCGCCCACGACCTGGATCCCCTGCGCCTCCCACCCCTTCTCGCCACGCTTCAAGAGGAACTGCAGGATGACCTCCCGGTTGGGCAGGCGGTCGAAGACCGTCTCGTCCTCGAGCTCGGTGACGTGGAAGAAGCAGTTGGCGAAGGGCGAGCCGGGGCGGCGGGAGTCGTAGATCCAGAGGTTCTCGTTGATCCGCTGCAGGAAGCGCAGGAACCCGTACCCCTTGTCGCGGTCCACCCAGTAGCAGGCGCCGCGCACCCGCGAGCCCTCCTCGCCCCAGGGCTTCTTCTCCACCGTCTCCGGGGTGCCGAGGAGGTTGGGGATGACGTAGCCGGAGATGAAGAGGTCGGCCTGGTTGCGCAGGTCGGAGGAGACGTTGTCGAAGGCCGCGACCTCGATCCTGAGACCGCGGTTCTGGAGCGCCTCGACGACCTTGGTGAAGTCGCCGTCGCCGGTCGCCAGCACCACCCGGTCCAGCCGCTCCGACTGCAAGAGGAGGTCGACCGCCATGTCGAGGTCGGCGTTGGCCTTGCCGTAGCGCTCCTTGGTCTGGGTATCGACGAGCCAGCGGATCGGCTTCTCCACCACCTTGAAGCCGATGTCGCGGAGCCGCGAGTGGAACTCCAGCACCGTGGCGTAGCCGGGATCGCGCCGCCGCGCCCGCTCCTCGTCGAAGCGGACATAGGCGTTCATGCGCAGCGCCTCCGAGCCGTCGCGGCAGGCGAACTCCCGCAGCACGTCGTAGCGCATGCCGTAGCCGCCGTTGCGGGTGATGTTCTCGACGTCGACGTAGATCCCGACCTTGGATGCCATCACACTCCCCACCCCTCCCAGGGGTCGCGGGATTGTAGCCGAGGCCGACGGCCGGGCGGAGAGCCCGACCGTCGGGTACCTTCGCGAAGAGATGCGTCTACTGGTACGTCACGGTCAGCTGCGGCCGGTTCGCGGCCGTAACGGTCTCACCGGGGTAGAAGCCGATGTAGTCGAAGGCCAAGTCGTCGTTGTCACCGAGCGTGCAGTAGACGCGGAGCTGCGTCGTGCCGGTCTTGTTGATGGCGCTCAACCCGGCCGCGCTCAGGCTCCCCGTCGAGGCCGCGCCGTTGACGGTGGGGTTCGACAGGGTGACGACGCCGGTCGCCGTCGCCGCCGCCTGCCAGTCGGAGAAGGCGAAGGCCGTCGAGCCGCCGAAGCCGCCGGTGACGATGTCGGCGACGCACGGGCCGTGCGTGGTGTAGGGGTTGGTGCCGGATATGGCGCCGCGCACCAGGCGCAGGCTCGCCGAGAGGATCGTCGCGCCGTCCGGGATCGACGCCGTGTTGAAGGAGACGATGTTCTTGTACTGCTCGTCCACGTTGGTGTCGCCGACGCGGAGGGCGATGGTCGAGTTCTCGGTCGCGTTGCCGCCGCCGCCGACGTTGCCGTTCTCGCCCGACTCCCAGATACGGCCGTCCTGAGAAGCCACCGAGTCGAAGGTCAGCGTGGTCGAGCCGCTGGTCACGGTCAGGGTGATCTGCGCCGAGCCGGGGAGGCCGCCGCTGTCGGTCACCGAAGCGGTGATGGTGTGGCTCCCCGCCGACAGCGACGAGGTGCTGAACGAGGCGCCGCTGCCGATGGTGCCGTTGATGCTCGAGGTCCAGGTGAGGCTCGTCGAGATGTTGCCGTCCTCGGCGTCGTTGGCGGTGCCGGTGAAGGTGATCGAGGCGCCCTGGGCGAAGGAGCTGCCGTTGGCCGGCGCGGTGATGGTCACGACCGGCGCCGTGTTGCCCGGGCCGCCGCCGATCTGGAAGCCGGCGGCGTAGACGTCGACCGAGTCGGTGCCGCCGCCGCTCTCGTTGCGGTTGTCGGTGAAGATCGTGATGAGCTGGTTGCCGACGACGTCGAGGCCGTTGTAGTCGCCCCACTCGAAGCCGGTGTCGATCTGCGGCGAAAGGACGCTGGTCAGGCGGACCGGCGTCGGCCAGGTGTCGCCGCCGTCGGAAGAGACCGAGTAGAAGATGTCCACGCCCACCCGCGTCGGGCTGCGGCGGGTGTCGTAGAAGGCGACGTAGACCTTGCCGTCCGGCCCGACCCCGAGCCAGGGGTGGAAGCGGTCGACGCTCGCGGCGTCGGCCGTCTCGTGCGGCGTGCGGACCGTCCAGGTGGCGCCGCCGTCGCGGGAGTAGGCGACGCGGATGCGGCCGTGGTTGTTGGCGGGCGGCGAGGTCTCGGGGGCGGTGGTGTCGGTCCAGGCGACGTAGATCGAGTTGGCGAAGGCGCCGCTCGAGAGGTCGGCGTCGGCGGAGGCGTAGATGAAGGCGCGGCGCGTCTCCATCGCCGGGATCGCGAAGTCGTAGCCGTCCTGCGTGGTGGCCACGGTGACCACTCCGGCGAAGCTCGTGCCGCCGTTGGTCGACTTGCGCGAAAGGATGGTCTTGCCGTTGGGGGCCGGCCAGAAGTAGTAGACGTTGCCGCTCTTGTCGGTCGTCAGGTCGCAGCCGATGCCCGACTGGCTGGTGCCGCTCGACATCGTCAGCGGCGCGCTCCAGGTGTGGGCGAAGTCGGTCGAGCGGGAGTGCTTCAGGACGTTGTTGTCGTGCCAGCACTGGTAGATGTTGTCGCGGAAGGGGGAGGTCGCGAACTTGTCGACGTGGATGTACTGCTTGTCGCTGGTGTTCGACGAGGTGACCTCGCGCCGGCCGTCGCCGGGCGTGATCGTCGCCAGGTCGTTCCAGGTGGCGCCGCCGTCCGACGAGCGGTAGACCCAGACGTTGCACACCGCGCCGCAGCCGCCGAGGGTGGAGGTGTAGGCGTACTGCCCGTTCGAGGACCAGTCCACCGTCGGGTCGCAGCAGGTGCCGCCCAGCGGCAGGGCGGCGGCCTGGGTCCAGGAGGAGCCGCCGTTGGTCGAGTACCACATGATCTGCCCGGACCCCGGACCGTTCGAGCCGGCGACCACTTTGTTGACGTCGGTCGGATGGATCTTGATAGCCGACTCGGCGGCGCCGGTCGGCGAGGTGACGCGCACGTCGGAGGTCAGAGCCTGCTCCTCGAACTCCTCCTCGGTGATCCCGTCCTCCTCGACGACGACGAAGCGGCCGTCCTTGAAGATCGCGCCGCGGTAGAGCTTGCCGTTGACCAGGTAGCCGCCGTACTTGAGCTCGAAGACCTGCAGCGCGCTACGCGGGTACTGCGCCGGGCCGCTGCGCGGCATGTCGGGGATGGCCTTGCGCAGCTCGATGCGGAAGAAGACCGGGATGGGGTCCTTCAGCTCGTGCTCGTTGGGAGCGAGGACGGCCAAGTCCTGGAGCCTGACCTGGTAGTTGCGGTCGTCCCACGGACCGAGCTGGGTGAAGGACCCGTAGTCGACCCGGTGGTCCACGCCCCGGCCCTGCTCCACCGGCTGCGCCGCAGCCGCCGTGGTGAACGCGGCGGCCGCCAAAACTCCGGCCGCCCATAGGGTCCGCCAGCGGCGGACTGCTCCCTTGCCTGTCATGAACGGTCTCCCAAGGAAGGCGCCTCGCGGCTCCCTTGCCGCGAGACGGAGGGATTGCCTGCTAAAAGAAGGAGGTGCGCGCCGGGGGGAAGAGCGCGCCGGGGCTACTGCTCAGGCCGCGTCGAACTCGGGGGCGTAGCGGGCGAGGCCGGCGGCGGCGGCGAGGGCGCCGGGGCGGAGCTCCTGGGCCATGAAGACCTCGTCCGGAACCTCGTAGGTCGAGCGGACGCTGAAGCGGCTCGCGGGGACGTAGCCGAAGCGCGGGTAGTACTCGGGGTGGCCGAGGACGATCGAGGCGCCGTAGCCGGCCTCGCGGCAGCGCGCGAGCCCCGCCTCGACGAGACGCGAGCCGATGCCCCGGCGCTGGAACTCGGGGAGGACGGCCATCGGCGCGAGCCCCGCGGCAACCGCGGCGGCATCGCCGGCGTCGGGCTCGATCCGCACCTCGCTGAACAGGATGTGCCCGACGACCCGCCCGCCGGCGACGGCGACGAGCGCCACGACCGCCTTCCCCGCGGCGCGCAGGGCGTCCACGAGGTCGGCCTCGACCGGCTGCCCGAACGCCAGCTCGTTCACCGCGCGGACCGCGGCGGCGTCCGCCGGCTCCTCCGCGCGGATGAGGACCGCCGCGGTGTCTTCCGTCATCCCCGCATGCTATGCCGCCTTGATTTACGCCCGAGTTGCGCCTAGTCTCCCGTCATGAAGGCGCCGGACGATCCTCCCGCGCCGCCCGCCCGCGAGGTCGGGCGGTGGCTCGATCTCTCCGGGCTGCGCAAGGCCGAGACGCTGCCGGGGGACCGTCCGGGCGAGGCGCCGGTGCCGCTGCCGCCGCGCCCGCCTCCCCCGCCCCGCCGCCCGCGCGGCGCCAAGGCCCCGCCCTACGCCGAGCTGCGCGCCGCCTCCGCCTTCTCCTTCCTCGACGGCGCCTCGCTCCCCGAAGACCTCATCGAGCAGGCCGCCGCCCTGGAGCTGCCCGCGGTGGCGCTGGTGGACGCGCAAGGGATCTATGGCGCGCCGCGCTTCTACCAGGCGGCGCGCCAGGCCGGCGTCAGGGCGCTGGTCGGGGCGGAGGTGGCGATCGACCCGGCGCGGCCCGGGCGCCGCTCCGGGCCGCTCGGGCTGGTGGCGCCGCCGGAGACCGCTGCCGCGCCGCGTCCGGAGTCGCGCGCCGTGCCGCCGCCGGTGCCGCCGGGCGAGCGGCTCACCCTCCTCGTCGAGAGCCGCGCCGGCTACAAGAACCTCTGCCGGCTCCTTTCGGCCGCGGCGCGCGGCCGGTCCAAGGGGGAGGCGCGGGCCACCTGGGAGCTGGTCGCCGAGCACGCGGCCGGGCTCCGCTGCCTGACCGGCGGCCCCGACGGCCCGCTCGCCGCCGCCTTGCGCAAGGGCGGCGCGGAGCGCGGCCGCCGCCTCCTCGAGCGGCTCGGCCGCCTCTTCCCCGGCCGCCTCCACGTCGAGCTGCAGCGCCACCGCCGGCCCGAGGAGGAGCACGCCAACCGCGCCGCCGTCGAGCTGGCGCGCGCCCTCGGCCTGCCGCTCGTCGCCACCAACGGCGCCCGCTACGCGCGGCCGGAGGACAAGGCCCTCCACGACGTCCTCACCTGCATCCGCCACCACACGACCCTCGACGCCGCCGGCACCCTCCTCGCCGCCCACCGCGAGCGGCACTTGAAGCCCGCCGCCGAGATGGCCCGCCGCTTCGCCGACCTGCCGGAGGCGGTCGCCGGCGCCTCCGACCTCGCCGCGCGCCTCGACTTCACCCTGGCCGACCTGGGCTACCGCTTCCCCGACTACCCGCTGCCGCCGGGCGAGACGCCGGCCTCCTACCTCCGCCACGTCACCTGGAACGGCGCCCGCGCCCGCTTCCGCCCGCTCACCGCGCGCGCCCAGGCGCAGCTCGAAAAGGAGCTGGCGCTGATCGAGAAGCTCGATCTCGCGGGGTACTTCCTGATCGTCTGGGACATGGTCCAGTTCTGCCAGCGCGAGTCGATCCTGGTGCAGGGGCGCGGCTCGGCGGCCAACAGCGCGGTCTGCTTCGCGCTCTCCATCACCGCGGTCGATCCGGTCAAGATGGACCTGCTCTTCGAGCGCTTCCTCTCCGAGGAGCGCGGCGAGTGGCCGGACATCGACCTCGACCTCCCCTCCGGCGACCAGCGCGAGAAGGTCATCCAGTACGTCTACCGCCGCTACGGCGAGCACGGCGCGGCGATGACCGCCAACGTCATCACCTACCGCGACCGCTCGGCGACGCGCGAGGTGGCGAAGGCCTTCGGCTACTCGGCCGAGCAGATCGACCGCCTCGCCGACCAGCTCGGCAGCTTCACCTACGACCTGGCGCGCGGCGACCCCAAGTCCTTCGCCGCCGAGCTCGCCGCCGGTGGGCTCGACCCGCAGGAGGGGCGGGTGCGCCGCTTCGCCGACCTCTGGACGCGCATCCACAACCTGCCGCGCCACCTGGGGCAGCACTCGGGGGGGATGGTCATCGCCGCGGGGCGGCTCGACGAGGTGGTGCCGCTCGAGCCGGCCTCGATGCCCGGGCGCGTCGTCGTGCAGTGGGACAAGGACGACTGCGCCGACCTCGGGCTCATCAAGGTGGACCTCCTCGGGCTCGGCATGCTCGCCGCCTTCGAGGAGATGGTGCCGGTGGTGCGCCGGCACGAGGGCACGCACCTCGACCTCGCCCAGCTCCCCGCCGACGATCCGGCGGTCTTCGCCATGCTCCGTCGCGCCGACACGGTGGGGGTCTTCCAGGTCGAGAGCCGCGCCCAGATGGCGTCGCTGCCGCGCAACAATCCGAAGCGCTTCTACGACATCGTGATCCAGGTCGCGATCATCCGCCCCGGCCCGATCGTCGGCAAGATGGCCCACCCCTACTTCGAGCGGCGGCAGGGGCGCGAGGCGGTCACCTACCCTCACCCGAGCCTGCAGCCGATCCTGGAGCGCACACTCGGCGTGCCGCTCTTCCAGGAGCAGCTCCTGCGCATCGCCATGGTGGCCGCCGGCTTCACCGGCGGCGAGGCCGAGGAGCTGCGGCGGGCGATGGGGTTCAAGCGCTCGATCGAGCGGATGCGGTCGATCGAGCAGCGTCTGCGCGACGGCATGACGGCGCGCGGCATCGCCGGCCAGACGCAGGAGGAGATCGTCCACGCCATCACCGCCTTCGCCCTCTACGGCTTCCCCGAGTCGCACGCGGCGAGCTTCGCTCTCATCGCCTACGCCAGCGCCTACTTGAAGGTCCACCACCCGACCGCCTTCTACCTCGGGCTGCTGAACGCCTGGCCGATGGGCTTCTACCACCCGGCGACCCTGGTCAAGGACGCCGAGCGGCACGGCGTCGAGGTGCGCCCGGTCGACGTCCAGCGCTCGGAGTGGAAGTGCATCTGGGAAGAGCGGGAGGACGGCGCGGACGGGCCGGCCGGCGCGCTGCGCGTGGGCTTCCGCTTCGTGCGCGGCCTGCGCGCGGCGGCGAGCCAGCGGATCGGCGAAGAGCGGGCGCGCGGCGGGCCGTTCCGCGACGCCGAGGACCTGGCCCGCCGCTGCGGCCTGCGCGAGGATGAGCTCGAGACCCTGGCCGCGATCGGCGCGCTCGGCGCCTTCGGCGTCACCCGCCGCGCCGCGCTCTGGCAGGTGGCGCGGATCGCTCGCCCGGCCGGGCCGCTCCTCGACGCCCTGGAAGACGCCGAGCCCTCGCCGCTCCCCGAGATGACCCCGGCCGAGGAGACCATGGAGGACTTCGGCGGCACCCAGCTCACCCTGGGGCCGCACCCGGTCGCCTACCTGCGCGAGGCGCTGCGGCGCAAGGGCGTGGTGGCGGCGATCGACCTACCGCGCTACCGCAACGGCGACCGCGTGCGCGTGGCGGGGTCGGTCATCGTCCGCCAGCGCCCCGGCACGGCCAAGGGCCTCCTCTTCATCACCCTGGAGGACGAGACCGGGATGTCCCAAGCCATCGTCCAGCCCGAGCTCCTACAGAAGCATCGGAGGTTGGTCGTCGGCGCCTCGGGGTTGGTGGTGGAGGGCGTGCTCCAGAACCGCGACGGCTCGATCTCCGTCCGCGGCGAGCGCTTCTGGAGCCTACGGGAGCTCGCGGCGACGACGCCTAGCCATGACTTCCACTGAGCGCCGGCCGTGTACACTGGTGCCATGGAGAACCGGAAGGAGCTGCATGCTCTCGTGGATGAGCTACCCGAGGCGAAGCTGCCCGAGGCGAAGCGCTTCCTCGAGTCCTTGCGAGATCCACTTCGCGCCGTCCTCGACGCAGCGCCGATCGACGACGAGCCGACCACGACGAACTCGCCGCGATCCAAGAGGGCCTCGCGGAGAAAGCGCGGGGCGAGGTCGTCTCAAGACACTCTCCCGCCTAGACCAGTCGACTCAGAAGCGCATCCTTAGAGTCAGATTTTGGTCGAAACACAATTCCGACCCCGTGCTCGCTAAATAGGTCGCTAACAATCTTCACGAGACCGGCCAAGGTAACGAACTCTAGATGTGAAATCCGGTAGCAGAAGCCATGTAGTTTCTCGCCACCAAAGTAGAGTTTATCGATAAAATAGGAGCAGCGCTCCACTTGGCGTGGCTTACCGTGGCGGGACCCATTCGCGTCAAAATCAGCCAACCAAGGCATTCCATCAGGAACAACCAAGAGGGGGAATACCACGGAGAGGCGCTCCCTTCCATCCTCTTCACCATCGTAGCAGGCGCGGTCAGTAGGGTCTGCGCAGAACTTACTGCTTGGGCCCACCTCGCGTAGACGTCGCTATCGCTCCCGACAATGCCATCATCCTGCCGCCGAACTTGCGCAGAAGATTTGCCCGCAACTTCGGTCGGCTTGTAAATGCTGTCCTCGCCTGACCACCGTATGGCTTTGGCCCGCTGCTCAAGTGCAAGTGGAGTGAACCCACCCGAAGCTGTACGAACGAATAGACAATCTCGTGGAACGCTTCCTCTGGTCGTCGGGGAAGACCCGAAATCAGCAGCGGCGACGTATCTCGTAGGTTCTTGCACTCGACGGTTAGACGGATACGGAAGTCGTTAACCGTTTTCGTTGCGCGGAGATCAAATTCGCGAGGTTCTGCGTTATGGGATCATCATAGGACCCACCGTGTTCACAGGTGAAGCCGTGAGCAAGGAGCGTCTTGAGAACCGTGAGCTCGAAGGCGAAGTCGGATTGTGAATCGAGATAATCGATGAGGTCGGCTTCGCCAATAGGATTGGGCTACCGTCTTGACTTTGCCATTGCGTGGTGGCCTCAGGGAAATCCAACTCCGCTGCACAACTCTGCTTCGATGACCCGCCGAAGCCGGCGCTGGCGGCATAGCCGACACTTACCTGTCGCCTGTTCAGGCGCCCCGACTGCCCCAATCTCGATACCTGCGGCCTGTCAGTTAGTAGCCACTATAACAGGAAGAAAGGCACGAGTTTCTTGCGGCAAGGGGTGTCGTCCAAACATCGGCAGCGGATGAGCTGCTGAGAGGGCGACGGGGCGTGCTCTCGCGGCCGCTGTGGAGCGGCGCGCGCGGCAGGAGTGGAAGAGCGAGCGGGCGCGGAGGGCACGGGCGGCGGGGCGGCGGTCGGGGACGGTCTGCGGGCGCTGGACTGGAAGCGCGGGTGCCGGACCTGCGGCTGTCGGGGCGGCGGCCGGTTCGAGCTGGGGAAGGCGTGCGAGGTGGAGGTACGGTCGGGGAGGCTGGTCGTTCGCGTGGTCTGAGCGGCGGGGAGCCTCTCCTCACGAGCGGGGAAGGGTTCTCCCGTGAGGGCGGAAGCTTCTCTGGCGTGAGGGAGCCTCCTCCGCGTAAAGGAAGCTTCCCCCATCAGGAGGGAAGCTTCCCCTTTGAAAAAGTAAGCTTCCCTAGCCAAAAGGGAAGCTTCACCTTCCAAAAGCTAAGCTTCTCCTTTGAACAGGGGAGCTTCCTCTTTGAAGAGGGACGCTTCCCCTTTGAAGAGCGAAGCTTCCCCATCGAAAAGGGAAGCTTCCCTAACGGAAAGGCTTCGCTTTCGGAAGTTGTCCCTTCCAGAGGACAAGGAGGGGCTTGCCGCACGGGCCGCAGGCATATCTCCGCCCCGAGAGTTGTTGCTGGGGCAGTCTCATGCGCACCGCCGGACGTTTCGTCGCTTTCGCCGCCCTTGCGGCGCTTGCCGCCTGCTCGTTGCCGACGTTGCGGGAGGGGGGGCGGAGGCTCTCGCTGCTGCACGACGCGCCGCCGGTGTGGCTGCCGGTGCCGGTGGCCGGGATCGCCGCCGCCGCGCTCTACGACAGCTTCGGCGACCCGCGGAGCGGCGGGCGGGTGCACGAGGGGATCGACATCTTCGCGCCGCGCGGGACGCCGGTCGGGAGCGCCACGCCGGGGATCGTCATCCAGCGTGGCGAGTTCGGGCTGGGCGGGCGCGTGGTGAGCGTCCTCGAGCCGGGCGGCTACCGCCACTACTACGCGCACCTCGACGACTGGGCGGCGCCGCGCCAGGGCGATTGGGTGGAGGCCGGCGAGGTCATCGGCTACGTCGGCAACAGCGGCAACGCCGCCGGCGGCCCGCCGCACCTCCACTACGGCGTCTACGCCCCGGGCGGCGGGGCGATCAACCCGTTCCCGTTGCTCGTCGCGCCGCCGGCTCTCCGCACGGTTCCCGTAGCGGCCGGATGAGATCGCGGCCGGGTCCCGGCCGTTTTGGCCATTCGTGTTAATTTGCCGGACGATGGCGAGACGCACGTTCCGCAACCGCCTCGGTGAGGTGGTGGAAATCCCCGAGATCGCGGCCACGCGGGCCGAGAACGCCTTCGGCGAGATCCTCGACCGCGTCGCGGTCTCTGGGGCAGTCGCGATCACCCGCCACGACGGGCCGAAAGCCGTGCTGCTCTCCTACGAGGAGTTCGAGGCCCTGAGCAGCGCGCGCTCGGAGAGCCTCGAGGCGCTCGGCGGCCGGATCGAAGGTCTCCTAGAGCGCCTGCAGACACCGGCGGCCAGGAAAGCGATGGAGGCGGCGTTCAACGCCACGCCCGCGGCCCTCGGTCGGGCGGCTGCCGAGGCAGCGCGGCGACGGCGCTGACGGCCGAGCGGCCCCGCATCTACGTCCTGGCCGGCGTCAACGGAGCCGGCAAGAGCAGCATCGGCGGCGCGGCCTTCCGCGCTGCCGGCGCCGACTACTTCAACCCCGACGAAGTTGCCCGCGAGCTACTGGCCGAGCGGCTAGGATTAACGGAGGTCGAAGCCAACGCCGCCGCATGGCGGATCGGCCGGGCGCTGCTTGAGCGCGCGATCGAGGAGCGCCTCGATTTTGCCTTCGAGACGACGCTCGGCGGCGAGACGATCCCGCGCTTGCTCGCCGAGGCGGCGCGAAGCGGGATCGAGGTCCGCGTCTGGTACGTGGGGCTGGCGAGCCCTGAGCTTCACGTCGAGCGTGTGGCGGCGCGCGTCCGCCGGGGCGGCCATGCCATCCCGGAGGAGATCATCCGGCGGCGCTACAAGCGCAGTCGCCTGAACCTCGTGCAGCTCATGCCGTCGCTGGCGGAGCTGCGGGTCTACGACAACAGCGCTGACGCGGACCCCGAGGCGGGTCAAGTGCCCACTCCACAACTCGTGCTGCACCTGGAGACGGGAAGGATCGTCGGCCCCGAGGACCTGTCGCAAATGCCGGACTGGGCCAAGCCGATCGTGGCGGCTGCTCTCGAGCGCGGATCGGGCTGAAGCGCCTCGGCTAGACTCCGCCGGTCCGCCATGCCGGCCACCGACCGCCGCCGCCTGCGGCTCTTCCTGCTCGCACTCGTCCTGCCGTTCGCGCTCTTCCGCCTGCTCCTCCACGCCTCGCCGGAGTCCAACCTCGACGTCGCCGGCTACAACGTCCACCACCTCTTCACCGGCCTCCTCCTGATCACCGCCGGCGGCGTGCCGCTGGCCGTGCGGCGCGGCCCCGAGCGCCTCCTCGACGTCTGCGCCGGGGTCTTCGGCGTCGGGCTGAGCCTGGCGCTCGACGAGTGGGTGTACCTCATCGTGACCGACGGCAGCGACGCCTCCTACCTGCTCCCCGTCTCGCTCTGGGGGGGCGTGGTCATGGTCGGGAGCGCCTGCGCCTACGCGCTCCTCGCGGCACGGCAGTGATTCGATCCGGCGTCGGCGCCGCGCGCTACCTGCCTGGACGCTCCGTCGCCGGACGTTCGTGGAGGAGCATCCACGAGGTGCCGAACTTGTCCCGGAGCATGGCGAAGCGGGACGCGAAGAACGTCTCCTCCATCTTCATGAAGATCTGGCCGCCGTCGGACAGCAGGTCATAGATGCGGTCGGCTTCCTCGTCGCTGTCCACCCCGAGGGTCAGATAGGCGCTGCGCATGGGCTCGGCGCCGGGGATGTCCGCGCCCATCAGGACCGTCCCGCCGATCTCCATGCGGGCGTGCAGGATGGCGTTGTGCCAGTCGGCCGGGACGTTGCCCTGGCTCGGCTGTTCGCCGTGCCGCATCATCGATGCGATCTTGCCGCCGAGGTGCTGCTCGTAGAAGCGGAACGCCTGCTCGCAGTTGCCGGCGTAGTTGAGGTAGATGTCGAGTTTCATGCGACGAAGTCTAGCAACGCCGCCCGTCCGGCCGGGTAAGATCCGCCGCGGACCCGCCGCCCGTGATCGATCCCGCGCTGCCGCTGATCGACCTCCACCGCCATCTCGACGGCTCGGTCCGTCTTTCGACGATCCTCGACCTCGGCCGGAAGCACGATCTCCCCCTCCCTGCCTGGGACGAGGAGGGGCTGCGGCCGCACGTGCAGGTCGTCGAGCCCGAGCCGGACCTCATGTCCTTCATCGGCAAGTTCCGCTGGATGGTCGGGGTGCTGGCCGATTACGACGCCTGCCGGCGTGTCGCCTACGAGAACGTCGAGGACGCGGCGCGCGAGGGGCTCGCGTACGTCGAGCTGCGGTTCTCGCCCTGGTTCATGGCCGAGCCGCACGGGCTCGACCCGGCGGGAGTGGTCGAGGCGGTCGCCGACGGGGTGGCCGCGGGCGTCCGCGACTTCGGGGTGCCGGTCGGGCTGATCGGGATCCTCTCGCGCACCTACGGCCCCGAGGTCGCCAAGCGGGAGCTGGCGGCGCTCCTGACGCAGCGCGACCGCCTCGTCGCCCTCGACCTGGCCGGCGACGAGGCGGGCTTTCCGGGCGACCTCTTCGTCGAGCACTTCCGGCGCGGCCGCGACGCCGGCTGGCGGATCACCATCCACGCCGGCGAGGCGGCGGGGGCGGCGAGCGTCTGGCAGGCGCTGCGCGAGCTGGGGGCGGAGCGGATCGGCCACGGCGTGCGCGCCGCCGAGGACCCGGCGCTCCTCGACCACCTCGCCGAGCGCGGCATCGGCCTCGAGGTCTGCCCGACGAGCAACGTCCAGACGAGCACCGTCCGCGGCTACGCCGGAAGCCCGCTGCGCGCGTTCCTCGAGCGCGGCCTCCGCGCCACGCTCAACACCGACGACCCCGGCATCAGCGGCATCGACCTGCCCTACGAGTACCGGGTCGCCGCCCCGGCCTGCGGCCTCACCCCCGGGCTGGCGCGCCAGGCCCAGGCCAATGCGCTCGCGGTCGCCTTTCTCGGCGACGACGAGAAGGCCGCGCTGGCCCGGACGGCGGCCGCCCCGCGATGAGCGCGGCGCCGCCGGCACCCGCCGCGGCTGCGCCGGCGGTGCGGCTGGCGCCGATCGGGATGGAGCACGCGCCGGCAGTGCAGGCCCTGGTCTCCGACCCGGCGATCGCCGCGACCTCGAACATCCCCGCCCCCTATCCGCCCGACGGCGCCGCCGCGTTCATCCGCGACATGGTCGCCAAGACCGCCGCCGGGACGGACTTCGCCTTCGCGGTCCTCGCCGGCGGGACACTCGCCGGCGTCGTCGGCCTGCACAGCGTCGGCGGCGAGCCGCGCGGCGCCGAGCTGGGTTACTGGATCGGCCGCCGCTACTGGGGGCGCGGCTACGCCACCGCGGCCGCGCGCTTGGCGGTCGCCTTCGCGTTCCGCGAGCTGGGGCTCGACGAGCTGCGCTCCTCCTGCCTCGAACGGAACCCGGCCTCGCGCACGGTGCTCGAGCGCGCCGGGTTCCGGCAGACCGGCGTCGGCGGCAATCCCGATCCCAAGTGGGGCCCCGAGGACACCTTCCTCCTCGTCCGCCTGACGCGCGCCGAGTGGGAGGCGTCGCGCGCCTTCCCCGACCACTTCTCCGGCCACGCCGCGGACTACAAGGCGCACCGCCCGGGCTACCCGCCCGAGCTCTTCACCCGCGTCGCCGCCCTCCCCGGCGCGCGCCGCCTCGCCTGGGACGCCGGCACCGGCAACGGCCAGGCGGCGGTGGGGCTCGCGGCGTGCTTCGAGCGCGTCGTCGCGACCGACGCCAGCCCCGAGCAGCTCGCCCACGCCGCGCCCCACCCGCGCGTCGAGTACCGCATCGCCCGCGCCGAGGGGGCCGGCCTCGCCGACGGCTCCGTCGATCTGGTGACCGCGGCGCAGGCCCTGCACTGGTTCCGCTTCGACGACTTCTACGCCGAGGCGCGGCGCGTCCTGGCGCCCGGCGGCGCGATCGCGGTCTGGACCTACAACCTGGCGCGGGTGGACCCGGCGGTCGACGCGGTGATCGACCGCCTGGCCTACGAGCTGGTCCGCGAGCACTGGCCGCCCGAGCGGCGGTGGGTGGACGAGGAGTACCGCACGATCCCGTTCCCCTTCGACGAGGTCGAGATGGAGCCGATGGCGCAGGAGGAGCGCTGGGACCGCGAGCGCCTCCTGCGCTACCTGGCTACCTGGTCGGCCTGCCAGCGCTTCCGCAAGGCGACCGGCCGCGACCCGCTCGACCTCGTCCGCGACGACCTCGCCGCCGCCTGGGGGCCGGAGCCGGTGCGCACGCTGCGCTGGCCGGTCTTCCTCCGCGCCGGGCGCGTGCTCTAGCGGTCGGCGTAGTAGGCCCGCACCACGGCTTCGGCCGGGCGGCCGAGGAGCTGGAAGTCCGGCCCGGGAGCGCCGCCGCGCCGCCGCGGGCCGCTGAAGACCTTCCAGACGTAGGTGCCGGCGAGCCAGGGCGGGCGCCCGAGCCCGGCGAAGAGCGCCTCGTAGGCGCGCGCCTGATCCTCGACCGACAGCTCGCCGCCTTCGACGTGCGGCTCGATCCAGGCGCCGCGGCGGGCGGCGAAGCCGACCTCGGTGAGAAGCACCGGCTTCCCGTGCTTCGCCGCCGCGGCGGCGAGCCGCTCGCGCACCCGCGCGGCGCCGGCCCGAAGCTCCGCCGGCGTCGCCTCGGGCGAGGCCGACAGCGGGAAATAGGCGTCGACGCCCAGGAGGTCGAGGTCGTCCCAGAACGGGGCGGCTTCGAGGTCGCCGTTCCAGTTGCCGGCGTAGGTGAGCGGCCCCGGGTAGAGCTGCCGCACGTCGGCGATCAGCCGCCGCCACTCCGCCGCCCGCCCCAGCGTGCGCGACAGCTCGACGCCGACGGCGAAAAGGTCGGCCTCCGCCCAGCGGGCGAGGAAGGCGTGGTGGAGGACGTAGCGGCGGTAACCGCGCCACCAGCGCGCCCAGTCCTCCTCGCTCGCCATCGCGATCTCGCCCGGCCAGCTGTCGTGCGAGACCCAGATGTGCGGTTTCCAGAGCACCGAGAGGCCGCGCGCTCGGCAGCGGCGGGCGGCGTGGATCAGGCCGACGTCGGTCTCGCCGCCGGGGCGGTCGTGCAGGAAGCCGAGGTCCGGGCTCGCCGCACCGCGCTGGAAGGCGAAGGGCATGAGCGACACGGCGTTGGCGCCGAGCCCTTGCACCGCGTCGAGCGCTCGCTCGAGGCCGGGCGCGTGGTAGCCCCCTTCGAGGCTGTTGGCCATGGCGAGGGAGACGCCGGCGAGGAAAGGGGAGGAGCTGGGTAGGGAGCGGGAAGGCGGAGCGGGCGGCGCCGGCAGGCGGGCGAGCGCCGCGAGCGCGGTTTCGACCTGCGCGCGCGGCGGGGGGGTAGCGAGCTTCTCGCGCAGGGTGGCGCCCGGAAGAGAATCGACGACGGCCGCGGCGGCGGGGGTCCAAAGCGGCGCCGAGGAGTCTCGCTGCGGCTCGGCGGCGAGGAGCTCGTCGGCGGCCGGGAGCGCGCCGGCTGAGGCGAGCGCCGGCAGCCAGTCGCGCCAGGGACGGCCGTACCAGTCCCCGGCGAGCCAGAGCGCGGCGCCGCGGGCGAGCCAGACGGGGAGCCCGTCGGCGAGGCCGGCGCGGCGGAGGAGCACGGCGGCGACGGCGTTCTCGTAGGCGTGGAGATCGTCGGGGTGGAAAACCAGGTGGAGGTCGGCGCCGGGGCCGGGGACCGCCTCGCCGATCGCGGCGGCCTGCACCCCCTGGGCGGTGAAGTCCGGCTGGAGGACGAGGGTGACCGGGACATCGAGATCCAGCGGCACCCGCCGCGCCATCGCCGCGGCAGCGGCGTCGAGGGCGCGGGCGAGCTCGGCGATCTCCGGCCTCGCCGCCTCCCCGGCGGGCACTCTCAGGACGACGGCGCTCGTGCCGAGGAGCGCCAGTGGCGCCGGCGCTTGGGGCGCTGCCGGCGCCGCGGCGCGCACTTCCCCCGCGTCGCCACCGCAGGCGCCGCAGAAGAGGAGAAGGGCGAGCTGGAGATGAGGTCGAGAGCGGCGCGGCGTCACGGCAGCGTGATCCGGCGCCCGCCCACGACCGTGCCGGCGGGGCCGCCGGTCAGCTCCCAGCCGTGGAACGGCGTGTTGCGCGACTTGCTGCGGAAGGCGGCGGTATCGATCTTCACCGGCCGCTCCAGGTCGAGGAGGGTGAGATCGGCGGGGCTGCCGGGCTTCAGGCTCCCGCCCGGCAGGGCGAACGCGCGCGCCGGCCCGGTCGAAAGGAGCTCGACCAGGCGCGCGAGCGCGATCAGCCCGGGACGCACGAGCCGGTCGAGACAGAGCGCGACCGTCGTCTCGAGCCCCACGATCCCGAAGGGCGCCAAGCTGAACTCCACGTCCTTCTCGTCCGCGTGGTGCGGCGCGTGGTCGCTGGCGATGGCGTCCACGGTGCCGTCGGCGAGCCCGGCGAGGAGCGCCTGCCGGTCGGCTTCGGCGCGCAGCGGCGGCTTCATCTTGGTGTCGGTCGAGAACTGGCTCTTCCAGACCTCCTCGTCGGTCAACAGGAGGTGGTGCGGCGTCACCTCGCAGGTGACGCCGAGGCCGCGCTCCTTGGCCCGCCGCACCAGCTCCAGCGTCCTCGCCGTCGAGAGGTGAGCGACGTGGTAGCGCCCGCCGGTCTCTTCGAGCAGCAGGAGGTCGCGCGCCACCATCACGTCCTCGGCCGCGCCGGGGAGGCCGGGGAGGCCGAGGCGCGTCGACCACTCCCCCTCGTGCATGACGCCGCCGGCGGCGAGGTGGAGGTCCTCGGCGTGCTGCACGACCGGCAGGCCGTAGTGCTGGGCGTAGAGCAGGGCGCGGCGCATCAGCTCGGCGCTCTGCACCGGCTTGCCGTCGTCGGAGACGGCGACGATGCCGCCGCGCGCCATCTCGCCGTACTCGGCCAGCTCCTCGCCGGCCAGCCCCTTCGACACCGCGCCGATCGGGTAGACGCGCGCCGTGGCGCAGCGCCGCGCCTCGGAGAGGATCAGCTCGGTGACCGAGCGGTTGTCGTTGACCGGGTCGGTGTTGGCCATGCAGGCGACGGCGGTGAAGCCGCCGGCCGCCGCCGCCGCAGTGCCGCTCTCGACCGTCTCCTTGTACTCCTGCCCCGGCTCCCGCAGGTGGACGTGGATGTCGATGAAGCCCGGCGCCACCACGAGGCCCGAGGCGTCGAGCGTCTCGGCCCCTTCGGGCGCCTCCAAGCGCTCCTCGACACGCGACACCTTGCCGTCCTCGAGCAGCAGGTCAAAGCGGCCGTCGAGCCCTTGCGACGGATCGACCAGCCGCCCGCCGGCGACGAGCAGCGGCCGGCTCACGCCGCCTCCTCGCGCACGCCGGCGAGGAGGTAGAGCACCGCCATCCGCACCGAGACGCCGTGCGTCACCTGCTCGAGGATCACCGAGTGCTCGGGGCTGTCGGCGACGTCGCTGGCGATCTCGACGCCGCGGTTCATCGGCCCGGGGTGCATGACGATGACGTCGTCCTTGGCCGCCGCCAGCCGCGCGCGCGTCAGGCCGAAGAGCTGGAAGTACTCCTTGACCGACGGGAACAGCATGCGGCTCTGCCGCTCGAGCTGGATGCGCAGCATCATGATGACGTCGGCGTCGCGGATCGCCTCGGCGAGCGAGTAGGCGACCTCGACGCCGAGCGCCTCGATCGCCGCCGGCATCATGGTGCGCGGGCCGGCAACGACGACGCGCGCGCCGAGCTTGCGCAGCAGGTGGACGTTCGAGCGCAGCACGCGGCTGTGCTCGATGTCGCCGACGATCGCCACCTTGAGCCCGGCGATCCGCCCCTTGTGCTGGCGGATGGTGAAGGCGTCGAGGAGGGCCTGCGTCGGGTGCTCGTGGGCGCCGTCGCCGGCGTTGATGACGCCGGCCTTGAGGCGGCGGGCGAGGAAGTGCGGCGTGCCGGGATAGGCGTGGCGGATGACGATGAGGTCGGGCGCCATCGCCTGCAGGTTGAGCGCGGTGTCGACCAGGCTCTCGCCCTTCGACAGCGACGAGCTGGAGGCCGAGAAGTTGAGGCTGTCGGCCGACAGGCGCTTCTCGGCGATCTCGAAGGAGGAGCGGGTGCGGGTCGAGGACTCGAAGAAGAGGTTGACGACGGTCTTGCCGCGCAGCGTCGGCACCTTCTTGATCGGCCGCTCCCCCACCTCGCGGAACGACTCGGCGGTGTCGAGCACCAGCTCGATCTCGGCCGGCGAGAGCTCGGCGATCCCCAGCAGGTCCTTGCGCGTCCAGCGCGGCGTGTCGGCGGCCGGCATCAGGCGGCCCGCTCGAGGAGGCGCACCTGCTCGACGCCGTCGGTCGATTGGAAGTTGACCTCGACGACCTCGTCCGGCGCGGTCTCGACCCGCGTGCCGACGAAGTCGGCCTGGATCGGCAGCTCGCGGTGGCCGCGGTCGACCAGCACCGCGAGCTGCACCTGCCGTGGGCGGCCGTAGTCGACGAGCTGGTCGAGGGCGGCGCGCACGGTGCGGCCGGTGTAGAGGACGTCGTCGCAGAGGACGATCGTGCGGTCGTCGATCGAGCCGGGCAGCCGGCTCTCGCGCACGATCGGCTGCGCGGCGACGAGCGAGAGGTCGTCGCGGTAGAGAGTGATGTCGAGGACGCCGAGCGGGACCGTCGTCCCTTCCCGGCGCTCGATCTCGGCGGCGAGGGCCTCGGCGAGCGGCACGCCGCGGGTGCGGATGCCGACCAGCAGCAGGTCCCCCACCCCGCGGTTGCGCTCCACGATCTCCTCCGCCATACGGCGGATCGCGCGGGACATCTGGTCGGCGTCGAGGAGGGTGGTCTTCGGCGTCAGGTGGGGGTGGGCCACGCTTGCTCCGGGTCCGCGGCATCGTAGTGGCGGGCCTGCGGGGTGTCAATTCGATAAGCTTTCCTCCTGCGACTCCCGCGACGCGAAACGCGCTTCCTCGCCGTTTTCCTCCTGCTTCTGGCCAGCGGGTTCACCCTGGTCTCGCTCAACTGGGTGAACGACCATGCGATCGAGCCGTTCACCGGCTGGGTGGCGCGGGCGAGCGGGGTGGCGCTCGACCTCCTGGGGCAGGACGTGCGGATGGAGGGGACGGTGATCCGCAGCGACCGCTTCGCGGTCAACATCCGCAACGGCTGCAACGGCGTCGAGACGCTGCTCATCTTCGGCGCCGCCGTGCTCGCCTTCCCGGCCTCCTGGCGGGCGCGCCTGCTCGGCCTGGCGGCGGGCACGGTGCTGATCCAGCTCGTGAATCTCGTGCGGGTGGTGGCGCTCTTCCTGACCGGCGCCTACCTGCCGCGCTTCTTCGACACGTCCCACACGGTCGTCTGGCAGACGCTCGTCGTCCTCTGCGGCGTCCTGCTCTGGGTCCTCTGGGCCGACCGGGTTGCGCTCCGCCGGACCGCGCCCGGCTAGGCCGCCCGCCGCCGGCCGCCGCGCCGGTTGGGCGGTCCGCCTGCTGCGCAACGCCCTCCTCTGGCTGCTGCCGGTCTGGGCGGTCTGGGCGCTCGCCGCGCCCGGCTACAACCGGCTCCTGCTCGGCGTCGGCGAGGCGCTCCTCCACCTCGCCGAGAGCCCGGACGTGAGCGAGCTCCTGCCGCGCGCCGGCGGCCACGACGCCTATCTCGCGCGCCGCGACTTCCCGCCGGCGCGGACGCTGGTGCGCGGCTTCCGCGTCACCGATCTCCACTTCCATCTGGTGCTGCTCGGCGCGCTCTTCCTGGCGGTCCCCGGAGTGCCCTGGCGGGAGCGGCTGCGGAACCTCGGCTGGGGCGCCCTCGCCACGGCGGTCTTCGACCTGCTGCTCCTCGTCGTCTTCGTGCAGTCGGTCTACGCCACCGGGCTCGGCGCCTGGAGTCTCGCCCACTACGGCCCCTTCGCGCGCAACGCCTGGGGGCTCGCCGAGCACCTGCTCGACCTGCCGCTGAAGCTAGCGCTGCCCTTCGCGCTCTGGGCGGGCTTCTACGTGAAGCTTCTCCTCGACCGCTCCTAGGCCCCAAAAACGGGTCGGCCCCCTCGCGGGGGCCGACCGGAAACACGCTCGGGCGCCCCTACGGCGCTCAGGCGGCGATGCTGATCTTGCGCGGTCGCGCCTGCGCGGCCTTGGGCACCGTGATGGTCAGGACGCCGTCCTTGAACGTGGCCTCCACCTTCTCGGCGTCCACCTGGGTCGGCAGCGCGAAGGCGCGCGAGAAGGCGCCGTAGGAACGCTCGATCCGGTGGTAGTTCTCCTTCTTCTCGTCGCGGTCGAACTTGCGCTCGCCGGCGATGCGGAGGACGTTGTTCTCGAGGGTGATGTCGAGGTCCTCGCGGCTCATGCCGGGGAGCTCGGCCTTGACCACGTAGGCCTCCTCGGTCTCGGCGACATCGACCGGCGGCGCCCAGGAGCGGGTGCCGATGTCCTCACCCTGGTCCTGGTTGAAGAGGGTCTCGAAGAGGCGGTAGAAGGGCTCCCTCCCGGCCGGGGGGGCGGGGGTCCATCGGGACATCGAGTTGCGCATCATGATTTCTCCTTTCGCGGCGGGTTCTCTCGCCGCCAGACACAAAGATGATATCTCAAGACTAAGATCATGTCAATGCCCGAGCGCGATCTTAGCTTCTCATGTACAGGTTCAGGGCGCCGGCGCCCGCGATAGGATCCCCCAATGCCCGCCAAGCGCCTCGGGATCCTCACCGGCGGCGGCGACGCCCCCGGCCTCAACGCCGTGATCCGCGCCGTCGTCCGCACCGCCGAGCGGGTCTACGGCGCCGAGGTCGTGGGGGTGCTCGACGGCTTCGCCGGGCTCATCGAGCGGCGCTTCCGCCCGCTCTGCGCCGCCGACGTCCGCCACCTGATCAGCCTCGGCGGCACGGTCCTCGGCACCACCAACCGCGCCAATCCCTTCGCCTACCCGCTGCCGGGCGGCGGCACCGCCGACCGCTCCGCCGAGGTGGTCGAGAACGTGCGCGCCGCCGGCATCGACGCGCTGATCGTGATCGGCGGCGACGGCACGCTGGGGATCGCGGCCGAGCTGGGGAAGATGGGCGTCCACGTCGTGGCGGTGCCCAAGACGATCGACAACGATCTCGCCGCCACCGACTACACCTTCGGCTTCTGGACCGCCATCGAGGTGGCGACTGACGCCCTCGACCGGCTGCGCGACACCGCCGAGAGCCACCACCGGGTGATGCTCCTCGAGGTCATGGGGCGGCATGCCGGCTGGATCGCCCTCCATGCCGGCCTGACCGGCGCGGCCGACGTCATCCTGATCCCGGAGATCCCCTACGCCCTGGAGCCGGTGGCGGCGGCGGTCGAGCGTTGCGGCAACCGCGGGCGCTCCTCCTCGATCGTGGTGGTGGCGGAAGGGGCGGTGCGGCGCGGCGGCGAGGCCAGCGTCGCCGAGGTGGACGCGGTCACCGGCCAGGAGCGGCTCGGCGGGGCGGGCGAGCGGCTCAAGCGCGAGCTGAGAGAGGCGCTGCCGCCGTCGATCGAGGTGCGCGCCACCGTCCTCGGGCACCTGCAGCGCGGCGGCCGGCCGGTCCCCTTCGACCGCCTCCTCGCCACCCTCTTCGGCGAGCGGGCCGCTCACCTGGCAATGGAGGGGCAGCTCGGGCGGATGGTGCGGCTGCTCAACGGGCGGGTCGGCGACTGCGAGATCGAGCAGGCGGTGCGGGCGATCAAGACCGTCGACCCGCAGGGGGAGATGGTGCGCGCCGCCCGCGCGCTCGGGGTCGCCTTCGGCGACGAGACCTGACGACGCCGGCCGCTAGGCGCCGATCAGGTCCTCGAAGTCCTCCGGCAGCGCGAACTGGTCGAGGTCGTCGTTGCCGCAGGCCGGGCAGATGCACTCGGTGAGCTTCCCCGCCTCCCACTCGAAGACGTAGCAGGGGGTCTCGCAGTCGAGGCAGACGACGTAGTCGGGCTCGGCCATGGAACTACTCTACGCCGCCCGCGCCACCCCCGCGCCCGCCGTCTCGCGCCGGAACTCCTGGATCGCCTCGACCAGCGCCCGCGGGCACTCCCAGTGGACGCCGTGGCCGCAGCCCTCGAGGACGCGCAGGCTCCCCTGCGGCAGGGCGGCGGCCATGGCGCGCGCTGTGGCGAGCGGGAAGATGCCGTCCCGCTCCCCCCAGACGACCGCCGCGGGCACGCGGATGCGCCCGAGGTCGCCGTCGTCGTAGGTGTCCTCCTCGCGCGTCGTCTCGAGGACCGTACGCACGCTCTTCGAGGTGTAGGCCTCGAGGAAGCCGCGGCGGCCGTGGGCGAACGCCCAGGGGACGTTGACGAAGAGGGCGCGGTAGAGGCGCTCGACGCCGGCGAGGTCGTCCACCGTCACCAGGTACTGGATCTTCGCCCAGTCCTGCTCGCGGTAGCCGCCGGCGTCGATCAGCACCAGCCGCGCGACGAGCTCGGGGCGGGCGAGGGCGAGGCGCACCGCCATCCAGCCGCCGAGCGAGAGCCCGGCGATCGTCACCGGCCGGCCGCCGAACTCGCGCTCGATGAGGCTGGCCAGCGCGCGCGCGCCGTCCTGGACGCTGAAGGCGTCGCCGCGGACCCGCGAGCCGCCGAGCGCCGACATCTCCGGCACGACGAGACGGCAGTCGCGGCGCAGGGCGCGCAGGACCGGCGCCCAGCTCGTCCCGACCGAGCCCAGGCCGTGGACCAGCACCCAGGGCTCGCCGCGGCGCGGGCCGAGGCGGCTGAAGGCGAGGGTCGCCTCGCCGAGCCGCAGGCGCCCCCGCCGCGCCCCGACGGCGCGGAGCGCGAGCGCGTTGGCGACGGCGAAGACCTTGAGCAGCACCGCCGGAGGATATCCCGGCCCTCTGCTAGCATCCGGCCCCGGGATGATCCAGGAGAGCCCCCCGCTCGCCGCCGGCGCGACCCCCGCCCAGCTTTTCACTCCCGCGACCGCCCTCGCCGACTACCGGCTGGCCTTCCAGAGCCGCCAGGCCAGCCTCCTCGGCCGCCGCGAGGTGCTCACCGGCAAGGCCAAGTTCGGCATCTTCGGCGACGGCAAGGAGGTGGCGCAGGTCGCTCTCGCGCACGCCTTCCGCAAGGGCGACTTCCGCTCCGGCTACTACCGGGACCAGACGCTGATGTTCGCACTTGGGCTGCTGACGATCGAGCAGTTCTTCGCCCAGCTCTACGCCGACCCCGACTTGGAGCGCGAGCCCTGCTCGGCCGGCCGCTCGATGACCGCGCACTTCTCGACCTGCCTGGTCAACCCGGACGGCTCCTGGGTCGAGATGGTCGAGCGCTACAACTCGGCGGCCGACGTCTCCCCCACCGGCTCGCAGATGCCGCGCCTGGTCGGCCTCGCCCAGGCCTCGCGGCTCTACCGCGAGCTGCCGGAGCTGGCCGCCCACGGCGCCGCCGGCGGCTTCTCGCACCACGGCGACGAAGTGGCCTTCGGCACGATCGGCAACGCCAGCGCCGCCGAGGGCCTCTTCTGGGAGTCGGTCAACGCGATCGGCGTCCTGCGCGCGCCGGCGCTGCTCTCGATCTGGGACGACGGCTACGGCATCTCGGTGCCCAACGAGCTGCAGATCACGAAGAGCGACCTCTCGGCGGTCCTCGCCGGCTTCCAGCGCGCCCCCGGCTCGTGCGACGGCTACGACCTCTACCGCGTGCGCGGCTGGGACTACCCGGCGCTGTGCGAGACCTACTGGAGCGCCACCGAGATCGTGCGCCGCGAGCAGGTGCCGGCGATCGTCCACGTCGTCGAGTGCACGCAGCCGCAGGGGCACTCGACCTCCGGCAGCCACGAGCGCTACAAGAGCCGCGAGCGCCTGGCCTGGGAGATCGAGGCGGACGGCATCCAGCGGATGCGCGGGTGGCTCCTGGCGCAGGGGATCGCCGGCGAGGCCGAGCTGGAGCGCTGGGAGGAGGAGGACCGCGCGGCGGTGCGCGAGGCGCAGCGGCGCGCCTGGGACGACTTCCGCGCGCCGATCGAGGAGGAGCGGCGGACGCTCGTCGGGTGGGTCGAGGGTCTAGCGCAGGACGGCGCCGCGGATGCCGCCGCGGTCGTCCAGGAGCTGCGGCGGCAGCCGGCGCCGCTGCGCCGCGACCTTGCCGCCGCCGCTCACCGGGCGCTGCTGGCGGCGCGGGAGAAGGAGACGCCGGCGCGGCAGCGGCTCGTCGAGTGGCGGCGCGCCTACGAGGCGGCGAACGCCGAGCGCTACAGCTCCGACCTCTACAGCCAGACCGCGGAGTCGGCGCTGAAGGTGCCGGCGGTGGCGGCCGAGTACCGCGACGACTCCCCGATCCTCAACGGCTTCGAGGTGCTCAACGCCTGCTTCGACGCCGCCCTTGCCCGCCTCCCGCAGCTCGTGGCGATGGGCGAGGACCTGGGGCAGCTCGGCGACGTCAACCAGGGCTTCGCCGGCCTCCAGGCCAAGTACGGCGCGCTGCGCGTCGCCGACACCGGCATCCGCGAGGCGACGATCATCGGCCAGGCGATCGGCCTGGCGATGCGCGGCCTGCGCCCGATCGCCGAGATCCAGTACCTCGACTACCTGCTCTACGCGCTGCAGATCCTCTCCGACGACCTGGCGACCCTGCGCTACCGCACCAAAGGGCGGCAGCGGGCGCCGGTCATCGTCCGCACCCGCGGCCACCGCCTGGAGGGGATCTGGCACGCGGGGTCGCCGATGGGCGGCACGATCCACCTGCTGCGCGGCCTCTACGTCTGCGTGCCGCGGAACATGACCCAGGCGGCCGGCTTCTACAACACGCTCCTGCGCTCCGACGACTCGGGGCTCGTCGTCGAGGTGCTCAACGGCTACCGCGTCAAGGAGAAGCTGCCGGCCAACGTCGGCGACTTCACCGTGCCGCTCGGCGTGCCCGAGGTGCTGCGCGAGGGGACCGACGTGACGATCGTGACCTACGGCGCCCTCTGCCGCATCGCGCTGGAGGCCGCCGAGCAGCTGGCGCAGGTCGGGATCGAGGTCGAGCTCATCGACGTCCAGACGCTGCTGCCCTTCGACCGCGAGCACCGCATCGTCGAGTCGCTCGAGAAGACCAATCGGCTGCTGGCGCTCGACGAAGACGTCCCCGGCGGCGCCACCGGCTACATGCTGCAGCAGGTCCTCGAGGAGCAGAGCGGCTACGAATGGCTCGACGCCCCGCCGCGCACCCTCGCCGCCCAGCCCCACCGCCCCGCCTACGGCTCCGACGGCGACTACTGGTCGAAGCCCAACCGCGAGTCGATCTTCGACGGGGTCTACTCGATGATGCACGACGCCGACCCGCGGCGGTATCCTCTGTTCTACAGGTAGAGGAGCCCGCAGATGGCCGAGATCGCACCACGCATCGTCGTCGACCCGAACATCCTCGTCGGGAAGCCGGTCATCAAGGGCACCCGAGTCCCCGTCGAAATCGTTATCGGCCAGCTCGCGGCCGGCTTGACGATCGATGAAGTGGCCGACGCCTACGGGATCACGCGAGAGGACGTGCTCGCCGCGCTCGCCTACGCTGCCAGCGTGATTTCCCTCGAGGAGATCATTCTCACCGGCTAGGCGAATGGCTCATTTCCTCATCGACGAGAACCTCTCCCGCCTCTTCGCCGCCACTCTTCGCAGCCTGCAAGTTCACGCCGAGGACGTGCGCGAGGTCGGCCTTCAGGGAAGGGAGGATGGCGAGATCCTCGCCTACGCGATCACGCACCGGCGCACGCTCGTCGCGATGGATCTCCGCTTCGCCCGACGCGCCGCCCTATGTGAGGGGCACGCGGGTATCGTCCTCGTGCGTTTCCCGACCTCAGTCCCCTACCTGCGCGTCCACGAGGAGGTAGGGGCGGTGCTCCGGTCTCTCGCAGAGGAATCGCTGGACGGCCAAGTGGTCGTGCTGCAGCCAGGACGCGTGCGCATGCGCCGCCGTCTCGTGTGAGCTCTTAAGGGATCCTCAGCGACACTCGTTAAAGCCTCATCGCCCCTGACGACTGTTTGGAGTACCGATGCGATCGAGCAGGGGGATGGCGTCCAGTACCTTCCGCACCGAGGCCAGGTCGAGAAGTGCGCGCTGGCGAAGCCGTTCCATGGAGAGCACATCCGCGGGAGCGGACATCGTGGCGTCAAAGTCAGCGTCGAGCTGCGCTTCCAGGTGCTCGGCTTCGGGCTGAATCGCGCCTCGATAAGGGTCTTGAGCGCTTCAGTTCTCTTCTCCTCAGCGTTGAGCCGGCGTGAAAAGCGCAGAGCGCGTCGGCTCTGAATAAGGCTGAGGATGGCAAGGCCCAGGGCTGCGATAGAAATCCAGAGGGTTGGAGGTTGCTGCGCTAGTTTGGCGATAACGGCGGCCAAGGGAACTCCAAACGAGTCGCGGTTTCCATATCCGTCTCCGGGCCTACCTGAACCCAGCACGGCCCGCGCCGCAGTTACGGAGGACAGGGCTTAGGATAATGACAGCACAGTAGAGAGAGGCTGCGGTCATCGCTGCCAAAGCTAACCATCAAATGCCGGCGATTAGTCGTCTTCAAGAGGCTGGAAATGAGTCACTCTCTGTCTCATCAGTATCCGGCCATCGTCAAATTCCCACCCAAAGGCTGTCCGCCGCGCAGTAGCCTCAGACTCGAATGTCTGATCCATGTGCGTCTCCTCGATCCAGACGCGGTAGCGCTTACCCTCCTCAGGCTGGCTATCTGGCGTTAGCTCCGTCCGTTCGTGGCGCCCCATGAGTTACCTCCTCTGTTGTTCATCAGACCTGCGCGCTCGTTCCGTTGGTCCTTAAGCGTGTCGCAGAAAGATGGAGGCGCAAATGCGGCGCCTGAGCACCACGTACGGAGTGCGGCTTGGGCCGAGCTAAAGCTTAGCAGGGCCGGACTTAGGTGGCGACGGACGCCGCGGACCGGCGGCGACCGCCGTAGGCTCGGCGGTGACTACCGCGCGAGCGCCGGCGAAGACCGCGGGCGCGGCGGCACCACCGCGGGGCTCGGCGGCGATCACCGCGGGGCTGGCGGCGACCACCGCGGGACCGGCGGCGACCACCGCGGGGTCGGCGGCGACCACCGCGGGCTCGGCGGCGACCGCCGCGGGACTCCCGGTAGCTACGCCGAGGGTCGCGGCGCGCCGTTTTGGCGCGGCGCGAGACGCCGGCCGCTTCCTTTAAGGATAGGCGAAGAGCGGCGCCGCGGCCGGTGGGTGGAGGCCGTGCTCCGCGGCGAGCACGACGAGCCGCTCGACGGCGGCCTCGTCGAGGTCGAGGGTGTAGTCGTTGACGTAGAGGTCGATGTGCCGCCGCACGACCTCGGGCGACATCTCCTGCGCGTGGCGGCGGACGAAGTCGGCGCTCTCCTCGGGGTAGTCCCAGGCGCGGCGGAGGCTGGCGCGGATCTCCTCGTCGATCTGCCGCGCGACCTCGGGGCCCAGCTCGCGCCGGATCGCTACCGCCCCCAGCGGCAGCGGGCAGCCCATGCGCTCCTCCCACACCTCGCCGAGGTCGGCCAGCCGGACTAGCCCCTTGCCCTCGTAGGTGAAGCGCCCCTCGTGAATGAGGACGCCGCAGTCCACCTCCCCCGCGAGGACCGCGTCCTCGATGCGGTCGAAGCGCATGGGGACGGTCGCGAAGTCGCCCAGGAGGCGCAGCAGGAGGGCGGCCGTCGTCCGCTCGCCGGGGATGGCGATCCGCCCGCCGGGCTCGCGCGGCGCCGCGGCCACGAGAAGCGGGCCGACCCCGAAGCCCGCCGCGCCGCCGGCGCGGAGTAGCGCGTAGCGCTCGCTGATGCGGCCGAAGGCCGCGACCGAGATCTTCGTGACGTCGAACTCGCCGCGCTCGGCGCGGCGGTTGAGCGCCTCGACGTCGTCGAGCGCCAGCCGGTAGCGGCCGGACATCGCGTGGAAGACGAAGGTGTCGTTGGGGCAGGGCGAGATGGCGAGGCTCAGCATCCGCCCGCCTCGATCCAGGCGACGAGGGCCGCCCGCGCAGCCGCGGCCGCCTCGTCGAGCCGCCACCGCGCCCGGTCCCGGTCGCCGACCGCGTTCGAGATGCCGCGCACCTCGCCCACCGGCACGCCCGCGAGCCGCGCCACGTGGACGACCGCCGCCCCCTCCATCGACTCGACGGCACCGCCGGTGCGCGCAGCGAGCGCCGCGGCCGTGCGGTCGCTGCCCGTGCAGGTGGCGCAGGTGACGAACGGCGCGCGGCGCGGCGCGGGGAAGAGGTCGAGCGGCAGGCGGTTGAAGAGGGGCGGGTCGCCCTCGATCACCGGAAAGCCGAGCGCCTCCATGTCGAGGAAGCCGGTGGGCGACTCGGCGCCGAGGTCGCCGTAGGTCTCGCTCTCGGCGCAGACCACGTCCCCCGGCGCGAGCCCCGACCCCGGATACGCCCCGCCGACGCCGCAGGCGACGACCGCCCGCGCCGGGTGCTCGGCGAGGAACCGCGCCAGCGCGTACGCCGCGTTCACCGGGCCGACGCCGGTCCGCAGCAGCGCCAGCGACCGCCCGCCGACCGCGCGCGGCAGCCCCTCGCCCTCCAGAGGCGTCGCGAAGCAGACCACGAGGTCGACCACGGCCCGGTAAAGATATCGCCGCGGCGCGGCGGCGGGCGTCGTGGCCGCCTACGGCTGCCGGTACGCCGGCGGCAGCTCGCCGGGGAGGGTGCGGTAGCGGTCGCGGAGGCGCGTCTGGCGGCTGTCCATGGGGACCTCGACGCCGCGGATGACGACTTGCGTCGGGAAGGTGGCGAGCTCCAGCGGGTCGCCGTCCCAGACGACGACGTCGGCCTCCTTGCCGACCTCCAGACTGCCGAGGCGGTCGGCGAGGCCCCAGATGCGCGCGGGAGTCAGGGTCATCGCGCGCAGGGCGTCCTCCCACGTCATGCCGTACGACACCGCGTTGCCCGCCCCCTGCTTGATGTTGCGGGCGTTGTGGGCGTCGCCGGTCGCGAAGGCGACGGTCACTCCGGCCTTGGCCAGGCGCGCCGCGTTCTCCAGCGTCGCGGCCAGCGCTTCGAAGCGCGCCGGGAGGTTGACCATCGGGTTGACCAGCACCGGCACCTTCGCCGCGGCGATCTCCTCCGCCACCGTCCACCCTTCCGTCACGCCGGCCAGGATCAAGCGCAGGGAGTGCTCCCGCCCGAGCGCCAGCGCGGCGCGGATGTCGCTCGCGCGGTCCACGGACAGGACCAGCGGCAGCTCGCCGCGCACCACCGGCACCAGCGCCTCCAGGTCCAGCCGCGAGAGGGCGTAGGGCCGCCGCGCGCCGCGCTCGAAGGCGGGACGGTTGGCGGCGTAGTCGGCGGCGTCCTGGAGCGCCTCGCGCAGGCGGAGGAGGGCGGCGCCGCGCGCCCCGCCGGCGTGGCTCATCCCCTCCTCGCCGAGGGCGGCGAACATCGCCGCCTGGGCGCGCACCACGAGGTCGGTTCCCCCGCCGAGGTGGATGATCGCCCCCTGCCCGGCGATCAGGCTGGCGCCGGGGCTCGGGGCCACCATCGCGCGCGTCAATCCTTCGACCCGGTTGACCGGAATGAGCATCGAGCGCGGGTTGATCGCCTCGGCCACCGTCAGGGCGGCGGTGATCTCGTCGTCCTCGACCGCGAAGTCGCGCGTCGTCTCGACCTGATCGACCTCGACGACGCCCAGGCGGGTTAGCGAATCGAAGAGGCCGGGCGTCACCACCTTGCCGCGGGCGTCGATCGTCCGCGCGCCGGCCGGCACCGCGACGTCGCGTCCGACGGCGGCGATCTTGCCGTCGCGGACGACCACCGTCCCCCCTTCGATCGTCCCTTGCGGCCCAACCGTGTGCACCGTCCCGCCGACGATGGCGAGCGTCTCCGCCAGCGCGCCCGGGCCCGCGGCCAGCGCCAGCACCACCACTGCCGCGAGCGCGCCGCGCGCGCTCACCGCCCGCCCTCCTGCCCGACGCTGAAATCGGTGCGCGGCGTCAGCGCCGGGTTCCCCCGTTCGTAGACCAGCGCGCCGTCGATGTAGACCTGGTCGGCCTTGGTGTAGACGCTGAAGGGGTCGCCGCTCCAGAGGACGACGTCCGCCATCTTCCTCGGCTCGAGCGAGCCGGTCAGATCGGCGATCCCCATCGCCTTGGCCGGGTTGAGGGTGATCCAGCGGATCGCCTGCTCGCGGCTCACCGGGATGCCGGCGCGGTTGGCGGCGCCGATCACCTTCGCCGCCTCCTGGTTGAGGCGCTGAATCCCCTCGGCCGAGTCGGAGTGGACGATGGCGCAGCCGCCGCCGGCGGCATCGACCAGGGCGATGTTCTCGCGGATGCCGTCGAGCGCCTCCATCTTGAACCCCCACCAGTCCGCCCACATCGCGCCGCAGGTGCCGGCGGCCGCCAGCAGGTCGGCGATCTTGTAGGCCTCTACCGCGTGGTGGAAGGCGGCGATCTTGAAGCCGAACTCGCGCGCCAGGTCGAGCATGATCGCCATCTCGTCGGCGCGGTAGCAGTGGTTGTGGACCAGGATGTCGCCGGCGAGGACGCCGGCCAGGGTCTCCAGCCCGAGGTCGATCTCCGGCCGGTCGTCCTCATCGTCCCACTCCTCGTCTTCGTCGCCTTCCTGCCCGCTCTCCGCGTACTCCTCCCACTCCCGGCGGTAGTACTGCGCCGCGAGGAAGGCGGCGCGGTAGCCGGCGACGTTGCCCATCCGCGTCGAAGGGGCGCGGTTGCGGCCGCCGTAGACCCGCTTGGGGTTCTCGCCGCAGGCCATCTTGAGGCCGTAGGGGGCGCCGGGGAACTTCATCGCCTGAACGGTGCGCGCCGGTACGTTCTTGAGCGTCACGCTGCGGCCGCCGATCAGGTTGGCCGAGCCGGGGAGGACGAGCATCGAGGTGACGCCGCCGGCCAGCGCCAGTGGGAACTGCGGGTCCTGCGGCCAGACCGAGTGCTCGGCCCAGACCTCGGCGGTCACCGGGTCGGTCGCCTCGTTGCCGTCGCCGTGCGCGTCCACCCCGGGCGAGGCGTAGACCCCGAGGTGGGAGTGGACGTCGATGACTCCCGGCGTCACCCAGCGGCCGGCGGCGTCGACGACGATCGCGTCGGCCGGCGCCGCGACATCGCGCCCGACCGCCGCGACCTTGCCGTCGCGGAGCAGCACCGACCCGCCTGCGATCGCCGGCCCCGCCGCGGTGAGGACGGTGGCGTTACGGATCAAGGTCGGCCGCGAAGGGAGCGGCCGGTAGGTCGAGGGGTAGGGATCGCCGGAGCGGGTGATCTCGCCGGGCTCCGGCGCCGTCTCGGCGGCGGGGCGGGGCGCGGGGGCGGGGGTGGTCGCGCAGCCGGCGGCGAAGCTGAGCGTCAGGAGCGCGGCTAGCCCGCCAGTCCATCGCATCTATGAGACCTCCCTCGAAACGGCCGCGGATGCTAGCACGCGCTCCTGCGTCCGGCCGGCGGGCACCGCTCTTGAATGGCCCTCCCGCCCAGGAGGTCCCCCTTCATGTTTTTGCGACGCTCGTGTCTCGTCCTCTCCGGCGCGGCGCTCCCTGCCGCCGCCCTCTTCGCCCTCCTTCTCCTCCCGGCGCCCGCCTCCGCCCAGTACTTCGGCCGCAACAAGGTGCAGTGGGAGAAGTTCGACTGGCAGGTGCTCTCGACCGAGCACTTCGACGTCCACTTCTACCCGCCGGCCGAGGAGGAGGCACAGGACGCGGCGCGCATGGCCGAGCGCTGGTACGACCGCCTCACCTCCGTCTTCGGCTTCGAGCTCAGCGGGAAGCGGCCGCTCATCCTCTACGCCAACCACAGCGATTTCCAGCAGACGACCGTCGTGGGCAGCCTGATCGGCCAGGGCACCGGCGGCTTGACCGAGCCGCTGCGCTCGCGGGTGGTGATGCCGCTCACCGGCTCCTACGCCGACACCGACCACGTCCTCGGCCACGAGCTGGTGCATGTCTTCCAGTTCGAGATCCTGCTCGGCGGGCGCGAGCAGGGGCGGGCGCAGACCGCCGGCGCCCAGCTGCCGCTCTGGTTCATCGAGGGGCTGGCGGAGTACCTGTCGATCGGACGGGAGGCGTCGCACAGCGCGATGTGGCTGCGCGACGCCCTGGTGCGCGAGGACCTCCCCGACCTCCGCCGCATGTCGCGCGAATCGCGCTTCTTCCCCTACCGCTGGGGGCACGCCTTCTGGGCCTACGTCGGCGGCCGCTGGGGGGACCGGGTGGTGGGCAACCTCTTCACCGCCGGCGCGGCGCTCGGCGTCGAGGGGGCGCTCGAGGAGGTGCTGGGGGTCCCGGCGAAGGAGTTCTCCGAGGCCTGGATCGACGCCATCCGCCGCGATTACTCGCCGATCGTCACCCGCCGCACCGCGCCGCGCGGCGTCGGCCAGCGCCTGCTGCCGCAAGGGGACCGCATCCGCGACGTCTACGTCTCCCCGGCGGTGTCGCCGGACGGCAGCCAGATCATCTTCCTCTCGACGCGGCGGCTCTTCACCTTCGACCTCTACCTGGCCGACGCGCGCACCGGCGAGCTCAAGTCGAAGCTCCTCTCGGCCGACGCCGATCCGCACTTCGACGCCCTCCGCTTCCTCGACTCGGCCGGCACCTGGTCGCCGGACGGCCGCAAGTTCGCCTTCGTCGTCTTCGGCCAGGGGAGCAATCAGATCGCCGTCCTCGACGTCGCCTCGCGCCGCATCGAGCGGCGTATCCGGCCGGCGGGCCTGGGCGCGATCTGGAACCCCGCCTGGTCGCCGGACGGCAAGACCCTCGCCTTCTCCGGCGCCGTCGGGGCGATGACCGACCTCTACCTCCTGGACCTCGAGACCGAGCGCCTGCGCCAGCTCACCGACGACCGCCACGCCGACCTGCAGCCGGCCTGGTCGCCGGACGGCAAGACCCTCGCCTTCACCTCGGACCGCGGCCCGGAGACCGACTTCTCGACGCTGCACTACGCGCCGCTCGGGATCTGGCTGCTCGACGTCGCCAGCGGCCAGGCGCGGCCGGCGGCGGCGCTCCAGGAGGCCGGCTGGGGCCGGGCGCACGAGGTCAACCCCGCGTTCGCGCCGAGCGGGCGGGAGCTCTTCTTCCTCTCCGACCGCGAAGGGGTGAACGACCTCTACCGGCTGGAGCTCGACGGCGGCCTGTCGCAGGTGACGCGGGTCGCCACCGGCGTCTCCGGCATCACCACGCTGTCGCCGGCGCTCTCGGTGGCGCAGCAGAGCGGCCGCGTCCTCTTCTCGGTCTTCGACGACACCTCCTACGCCATCCACGTCCTCGAGCCGCAGCAGGCACGCGGCGAGCCGGCGGGCGCCGGCGCGGGCGAGGCCCCGGTCGCCGCCCTCCTGCCGCCGGTCCAGGCCGAGGCGCGCTCGACCGTCCAGGCCTACCTCGACGACCGGGCTGTCGCCCCGCGCGAGGCGGAGCGTCGCTCCGAGCTCGCCGATTACGACCCGAACTTGAAGCTCGACTACCTGGCGCCGGTGGCGGGGGTGGCGGTGAGCAGCTTCGGCAACGTCGTCGGCGGCGACATCACCGCCCTCTTCGGCGACATGCTCGGCCAACACACCGTCGGCGTGACGCTCTACGGCACCGGCGGCGCGCTCGACCAGGTCGGCGCCCAGGCCTACTACCTCAACCGCGAGCAGCGCTGGAACTGGGGGGTGGCGGGGGGGCACGTGCCCTACGTCTCGGCGTTCACCACGGTGCGGCCTGTCGTGGTCACCGTCGACGGCCAGCAGGTGCAGGGGCGGGAGATCCAGCAGTTCCGCGAGACCGTGACCCTCGACCGCGCCTCGCTCGTCACCCACTACCCGTTCTCGGTCCGCCGCCGCTTCGAGGCGGCGGTCGGTTACACGCGGATGGACTTCGACCTCGAGGTGTTCTCGGCGACGGTGGTCGGCGACACCATCGTCGACCGCGGCGAGCGGAGCCTCCCTTCCGAGGAGCCGCTCGACCTGATGCAGGGCACCTTCGCGCTGGTCGGCGACAGCTCCTACTTCGGCTTCACCTCGCCGGTGCGCGGCGAGCGCTACCGGCTGGAGATCGAGCCGACCTTCGGCACCCTGCAGTTCCAGTCCCTCCTCGCCGACTACCGCCGCTACTTCTTCCGCCGGCCGGTGACCCTCGCGTTCCGCGCCCTCCACTACGGCCGCTACGGCCAGGACGCCGAGAGCGAGCGGCTGTCGCCGCTCTACATCGGCCACGACACCCTGGTGCGCGGCTACCGGCTGGGCTCGATCGACGCCGACGAGTGCAGCTCGGTGCCCGGCGACCCGCAAGCCTGCCCGGAGTTCGAACGGCTGATCGGCAGCCGTCTGGCGGTGGCTAACGTCGAGCTGCGGGTGCCGCTCTTCGGGACGCGCGACTTCGGGCTGGTGGAGCTGCCCTGGCTGCCGACCGAGCTGGCGGCCTTCGTCGACGCCGGGACGGCGTGGACGGCGGACGAGTCGCCGGAGCTGGCGTTCGTCGAGAGCTCGCTCGAGCGGATCCCGGTGTTCAGCGCCGGGATCACCGCTCGGATCCTGTTGGGGGGGTTCGCGGTCCTGGAGTTCTACTACGCGGTGCCGTTCCAGCGGCCGAGCGAGGAGCACGTCACCGGGTTCGTCATCTCGCCCGGCTGGTAGGCCCTCAGCGGGCGGCGCGGACGGCAGCCGGGGTGGCGGCGCCGGCCTCGGCGAGCTGCGGGTGGTAGGAGTAGATGAAGCTGCCGCCCTTGATCGTGTCGATGATCGGCTTGGCGACCGTCTCGGGGACCGCCGGGCAGCCCCAGCTCCGGCCGATGCGCCCCTGGGCGCGGGCCTGCTGCGGGCTCACGTACCAGGCGCCGTGCATGACGATGTAGCGCTCCTCGGCGCGGTCGTTGAGACCCTGGTCGAGGCCGCGCAGCTTCAGCGAGTAGCCGTTGCCGCCCGTGTAGGTGCCGGCGGTCAGGAAGAGGCCGAGGCTGGTCTGCCGGCTCTCGGGGACGTTCGAGAAACGGGTGGCGTAGTTGTCGCCGGTCCCCCGGCCGTGGGCCACCAGCTCGCGGTAGAGCACCTCGCCGCGCTCGATGTCCAGCACCCAGAGGCGCGGCTCGGTCGAGGGGAGCGAGTAGTCGATCACCGTCAGCAGGTCGGTGCGGGCCGAGACGCCGCGGGCGCGGGCGGCGGACACCGCGTCGAGGGCGGCGGCCAGCACCTCGGGCGCCAGCCCCTCGGCAGCGATCGCCACCGGGGCCGGCGCGGGGGCCGTGGGCAGGTCCTCGACGACGGCCTCGGGCGCCTCGACGGCGGCCGGGGCCACCTCGAAGGCTACGGGGACCGGCGTGGCGATCATGGGGGCCGCGGGGGCGGCGGCGAAGCAGGTGGCGACGAGCGCGAGGAACAGGGAACCGGGAACGAGTGGGCGAAGTGTCTTGCGCACGGCTCTCCGTAGCTGCAGCCGCAAAGCTGCTGAAGTGACCCTGGTTGTTAGCTCAGCTCGCCCACGCGGGCGGCGCGTCCGGTGATTTCGATTCGCGGGTTATAACCCAAAACGGGCTCGAATGCTTCCCCTCCGGGGGGTCAAGTCGGCTTTTTTTCGAGCCGGCAGACCCCCGACCAGGGCGAGAACCGGGCGTCTTCGGGGGCGGGAATAAGGCGAAGAGCCGCATCCAGAGCGATAGCCTCCCAGGCGGGCGCCGCCGGCGGAATGGGGCAAGTACGGCGGCGAATGGGACAGGTACGGTGGCAAATGGGCTCGGTACGGCGGCGAATGGGACAGGTACAGCGGCGAATGGGCTGGATACGTGGACGAATGGGCTCCGTACCGCGACGAATGGGGCAGGTACGCGCGCGAATGGGACAGGTCGGCGCCGTACCCAGCCCATTCGTCCGCGTACCTGCCCCATCCGGCTGAAAAGACCGCTCATCCGCCGGCCGGCCCAGCGGGCCGCGCGTCGAGGCGCCCGCTTCGCCGGCCCCCCCGGCGTTCAGCGGGCCGAGGAGGCGGCTTCGCCGTCACCTCCCGTCCCTACACCAGCTCGTCCGGCCACCAGCTCTTCGCGGCCTTGCCGGCGCCGGCGCCGGGGCGGCGGAAGAGCCGGCGGGCGATGTGCTCCCCGAGCTTGCGGTAGCTCTCCCACTGCGCCTCGTCGAAGAACTGGTCGCCGGTCGGCTCGTGCGGGAAGTTGGGGTGGGCGCGGTGGTACTCCAGGACGTCAGCCGCCTCGTCGCCGGTGAGGGAGGCCTTGATGTAGAGCAGCCGGCTGGGTGGGGCGGCGCCGTCGGTGTAGGTGATGCGGCCGAGCGCCGCGTGGGCCTTCGAGAAGCCGGTGTCGGGATCGAGCCGCAGGTCCTCCAGCGTGCCGACCGTCCCGCGCATCTTGGGGTCGATCTCCGACTTGAGGTCTTCGTCGTTCAGGAACTTGACCTCGGCGCCGAAGTCGATGCGCGCCTTGCGCACCAGGTTCGAGAGGCCGCCGAAGGTGTAGCTGCCGTCCTGCTCGCCGTCGACGATGACGATCATCGGCAGCCGCCGGCGGATCAGCTCGTAGCCGGCCATGTTCTCGAAGTGGCCACCGTCGGAGAGGTACCAGTGGCGGCGGGCGGTGCCCGGGAAGCGGGCGAGGAACTCGTCGAGCAGGAAGACCTGCACCGGGAAGAAGCGGGCGGCGAACTGCTCGAGCCCGACCAGGAAGCTCGGCCGCACGGCGGATCTGCGTGCGTCGACGGCGACGCCCGAGTCCCACCAGCGCCCGAGCCGCACGTTGCCGAAGCCGGCGAGGAGGCTCAGGCCGAGGCTGGTCCGCGCGCCGAGGCCGGTCGAGAAGGCGGCGCCCGAGAGCCCGATCCAGTCCCCGAGCGGCAGGGTCTCGCCGGTGAACACGCGGTGGCCGGCTTCGCCGTACGGGTACTCGAAGACGCGGAACTCGTCCTCCTTCTGCGGGAAGACGGTCACCTCCCGCCCCACCGGGTCGAGGCGGCCGAGCGGGATGATCGCGTGGTGGTCGACGCCGCAGCTCATGCCGAAGGGGCCGAGGGCCAGGATGCTCCCCTTGCGGTCCTTCTGCTCGACCTGCGAGCGCCCGCCGACCGTCTCGTTGATGGTGACGTTGATGAAGTGGATCGGCGCCGCCTTGGTCGGCGGCGGCGGCCAGTAGCGCGCCAGGTCGCAGTCGTCGCCGCGGATGACCCGGGTGACGCTCTCCGTCCAGCGCCGCTTGTTGGAGGCGCCGAGGTAGGCGCGGGTGAGCCGCGAGCTGTAGAGCGACTGGTGCGAGGAGCGGTTGACGAAGGGGAAGGTCTGGCCGAAGAAGATCGAGAGCACGAGCCCGGTCACCAGGCCGAGCAGCGAGAGCTGCCAGTCCCGGCCCTGCCGCAGCGGGAACCTCCCGATCGCGCCGCTGGCGCTCACCAGGTCCACCGGCTCGCAGTCCTCCTCCAGGTGGACCCGCAGGCAGGTCTCCTGCGCCTGCTGCCACTCGGCGCTGCCGCGCGGCGCGCTCAACCGCCAGGCCACGGCGTGGGAGACGGCATTGAGCGAGACGAGGATGACGGCCACCAGGACGAAGGCGATGAAGCCGGCGATCAGGTTGACCGGCAGGCTCGGGCGCTTGTCGCCGCCCTTGGGAGTGAAGACCACGGCGAGCTTCCGCGCGTAGCCCACGAGCATCAGCAGCACCGAATAGAAGCCGGCCAGCCAGCCGCTCCAGGGGTCGGGCCCGAGCAGGGCGACGTAGAGCGATTGCCCCGCCGAGTCGACGAGCCCCAGCGTCAGCAGGACGCCGGTGACCAGCAGGGCGCCGGTCAAGCGGGTGGTCAGCCACTGCCGCTCGGCGAGATGGGCGTGGATCGCGCGGTCGAGCCGGCGCTCCTCCGGGGTCGGCATGATGCCGCTCAGTCCGCTGTCGCCGAACCCCTCTCGCTCCTCCTCCCGTTCCGCCTGACCCGACCGCCGCCATGCCTTGTGCACCGCGTAGCGCCACCAGAACAGGGAGAGGGCGGCGGTCAGCGCCACCATCTGGGCGACGGCGCGCAGCGCCGGCCGCCACGGTCCTCCCGCCACGACCAGCGCCGCGACGAGCACCAGGATGAGCCCGGCGACCGGCGCGATCGCCGAGCGGTCCCAGGTGCGCGGGCGCGGCACCCGCCGCCGCGGGCGACCCTCCTCGCTGCCGGCGAAGGCCGGCCCGACCGGCTCGACCATCCAGTAGGCCCAGCCGAGCGGGAAGACGAAGAGGGCGAAGGCGAGCAGCGGCAGCAGCAGCCAGGGGCTCCACCAGAACCCGCCGTGCAGGGCGAAGGCCTGCCCGAGACCCTCGGGCAGGGCGGCGGCCACCCGGTTCATGCCCGGCCGCGCCGCCTGCAGGCCGGCGAAGACGGTGAGCAGGAAGGTGAGCAGCACGATCTGCACCGCCACCCAGTTGCGCAGCACCGCCGCGCCCCCTTGCAGCAGGTCGCCGGCGCCGTTGGGCGAGAGGTAGCGGCCGTTCTCGCGCAGGTAGCGCAGCACGTTGCGGCCGTCGGCGTTGGCGTTGCGCAGGACGTTGACGATGTCGCCGGGGCCGTTGATGAAGCGCCGGGTCCAGAGCCGGCCGAGGAAGCTGCCGAAGTAGCCGCCGCCGGAGACCGTGGAGAGGAAATCGATGCGCTCGAGGACCCGCCGGCCCTTCCTCGCGTCTCCGGCCTCCGCGTCGAGCTCCGCGATGCCCTGGAAGAGGCCGAGGTCGATGGTGGCGGCGCGGATGCCGCCGCCCGAGAGGCCGACGCCGACGCGCCCGCCGTCGGGGTCGAGCCCCACCTCCCGGCGGCGCCCGCGGGTCAAGGCCCACTCTCGCTGCCAGAGCGGGCGCGGGTAGGCGCGCTCGTAGCCGCTGCCAGGCGGCGGGGCGGCGCTCTCCGGCGCCTCGCCGGCCGCGACGGGTTTCTCCGGCTCGATCGCCTCGACGGGCAGCCGGGCCAGGGGCTCGGCCGCGACGCCGACCGCGCGCAGGAAGGCGCAGATCCAGAAGAGGATGAGGAGGACCCAACCCAAGCGCAGGGCGGTGGCCGCGCGGCCGGGCTCCGTCTGGAGCAGGCCGCAGAGCAGGACGCCTGCCGCCGCTGCGCCGAGCACCGCGACCGCCCAGCTCAGGCGCCAGCCCCAGCGCACCGCTCGCGGCAGCTTCTTGGTCTCGGGCGGCGGCGGCGGCACGTTGACCGGCCAGCGCGGGCGCCACGCCCAAAGGAGAGCGGCGGCGAAGGCGGCGGCGGCGAGCGCCCCCCACTTGACCCGCGTCGCGGTGTTGAGGGCCGCGATCTCCGAATCGAGGTCGAGGGCGGGAAAGCGGAAGTTGACCAGCAATTCCGAGAGCAGCTGGTTCGCCACCGCGTCGGCGGCCACCGCCGCCAAGGCGAGCGCCGTGCCGGTCCCGACCCAGAGCCACCACCTACCCTGCCCCTCCCGCCGCCCGGTCCGCACCGGTGGACCCAGGAGGCGCAGGTTGGCGAGCAGCAGGATCATCCCGATGACGAGGATGAAGTAGGCCGGCAGCAGCGCCCAGTCGCGGCGCGCCATCACCGCCGCCACCTCCGGCGCGCAGGCCGGGTGCTCGAGGCTCGCGTCGAGCTCGTCGCGGCTGCGCGCCAGCTCCACCCGCGTGACCAGGCTCCCGAGCTGGAGCCGCGCGCAGTCCGCCCCCGCCGCCGCCTTCGCCTCTTCGCCGCTCTGGATGATCGCCCAGGCGGCGAGCAGCGTCGCCAGGGTGGCGATCATCATCAGCACGGCGGCCCATTTGCGCGATTGCAGCCATTTGGCCATGAGGAGGCCTCCCGGTCGTCAGCGGCCGCGCGCCTGCGGCGCGCGGGTCTCCCGCGCCAGGCGGTCGAGCTCGGGGGTCTGCCAGGGAGTGGAGAGGATGGCGTCGATCAGGCTCCGTGCCGGCGCCCGCTGGCCGAGCGCCAGGTGGACGCGGGCGAGGAGGAGCTTCGCCTCGGCGCCGGGACGGAGGCGGTGGTTCGCCTCGGCCAGCGCCAGGAGCCGCGCGTCCGCCTCGCCGCGACGCAGGCGGTGCTCGACGAGGTGCCCGACGGCGGCCTCCGGGTAGAGGGCGTACTGAGCGTCGAAGCGGCGCGCCGCTTCCGCGTCCAGGGCGGCGGCCGCGCCGGGGTCGGACGGCGCGAGGACGCCGGCCAGCGCGCTCAGCAGCTCGGGACGCGGCGCCCGCGCGACGACGCGCCGGTAGCGCGCCGCCGCCTCGTCGGTGCGGCCGAGGAGGTGGAGCGCCTCGGCGAGGTGCTCCTCGATCAGCCAGTAGCCCGAGTAGGCGCGGTCGGCACGCTCGAAGCGGCCGAGCGCCGCGGCGGCGTCGCCGCGCTCGAGGTCGAGCACGCCGCGCTGCAGCTCGAGCCAGGCGTACGGGCGCATCTCCTTGGTCGTCAGCTGCTCCTGCGCCTCGGCGTACAGCCGCTCGGCGCCGGCCGCGTCACCGGTCTTGGCGGCCAGGAACGCCAGGCGCGCCAGGTGGTCCCAGCTCCGCTCCCGCCGCAGCACCTCCGTATAGCCGCGCCGGGCGGCCCGGTAGCGCCCCTCCTGGAGGTCGAGGTCGGCGGCGAGGGCGCGGGCCCGCGGGTCCGCCGGGTCGGGCAAGCGCGCCAGGTCCTGCCGCGCCGCGGGCAGCCGGTGCAGCGCGGTGTGGAGCTGCGCGCGGAGCAGCACGAGGTCGGGCACCGGGCCGAGGGCGGCGAGGGCGCGCTCGATCGCCTCTTCCGCGGCCCGCAGCTCGGCGAGGTCGCCGCTCAGCGTGGCGTAGCGGAAGCGCTGCACGGCGAGCCGCGCGGCCGCGGTAGCGTCGGCCGCCGGGTCGCTCGCCGCCGCTTCCAGCTCGCCGAGCCGTTGCGCCAGCACGGCGCGCTCGCGGTCGTAGTCGGTGGCGGCTGGCTCCGCCGCGCCGTCGGGCGGGACCGCCGCCAGGACGGCGGCGAGCGCGGCGACCGCCCAGCCGGCTACCACGGGTCCGCCAGGTAGGGGAAGCGGGCGAGGAACGGCTTGTCGTTGCGCAGCGGGTTGGGCGGCGTCTTGGGCTCGATCTTCACGCTGTTCCAGAGCGCCTGGCTACCGAGGCTCTCCAGGGTGCAGGGCTTGCCGCCGCAGCCCCCCTTCATGTCGAGGAAGACCGAGAGGAAGCGCGTCGCCACCTGGTCCTCCGGCCGCCGCCCGAAGGGCCAGCTGCCGGTCGTGTCCATGTCGATGGCGCAAACGTTGGGGATGAAGATCTCGACCGCTTTCTTCGGGCGGATCGGGAGGCGCTTCGGGTTCCAGGAGGCGTCCGGCATGTTGAGCTCCTGGAACAGGCACTTCTTGACCCGGCGGAAGGCGGGGATGGCCCAGCGATAGGTCTCGACCCGGGAGACCGGCGAGTCGTCGTGGTCGAAGCAGGTGCCGAGGCCGAGGGCGGAGACCGAGGGGCCGAACCCCCAGCCGAGGTGGGCGAAGCGGGTGACGAAGTCGCGCGCCAGGAGCTGGTTGTTGGCGCCGAGCTGCCGGCTGTCCGCGCGCTCGTTCAGGGCGGCGTCGGCGAACGGCACACCGTCGGTGTCGACGAGCTTGTACTTCTGCAGCTCGGGGTCGTCGCGCGACTCGAGCCGCCCGTGCGCGGAGGAGCCGCCGTCGTCGGGGATCGCCTCGATCTTGCGCGCCGCCTTGAGCACCCAGCTCTCGCCCCAGGCGCTGACGACGCGGTCGGTCTTGGGCGCCCGGGTCACGAACGCCAGCGGCAGCTCCAGGATGATGGCGTTGATGTTGAGCCCGGCCTGCGCGTCGCGGCCGCTGTAGACGAAGCGGTAGTTGCCGTTGCGGTCCTTGGCGAAGCGGTCGCCCTGCCAGGTCGGCTCGCCCCCCGGCAGCGGCTTCTTGACCCCCTCGCCGAGCTTCGGGTTCTTGGGGTCGAAGTTGAAGAGCGCGTTGCCTTCGAGCTCGATCAGGGTCTTCGGGATCTCCAGCTCGCGGCGGTCGGTGCGGGCCCGCGGCACCTTGTAGAACTGCGGCGCGTAGTTGATCGAGCGGAAGAACCCCGGCAGGTCGTTGAAGAAGGCGTCGTCGCGGCCGCCGATGTAGACCTGGATCGTGTGCCCGCCGGGCGAGCGCACCGTCTCGACCTTGTTGGTCGCCAGGAGCTTCGAGAAGTCGCCGCCGGGGAAGCCGCGGAAGTCGACCTCCGCCCGCCGGTCCGGGCGGCGGACCTTGACGCGCACCTCCGCCGGATCGAGCGCGGCGAAACGGCGCTTGACGGCGCGGGCGTACATGTGCAGCGCGGTCAAGCTGTGGTCATCGCGCAGCGAGGCGACCCGCGGGTCCGGGTCGAGCAGCAGCCGGTAGAGCATGTCGCCGTCGAAGACCCCGGTCTTCGGCACCGGCGCGAAGGTGAGGGCGACGACCACCTTCTCGCCGCCGCGCTTGTCGCCGCTCGGGAAGCCGAAGAAGTCGTAGAGGTCGGCGGCGCTCAGCGGCACGTCCGCGAAGATCGAGTTGACCGCGTTGGGGTCGTTGTGGTCCGCGGCCGCCGCGGGCCCGGCGCCGAGGAGCAGGGCGAGCGCCGCCAGAGCGGCCGGTGCGCGCGAGGTGCGTAAGGTGGTCATGGCGGTGCCTCCGCTAGCGGGTGCTCTTGAGGATCACGTCGGCGGCCTTCTCGCCGATCGTGTAGACCGAAGAGACGATGAAGAAGCCGGGGATCTTGGGGAAGACCGAGGCGTCGACGATGCGCAGGCCGCGGGTGCCGTGGACCTCGAAGTTGCTGTTGACGACGCCGCCCTTGTCGCGGTCGCCGACAGGGCAGGAGCAGGAGGCGTGGTGCCCCCAGGCGTTCTCGCGCACGAACTTGCACAGCTCAGGATCGCTCTGGACGGCCTCGCCGGGCAGCTCCTCCTCGGCGATCAGGCCGCGGCGCTTGAGCGGCGCCGTCAGCTTGCGCACGAACTTGACCCCTTCGACGATCGACTGCAGGTCCTCGCCGCCCTCGTCGCTCCCCTCCTCGAAGTAGTGGAAGCAGACCGCCGGCATGTCGCGCGGGTCGGCGGAGCGCAGGCGCACGGTGCCGGCGTTGTTCTTGGTGTGCGCCTTGAGGATCGCCCAGGTGAGGTAGTTGAGGTGCTGGGCGAAGAGCGCCGAGTAGCCCGGGAAGTAGCCGCGGAAGAGACCGAGCAGCGCGAAGCAGAAGAGGTCGGGCAGCGGGCGCTCGGGGAAGGAGCGCTTGACCACCGCCAGCACCGCGCCGTTGGTGGTGTAGACCCCCTTGCGCTGCGTCTTCCACTGCTCGTGCTGCGGGTCCCCGGCGGCGAACTTGGCGCCCTCCAACACCCACCAGGCGTCGAAGTTCATGCGGTTGACGACGCCGACCTCGTAGCGGTCCTGGAGGTTGCTGCCCACCCCCGGCAGGTCGACGCGCAGCGGGATGCCGTGCTTGGCCAGCTCCGCCGCCGGGCCGATCCCCGAGAGCATCAGGAGCTGCGGCGTGTTGTAGGCGCCGCCGGCCAGGATCACCTCGCGCGTCGCCCTCGCGCGCCGCAGCTCGCCGGGATCGGCGCTCGGGTTCCTGGCGGCGCGGTAGAGCCGCGCACCCTTGAGGTACTCGACGCCGGTGGCGCGGTTGCCGTCGTCGAAGAGCACGCGCGTGGCGAGGGCGTCGAGCTCGACGGTCAGCCGGCCGCGGCTGCTCTTCTCCACCTCGCGCACCCGCTCGCGGGCGCCGTAGCGGGCGTGGCGGTGGGTGGCGAGCGGCGGGTAGCGGAGGCCGGTCGAGTTGCCCTGCACCAGCCGCCAGTCGTTGGGATCGCCCTTCCCCTGCACGAACCACTTGATCCGCTCGATGAGCGAGCCGCCCAGCTCCTCGACCTCGGCGGCGGCGGAGTCGATGAGGGTGGTGACCAGCTTCTTGTCGTCGAACGCCGCCTCCGGGATCGCCTTCTCGGTGTGCAGCCAGCCGCCGAAGCCGTGGCGGGTGGGGTTGATGCCGAGCTTGGCGATGGCGCGCCAGGCCGGCCGGTGGTGGCAGTCCTCGAGGCGCTGGAAGTACTTCCGCATGTTGCCCGAGGCCCAGGAGCTGTCGCCGGTGAGCGCGGCGAGCTCGTCCCAGTCGGCGTTGTGCGGGTAGACGGTGATCATGGCGTTGTGGGCGGTGCAGCCGCCCAGGCAGCCCGAGCGCGGGTAGAGGACGCCGTCCACCCGCCGGCCGTCGAGCTCCTCGCGGTACTTGGGGTCCAGGCGCTGGACCGCGTCGTCGGCGTAGTGGCGGACGAAGAAGTCCCAGCGCAGCGCGTCGTTCTCCGAGGCGAAAGGGTGGAAAACCGGCACCTGGTAGTCGTCCGGCAGGCGGTCGCCGTCCGGCTGCGCCGGGTCGCCGCCCTGGAGCTCGAGCGGGTCGCCGCCGGCTTCGAGCAGCAGGACGCGGCGCCCCTCCTCGGCCAGGCGGGCGGCGACGGTGCCGCCGCCGGCGCCCGAGCCGACGACGACGTACTCGTACTCGGCGCTGCAGTCGGAAGGCGGGCTCATGCGCGTCGTCTCTCGGCCGCTCAGAACGTCTTGAGGAACTGGATCAGGGCCTCCTTGTCGGCGTCGCTCAACCCCGGCTCCCGCTCGCTCGCGGGGAGGAAGCTGGTACCGAAGTAGTGGCCGCGGTTGACCACGAAATCGGGGCACTTGTTGACCTCGAGGAGCTTGGGCACCAGGTTGCGGAAGACCTTGCGCGCCTCCTCGTCGCTGGCATCGCGCGGCAGCGCCTTGAGGTCGCGCTTGATGCGCAGCAGCAGGGCCAGCACCTGCGGCTTCTTCTGCAGGTCGATGTTGGTCAGCAGGTTGACGGGGGTCCCCTTGGGGATCGGCCCGAGCTCGATGCCGCCGCCGCCGAAGACGTTGGGGATCAGGCGGTCGAGGAGGCCGGTGAGCGGCGCCAGGAAGCCGGGTAGGAAGCCGGCGCTCGCCCGCAGGTAGCTGCGCTCGGTGGTGACGTCGATGACGCCCGGGTGCGAGTGGCCGGAGACCGTCTTATAGCTGCGGTCCCCCTCCCGCCGCGACGGCCAGAGCATCTTGCGGATGCCGTCCTCGAAGCCCGCCATGCGGTCGGCGACCGAGCCGCTCCAGTAGAACTGGCCGACCGTGTTGTTGAGGAGATACGGCGAGGTCGACCAGAGGCTGATCAGCGACGCCGGCCGGGTGTAGCCGCGGCCGCCGGCGGGCATCGTGTAGAGGTAGGGCTCGCCGCTGTACGGCCGGTGGACCATGACCTTCCCCACCGAGGGCAGGCTCTTGTAGGACGCCGAGGAGAAGTTGTCCCAGATGTTGTCCTCGATGGCGTTGGTGGCGAGCGGGCTGCAGGCGTTGGTCTGCAGCAGCGTCACCGGCACGCGCAGCTCGGTCGAGAGGAAGTTGTCCTCCAGGAAGTCCTCGGCGAGGACGATCTCGCGCATCGCGCTCCTGAACTCCGGCGTCTTCGTCCAGCGCCAGTAGTCGTTCCAGCAGTCGAGGTAGTTGGGGCCGACGCACCCGTTGTCGGGGAAGAAGTTGGTGGCCGCCTTGGGCGGCAGCTTGCTCGAATGGCAGCGGGCGCAGCGCTCGGCGAAGACCTCTTTGCCGCGGGTCAGCGCGCCGCCGCCGCCCAAGTAGGCGCTCCCTCCCGGAGCGTTCTTCAAGTAGTCGGGCTTGGCGGTGGCGAGGAAGAAGAGCGCGGTGTCCGGCGTCTGCAGCTCGTTGGCGCGCCAATAGGAGGAGTTGCGCCGCGCGTCGGCGATCTTGATCGGCGTCACGTCGGGGCCGCCGACCATCGGGATGAAGTGCAGCAGCCACTCCTCGCTGAACATGCCGATGTTAATGAAGACGCGGTTGAGCGCCCCCAGGGCCCCCACCGAGTCGGCGCCGTCCTTGAGGACGCGCGGCGTGAACACCGCGTCCGGGTCGCTGTAGTACTTGGCGAGCGGGCTCCCGGCCGGGACGAAGTCGTTGAACTGCCGGTTGTCGCGGCCGCCGCCGTCGAGCTTCTCCTTGCCCCAGCGCTCAGCGTTCGCCAGCCGCGCGCCGACGTTGTAGACCGCGTTCATGGTGCGCGGGTTGTTGATCATGTCGGAGGAGACGAGCGAGGTGTCGAGCGCCCCCGGCCGGGAGGTGTGGAAGAGCTGGAAGATGTAGTTGTCCGACTTCTTCTGCTGCGGCTCGCGCTCGACGCCGGGCTGCAGGGAGTCGTCGGGGGGCCAGAAGAAAATGCGGTCGGTCCAGAAGTACTGGGCGCCGGGGTTGCTGTTGAGGTTCGCCCAGGTCGGGTTCTCGGGGTCGGCCGGCGGGTTCGTGGGGTTGGGCCCGACGTGGCAGAAGCCGCAGGACATCCCGACCCGGTAGGGCTTCACCAGCTTCTCGCGGTTGTAGTAGTCGGGGTCGGTGTAGTACTTCTCGGCGTCCCATTCCTCGGCGGCCTTCTCGTCGAACGCCGGGTTGGGGAAGAGGCGCAGGCCGACGACGCCGGTGGCGTAGCCGTAGTAGGAGCCGACCGGGAGGTGCGCGCTGCCGCGGGCGCCGGTCTTGACGCCCGGGTACTTGGTCTCGTTCTCGAAGGGATCGGGCGGGCAGCCGGGCCCTGCCTTGCGCACGTCGAGCCAGAGGTCGAAGCGGTCCTTGTTCGGCCCCTTGGCCTCCTCGAAGCAGGGCTCGTTGACCAGCCCCAGGTACTCCCAGCGGTTGTGCCGGCCGTAGCGCAGGCTGGGGTGGCCGGAGATCGTCTTGAGGAAGTCGAGCGCGTTCACGCTGCGGCGCGAGATCTCGTCCCAGAAGCGGTCGTTGCCGCCGCTCCAGACGTTCCAGTTGTTGCGCCCCCGCGCCACCGCCTTGACGGCGTCGGCGGCGGAGATGCCGGGCACGTAGGGGTCGAGCGCGGCGCGCAGCGCCTCGGGGTCGTGCGTGGCGCCGTAGTCCATGTCGTGGAAGTAGTCCTCGTCGGCGCCGCGCAGGCTCTCCGGCTCGCGGTCTGCCGCCGCCGCCTCGTCGAGCACCGTGCCCGGCTCCGGCTTCCGGCGGTCGAGCCAGAAGCCGGCGGCGAGCACCGCCACTACCGCCACCACCACCAGGGCGACAACGATCAGGGCTTTCTTCACCGGGATCCCCCCTTCGGTTCGAGTGCTGCGTCGGTTTGGGCGGCCGCCGCGGGCAGGCTGTCGATCTTGCGCCGCAGCTCGCGGACGAGGCCGGCCGTCGTCGGCAGGGCCGGGGCCTCCTCATCGAGCACGCCCGAGAAGGCGGCGCCGAGGTGCCGCCGGCCCTCCGGCCCGAGCAGCGCCAGCAGGCGCTCGGCGCCGTCGAGCCGCCCCCAGAGGTAGTCGTTCTCGCGCTTGTCGCGGGCGAAGAAGGCGGCGAAGTGGCCGAGCGCCACCCCTTCGAGCTTCTCGGCCGCGATGCCGCCGCCGAGCGCGACGGCGTCGTCCGGGCTGATGCGGTAGACGTTGATCTCCTGGATCTCGCCGACGTCCCCCAGGCTGCGCAGCGGGTAGACGAGGGCGTCCCAAAAGGGGAAGCCGAGGTACTGGACGAGGACGCGCTCGCGCGCCGCCGGCGCCCAGCCGCCGGTCAGGTCGCGGAAGACCGCGTAGAGCTTCGCGCGGATTGCCTCGCGGCGGCCGCCGACGTGGCTCACCAGAGCCTCCTCGAGCCTGTCGAGCGCCCCGGCGTGCTCGCCGGCCCAGGCCGCCGCGGCGGCCGACAGCGCCGCGCCGCCGGCCCAGGGATCGACGGTGCCGCACAGCCCGGCGAGCTCCTGCTGCAGCGCCGCCGGCAGGTCGCGCCCCTGGATCACCGCCGACAGCTCCTCGACGACCTCCTGGAGCCGCACTTTCGCGGCGTCGAGCTCGCCGCGGTCGGGGTGCGCGCCCGGCGCGATCTCGGCGTAGAGCGAGTCGACGGCGTCCTCGACGAAGCGAAGCTGGCGGCGGCTGTAGCCGAGGTCGAGCGCGGCGACGAAGCGCTCCTGCGCCGCGCGGTCGGCGGCGTCGCCGATCAGGCGGTGGCGCCCGGCCCAGTCGCGCACCGCCGCGGCGACGAAGAGGGCGTGGTTGCTCTCGGGCGGGAAGGCACAGCGGCGCGCGAGCACCGAGCCGAGCTGGTCCACGACCGAGTGGACGCGGATCTGGAAGTAGCCCTCGTAGAGGAGCGGCGAGGTCTCCCGCACCAGCTGGTCGAGGAGCTGCCGCTTGCCGGCGATCTCCTCCAAGGGCGGCAGCGCCTTGCCGGGGTCGAGGCCGGCGCGGTCGGCGAGCACGTCGCTCACCGCCGGCGTCGAGCGCGCGATGATGTCCTTGAGCCGCGCCACGCGGGCGTTGAAGCTCTGCACCCGCCCGAGGTCGTCGGCGATCGGCTCGTAGCCCGAGATCGTCGAGAGGCCGCCCCAGATCGTGCCCACGAACCCCGGCTCGCGGCCCGGCGCGGCGCCCGGCGGCTGCCCCGGGTCGGGCTGCAGGTAGAGCAGCAGGCGCTTGGCCTCGCGCGCCGAGGGGCGGGAGACGATGTCGGCGATGGTCAGGCCGAAGGGGTAGTTGTCGAGCACGCCGCCGTCCACGAAGTAGGTCTCGGCGGCGTCCGCATCCTCCAGCTCGTAGAGGCGGAAGAACTGCTCGGCGATCTCGCGCAGCCGCTCGTCGCTGACCCCGGCGACGTTCTTCTGGATGTTGCGCAGGTTGATCGGCGGGAAGGCGCCCGGGAACGAGGAGGTGGCGCGAGCGGCGAAGGCGAGGACCGGGTCGTCCTCGGGGCCGAAGTCGTCGGCGGACGGTGTGCCGTCGGGGCGGCGGGCGTAGCGGAACGAGAGCACGCCGCGGTGCTGCTTCTCGATCGCCGCCGCCGGGTCCCCCACCGGCACGTGGCGGGCCAGGCCGTAGAAGTCGGTGGCGGTGACGAAGAGCCGCAGCTCGTGGCCGCGCGGCACCAGCGACAGCCGCTGCTCGTGCCGGTTCATCTCGGTCAGCGCCTCGTGGATCCAACGGAACATCAGGTCGCCCGAAAGCGGCGGCCGGGCCTTGCCGAACGGCAGGCCGACGGCCAGGCGGACGAGGCGCAGGAAGCCCTGGAAGCGGCCGCCGAGCAGGCGGTTGATGTCCCCCTTTTCCAGCCAGAGGTCGCGCAGCGAGTCCTGCGGCAGGTCGTGGGCCAGGGCCTTGGCCAGGAAGACGCCGTTGATGCCGCCGGCCGAGGTGCCGGCGATCGAGTCGATCAGGACGCGCGTCTGGACGCCGTCCCGGCGCTCGAGGTCGGCGAGGGCCGCGTGGTAGGCGCGGATGGAGCCCGGCGGCAGCTCGTCGGCCGGCACGTCGGCCTCCAGGGCGCGCGAGGCGAGCACCAGGTTGTGCAGCTCGCGGGTGATGCCGTGCATGTAGATGGCAAGGGAGACGCCGCCGTAGCAGACGAGGCCGAGACGCAGCTCGCGGGTCGGCGCCGTCGGCCGGTAGGGGACGTCGGTCAGCTCCTGCCGTTGCTGCCGCGCTTCCGGGGATGACGGGGGCGGCGGGGTGGCGGCCGAAACCGCACCACGGGCCAGGAGGAGGAGAAGGCAGGTGCCGAGGAGACAACGAGACCGCATGGTGGTCCTCTCCGCGATGAGACGCCGGCCGCGCCACCGCCGGAGCGGCCTGTTGCTTAGGCTGTTTGCCCGAATTGACCGTTACATCATATCAGCAGGAACGGCGCGGCAGGGTGGGAGAGGAGAGCTGAGCCGGCGCCCTCGCGGGCGCCGGCCCTGAACCGTACAGCTCTACATCCGGGTGTTGGGCGGGGTCGCGGGACGAGCGCTGCCGAGCTGGACCTCGATCAGCCGGTCGAGGGTGGCGATGTGCTGGCGCTGCTTGGCCAGGAGCTCGCCGAGCAGCTCCCTGCTCTTCTCGGGCAGGTCGGTGTTGCGGAGCGCCTCCTCGTACTCCTTGAGGCCGTGCTCCTCGCCCTCCTTGAGGGACTTGAGGGCCGCGGCGTCGCCGAACAGGTTGGCCGTCCCCTGCACCAGCTTGGCGAAGCTCCCCCAGGGCCCGGAGTCGGCCGGCGGCCGCCCCTCGTGGCGCTCGACGTGGTGCCAGAGGCGGTCGGCGGCGTCGCGGTGCTCGCGCTGGAAGGCGTGCAGGTCCTCCGCGCCCGGCTCGTTGCCGAGCTTCTCGATCGCCAAGCGATAGGTCTCGATCGCCGACATCTCGCCGCGCAAGAGGCTGTTGAGGGTCTCGATGCCGGTCATGGTGTTGGTCGTCATGCAGTAGTCCTCCTTTAAGACTGTCTTCCGGACAGTGCAAGCGACGTGCCCCCGCCTCCCGCGGTAGGATCGGCCGGGACGATGGACGCGGTACGGCGCTACGACGTGGTGGTGCTCGGCGGGGCCTTCAGCGGCGCCTCGGCGGCGCTCCTGCTGCGCCGCGACCACCCGCATCTCTCGGTCCTGATCGTCGAGAAGCAGGAGGCCTTCGACGCCAAGGTCGGCGAGGCCACGACCGAGATGTCGGGCATGTTCCTCACCCGGAGGCTGGCCCAGTGGCGGCACCTGGAGAGCGAGCACCTGCCCAAGGAGGGGCTGCGCTACTGGTTCTCTAACGAGCGGGTCTCCGGCCACGCCAACGCCAGCGAGACCGGACCCTACCTGCGCAGCACCGTCCCCTCCTTCCAGCTCCGCCGCGACACCCTCGACGAGCACCTCCTCGCTTCCGCCGTCGCCGAGGGGGCGGAGCTGCGCCGCCCGGCGCGGGCGCGCGAGGTGGAGCTCGGCGACCACGACCACCGGCTGAGGATCGAGTCCGCCGAGGGCGTCGAGACCGTCGCCTGCCGCTGGCTCCTCGACGCCACCGGCCGTGCCACCTTCCTCGGCAAGCGACTGGGGCTCGTCGAGCGCAACGAGGAGCACCCGACGGCCGCCGTCTGGGGGCGCTGGCAGGGGGTGCGCCACGTCGACGACCTGGCGGCGCGCGGGCCGCTGGCCTTGTCGCGCGGCAACGTCGGCTCCCGCCGCCTGGCCACCAACCACTACATGGGGTTCGGCTACTGGATCTGGGTCATCCCGCTGGGAAACGGCGAGACCAGCATCGGCGTGGTCTACGACCGGCGCATCCACACCCTCGACCAGGGGCGCGACCGCGAGGCCGATTTCGTCGCCTTCCTGCGCGCCATCCCGGCCCTCGCCGAGCTGATCGAGGGAGCGCGGCTGCGCAGCGAGGACCTGCGCGGCTACTCCTACCTCCCCTACGTCTGCCGCCAGTACATGGGGCCGGGCTGGGCGCTCCTCGGCGACGCCGCCGCGTTCCTCGACCCCTACTACTCGCCGGGCCTCGACCACGCCGCCTTCACGGTGGACGCGACGGTGGCGATCGTCGGCGCCCAGACCGCCGGCGAGGACGTGGCCGCGCGCGTCGCCGAGCACAACGCCGCCTTCCAGCGCTCCTACTGGCGCTTCTTCCGCGCCGCCTACAAGGACAAGTACTTCTACATGGGGGAGCACGACCTGCTGTCGGCGTCCTTCCTCATCGACACCGCGCTGTACTACCTCTTCCTGGTGATCCCGGCCTACAAGCTCCACGGCCGCTTCCACTGGCAGCCGGTGCTCGGCCCCAAGCCCGCCCTCTTCAGCTACCACCTGATGCGGCTCTACAACTGGCGCCTGGCGAAGATCGCCCTCGCCCGCCGCGCCGCCGGCGAGGCCGGCCGGCGCAACGACCGCCGCCGCGTCGCCGCCTTTTACAACCTCGGCTTCGCCCCGGTGCGCATGGCGGCGCGCGGCATCAGGCTCTGGCTGGCAGCGGAGCTCGACTACCTGCGGCTGGCGGCGAAGCTTGCCTGGCGGCGGGTCCCGGTCGTCACACCCGAGCCAGCCGTCCGTCCAAATCCAGGTCCGTAGCCACCCCCTGCATCGCCGCGAGCACGTTGCCGACGTGCTCCCAGAGACCGAGCTGCCCCGCGAAGCAGGCGCGGGAGAAGTCGGCGGTGGCTTCCTCGACGTGCGGGCGGTCGACGCCGGCGGCGAAGGCTTTCTCCTTCCAGCGCTTCTGGATCGACTTGACCTCCACCTCCCGCACGTCCTTGCTCGGGCGGACGAGGGCGGCGGCGATGATCAGGCCGGTCACCTCGTCGCAGGCCAGCAGCGCGTAGTCGATCGGCCGCTCGCGCTCGACGCCGGTCCCCGGCGTGTTGTGGGAGAGGATCGCCCGCACCACGGTCTCCGGGCACCCCCGCTCGCTCAGGATCGGCGCCCCCTCGGCCGGGTGCTGCTCGAGCGTCGGGTGGATCTCCCAGTCCCAGTCGTGGAGGAGCCCGGCGAGCCCCCAGGTCTCGGGGTCCTCGCCCAGCCGCTCGGCGTAGCCGCGCATCGCCGCCTCGACCGACAGCATGTGCCGGCGCAGCCCCGCCGCCTGCACGCTCTCCTGCACCAGCCGCCACGCCGCCTCGCGGTCCATGGCCGGAGGATAGCGCGCCGCGGTCCACCGAGGCCTGCGGTTCGCTCGCGCCGCCGTGCTACACTCTCAGGCATAACCTATGTAATTTCAAACATTTGAGGAGGAACAATGAGAGGGAACGCGTACGTCCTTCTGGCCCTCGGCTTCACCTGCCTGGCGCTTCCGGCAGGCGCCGCCCCGTCCGCCCGCAAAGCGGAGCTCCTGGCCCGCGCGGCGAGCCTCAAGGCGACGCCCGCGCCCGCCAGGCCGCCGCAGAGCTCGGTCGTTGATTGCACCAAGGGGGACAGCCTGCAGGCCGCGATCGACAAGAGCCAAGACGACGACGTCATCGAGGTCCGCGGGCTGTGCAACGAGAACGTCCAGATCCAGCGCAAGCGCTTGACTCTGCATGGTCTCGACCCGGCCACTGACGGCATTCGCGGCGTGGCGCCCGATCCGCCGGCGGTCGCGGCGCTTCACGTCTGGTACGCGAACGGGGGGCTCGTCGAAAACCTCTCGTTCACCGACACCAGCCCCGGGGGGGTCGGTCTCGCCCTCGGATACTCCTTCTTCGAGGCGCGGAACTGCCGCATGGTCGGCAACCCGGCCAACGGCGTTCGCGTCTCGCTCAGCAGCGTCTTCTTCGGCACCGAGGTGACCCTCGCGGACAGCGGCGGGGCGGGCCTCCTCGTGCAGCGGAGCTCGGAGGCGTTCTGCACCGGCTGCAGGCTGGAGAACAACGCCGGTTTCGCGGCCGACGCGCGCTTCGGCAGTCTGCTGACCCTGCTCGACGGCGTGGTCACGGGCAGCCGCGGTCTCCGCGCCGTGAACCAGTCCTACGCCGACATCGACTGCGTGACCGAGGATACCGCCTACCCCTGCAGCCTCAACGTGACCAGGACGGCCGGTCTCGCCATCGGGGAGTCGACCGTCTCCCCCTACGGGGCCGGTCCGTTCGCCGGGCAGTTGGTAGCGTTCGATCACGGGGAGATCTACGTTTACGGCGCGCAGCAGACCTCGACCGGGGTGGGCCCGTCGGGGAACCCGCTACCCAACACCTTTGAACACTTCTCGACGCTGGTCGTCGAGCAAGCGTTCGAGACCGGCGAGCAGAGCCAGCTCAAGGGGCACACCCAGGTCAGCGGCTTCTCGCGCGCCCTCCTCCGCGACGCCACGACCGTCAACGGCACCCTCGCCTGCGACAGCGCCGGCGACGCCTGGAAGGACCCCGGCGTGATCGTCACCGGCGGCCCCGTCACCGGCTGCGAGCACGTGCCCTGACCGGCGCCGCGCGGAGGCTCTGCTAGCGTAGGGAGCATGCGCACTCCACGCTCCATCCGGCTGGCCGTTTTCGCGTTCCTGAGCGCCGGCATCGCGCTCGGCGCCCCGCAGCCGGCGGCGCAGGTCGCGCCGCGGGTCGAGCCGGACCCGGCGCCGCCGGCGGACGCTCGCGCTGCGGAGCTCACGACCGTCATCGAGGCGGTCTTCGACGCCTTCACCAACGGCAGCCCGGTGCTGACCCGGGACGGAAAGAGCGTCCTCTTCGTCTCGAACCGCGACGGCCTGCCGCAGCTCTACCTCGCTCCCGCCGACCAGCCGGAGGCGCCGGCGCGACGGCTGGTGCGCACCGGCGAGCGGGTCGCGAACCCCGTGGCCCTGCCGGACGGGCACTCGCTCCTCTTCCAGTCCGATCGCGGCGCCGACGAGAACTGGTCGACCTACCGGCTCGACCTCGCCGGCGGCGAGGCGGTAGAGCTCACCTCGGCCGAGCGGCTCAACCGGGACTTCCCCTTCGTCGCCGACGGCATGCCGGACCGCATGGTCTTCTCGGCCCGCCGGCACGCCGAGCCGACGACCACGGTCTACGTGCAGGCGCTCACCCCCGGAGAGCCGGCGCGGGACGTCTACACCGAGCCGATCTTCGGCACCCTCGCCGACCTCCGCCGCGACGGCCGCCAGGCGATCTACGTCCGCATCCCGACCGGGACCGAGAACACTTTGCTCCTCCTCGACCTCGAGACCGGCAAGGCGCGCGAGCTCTACCCGCCGCAGGGCAGGAAGGTGGCGGTCCACAACGCCAGCTTCTCGCCCGACGGGCGGCGGGTCTACGTGGCGACCGACGGCGGCGGCGAGGAGGCCCTGCTGCTCGCCCTCGACGCCGAGAGCGGGCGCGAGCTGGCGCGTTACGTCGAGTCCGACCCGCCGACCGCCGCCATCACCGGGCTCTTTGCCAGTAAGGCCGGCGAGCGCCTGGCGATCCTCGTCGACGCCGGCGACCACACCGAGGTGAAGGTCCTCGACGCGGCGACGCTGCGCCCGCAGGCCAAGGTCGACCTGCCGCTCGGCTCGGGCGCCATCGGCGATTTCAGCCAGGACGGCACCTGGTTCCCGGTCTCCTGGTCGACGCCCGACGTGCCGGGGGACGTCTTCGCGGTCGAGGCGGCGAGCGGGCGGGCGCGGCCGCTGCGCCGCGAGCCGCGCCCGACGCTCGCCCGCCTGCCCGCGATCGAGACCTCGATCACCGAGACACGGGCCTTCGACGGCGGCCGCATCCCGCTCCTCGTCTATCGACCGGCCGGCGCCGCCGGCCGCAAGCTGCCGGTCGTCGTCTCCTACCACGGCGGGCCCGCCGGCGTCTCGCGGGCGCGCTGGAGCACGGTGATCCGCTATTTCACCGCGCTGGGCTACGCCGTCGTCGAGCCCAACGTGCGCGGCTCGGGCGGCTTCGGCCGCGCCTTCGAGATGGCCGACAACGGCCGCCTGCGCCCCAACGCCCTGCGCGACGTCGCGACCGCGGCGCGCTGGGCGGCGGCGCAGCCCTGGGCGGACCCGCAGCGCCTGGTGGTCATGGGCGGCAGCTACGGCGGCTACACGGTGCTCACCTCGCTCACCCGCGACCCCGACATCTGGCGCGCCGGCGTCAACCTCTTCGGCGTCGCCAACATGCAGACCTTCCTGCGCACCACCATGGGCGTCATCCGCGAGCTCTTCCGCCTGGAGTTCGGCGAGCTCGGCAAGGACGACGCCTTCCTCGATTCGATCTCGCCGCTGCTCGTCGCCGACCGGATCGTCGATCCGCTCTTCGTCTACGCCGGCGCCAACGACCCGCGCGTGCCGCGCTCGGAGTCCGACCTCATCGTCGATTCCCTCCGCCGCCGCCGCGTCCCGGTCGAGTACATGGTCAAGGAGAACGAAGGCCACTCCCTGGCCCGCCGCGAGAACGTCGTCGAGTTCTACGTCCGCGCCGCCCGCTTCCTGGAGCGGGCCCTGAGCGCGCCCTAGGGCGAGCGGGCCCGCCCGCACATCGAAGAGGAAGGCGTAGTCGAAATCGATCCTGTGTAAGTAGGCGCAACGCCCCGACGCGCCGCCGTGCCCAACCTCAACCGCCGCCACGCTGTCTAGGGCGAGTAGCTCATCAGGCAACAGGTTCTAACCTGTGGACCGGCTGCGCGCTGAATTGACATCCCCATATCGCTCTTTGACAAAAGCACTAGCAGCGGATAAAGAAGTAAGAAACGAGCCCAAAAAACCGAGCACTCCTTCTTAGGAGGTATCCTCGTGCAAGTCTCGAAGACTCGTCATTGGTTGGTCGTCCTGGGACTGGCTGGAGTTCTTTCCCTGGTAGGCCAGATGAGCGGAGAACGATCTGATGCCCAGCCTCCGCCCCCATCTCTACGACCTGGTCCCCCTCCAGCGGTGCACTGCCTCAAGCCGCGCATTCGGCGCAGCATCGCGACCCTGACGCCGGCCCAGATCACCACTCTGCGCAATGGCGTCAGCGCGATGAAGAGCCTTGCGGCGACCGATCCCACGTCGTGGATCTACCAAGCCAACATCCACGGCACCTTGGACCCGCCGGGGCCGACGGCCTGGAACTCGTGCCAGCACTATACCCACTTCTTCCTGTCCTGGCACCGGATGTACCTCTATTTCTTCGAGCGCATCCTACGGAAGGCCTCCGGGGATCCGAACTTCAATCTTCCCTACTGGAACTACAGCGACCCCCTCCAGAGGCCCCTGCCGCTGCCGTTCCGCTCGCCGGCCAACGCCACAAACCCGCTTTGGGTGAACGAGCGAGCCCCCGGGATCAACAGCGGAGCGCAGCTCCCCAACTCGGCTGTGGGCTTCTCCATTGCCTTCAGCTATTTCAATTTCTCAACCCCGACTAACACTACTTTGAGCTTCAGCCGACAATTGGAGGGGACTCCGCACGGCGCCGTTCATGGGGGTATCGGGGGAAGCACCGGATTCATGAGCTCCTTCGAATTCGCTGCGCGCGATCCCATCTTCTGGCTCCACCACGGCAACATCGACCGGCTGTGGAACCGCTGGCTCCAGCAGGGAGGCGGGCGTACGAACCCAACCGGCAACTCGACCTGGATGAATACCAAATTCACCTTCTTCAACGAGAACGGCACTCAGGTCCAGATGTCGGGCAGCCAGGTAGTGAGCACGGCAGGCAATCTGTGTTACCGCTACGACGACGATCCACCGGTCTCTCCCTGGGCGACGCGGATCGCGGTGCGCCGTGGGCGCCCTGAGCTCGTCGCCGCAAGCTCGGCGGCCGTGGAGCTAGAGGCCAGTCCGGTGCGCCTGACCCTGCCGGTGCCGGAAGCCAACCGCGGCAAGCTCTCTCGCGTCTTCACCGAGGTGCCGGAAGCGCAGATGGTGTTGAACCTGGACGAGGTTTCCTTCGAGAAGTTCCCCGGCATCCACTACGAGGTGTACGTAAACCTTCCCGAGGGCGAAGAGGCGGATCCCGACAGCATCCACTATGTCGGCAACCTTCAGTTCTTCGGCCTGAAGCCGCACGCGGGTCACGAGGAGAAGGGACCTGGACCGCAGTCCTTCGACATCACTGCCAACGTGCGCGCACTCAAGGAAGTCGAGCGCTGGACCGAAGGCAGCGTCGCCGTCACCCTGGTGCCGCGCGGTCTGACGGGGGCGGACCAGAAGCCCTTGGAAGCCAGACCGGCCTCCAAGATCAGGGTGGGCAAGATCTCGTTAACGATGGAGTAAGGCGCGGCCGGCCCCCACCTTGTCTCGGCGGCGCCCGACTCTCTCAGCAGCGGGCGCCGGCAGATCCTTGACAACCTCCTCCTACTCAAGCACCCTGGGCGCATGTCCACCCGGCCAGCGATCGCGTCGCTTCTTGTCGTCACGGTGGCCGCCTGCTCCGCAGACGCGCTACCGGGGAAGGGATCCGAGGCGCAGACAGAGATCGCCGCGACTGCCGAACCCCTGGCGCTGACCGGCCAACCGATCGAGCACTCGATCCCGCTGGACCCAGAGGCGCGGGGGCGCATCGACCGCGCGCTGACCCGCGAGGACCCGAGAGCCCTGGTAGTGAGGTTCGAAGGCATCGACTGGGAGAGGAGCCCGGGACTCCACTACGAGGTCTACGTCAACCTCCCTGCGGGCGCAAAACCCGACCCCGAAGGCCCTCATTTCGTAGGCAACCTTTCTTTCTTCGGCCCCCAGTCCGGCCAGAAAGACCAGGTGGAAGAGCTGAGCCTCGTAGCACCGCTCCGCGAACTCGCCCGGCGCGACCCGGGGACGGAGCGCACTCCTCTCACTCTGACTTTGGCGCCCCGCGGGCCGGTTCTCGTCGAGGGTGAACCGGCGCCCCAGCTCGCGGTCCCCAAAGTCTCGATCCGCCGGGTGGCGGTGGTGACCGCCGACCCGAAGAACTGATCACCTCTCCTTATGCCGTCCAGCAGTCATCTCGGGCGGCGTACGTGCTGGGCCCGAGGGAGTTGTCGCCTAGGCGGCGGGGCTTGCGCCGGGGCGAAGGTTGTTCGTCCCGTGCGGTGCCGACAAGGCCCCACCGGGTAGCTTAGGGCCTCTTCCTGCTCAGGTTCCCGCTCACCGGCCGCAGAAGCTGTAGACGTGCAACACGCAGGAGAACGCCATTGGAGTTCCGTCGCCCTAGCGCGGGCCGTCCCCCCTCTACCCCTCCACCCCCAGCACGTCGAAGAGGAACGCGTAGTCGAAGGCGATCTCGCGCAGGTAGTCGTAGCGGCCGGAGGAGCCGCCGTGGCCGGCGCCCATGTTGGTCTTGAGCAGCAGGCGGTCGTCGCCTTTCTTCGTGGCGCGCAGCTTCGCCACCCACTTCGCCGGCTCCCAGTAGGCGACGCGCGGGTCGTTGAGGCCGGTCGTCACCAGCATCGGCGGGTACTCGACCGCCGCGACGTTGTCGTAGGGCGAGTAGCTCAGCATGTACTCGAAATACCGCGGGTCCTTGGGGTTGCCCCACTCGTCGAACTCCTGGGCGGTGAGTGGGATGGTGGCGTCGAGCATGGTGTTGATGACGTCCACGAACGGCACCTTGGCGATGACCGCCCCGAAGAGATCCGGCCGCATGTTGACGACGGCGCCCATCAAGAGGCCGCCCGCGCTCCCCCCCTGGATCGCCAGCTTCCCCTTCGCGGTGTAGCGCTGGGCGACGAGGTGCTCGGCGGCGGCGATGAAGTCGGTGAAGGTGTTCTTCTTGGCCAGCAGCCGCCCCTGCTCGTACCACGCCTCGCCCAGCTCGCCGCCGCCGCGGATGTGGGCGATGGCGTAGCAGAAGCCGCGGTCGAGCAGCGACAGCCGCAGCGAGGAGAAGTTGGCGTCGCGCGGCGCGCCGTAGGAGCCGTAGGCGGTGAGGTAGCAGGGCCGCGAGCCGTCCTTGACGAACCCATTCTTGTAGACGATCGAGATCGGCACCCGCGTGCCGTCCGCGGCGGTGGCGGCCAGCCGCTCGCTCGTGTACTGCGCCGGGTCGTAGCCGCCGAGCACCTCCTCCTGCTTCATCAGGTCGCGCCGCCGGGTCGCCATGTCGTAGTCGTAGACCGACGGCGGCGTCACCAGCGAGGTGTAGTTGAAGCGCAGGGCCGTGGTGTCGAACTCCGGGTTGGGCCCCACCGACAGGGAGTAGGCCGGCTCCGGGAAGCCGATCTCGTGCTCCGCGCCGCTCGCCAGCTCGCGCACCCGGACCCGCTTCAGGCCCTCGACCCGCTCCGTCAGCACCATGTGGCCGCGGAAGAGATCGAGCGACACGATCCGCACGCCGGGGCGGGCCGGGATGACCTCCTGCCAGTGCTCGCGCCCGGGGGTCGAGACCGGCGCGCTCACCACACGGAAGTCCTCGGCGCCGACGTTGGTGCGGATGTAGAAGCGGTCGCCGTGGTGGTCGAGGTAGTACTCGACGTCCTTCTCGCGCGGCTGGACGAGCCGGAACTCGCCGTCCGGCCGGTCGGCGTCGAGCACCCGCAGCTCGCTCGTCTTGGTGGCGCCGCTGGTGAGCACGAGGTAGCCGTCGCTGCGGGTGCGGCTGATGCCGATGGAGAACGCCTCGTCCCGCTCCTCGTAGAGCGAGACGTCCTGCGCCGCGTCGCTGCCCAGGGCGTGGCGCATCAGCCGGTAGGGCCGGCGCGCCGCGTCGGCGACGATGTAGAAGAGCGTCTTGTTGTCGTTGGCCCAGGCCACACCGTAGGAGAGGTCGCGGACGCTGTCAGGGAGGAGCTTGCCGGTCGCCAGGTCCTTGACCGTCAGGGTGAAGCGCTCGCTGCCGTCGGTGTCGTAGAGGTAGGCGAGCCGCGCATGGTCCGGGCTCACCTGGTAGCCGCCGAGCTGGAAGAACTTCTGCCCCTCCGCGGCGGCGTTCATGTCGAGCAGCACCTCCTCCGGCGCCGTGAGGCTTCCCTTCTTGCGCGCGAAGATCGGGTACTGCTTCCCCTGCTCGGTTCGCGAGTAGTAGTAATAGTCGTCGCGCCGCGACGGCACCGAGAGGTCGGTCTCCTTGATCCGCCCCACGAGCTCCTTGTAGAGCTTCTCCTGCAGCGCCTCCGTCGGCTTCATCACCGCCGTGGTGTAGCGGTTCTCCGCCTCCAGGTAGGCGACGACCTCCGGCTTCTCCTTGCCGCGCAGCCAGGCGTAGGGATCGACCAGGGTGCGGCCGTGGATCTTGGTCTCGACCGGCTGCTGCGTCGCCACAGGCGGCGCGATCGTTTCCTGCGACCAGACGGCGGGAGCGAGGAGCAGCAGGCCGAGCGCGAGGAGCGGCCGGCGGAAGGGAACAGATCGATGCATGCGTGGGGCCTCCGGAGAAGGCGAAGCTTACCCCTCCGCCCAGCCGTCGTCGACGAGCGAGCGGATGATCCGGGCGCCGCGGTGCCCCCAGATCGGGTGCGGCTCGAACGAGCGCTCCTCGGCGAGGTCGAGGGCAACACGGGCCGGCGTCTCGCCGCGCGGCTCCGCCTCCGCGAGGACCGTCAGCGCCAGGCGGTAGATGCCGTTCGGCGACTCCGCGTCGAGGTGCGCCTCGAGGTGCGGGTCGCCGGTCACGTAGCCGTGCTGCTCGTCGGCGCAGTGGACGATCCCCATGCGGTTGACCAGGAAGTCGGGCAGATAAAGGACGCCGCACGCGGCGAGCAGCCGGTCGTCGCGCCCGGGCTCTTCGAGCTGGTTGTTGGCGGCGCCGCAGACGACGCGGGCGCGGATCGCCGGGATGGTGCGCGGGTTGAGCACGCCGCCGGTGGCGCAAGGGGCCAGGACGTCGGCCGGCTCGGCCAGGATCGAGTCGTCGCCGGGCGCGACGGTGCGGGCCGCGAAGGCGAAGCCGTCGGCGCCCGCGAAGCGGCGGGCGAGCGCCGTGCAGCGGGCGGCGTCCACGTCGGCCCCCACGACCCGCGCCGCGCCGGCCTCGCGCAGGAACCCGACCAGCGGCTCGCCGACGTGCCCCAGCCCCTGGACGGCGACGGTCTTCCCGGCCAGGCCGCCGAGCCCGAGGTGGGCGAGCGCCGCCTCCATGCCGCGCACGACGCCGCGGGCGGTGGGCACCGACGGGTTGCCGCTGCCGCCGAGGTCGGGCGGGATGCAGGTGGTGAAGCGGGTGCGCGAGAAGACCGCCGCCATGTCCTCGACTGCCGTCCCGGCGTCCTCGGCGGTGACGTAGCAGCCGCGCAGGCTGGTGATCAGCTCGCCGTACTCCTCGTAGGCGCGGCGGCGCGCGGCGGGATCGCCGAGGTCGGCGCCGGTGCCGCGCGCCATCACCCCCTTGCCGCCGCCCCACCAGAGGTCGGCCAGCGCGTTCTTGTGGGTCATGCCGCGGGCGAGCCGCAGGCCGTCGCGCAGGTAGTCTTCGACCGTCTCGTACTGCCAGAGCCGCACGCCGCCCGCTCCCTGGCCGCGGCAGGTGCGGTGGACGAAGGCGCCTTGCAGCGTGCCGGTCGCGGGCGCGACCCAGGCGAACACCCCTTCGTGGCGGTCGTAGTCGCGGCGGTCCTCCGCGAGGAGACGGGCGAGCGGATCGAGCGCCGGGTGCGAGGCGCACACCGTCGCGCCCTCCTCGTCCCAGATCAGATAGAAGCGACGAAGGCCGGCGTCCCGAAGGAAACAGCAGAAGTCGGGCGGGGAAAGCCGGGGGAGAGAGGCGCTCAGAGTGCGCGGAGTCTACCCCCCCGGCTGTTGCGTTCCGCCTTAGCGGCGGAGGAACTCGGCGAGCGACAGGAAGCCGTCGTCGTTGCGGTCGAGGCGGTCGAAGGCCGCCGTCGTGCCGCGCCACTCGGCCCGGGAAAGCCGGCCGTCGTCGTTGACGTCCATCAGGCCGAAGCGGTCGTCGCCCGTCAGGACGCGGTCGAGGAACTCGCGCCGGCTGATGGCGCCGTCGTCGTTGCGGTCGAGGCGGTCGAAGAGCGCCGCGCTCCCCTGCCACTCGGCGCGCGAGAGGACGCCGTTGTTGTCGAGGTCGAGGGCCTCGAAGCGGTCGAACGGCACCTCGTCGTCGTCGTCGTCGCGGCGGCCGCCCGGACGCACCTCGTCACCGGAGAGGACGCCATCGTCGTTCCAGTCGTGGTTGTCGAACGAGACGTCGTTGCCCGGCCACTCGGCGCGGGTGATGCGGCCGTCGTTGTTCTTGTCGATGCCGTGGAAGCGCATGTTGCCGTCGTGCCGGCCGTGGTCGTCATCGTGCTTGTCGTGCTTGTCGTGCTTCAGGACCTGCTTCTGCTGCTTGCCCTTGTCCTTGTCCTTGCCCTTCCCCTTGTTCCCGGGGCTCGCGTCGGCGGTCGCCGCGAGGACGAGGGGCAGGCTGAGGGCGAGAGTGAGTGTGGTCAAGGCCTTACGCATGGTGGTCTCCTTGATGCGGGCGGCGCGAACGTCAAGTCGCCCGGGCCAGGAGACATAAGGGTGCAACGCCCGTACCACCGAGAACGGCGGCGGCGGGAATATTTACAGCGCGTTCGCGCCCGTGATCGCGGCGTAGCGCGCGACGACCAACGGCAGGCCGGTGAGGATCGCCTGGGAGACGATCGCGTGGCCGATCGACACCTCGTCGGGACGCAGGCGCTCGACGAGGAGGGCGAGGTTCTCGAGGTCGAGGTCGTGGCCGGCGTGGACGCGCAGGCCGAGCCCTCGCGCCCGCTCGGCGGCGCGCACGAAGCGGGCGAGCACCGCCTCGCGCCGCGGCGTCGGGTAGGCCGCCGCGTAGTCGAAGGTGTGGAGCTCGACGCAGCCCGCCCCGGCGGCGGCGGCGAGGTCGATCCCCTCCCCCTCGGCGTCCACGAAGAGGCTGATGCGCGTGGACCCGGCGAAGGAATCGACGGCGCGGTGGAGGGCGTCGCCGTCGTCGGTCGCACGCCAGCCGCGCGTGCTGGTGACCTCGCCGGGGGTGACCGGCACGACTGTGTACTGCGTCGCCCGCGTCTCGCGCACGACCTCCATCACCTCCCGCCGCAGGTCCCCTTCGACGTTCAGCTCGATCCGCCCGTCCGCCACCTCGGGCATCGTCGCCAGCCGGCGGACGTCGTCGAGCGTCGCGTGGCGGGCGTCGGCGCGCGGGTGGAGCGTCAGCCCCCGGCAGCCGGCGGCGATCGCCAGCCGCGCCGCCTCGACCAGGTCCGGCACCGTCCCGCCGCGCGAGTTGCGCACCAGGCAGACCTTGTTGAGGTTGACCGAAAGCGTGGTCACGGCGGCGCGATTCTCCTATACTCCCGCGCCATCGCGGCCCATTGATTTCCCAACTGCGTAGGCCAGGAGAGGTGCGCCCATGAGCTCGCAGCCTGCCCGCCGTCCCGAAGACCTGGCGACCGACACCGCAGCCCTCCATGCGCTGATCCAGTCGGCGGTGGACGTGGAGCTGTTCACGATCCCGCTCTACATGACGGCCCTCTACTCCCTCCAGGGCACCTACGCGGCGCCCTCGGCGGGGCCCAACCTCTGGCCGGGGCTGCGGCCGTTCGCCACCGTCGTCACCTTCAACCAGCTCGCCTACAACACCATCTTCTCGGTCTACGTCCAGGAGATGCTCCACCTGCAGCTCGCCGGCAACCTGGCGAGCGCGATGGGCGTCACGCCGAAGATGAACGCGCCCACCTACGACGGCACCACCGTCCCCTGCATCGGCGACCTCAAGGACATGCCCGGCTACGAGGACGTCCGCGTCGTGCTCGGGCCGGTCGACCGCAACCAGGTGCGCCTGTTCCTGGCGATCGAGAACCCCGACTGGGAGAGCCCGACGAAGCGGCCCGCGGTGCCGTTCGCCGGCTGGAAGGCGGGCGATCCGCTGCCGGTCTTCGGCACCATCGGCCACCTTTACGAGTGCATCCAGGAGTACTTCGACCTCACCTATCCGGGCGCGGGCGGGACCGTCACGCTCTGGGAGAAGGTCTACGACCCGCAGTCGGTCCAGATCGACCTCTTCAACTTCACCAGCGCCGCCGAGTACCACCCCGACGAGGAGTACCCGACCTTCGACGTCTTCTTCCCGCTCGGGGCGCCGGCGGCCAAGGCGCGGGAGATCGCCGACACGATGATCGCGGCGATCACCGAGCAGGGCGAGGGGCGCGACGCGGACGTGGGCACGCTGCCGGTGGACGACAAGTACGTGCCGTCGGAGGAGGGGATGAAGGTCGACTACAACGCCGACGACGCGGCGGTCCGCCACCTCTGGGACCAGCTCGGGCACTTCGAGCGCTTCCAGCAGGTCGTGCTCTGGCTGCCCGAGATCCAGACCTGGCCGCAGTGGTGGACGGCGCGCGGCGCGGCCGGGTGGACGTGGCAGGACCTGGTGACCGATCCCGCGAAGGTCGACGGGCCGACGCAGAAGTTCGCCGAGCAGCGCGCCGCGGCGCTCAACGACCCCGCGACCGCCGGCGAGGTCAACGACGCGCTCAACCAGAGCTACAGCAGCCTGCTGCTGGCGATCGAGGAGAGCTGGAAGGACGCGCGGTGGCGCAACCGCCAGGGCACCGACATCGACGCCGACGACCTCTTCCCCTACGCGGCGATGCAGGCGCTCTACACCCGCGTCGCCGCGGTCTGGGCCGCCCACGGCGTGCCGCAGTGGAAGAAGGTCGACACCACTGGCGGCCTCCCCTACCCCGGGAGCCCGCCCCACGCCTGCCAGGGCCTGGCGCCGGACAACCCGGGCCAGAACACCTGCGCCAACGCGATCATCCACACCTGCTCTGGCGCCAACAGCTGCACGTCTCAGGGGGGCTGCGGCTACCCCAACACGGCCGACGACGGCTACCCGAGCGTCAACCAGAAGGCCGCCGGCGGCGGCTGCGGCGCGCCGATCCCGGTGGCGCAGGTCTTCAACAAGGCCGGCGGCCTGACGCAGTGGGCGTACGAGGGGGTCTCCTTCAAGGCCGGCGACAACGTCTGGGACACGGCCTGGAAGATCTTCGCGGTGACGTACCCCGACGCGAAGCCGCCCGCCGCCCCGACCAACCTGCGGCTCGTCCTGCCGCCGAGCTAGGGGCCGGCGATCGTGGAGCACCGGCTGGGCCTGCCCGACCTCGGTTTCGGCGTCGGGCTGCGCAACATCCACTTCGATCACATCCTCGAGCACTGGCCGGCGGTCGACTGGTTCGAGGTCATCTCCGAGAACTTCATCGACTCGGCCGGCCGGCCGCGCTGGGTGCTCGACCGCATCGCCGAGCGCTACCCGGTGGTCATGCACGGGGTGTCCCTCTCGATCGGCAGCAGCGACCCGCTCGACTTCGCCTACCTCGGCAAGCTCAAGGCGCTCGCCGCCGCCGTGCGGCCGGCCTGGGTCTCCGATCATCTGTGCTGGACCGGCGTCCTCGGCCGCACCACCCACGACCTGCTGCCGATGCCGCTCGACGAGGAGTCGCTGCGCCACGTCGTCGGGCGTATCCGCACGGTGCAGGACTTCCTGAAGCGGCCGCTGGTGCTGGAGAACCCGAGCACCTACGTCAGCTTCACCTCCGACACGCTCGCGGAGTGGGAGTTCCTGCGCGCCATGAGCGAGGAGACCGGCTGCGGCCTGCTCCTCGACGTCAACAACGTCTACGTCTCGAGCGTCAACCACGGCTTCGACCCGCGGGTCTACGTCGCGGCGGTGCCGGCCGAGCGCATCGTGCAGTTCCACCTCGCCGGCCACACGCACTGCGGCACCCACCTCGTGGACACCCACGACGGCGCGGTCGTCGACCGCGTCTGGGAGCTCTACCGGCTGGCCTACGGCCGCACCCGCGGGGTGGCGACGCTGCTCGAGTGGGACGCCAGGATCCCGCCCTTTCCGGTGCTCCACGCCGAGGTGCTGAAGGCGCGGGACTGGGCGCGGGGCGCGGCGGTCCCGGCGGGGAGCGAGGCCGGGGCAGTGGACGAGGCCGCGGCGGCCGCGGCGGCCGACGCGCCCGGCTTCCCGCTCTCCAACCCGCCCCACCTCGTCGCGCCGGAGCTCGGGTGAGCGAGCCGGAGCCGGCGCCCGAGCTGGCGCGGCGGCAGCGCTGGCTGCAGGCGGCGATCACCCGGCCGGACGGCCCGCGGGGGCCCGACACCGCCGGCGTCCTCACCGCCTCGGCAACGCAGTCCGCCGCCGAGCGGCTCGGCATCTACCAGCGCTCCTACCAGGCGCGCCTCCTGGAGTGCCTGCGCGCCGTCTTCCCGGCGCTGCGGCACGCCCTGGGCGAGCCCCTCTTCGACCGCTTCGCCGCCGACTACCTCGCCCGCCATCCGCCTTCGGGCTACACCCTGGGGCGCCTGGCCGACGCCTTCCCCGGCTACCTTGTGGCCACCCGCCCGGACGCCGACTGGCCGGCGGCGGCGCGCGCCCCCTGGGCCGACCTCTTGGTCGAGCTCGCCACCCTCGAGCTGGCGTGCCAGGAGATCTACGACGGCCCCGGCCTGGAGGGCGCGCCGGGGCCCGCGGCGGACGAGGTCCTCGCCCTGCCGCGGGCCGCCCTGCTCGCCGCCCGCTTCGTGCCGGCGCTCTGCCTGCGGCTCTACCGCTTCGACTTCCCGGTGCACGACTACGTCGCCGCCGTCCACCGCGGCGAGGCGCCCGCGCTCCCCGCCCCGCGCGCCACCCCGCTCGCCGTCAGCCGCCGCGACTACCGCGTGCGCTTCCACCCCCTCTTCACCGACCAGCACGCCCTCCTCGCCGCCCTCGACGGCCGGCGCACCCTCGGCGAGGCCCTCGCCGCCCTCGACGTCCCGGAGCCGATCGACCCCGCCGTCCTGCGGAGCTGGCTCCGCCTGTGGCTCGGCGATTGCTTCTTCGCCGACGTCGAGCGCCCGGCCTAGAAGGAGGGGGCGATGGACCCGCTGGCAGTCTGCGAGCACCTGGCGAGCGTCGAGCAGATCAAGTGGCCCCGGCGGCGCATCTGCGAGGAGTGCATCAAGACCGGCGACCCCTGGGTCCACCTCCGCACCTGCCAGACCTGCGGGCCACCCTCTGCTGCGACGCCTCCCCCAACCGCCACGCCACCGGGCACGCCCACCGCTCCGGCCACCCGGTCATCGCCTCCGCCGAGCCTGACGAGCGCTGGCTCTACTGCTACCCGGACGAGGCGTTCGCGGAGTACTAGGCCCGCCGCGCCTGCCGCCGGCTGCTCCTCAGAACCAGCTCTCGGAGGCCCTCGAAATCCCCTTCTGACCCGGGAATGCACCTGCGGAGCCTCCGGAGGTGCATGCGGCGCCTCCGCAATCCCTGGCGCCGCGGAGAAATGCACCTGCGGGAGGAAAAGAGGTGCATGCGGGCGCTCGGGAATGGATTGCGGAGCACTCGGAATGGATTGCGCCCGCCCCGCAATCCATTGCGGAGCCTCGGGAGGTGCATGCGAACGCTCCGCAGGTGCATTCGCGCGCTCCGCAATCGATTGCGGAGGCCCCGCAGGTGCATTTTTCCTGAATCTAGGTGCATTCCAGGATCGCCGACGCCATAGCGGCCGCTCCGCCCCCGCGGGCCTCCCCCGCGGGGGGCTTTTCCGAGCGCGCCGGGAGCATTCCCCAGCCTGCGCTCCATCCGCCTGGGCGGTGAGGACGTCAATCCCCCGGAGCGCAAGCCCCTCGGCGACGGCGAACGGTACGTTGTGGTTGAGGTAGTACCGAAGAGGCATCAGAGGAGGCCACGCCCCCTCAGGTTCCGCATCACGGGGGAGGGTTCCGCGTTGCGCCGCAGGGTCTCGGCCTCTTCAACGCCGCTGTACGTCCGCGTCGATCTCGTCCTTGTGGTCCCAGTAGTACGCCAAAGCGGAGTGGATCTGGCCCAGGCTCAGGTGAGGGTGCTGGAAGTGAAGCTCCGCAGGGCTCCAGCCGTAGGCATGGACCTCCGAGATGAGCTCGACGATCTTGGTGTTTGCCCCCACGATCCAGGGGACCCCGCCCTCGTCGAGGACGATGTGCTCGTAGGTGGTGCCGGTCTTACCTGCGGGCATACAGAACTCTTCCCTCCCTCGCTGACAGCCGCTCGATCGTGCCGGCGATCTCGCTGCGGACTTCGAAGGCCTCCGGAGTGGTCACGATGATGTCCTTCGGGAGCCGGATGTCGTGGAGCGCCACGCCGATCTCCACCGCCTTCTCCCGCCTCGACCCTTCGACCGGCATGACGACGAGAAGATCGACGTCGCTGTCGGGGCCCGCATCGCCGAGCGCATGCGACCCGAAGAGGATGATCTTCTCGGGACGAAATCGGGTGACGATCCGCCGGACCATCTGGCGGATCTCTTTTCGCTCGCTGGGATTCGCGGTGCGCATCGAAACGCGTCTCCTACCTCGCCCCTGGAATGCTACACGGTCCGGAACGTTGCCCTCGCCCCGCCACCGCCCCGCAGATCCTCTAGCCTAATCTCGGTCCTTCTTGTACATAGGACCGTCGAAAAAGTCCATGTAATCGCTCAGGCTATTAATCCTGTAGGTCCCGCCCGGTTGTAGTAACCCGGGAAGGTTGATGTTGAGGTGCCTACCGTCCTTAAGCTCTAAGATGGTTGTCTCACCTGTCGGGAAGGGTACGCGCGGTATAGCCTCGCCTATGACGAGAGTGCCCTCAATCGTAAAGTCGGAAGCATCCTCGCTGCTACCGCCATAACCCTCAGATAAGATGTAGTTTTGGTATGCCTCGATTGTATATGACACGAGTATCTTGCGACGCATCTCAACGAGGTCGAGGGTGCCCCTATCATGCAGTCGCTCCACCCGCTTCCGAGTCTTTCGCACGGTCTTTCCTACTCCTCACCCCGCGGCCTCATCGTTCTGCTCGTAGCCGCCCTCCTGCTGACCTACGCAATGGGTATGCCGCTCGCTCACTGAAGAACGCCAGAGCCTCGACTTTATCGCGATGCAAGTAAGCGACTTCCCGCACGGGCCCTACTAGCACTAGGCGTTCGAAGAACCCCGTGCCACTCCTCGGCTGCCCTGGCAGACAAGGCGTCCCTCAGAAATAGATGCTAGGGCGCCTACTTGGCGCGATCCTGTTCCTTCTTCACGTCCTCGTGCCGCGTCTCCTCCTCCTTCTTCACGTCCTCGTGCCGCGTCTCCTCCTCTTTTTTCACATCCTCATGCCGCTTGTCGTCTGCATCCGACATCACCAGTTCTCCTTTCATAGGTGTCAGACTTAGCGGGTCTCATTATACCGCTTGAGCGCCAGTGCGGCTCAGGATTGCCGCGGAGAACCTTGCCCAGGAGCGCGAGGTGGGTCAGCACCGGCCAGCGAACTGGGGCTGGGCGGAGTGAAGGTTGCCGGTCGGCGGCCGAGTACAGCTCCGGAGTCGCAATGGACTCTAGGACGTGCCTGGCTGAGCCTTGGAAGCAGGTTCCGTGTTCCCTATATGTTCCCTAAGGACCTTGCAGGGGGAGCGTGGGCAATGTAAGTGATTGATTCTACTGGAGCCGACGATCGGATTTGAACCGATGACCTGCTGATTACGAATCAGCTGCTCTACCACTGAGCTACGTCGGCTCGAGGTGGGCCGGGGAGAGGAGGCACTCCCGGGAAGCGGGGGGCATTGTAGCCCGAGTGGGCTCAGTCGCGGAAGCGCACCGGCACCCCCGGCTTCACTCGCCGCGCCAGGAAGAGGGCGTCCCAGTTCGTCAGGCGGATGCAGCCGTGGGAGCTGGTGTAGCCGATGGTCTCGGGGACGGCGGTGCCGTGGATGCCGTGGTGGGGCTTGGAGAGGTCGATCCAGGCGACGCCGACGGGCGCGTTGGGGCCGGCGGGGAGGTGGGCCTCGGGCTTGTCGTCCGGCACCTCGTGGAAGAGGGTCGGCTGATAGTGAAATGTCGGCTCGAAGGCGACGCCGGTGACCTTGTATGCGCCGTCCGGCGACGGGTCGTACGTAGAGCCGACGGTCGAGGGGAAGTGGAAGAGGACGACCCCCTGGGCGTCGAGCGCCTGGGTGTAGAAGCCGCGCTTCGAGACCAGGAGCTGGGTGACCTGGTCGCCGCCGGCGGCGCGCTGGCGGTTGGCGGGGTCCAGCGGCTCGACGTTCGGCACCGAGAGGCGCGTGCCGGCGGTCAGGGCGTCGAGATCGGCCTCCGGGTTGAGCTTGGCGAGGTGCTCGGGCGTCGTGTGGTAGCGCTCGGCGATCGCCTCGGCCGGCGAGGCGTAGCAGAGGCACTCCAGCTCCGCCTGCTCGTAGGGGTCCTCGGGGACCTCGGTGAACGGCCCTTCCAGGTCGGCGGCCGTGACCTCCACCTCGACGACCGGCTCGCCGGCGGCCGAGCGCTCGAGCTCGGCGAAGGTGGCGTCGTCGAGGACGCCGGTGGGCGGCAGGCCGCGCGCGAACTGCAGCCAGTAGAGCGCCTTCTCGGTGTTCTGCCCCCAGCGGCCGTCGATGACGCCGGGCGAGAAGCGGGCGCGGTCGAGGAGGACTTGCGCGGCGAGGATGCGGTCTTCGTCTTCGGGCGGAGCGGTGGTCGGGGGCGACGGCGGCGGCTCGGTGGTCGCCGGCGGCAGCGGCGCGCCGGACTGCGGCGCCGTGCCCGACTGCAGCCGCCCCAGCCGGTCGCTCTCGGCGGCGGTGCGCCAAGCCGGGTCGAGGCGGTAGCGCTCGAGGGCGGCCGGGTCGAAGCGCTGGAAGCCGACCGAAGGGACCGAGACCTGCCGCGGCGGCTCCGGCGCCGGCTCCGGCTGGGTGACGGTCGGCTGCGTCGCGGATTCGTCGTCGTCGTCCGCAATGCGGCAGGCAGGGAGCAGGAGGAGCGGCAGGAGCAGGGCGGCGAGGATCGGTTTGCGCATCGGGGCACCTTTCAGTTAGGTGCCCCGATGCGGTGCAACATCCGGACCGGGCCTCTATGGATCAGGCTTGTCGAGGACGTAGCGGATGGTGAGCGTCAGCTCGACGGGCGCCACCTTGCCGTCCACGCGGCCGGGCTCGAAGCGCCAGGTGCGGACCGCCTGGCGCGCCGACTCGGAGAAGGCGCGGTGCGGGCTCTCGTCCACCTCCGCCGAGGCGACGCGGCCGGTTTCGTCGACCAGGATCCGGAGCACCACCTCTCCCTCGAGCTTCTCCTTGCGCAGCTCGGCGGGGTACTCGGCATCCGTCTTCTCGACGATCTTGGGGAGGGTGATCTCGCCCCCCTTCGCCGCCTCGGCGGCGCGGAGGGGGAGGACGGCGATCGACAGGGCGCCTGCCGCGGCCAGCCCGAGGGCGACGGCCGCGGCGCTCAACACGAGCCTACGCTGGTTCATCGGTTTCTCCTCGACGAGCAGCGCCACGCGCTGCCCCAGGTCGTTGCGGTGGAGGAAGGAGGCGACGGGGAGCGGCCGCGGCGGGCGTGCCGCAGCGGCGTGGAGCAGGGCCTGGAGATAGCCGCCGCGGTCGCCGGTCAGGGCGACGGCGGACGCGTCCACCGCCTGCTCGCGCCAGAGGCGGATGCGCGCCACGAGACGACCGACCACGGGGTGGAACCAGAAGAGCGCGCGCACCGTCTCCTCGGCCACCGCGGCCGCCCAGTCGCGGCGGCGGACGTGTAGCGCCTCGTGACAGAGCACGGCGCGCGCGGTGGCCGCGTCCGCCCGCTCGAAGCTCTCCGGGAGGACGACCACCGGACGGCGGATGCCGAAGCTGACCGGGCCGGGGACGCGGTCGGAGACCAGGAGCTCGGGGGGCGCGGTGCCGATCCGGGCGCAGAGCTCCTCCCAGCCCGCGGGCCGGGCGGCCGGCGGGCGGGCGGTGCGGCGCAGGCGGGCGAGCCAGGCGAGGCCGACCCCCATCCAGACGAGGCGGGCGGCCGTGGCGCCGCCGAGGAGCCAGGCCGCGGCGCGCCACGACACACTGAGAGCCGGCGGGACCGCCGCGGCGCCTTCGCCGGCGACGGCGACGAACGGCAGGACCCCCGCCGCCGGCGCGTGCCGCGGCTGGACGAGCGGCAGCAGGAGGACGAGGACGAGCGCGCCCTGGCCCAGCGCCAGGAGGAGGCGCGGCTCGCGGAGGCGGAGGAGCCGCGGCAAGAGGAGCGCGGCGCCGGCGACCACGGCCACCTGGGCCGCCCAGGCGAGGGCGTTGCCGGCCCAGAGCGGTGCGGTCATCCCTCCTCCTCCTCTTTCTTCTTCCGCTCGAGGAGGCGCGCGATCTCGCGCAGGTCCTCGGGCGTGAGCTTGCGGTCCTCGACCAGGTGCACGAGCAGCGGCCGCGCCGAGCCGCCGAAGACCCGCTCGACGAACTCGCGCACCATCTGGCGCACGACGCGGCGCTGGCTGCGCGTCGGGCGGTAGACGAAGGCGCGGCCTTCCCGCTCCCGCTCGAGGAACCCTTTCTGCTCGAGGATGTTCATCATCGTCATGACCGTCGTATAGGCGACGGGGCGGCGCTGGCGCAGCGTCTCGTAGACCTCGCGCACGGTGGTGGCGCCCCCCTCCCAGACGATCGTCATGATCGCGAGCTCCTGGTCGGCGAGGGGGCGGCTGGGCGAAGCCATCTACTAGTACGTTAGTACTAGCCGCTTCGGACGTCAAGCCCCCGCGCCTAGGCGGTGGCGCGCTCGGCTTCGGGCTGGAGCTCTTCGAGCTGGACGGCGACGAGCTTGGAGACGCCCTTCTCTTCCATCGTCACGCCGTAGAGGGTCGAGGCGACCTCCATGGTGATCTTGTTGTGGGTGATCACCAGGAACTGCGTCTCGGCCGACATCTCCTTGAGCAGCTCGACGAAGCGGCGGGTGTTGAGGTCGTCGAGCGGCGCGTCCACCTCGTCGAGGATGCAGAAGGGCGAGGGCTTGGTGCGGAAGAGGGCGAAGAGGAGGGCGATGGCGGTGAGTGCCTTCTCGCCGCCCGACAGCAGCATCAGGTTCTGCAGGCGCTTCCCCGGCGGGCGGGCGACGATCTCGAGACCGCACTCGAGGACGTCCTCCTCGTCCATCAGGCGCATCTCGGCCTCGCCGCCGCGGAAGAGCTGGGAAAAGACGGCGCCGAAGTGGCGGTTGACCTCGACGAAGGTCGCGAGGAAGCGCTCGCTCGAGGCCTGGTTGATCTCGCGGATCGTGGCGCGCAGGCTCTCGACGGAATTCGCGACGTCGGCGCGCTGCGCGGTCAGGAACTCCAGCCGCTGCTCCTGCTCGTCGTGCTCCTCGACGGCGAGGGCGTTGACCGGGCCGAGCCGCTCGAGGGTGGCCTTGCAGCGCGCCAGCTCGGCCTCGCGCTCGGCCAGCTCGGGGGCCGCCGGGCCGCCGCCCGCGCTCGCCTCCTCCACCGCCGGCAGCTCGCGCGCGAACTCCTCGTGGAAGGTCAAGCGGAGGTGCTCGGCGTCCTGCTCCAGTCGCGCGCGGTCGACGCGCAGCTCCTCGACCTCGTGCCGCACGCCCTCGCGGCGCTCGCGCTCCTCGGCGATCCGCTCCTCGAGGAGCTGCACCGCCTGGCGCTCGGCGTCGAGCCGCGCCTGCTCGGCGAGCACCCCCTCCTCGGCCGCGGCCCGCAGCTCGAGCGCTTCCTGCAGCTCGCGCTCGGCGCGCTCGATCTCGCCGTCGAGCTGCGCGCGGCGGGCGGTGAGCCGCGCCGCCTCCTCGTCCCAGGCGGCGACCTGGCGCCGGCCCTCGTCCAGCTCGGCCGCGAGCCGCGCCGCCTCCCGGTCCTGCGCCGCCAGGCGCTCGGAGAGGACCTCGAGCCGCCCCTTGCGGCCGGCGCTGTCGGCGCGCAGGCTCTCGCGCCCGCCCTTCGCCGCCTCGACCTCGGCCTGCGCGGCGGAGAGGCGCTCGTCGGCGGAGGCGAGCGCGCGCTCGGCCTCGGCGAGGTCGCGTGCCAGCCCTTCGCGGCGCGCTTCGGTGCGCGCCAGCTCGCGCCCCACCTCTTCGCGCTCGGTGCCGAGGGTCTCGGTCTCGTTGGCGAGGCGGCGGTGGCGGTGGGCGGCGTCCTCGTGGCGCGCGCTCGCCACCGCCAGCTCCTGCCGGAGCTGCGCCACCGCGCTCTGCAGGCGGTTGGACTCGCCGGCGAGGGCGGCGCGGGCGGCAACCAGCTCCTCCAGCCGCGCGGCGGCCGCGGCGAGGCGGGCGGCGAGGTCCGGCACCTCGCGGTCGAGCCCTTCGAGCTCGCGCCGCCGCTCCAGCACGCCGGGCGTGACGACCTCACCCTCGACGTGGAAGGTACCGCCCGCGACCCAGAGGCCGTGGCGCGAGAGGAAGGCCGCGCCGGGATGGGCGCGGGCGAGGCGCTCGGCGTCGGCGGGGTCTTCGACGAGGTAGGCCGGCGGCAGGACGGCCGCCAGCTCCTCCGGCAGCCCGAGCGCCTGGCCGAGCGAGAGGAGGACGGCGGGGTCGTCGGCGGAATCGTCGAGGAGGGGCCCGGGGGGGCTCCCCCACCGGGTACCGGCGGGCGCGATTGCGACTGCGGGATCTGAGGCGCCCGCCTGCGCTTCGCTGCGCGCCGGATCGGCGGTGCTTGCGAGGGGAGTTGCCGGCGCTTGCGAAGAGCTACCCGGCGGGGGAGCCCCCCCGGGCCCGTCACCGTCCGGGATGGCGCGAGACTCTATGAGGATGGCGCCGGCGCGGCCGGCGAGGGCGCGGGCGAGGTCGAGCGCCGAGGCGCCCGGCGCCAGCACCACCGCGTCGGCGAGCGCGCCGAGATAGAAGTCAAGCCCGCGCTCCCACCCCGCGACCGCACGTGCCCGGGACGCAAGGTAGTCGGGCGCCTCGATCCCGGCCGCGCGCAGCGCCTCTTCCAGGACTGCTCGCCGTTCGGCGTGGGCGCGCGACAGCTCGCCCAGGATCGCCTGCCGCTGCCGCGCCGCCGAGAGCCGCTCCTCCAGCTCGCGCCGCGCCACAGTCGCCTCGGCCTCGCGCCGCATCGCCGCGTCGAGGGCGGCGGTGACGCCGTCGAGGGCGGCCGCGCGCTCGGCGAGGTCGGCCTCCAGCGCCGCCATCCGCTCACGCGCCGCGGCCAGCGCCTCGGTCGCGGTCGCCAGCTCCTGCCCCTGCCGGCCCAGCTCCTGTTCCAGATGGTTGCGGCGGAAGTCGCCGCGGTCGAGCTCGAGCTGCGTCTGCTGCAGGCGCCCGCGCAGGCCGTTGGTCTCGGCGGTGCGGGCGAGGAGGTCGGCGCGGCGCGCCTCCAGCCGCGCCTGGGCCTCGCCGAGCCCCGAGTCGGCGGCGGCGATCTCGGCCAGGTCGGCGTCCACCGCCGCGGCGGCCGTGTCGCGCTCGGCGGCCAGGTCGCTCCGCACGACCCCGAGCTCGGCGAGCGCCTCGTCGAGCCGCGCCAGCTCCTCGCGCCGCCGCGCGGCGAGCGCCTGCGCCTGCGCGGCGCGCTCGGCGATCTCCTGCCCGGTCTGGCAGTTCGCCTTGACGAACTGCTGCCCACCCTCGATGCGCGCCGCCAAGTCGGCCTGCCGCAGGTGCCGCGCCGCCACCTCGCGGGCGATTGAGTCGAGCCGCTCGCGGCCGGCGGCGAGCGCCGCCTCGTCGCGGTGGAGCGCGGCCGCCAGCTCGGCCTCGCGCGCGCCGGCCTCGTCGATCTGCCCGCGCACCGCGGCGAGGCGCGCGGCCAGCGCGTCCCAGCGCCCGGTCAGCACCAGCTCGAGGAGGCCGCGGTACTCCCCCTCGGCCTGCTGGTAGCGACGCGCGGCGCCCGCCTGGCGCTTGAGCGACCGGAGCGCGCGCTCGACCTCGGCGATGATGTCGTCGAGCCGCACGAGGTTGGCTGTCGCCTCCTCGAGCTTCACCTCGGCGAGCCCCTTGCGCACCTTGTAGCGGGTGATGCCGGCGGCCTCTTCGAGGAGCTTGCGCCGCTCCTGCGGCTTCCCGGAGAGGATCAGCCCGATCTTCCCCTGCTCGATAACCGAGTAGGCGCGGATGCCGAGCCCGGTGTCCATCAGCAGGTCGCGCACGTCCTTGAGCCGCACGGTCCGGCCGTTCAGCCGGTACTGGCTCTCGCCGCCGCGGAAGACGCGCCGGCCCAAGGCGATGCGGCCGTCCTCGGAGCCGGCGGCGCCAGGGTGGGTCTTGAGCTCGAGAGTGACCTCGGCCATGCCGAGCGGCTTCCGCTGCTCGGCGCCGTTGAAGATGACGTCCTCCATCGTGCCGCCGCGCAAGCTCTTGGCGCTCTGCTCGCCGAGCACCCACGTCATGGCGTCGGAGAGATTGCTTTTCCCGCACCCGTTGGGCCCGACGATCGCGGTGATCCCGCCGGCGAACCGGACGCGCACCGGATCGACGAAAGACTTGAATCCGGACAGCTCGAGGAGGTCGAGTTTCAGCATGACGGCGAGGAGAGCGGCAGGATAGCAAAGCGCCGCCGGCGCCACAACCCATTGTAGCCCGCTCCCCGGGGCCCACAGGATGCAGGGGTAGAATCGCCCCCGCGTGGCTCAAGCCATCCTCTTCTACGCCAAGCACCTGGCGGCTTGGCTCGGGTTGGTCTCGACCGCCTACGTCGCCGGCCGGCTCGTGCTGCGCGGCTTCCGCTTGGAGCTCGACGGCGCCGGCGAGCGGGCGGCGATGGCCCTGGCCGTCGGGCTGGGCGCCCTCGCCGAGGCGCTCCTCCTCCTCGGCTTGGCCGGGCAGCTCAACCTCGCCGCCGTCGCGGCGCTGGCGGCCGCGGTCCACGCGCTGGGCCTGCGGACCTGGCGAGAGGCCGTCGCGGCGGCGCGCCGGCTGTGGCGGGAGCGCCGGCGGCGCACCCTGTTCGTGGCCGGGCTGGCGGCCCTCGCCGCCGCGCCGCTCTTCCTCGCGGCCCTCTACCCGCCGACCGCGTTCGACGAGACGCTCTACCATCTTCCTTACGCGCGGGCCTTCGCGCGAGCCGGCTCGCTACCCTTCCTGCCAGAGCTGCGGTACCCGGTCTTCCCGCAGCTCGGCGAGCTGCTGTTCACCGGCATGCTGCTGGCGGCCGGCGACGTCGCGACACACCTTGTGGAGCTGACGGCGGTCCTCGCCGCGGCGGCGCTCCTCTGGAGCTGGGGGCGGCGCGCGGCGTCGCCGGCCGCCGGCTGGCTGGCGGCGGCCGCCTTCCTCGGTCATCCGATCGCCGCCTACCTGGCCGGGACCGCCTACGTCGAGCCCGGGCTGGCGCTCTTCGGCTGCGCGGCCGTCTTCGCCGCCGGACGCTGGCGCGAAACCGGCGCCAGTCAATGGATTGCCGTCGCGGCGTTCCTGGCCGCCGCCGCGGCGGGGACCAAGTATCTCGGTCTCTTCTTCGTCGGCGCGATCGGGGTCGAGGTGCTGGTGGTCGGCCTGCGGCGGCGGTCCGCCCGCGGGGTGCTGGTGTTCGCGCTCGTCGCCTTGGCCGCCCTGGCGCCGACCTACGGCCGGATCGTCTACCACACCGGCAACCCGCTCTTCCCGTTCTTTCCCGACCTCTTCGGCGGCAGCCCCTGGGATGCCGACCAGTTCCTGGGCGAGCGCGGCGCCGCGCGCCTGGCGACGGCGGCGCGGCTGCTCTGGGACGTCGTCTTCGATCGCCAGGCAGTGGGGGGCCTGCCCCCTTACTCGCCCGTCCTGCCCCTCGCGGTGCCGCTGATGGTGTGGGCGGCGGTGGTGCTGCCGCGCACGCGGCGCTGGCTGCTTTACGCCGCGGCGTACATCCTCCTGGCGCCGACGCACGCCCACTACCTCTTCGCGGTGGTGCCGCTGCTGAGCCTGGCGCTGGGCGTCGCCGGCGACCACCTGCTGCGGCGGGCGCGCGCAGCCCCGTTCCGGCGTCTCGCCACGGCGGCCGTCTGCTTGTTGCTGTTCCTGCCCGGCTGGGCCTACGCCGCCTACCGTTTCGGTCGCCTCGGCGCTCCGCCGGTCGGCGGCGCGCAGCGCGAGGCCTACCTCGCCCGGCAGCTCCCGTTGTACCCGGCCGTCGTGGCGCTCGACCGACTGGCCGGCCAGGGGTACACCGCCTACGCCGTGCACGCCGAGAACATGGTCTATTTCGCCGCGGGGCGTCTCTTGGGCGATTGGAACGGCCCGGCGAGCTTCGCGCGCGTCCTCGCGGCGCCGGGCGACGCCGAGGCGCTGCGGCGCCGGCTGCGCGCGCTGGACGTCTCCTACCTGGTCGTGCCGCGCGGGCCGGGGTTCGCTGCGGGGGCGGACGCGGGGTTCGACCGGCGCTTCATCTTGATCTACAGCGATCCGCAGGCGCGCATCTACCGGCTCGCGGAGGACGGCGGTGGCTGAGCCGCAGACGGCCGCCGCGCCGCGCGCCGCCATCACCCCGGCCCGGCTGGTCGCCTGGGCGAGCCTGACGTTCGGCACCGTCCTCTGCTTCCTGGTGCCGCCGTTCATGGTGGCCGACGAGCCGGCGCACTTCTTCCGCGCCTATGCGCTCAGCCGGGGCCAGGCGGGCGCGGAGCGGCGGCCCGAGGGAGCGGGGGCCGTCCTCCCCGCCAGCCTCGGCCAGCTCGTGGATGAGCTGTGGACGGGCCTGCCGGGCCATCCGGAGCGCAAGGTGGACCCGCGGGCGATCCGCCGCGCGCTGGGAAAGCCGCTCCAGCCCGAGCGCACTACCTTCCTCGACTACCGCACCGCGGCGCTGTACCCGTTCGTCCCCTATCTGCCGCAGGCCGCCGGGCTCGCGCTCGGGCGGCTCGTCGGCGCCACCCCCCTCGCCGGCTTCTACCTGGCGCGGCTCGTCAATCTCGCCGCCGGGACGCTGCTGCTGCTCCTCGCGATCCGCCAGCTCCCGGCCTGCCGCTGGCTCGCCGCGATGGCGGCGGTGGCGCCGATGGCGCTGACCAGCCGCGCCTCGGTCTCGGCCGACGCCATGGTCGTCGGCGCCGCCTTCGTGCTGGTCGCCACGGCGGCGAAGCTGGCGCTCGCGCCGGCCGCGGAGATCCGCCGGCGCGACCATGCCCTCCTGCTCGCCGCCGCGGTGATCCTCTGCCTGACCAAGCCGCCTTATGCCCTGCTCGCTCTCGCGCCCTGCATCGTGGCCCGCGAGCGCTGGCCGCACGGGCGCCGCAGGTGGGCGTTCGCCGCCGCCTACGTCGCGGCGGTCGTGCTGGCGACGGGCCTGGCGCTGGGGACGGCGCTCTCCCGCGATCTGTCGATCCGGCCGGGCGCGCCGGTGGACCGTGAAGCGCAGATGCGCGACGCGGTGCGCGAGCCCCTCCGCGTGGCGAAGATCGTGGCCGCCGACGTCATCGCGCACGGACCGCGCTACGCGGTGCAGCTCGTGGGCATCCAGCTCGGTTGGCTCGACACCCGCCTCCCGTGGTGGTTGGTCGAGGGGTATCTCCTGATCCTCGCGGCGCTCCTCCTGCTCGACGCCGGGCCGCCGTCCGCGCTCGGCTGGGGGCAGCGGACCTGGCTGGCGGCGCTCGTCGCCACGTCGGCCCTGGCGATCATTGCCTCGCAGTACATGATCTTCACGCCGCATCGCGCGGACTTCGTCGAGGGGGTGCAGGGGCGCTACTTCCTGCCCCTGGTGCCGGCCGCGGCGCTCGCGCTGCACCGCCCGCGGCGCGCCGGCCCGCCGGCCGCGCTCCCCTGGCTGCTCGCGGCGTGGACCGGGCTGGCGCTCGCCGTCACCCTGCGCGCGATCGTGCGTCGCTACTACGGATAGCCAGCTCCGGCCCGGGCTCGGCGCGCGGCGGCTCCTCCACCGCCGCTTCCGGAGGCGCCGGCTCGGCGGCGGGGAGCGCGATGGTGAAGACCGCCCCCTCCCCCGGCTCGCCGCGCAACGTCACCCGCCCGCCGTGCGCCTTGACGACGCGGTCGACGATCGCCAGCCCGAGCCCGGTGCCGCCCTTGCGCGTCGAGTAGAAGAGTTCGAAGACCCGCGGCCGCTCGGCGGGCGGAACGCCCGGGCCGCTGTCCGCGACCTCGAGCAGCACCTCGTCCCCCTCGCGCAGGGCGGTGAGGCGGACCCGCGGCGGGCGCGCCCCCTCCTCGGCGGCGGTGAGGGCGTTGCGGGCGAGGTTCAGGAGCGCCTGGTGGAGCTGCGTCGGATCGGCGCGCAGGCGCGCGCCGCCGGTCAGGTCCACGACCTCGAGCCGCACGCCGCGCCGCGCCGCCTCCGCCGCCAGCACCTCACGCACGCGATCCAGTGCCGCGAGCGCCGGTACGTCCTGGGGCTCCAGCGGGCGTGGCTTGGCGTAGGCCAGGAAGTCGGTGACCAGCCGCTCCAGGCGCCCGATCTCGCTGCGGGTGATGGCCAGGAGGCGCGGCCCCGACGGCGGCCGCCCGTGCGCCGCGATCTCCTCCTCCAGCATCTGCATGTTGAGGTTGAGCGAGTTGAGCGGATTGCGGATCTCGTGCGCCAGGCCGGAGGCGAGGGTGCCGACGTAGGCCATGCGCGCCGCCTCGGCGGCACGCGCCTCGGCGCGCTGCGAGCGGCGCAAGAGGCGCCAGAGCGCCGCGGCGGCGGTGAGCAGCAGGACGACGGTCACCAGGCCGATCCAGGCCGCCTGGCGCACCAGGTCGCGGCGCAGCACCGCGGTGCGCCGCCGGATCTCCCCTTCGCTGATGCCGATCTCGAGCTGCCCGAGGTTGCCGATCGGCACCTCGACCCGCGGCACGTCGAAGAACTCCATCCGCGTCTCCTCCCGCCGCTCCTCGCGCGCGCCGTAGGTGTCGGGGTCGGACGGCATGCGTAGCGGCACCTCCGGCGCGCCCGGCGCCAGCCGCGCCGGCGGCTCGACCTGGAGCGGGTACTCGCTGGTGGTGCGGAAGACCAGCGTCCCCTGGCGGTCGCGGATCTCGACCGTGCGCACGATGTCGCGCCGGCGGAGGACGGAGTCGATGTAGGTCTGGGTCTCGCGCTCCAGGGCGACGGCGGTGAAGAGGTCGTTGCCCTGCCGCTCGGCGCGCTCCTCGATCTGCCGCGCCAAGCCCTCGGCCTCCGAGCGGGTCTCGAGCAGCACCCGCTCGATCTCCCGCTGCGACAGCGAGCGGAAGATCAGCCAGCCGAAGAGAGCGATGTCGAAGAGGACGAAGAGCCCGAAGAGCAGCAGCCCGACGAGCAGCCGGCGGGGGGTCGCGGAGGCCGGCGCGGCGAGCATGGAGGCAGGATAACCGCTTTCGGTTTGACCCTGCCGGAGTGCGCGGCTACCATGACCGCTCGCCCATGCGCCCGCCCCTTTGCCGCCTCCCGCCGTGGCCGCTCGCGGTGGCGCTCGCCGCCTGCCTGGCCGGCGCCGGCCTGGGCATCGGCGGCTGCCGGCCGCGGGAGGCCGGCGAGGGCGCCCCCGCCGGGACCGACGGCGCCCCGCCCGCGGCGGCGCGGCCGGTGCGCGGCGGCACCGCGGTCGTTGGCTGGGGCTCGGACATCTCCGGGCTCAACGAGCTGATCGTCCCGGCGAGCAGCGTCAACGACGAAGTCCTCTTCCAGATCTTCCTCCACCTGGTGCAGGAGCAGGGCGACTTCGACGAGCACCCGCCGACCTTCGAGCCGCAGCTCGCCGAGCGCTGGGAGTTCTCCCCCGACCGCAGGACGCTGACCTTCCACCTGCGCGACGACGTGGTGTGGAGCGACGGCGTGCCGGTCACCGCCGAGGACGTGCGCTGGACCTGGCAGGCGCAGACCCATCCGGACGTCGCCTGGGGGGACTCGGCGAGCAAGGAAGGGATCACCGACGTCGAGGTGGTGAATCCGCACACCGTGCGCTTCCACTTCCGCGAGGCCTACGGCAAGCAGCTCCTCGAGGCCAACGAAGGCGTGATCCTGCCCAAACACGCCTGGGAGAAGCTGCCCTTCGCGGAGTGGCAGCAGGGCGCCGACTGGTTCCGCGAGCACCTGGTGACGAACGGCCCCTTCCTCCTCCAGGCGTGGACGCCGCAGCAGGAGGTCGTCCTGGTGCGCAACCCGCGCTTCTACGACCCCGCGCTCCCCTACCTCGACAAGGTGGTCCTGCGCGTCGTGCCCGACCAGAGCGCCATGCTCGCCATGCTGCGCAACGGCGAGGTCCACTTCACGCCCAGCCTCTCCGCCACCGACGTGCCGGCCGTGCGCGCCGACCCCGACCTCAAGCTCGTCGCCTACTGGTTCAAGCTCTTCGTCTTCGTCGCCTGGAACAACGACGACCCGCGCTTCGCCGACCCCGAGGTGCGCCGGGCGCTGGCGATGAGCATCGACCGCCGGACGATCGTCGACAGCCTCTGGGGGGAGCTGGCGCGGATCGGCTCCTCGCCGATCGTCACCCAGGTCTGGGCGCACCACCCGCGCCTGCAGCCGCTGCCGTACGACCCGCAGCAGGCGAAGCGGCTCCTCGCCAAGCACGGCTGGCGCGACAGCGACGGCGACGGCGTGCTCGACAAGGCCGGCAAGCCCTTCGCCTTCGAGCTGCTGACCAACAGCGGCAACCAGCAGCGGGCCGACGCCACGGTGATGATCCAGGAGCAGCTCCGCCGCATCGGCGTCGAGGTCGAGCCGCAGGTGCTCGAGATCAACGCCCTGTCCGAGCAGCTCGACGACGGCTCCTTCGACGCCGCGCTCTTCGGCTACGGCATGGACACCAGCCTCGACCTCCACTCGGTCTTCCACAGCCGCTCGGTCGGCGAGGGCAACAACATCGCCCGCTACCGCAACCCCGAGGTGGACCGGCTGATCGAGGAGGTGCGGCGCGTGCCGCAGATCGAGCAGGCGCGGCCGCAGCTCTACAAGCTGCAGGAAGTGCTGCACCGCGACCAGCCGTTCACCTACCTCTGGGAGTCGCAGCGCCTCCACGGCGCCAGCCGGCGGCTCCAGAACATTCAATCCAACATCCTCTTCTCCCTGTTCGACCTCGAGGAGTGGTGGATGGCCCCGGCCTCCTGAGGGCCGGACGTGCTCCGGTTCCTCGCCCGGCGCCTGGCCGCCGCCGCCCTCCTCCTCTTCCTCGTCCTCTCCGCCGTCTTCTTCCTCATCCACGCCGCGCCGGGCGCCCCCGGCGACCTGCTGACGGAGGACCGCCTGCCGCACGCGCAGCGCGAGCGCCTGCGCGCCCTCTGGGGGCTGGACCGGCCGCTCTCCGAGCAGTACGCCGCCTGGCTGGGGGCGGTGGCGCTGCGCGGCGACCTCGGGGTCTCGCTCGTCCACCACCGCCCGGTCGCCGCCGTGCTCGCCGAGGCCTTGCCGGCGACCCTGCTGCTCTCCGGCGCGGCGTTCGCGGTCAACGCGATCGCCGGCCTCGCGCTCGGCGTGGCGGCGGCGCGGCGGCGCGGGCGCGCCGCCGACCACCTGATCCGCTGGGGCTCGCTCCTCCTCTACTCCCTCCCCACCTTCTGGCTGGGGCTGATGGCGATCCTCCTCTTCAGCCACTTCTGGCCGGTGCTGCCGGCGGGCCACCTGCGATCGGTCGGGGCGGAGGCGCTGCCGGCGCCGGCGCGCCTCCTCGACCTCGGGCGCCACCTGCTGCTGCCGTCGCTTGTCCTCGGCCTCTGGCTGGCCGGCGCGACGGCGCGCTTCGTGCGCAACGGGCTGCTCGAGGTGCTGGAGCAGGACTACGTGCGCACCGCCCGCGCCGCCGGCGTGCCCGAGCGGCGCGTCCTCTGGGTGCACGCGCTGCGCAACGCCGCGGTGCCGGTGGTGCAGGTCTTCGCCGTCACGCTGCCGGCGCTGCTCGGCGGCTCGCTGGTCACCGAGGTGGTCTTCTCGCTCCCCGGCATCGGCCGCGCCGGCTTCGAAGCCGTCATGACCCGCGACTACCCGCTGATCCTCGGCGTGACCGCGCTCTCGGCGGCGCTGGTGATCGCCGGGACGCTGGCCGCCGACCTGGCGCACGGGGCGCTCGATCCCAAGGTGCGCCATGCCTAGGGCGCCGTTCCGCCTAGCGGCCGGCGCCGCGGTGACGCTGCTCGTCCTCGCCGCGGCGGCGCCGCTGCTCGCTCCCTACGACCCGGCCGAGCAGCTCGATCCGGTGGCCGGGCGCCTGCGCCCGCCGGGGACGGTGCTGGCGGCGATCCGGCTCGCCGACGGCCGCTGGCGGCTCGCCGAGCGGGTGGAGTGGACGCCGGAGGGGCTGCGCGTCGAGCGCTTGGGCCGGGTCGAGCACCTGCCGGCAGTGCAGGTGCGCAACCCGAGCCCGGACGGCGTTGCCGATCGCCGCGTCTTCCTCCTCGGCTCCGACCGCTTCTCGCGCGACGTCCTCTCGCGCCTGCTCCACGGCGCGCGGGTGTCGCTGGCGATCGCGCTCTTCGCGGTGTTCCTGGCGACGACGCTGGGGATCGCGGTCGGAGCCGCCGCGGGGACCGGCGGCCCCTGGCTCGACGCCGTCCTCATGCGCGTGGTCGACGCGCTCCTCGCCTTCCCCTGGCTCTTCATGCTGCTGGCGGTGGCGTCGCTCTTCCGGCCGGGGCCGGCGCTGCTGGTGCTGATCCTCGGCGGCACCTCCTGGATGGAGATCAGCCGCCTGGTGCGCGGCGAGGTCCTGGGGCTGCGCGGCCGCGACTTCGTGCTGGCGGCGCGCGGCATCGGCCAGCGGCCGGCGGTCATCCTCCGCCGCCACCTCCTGCCCGGAGCGCTGCCGCCGGTGGTGGTGCGCGGCGCGCTGCTGGTCGGCCAGATTATCCTCGTCGAGTCGGCGCTCTCCTTCCTCGGCATCGGCATCCAGCCACCGATCCCGAGCTGGGGGAACATGGTGGCCGAAGGGCGCGACGTGCTGACCACCGCCTGGTGGCTCTCGGCCTTCCCCGGCGCGGCGATCGCGGCGACGGTGATCGGCCTCAACGTCCTGGGCGACCGGCTGCGCGACGCCCTCGACCCGCGAACGCCCGCTTGAAGCCGCTTGCGACCGCCGACTTCGACTACCCGCTGCCGGAGGGCGCCATCGCGCAGCGCCCGCTGCCGCGCGGCGCGAGCCGCCTCCTGGCGCTCGACCGCGAGGGAGCGGAGCGCCACCGCCGGGTGCGCGACCTGCCGGCGCTGCTGCGCGCCGGCGACCTCCTGGTCGTCAACGACACGCGGGTGATCCCGGCCCGCCTCTTCGCCCGCCGCCCCGGCGGCGGCGCGATGGAGCTGTTGCTGGTCGAGCGGCTGGGGGCGGCGGAGTGGGAGGCGCTGGCGCGGCCGGCGGCAAAGGCGCGCGAAGGGACAGTGCTCGAGCTGGCGCCCGGGCTCACCGCCGAGGTCGTCGGCCGCGGCGGGGCAGGCCGGCGGCGGCTCCGCTTCTCCGAGCCGATCGAGCCGCACCTCGAGCGGCTGGGGCACGTGCCGCTGCCGCCCTACATCCGGCGTGCCGGCGAGGCCGCGGACCGCGAGCGCTACCAGACCGTCTACGCCCGCCGGCCGGGCGCGGTGGCGGCGCCGACCGCCGGGCTGCACTTCTCCGCAGAGCTGCTGGCGGCGCTCGCCGCGGCGGGCATCGAGCGGACGGAGATCACCCTGCACGTCGGCCCCGGCACGTTCAAGCCCGTCGTCGCCGAGCAGCCGGCCGAGCACCGGATGGAGCGCGAGCGCTGGGAGATCGGCGAGGACGCGGCGGGCGCGGTGCGGCAGGCGCGCGCCGCCGGGCGGCGCGTCGTGGCGGTGGGGACGACGGTCGTGCGGGCGCTCGAGACGGCGGCCGCAGCGAGCGGCGAGGTCGCCCCCGGCGCCGGCGCGACCGAGCTCTTCATCACCCCCGGCTTCCGCTTCCGCGCCGTGGACGTCCTCCTCACCAACTTCCACCTGCCGCGCTCGACGCTGCTCATGCTGGTCGCCGCCTTCGCCGGCCGCGAGCGGCTCCTCGCCGCCTACGCCGAAGCGGTCGCCGCCGGCTACCGCTTCTACTCCTACGGCGACGCGATGCTGGCGGAGCGGAGGGCCTGAGCGCGCAGGATGCGGTGGGCGAGGACGGCGGCGCCGTAGCCGTTGTCGATGTTGACGACGCCCAGCCCCGGGGCGCAGGCGTTGAGCATGGTGAGGAGGGCGGCGAGGCCGCGGAAGCCGGTGCCGTAGCCGACGCTCGTCGGCACCGCTACGACCGGCGCCGCGACGAGCCCCGCCACGAGGGTGGGCAGCGCGCCGTCCATCCCCGCCACCGCCACGATCACGCCCGCCAGCCGGAGGTCGGGGACGGCGTCGAGCAGGCGGTGGAGGCCGGCGATGCCGACGTCGAAGCGGCGTGCCACCGTGTGACCGAACCAGGAAAGGCAGACGGCCGCCTCTTCGGCGACGCCGAGATCGGAGGTGCCGGCGGCCACAACCGCCGCCCGCGCGCCGCTCTCCTCGTGCGGCAGGCCGCAGGTCAGCACCCGCGCGCGGTCGTCATAGGCCGCGCTGGGGAGCCGCGCGGCGAGCGCCGCCGCCCGCTCGGGGGCGAGGCG
>DATLOC010000004.1:0-23311 GCA_035536455.1 Thermoanaerobaculia bacterium | reverse complement strand
CTTTGAGTTTCAGCCTTGCGACCGTACTCCCCAGGCGGGGTGCTTAACGCGTTAGCTAAGGCACCGCAGGGGTCGATACCCGCGACACCGAGCACCCATCGTTTACAGCGTGGACTACCAGGGTATCTAATCCTGTTTGCTACCCACGCTTTCGCGCCTCAGCGTCAGAACCGGTCCAGGTAGCCGCCTTCGCCACCGGTGTTCCTCCCAATATCTACGCATTTCACCGCTACACTGGGAATTCCGCTACCCCCTCCCGGCCTCAAGCCCGACAGTTTCAAAGGCAGTTCCTCAGTTGAGCCGAGGGATTTCACCTTTGACTTACCGAGCCGCCTACGCGCCCTTTACGCCCAATAATTCCGAATAACGCTCGCCCCCTCCGTATTACCGCGGCTGCTGGCACGGAGTTAGCCGGGGCTTCCTCTGGCAGTACCGTCAAGCTACGGGATTATTTACCCCGCAGCCTTCGTCCCGCCTGACAGGAGTTTACGATCCGAAGACCTTCGTCCTCCACGCGGCGTTGCTGGATCAGGCTTGCGCCCATTGTCCAATATTCCCCACTGCTGCCTCCCGTAGGAGTCTGGGCCGTGTCTCAGTCCCAGTGTGGCCGATCACCCTCTCAGGCCGGCTACTGATCGTCGCCTTGGTGGGCCATTACCCCACCAACTAGCTAATCAGCCGCGGGCTCCTCCAGGGACGCTAGCTTGCAAGCAGAGGCCAGCTTTCTTGACGGGACGTCAATCCCGGCAACGTATGCGGTATTAGCCCGGGTTTCCCCAGGTTATTCCCCATCCCTAGGCAGATTACCCACGTGTTACTCACCCGTTCGCCGCTCTCCAGCGGCCGAAGCCGCTTTCGCGCACGACTTGCATGTGTTAAGCACGCCGCCAGCGTTCATTCTGAGCCAGGATCAAACTCTCCAGTTTAGATCCTTGAACGTCGGAGGGCCGGCTAAGGACCCCCGACCGCTCGTTTTGCGTTCGGAATCGCCTGCCGATGGCAGGCTTGGAAGTTGGTCGTTGACTCTTCCTCTATTTAGTTTTCAAAGAACCGGCGAGCCCCGGCCGCCTCCGTAGGAGGCTGCCCGGCGCCGCTCGCGTTGTCGCTCAAGGGGCCGGAGCGGCTGACGCCGCGCCGGCGGGATCGTCCCCGTTTCCGGGGCGTCGAGAGCTGGAGACTCTACAACGCCCTGGAGACCGTGTCAATTCCCGGGACCGACCCGAGGTCTACCAAAGAGCTGCTCGCTCAACCGAACGAGGAGCGCGGAGTGTAGGGAAGGGGGGCGGGGGTGTCAACCCCGATTCGGCCCCTCCTGCCTGCCGCGCGTGGAGGGCCTACAACTGCCGGGCGCCAGGGGATATTTCCGGACCGGCAAGCGGTCCGAAGATCACCCTCCGCCCCTCCACCCGCCAGGGCTCCAGGAGGAGCCGGCGAAGGGCCTCCGGATAGGCCTGGTGCTCCTGCTCGAGGATACGCGCCGCGAGGGTCTCGACCGTGTCCCCCTCCAGCACCGGCACCGCCCGTTGGATGACGATCGGGCCGCTGTCCACCCCCTCGTCCACCAGGTGGACGGTGCAGCCGGAGACCTTGACCCCGTGCTCCAGGGCCTGGCGCTGGGCGTCGCGGCCGGGAAAGGCCGGCAGGAGGCTAGGGTGGATGTTGAGGACGCGGTGCCGCCATGCGGCGAGGAAGGCCGGAGAGAGGACCCGCATGTAGCCCGCGAGGCAGACCCACTCGGCCCCGGCCGCCGCCAGCGCATCCCGGAGCCTGGCTTCGTGGGCGGCGCGGTCCGGCGCCTCCCGGGGCGGCAGGGCCACGGCCGGCAAGCCCAGCTCCCGCGCCCGCTCCAGCCCCGGCGCCTCCGGCCGGTCGCTCGCCAACAGGACGATCTCGGCCGGCAGCTCGCCGCGGGCGATGGCCCCCTGGAGCGCCAGGAAGTTGCTGCCGCGGCCGGAGAGGAGGATGCCGAGGCGGGCGGCCATTCAGGAGCGGCCGGCGGCGAGCCCTTCGAGCGGCCCGGCCCCTTCGAGGTAGACCACGCCCGAGCCCCCCTCCTGGACGGTGCCGATCGGGAAGGCCCGCTGCCCCGCCTCGCGCAGCCGCCGCAGGACCTCGGCCAGCCCCTCGGGGGCGACGAAGGCCACCATCCCGACCCCCATGTTGAAGACGCGGAACATCTCCCCGCTTCCGATCCCGCCGCGCTCCTGCAAAAAGTGGAAGATCTCCGGCACCTCCCAGCTCCCGAGCCGCACCTCGGCGCGGGTGCCGGCGGGGAGGACCCGCGGCAGGTTATCGGTCAGCCCGCCGCCGGTGACGTGGGCGAGGGCGTGCAGGGCGGGGTGGCCGAGAAGCGGGCGGAGGACCTCCAGATAAGAGAGGTGCGGCGCCAGGAGCTCGTCACCAACTGTACGCCGCCCCGCCGCCCAGGGGGCCCCGTCGCGCAGGCCGAGGCCGGCGACCTCGAAGATCACCTGGCGGGCGAGCGAGTAGCCGTTGGTGTGGAGGCCGGCCGAGGGGAGCCCGACCAGCACGTCGCGCGGGCGGACGCGACTGCCGTCGAGGAGCCGCGGGCGGTCGACCAAGCCGACGATGAACCCCACCAGCTCGTAGTCACCCGGCTGGTAGAAGCCGGGCATCTCGGCGGTCTCGCCGCCCAGGAGGGCGCAGCCGTTCTCCCGGCAGCCCTCGGCCACGCCCCCCACCAGCTCCGCCAGCCGCTCCGGCTCGAGCGACCCCGCGCCCACGTAGTCGAGGAAGAAGAGCGGCAGCGCACCCTGCACCAGGACGTCATTGACGCAGTGATTCACCAGGTCGCGCCCGACGGTTGAGTAGTCGCCGGCGAGCCGCGCCACCGCCAGCTTGGTGCCGACGCCGTCGGCCGAAGCCACCAGCACCGGCTCCGCCATCCCCGCGAGGTCGGGGCGGAAGAGGCCGCCGAAGCTGCCGATCTCCGAGAGGACGCCGGGCGTGAAGGTGGCGCGGGCGAGCTCCTTGACCCGCGCCAGCCCGCGCTCCTGGGCGTCGATGTCGACGCCGGCCGACTTGTAGGCGTTGGAGCGAGGGGTCTCGGGCATCGCGGCGGGCTGGCTGGCGATGATACCGGACGGGTTTCCACGCCGGGCAGGCAGGCGGCCCGCGCCGTTCATGCTGCTACCATACCCGCCGCTTCGAGCACCCTCATTTCTCCGCAAACGGGGTGGCCATGTCGAACCAGCTGCTCTTCGGTCTCTACGTCTTCGTGCTGGCCGGCTTCCTGGGCTACCAGGTGATCTCCAAGGTGCCGCCGCTGCTGCACACGCCGTTGATGTCCGGCACCAACGCGATCTCCGGCATCTCGCTGGTCGGCTCGCTGGTCGCCGCCGGCGCCGACTACAACACGCTCTCCACGATCCTCGGCTTCGTCGCCGTCACCTGCGCCACGATCAACACGGTCGGCGGGTTCATGATCACCGACCGCATGCTGCGCATGTTCCGCACGCGGCGGCCGGTCCCGCCGGCCAAGCCGCGGTAGGCAGGGGGCACTCGGCCGCGATGGACTCGTCGCTCATCCCGCTCGCCTACCTCGTCGCCTCGGTCTGCTTCGTCCTCGCCCTCCAGGCGCTTTCGTCGCCGAAGCGCGCGCGGCAGGGGAACCTCCTCGGCGCCTTCGGCATGCTGGTGGCGGTCGTCGGCACCCTCCTCGCCACCGAGATCATCCGCTTCGAATGGATCATCGCCGGCCTGATCATCGGCTCCCTCATCGGCGCCTCGATGGCGATCTGGATCCCGATGACCAAGATGCCGGAGCGGATCGCGCTCTCGCACTCCTTCGGCGGCCTGGCGGCGGCGCTCGTCGGCGTCTCCGAGTACGTCCACCGCGGCAGCGGCATCGACCGTTTCACCATGGGCGCCCTGGCGCTCGAAGTCTTCTTCGGCTTCCTCACCTTCACCGGCAGCCTGATGGCTTTCGGCAAGCTGCAAGGGCTGGTGACCGGCCGGCCGGTCACTTACCGCGGCCAGAACGCCTCGAACATCGCGCTCTTCGCCGGCGCCCTGGTGCTGCTCGTCCTGGTGGTCGCCGACCCGAGTCGCGCCGCGCTCTTCTACCTGATGGGGGCGCTCGGTCTGGCGGTCGGGGTGCTGGCTGTGATGCCGATCGGCGGCGCCGACATGCCGGTCGTCATCTCGCTCCTCAACTCCTACGCCGGCCTCGCCGCGGCGGCGACCGGCTTCGCGCTCAACAACTACGTGCTGATCATCGCCGGCGCGCTCGACGGCACCTCGGGGTTCCTCCTCTCGCTCAAGATGAGCCAGGCGATGAACCGCTCCTTCGCCAACGTCCTCTTCGGCGCCTTCGGCAAGGCGCCCGCCGAGGACGCCGGAGCCGCGGCGGCCCCCGGCGCCGGGCAGCCGAGCTACAACCTGGCGACGGTCGACGACGCGCTCGGCGTCCTCGAGGCGGCGCAAACACTGGTCATCGTGCCGGGCTACGGCATGGCGGTGTCGCAGGCGCAGCACGCCACCCACGAGCTGTCGCAGGCGCTCGAAGGGCGCGGCGTCCAGGTGCGCTACGCCGTCCACCCGGTGGCCGGGCGGATGCCGGGGCACATGAACGTGCTCCTCGCCGAGGCCAACGTCCCTTACGACCAGATCTACGACCTCGACCAGATCAACGACGAGTTCGCGCGCACCGACGCGGTGCTGGTCGTCGGCGCCAACGACGTCGTCAACCCGGCGGCGCGCGACAACCCGGGGAGCCCGATCTACGGCATGCCGGTCTTCCACGTCGACGAGGCGCAGGCGGTCATCGTGCTCAAGCGGAGCATGAACCCGGGCTTCTCGGGGATCGAGAACGAGCTCTTCGTGCAGCCGAACACGTTGATGGTCCTCGGCGACGCCAAGCAGACGCTGCGCGACTTCAGCTCGGGCCTCAAGGGCACCAAGCGGCTGGCGCACGGGTAGCGGCGCGCGCCTCGTAAGCCCGTACCGCGGTAGAGTAGTCATTGCCGAATGGCTATTCGACGATCGGCCTTTGTCGCAGCACTCGTCCTGGCGGCAATCTCCACCGCCGCCTTCGCTCAGCCCCAGCGCAACGGCCCGCTGCCCCAGCCGCTGCCGCTCTTCCCGCCGGACAACTGGTGGAACGTGGATGTCTCGGCGGCGCCGGTCGCCGGCAACAGCACGGCCCTCCTCAACGCCACGATCGCCTCGAACGTCGGCCTGCACCCCGACTTCGGCGGTGACGCGCCGGACTTCCCGGAGATCTACGGCATGCCGTACGTCTCGGTCGCCGGCAGCCAGCCGCTCCAGCCGATCACCTGGGTCGAGTTCGGCAATCAGAGCGACCCCGGCGTCCCGGGCCGGCCTCCCGGTTATCCGGTCCCCGAGGAGGCGAAGACGCAGGCCAAGTGGATCGAGGGCGGCTACCCGGGCAACGTCGATCCCGGCGGCGACCGGCACCTGCTGATCGTCGATCGCGACAACCGCATCCTCTACGAGCTCTACCGGGCCTTCTGGAACGCCGGGCTGGGGCGCTGGGAGGCGAGCTCCGGCGCCATCTTCTCGCTCGACGGCAACAACCGCCGCCCCGAGACCTGGACGAGCGCCGACGCCGCCGGGCTCGCCATCCTGCCCGGCCTGGTGCGCTACGACGAGGCCTTCGGCACCGACCCCATCCGCCACGCCTTCCGCGTCACCGTCCACCCGACGACCGGCTACGTCTACCCCGCGTCGCACAACGCCACGACGGGCGCCAACGCCCTGCCGCTCGGCGCGCGCCTGCGACTCAAGGCGAACGTCAACCCGACGATCCCCGGCGACGCCACGGCCGCCGAGGCCGCGGCGATCCAGCGCATCGCGCAGGCGATGAAGACCTACGGCTTGGTGGTGGCCGACAACGGCAGCGACCTCTACGTCCAGGGGACCTACGACACGCGCTGGAACAACGACGTGCTGAACCCGGCCTTCGCTTCGCTCCACCGCGACGACTTCGAGGTCATCCAGCTCGGCTGGCGGCCGGTGGAGACGAGCGCCCCGAGCCTCGCCTTCCACACCCTCGTCCCCTGCCGCGTGCTCGACACCCGCGACCCCTTCGGGCCGTGGGGCGCGCCGCCGCTCTTCCCCGGCTGGCACCGGGTGATCCGGATCACCGGGCGGTGCGGCATCCCGGCGGCCGCCAAGGCAGTGTCGATCAACGTGACGGTGGCCGGCTCGACCGCGGGCGGCTACCTCACCTTCTTCCCCGGCAACGCCGACGGCGGCGCGACGAGCACCGTCCACTTCGCCGCCGGGCAGATCCGCGGCAACAACGCCGTGTTGATGCTCGCCTCGAGCGGCACCGGGACCCTCGCCGTCCACCACACCTCGGCGTCGGCCGGGTTGGTCCACCTGATCGTGGACGTGAACGGGTATTTTCAGTAGCGCCGCAGCGGCAGGTCGCCGGACAGCAGCTTCAGCGTCGTCTCAACCACCTGCGCCAGCGGCTTGGCGTCGGCCACGCCGCGGCCGGCGATCCCGAACGCTGTGCCGTGATCGACCGAGGTCCGCAGGTACGGCAGGCCGAGCGTCCAGTTCGTGGCCAGGCCGAAGGCCGCCGTCTTGACTGCCACCAGCCCCTGGTCGTGGTAGAGCGCCAGCACCCAGTCGAACTCGCCGCCGCGGGCGCGGGCGAAGAGCGAGTCGGCGCTCTCCGGGCCGTGGACGTCGAGCCCGCGCTCCCGCGCCGCCGCCACCGCCGGCGCCAACTCCCGCTCCTCCTCCGCGCCCAGCAGTCCCCCCTCGCCGGCGTGCGGGTTGAGCCCGGCGAGCGCGATCCGCCCGCCGGCGTGGCGGGCGAGGCAGGCGAGCGCCTCCTCGACCGCTTCGCGCCGCACCCGCCCGAGCGCCGCGGCGAGCGGCAGGTGGACGGTCAGCAGCGCAACCTGGAGGTCGGGAGCGAGGAAGGCCATCAGGTAGTCGCGCCCGTAGCGCTCGAGGCCGCAGGCTTCGGCCAGGCGCTCGGTGTGGCCGGTGAAGCCGGGGAGGACGTGGCGGGCGATCGACTCCTTCGAGACCGGCGCGGTGACCAGGGCGTCGGCCACGCCGTCGCGCGCCAGCCGCGCGCCGAGGTCGAGCGCCGCGAGGGCGCCGGCGGCGTCGGCGGGGCCGGAGGTGCCGAAGGCGATCGGGCGCGGCGCGCCCACGGGGTCGAGGACGGGGATGCCGTTCACCCGGTCCAGCTCGTCGCGCGTGGGAGAACCGCTCAGGTAGACGAGGCGGTCCCAGGGCGCGGCGGGGAGGACGGGCCGCAGCGCTTCGAGGACGGCGCGCTCGGCGACGAGTAAGGGACGCCAGGAAGCGGTGGACGGAGAAGTCTGGAGAAGCTTGAGCAGGATCTCCGGACCGACGCCCGCCGGATCGCCCTGCGTGAGGGCCAGCCATCGCGGCCCCCCACCCAGATCCTTCGCTTCGCTCAGGATGACGTTGGCCGTCAGCGCGGGAACGGCGACTCGTCGCTGCCCGCCGGCCCGCGCCGAGGCGAGCGGCGCCGCAGCTCCTCCTCCTTGAAGAGGTAGCGGATGGCGTGCTTCTGGATCAGCAGGTTGGGGCCGGAGTTGCGGTTGAGCTTGATCGCCCCCTTGTCGTACCACTCGATCCAGCCGTGCAGCTCCTCGTCGTTCACGAGCACCACGACCATCGGCGTCCGCGCCGCCATGTTCTTGAGGTAGTAGAACTCCTCGGCGTTGGTCTGCTCGGGCGGCGACTGCTTGCGGCGCACGCTGCGCGAAGGCAGCTCCTTCTTGAGCTCGTTCATGTCGGGGCGGATCAGCTTGCGGTTGGCCATCAGGCGGCGGGCGACGCCGGCGCGCGCCCCTCCGGGTTCTTGGACCGGTACTGGTCGTCCTCGTAGGCCAGGCAGCAGAGCAGGCGCCCGCACTGCCCGGAGATCTTCGACGGATTGAGCGACAGGTTCTGCCGCTTCGCCATCTGGATCGAGATCGGCCGGAAGTCGTGGAGCCAGGTCGAGCAGCAGAGGGTGCGGCCGCAGACGCCGATACCGCCGACGAGTCCCGCCTCGTCGCGCGCCCCGACCTGCACCATCTTGACCCGCGCCGAGAAGCGCGAGGAGAGGTCGCGGACGAGCTGGCGGAAGTCGACGCGCTGCTCGGCGGTGAAATAGAAGGTGGCCTTCTTGCTGCTGAGCGCGAAGTCGACGCGCGAGACCTTCATGTCGAGCCCCAGCGCGCGCACCCTCTCCTGGGCGAAGAGCTTGCCCTGCTGCTCGTGCTGGCGCTGGCGGTCGAAGTCGGCGGTGTCGCCGGCCGAGGCGGGACGGAGGATCGGCCGCGCGCTCGACTTCTGGCAGGGCTTGAAGACCGGCATCGGCGAGGCCTCGACGACGCCGAAGGCGGGCCCGCCTTCGAGCTCGACGACCACGCGCGCGCCGCGCGCGTAGATCTGTCCGTTGGTGGCGCAGAGGGTCAAGTTCGTCTCTTCCCGAAAGCGAACGCCGACGTAGGTGTCTTCGACGGCGGTGGACATCCCTGCGAAGGAGCAACCGGAGCATCCCATGTCTACGACTTCCTTCTGCGAACGCGCCGATACCGCTCGCGTACCCGATGCACGTTGGGTACCAGCGCGGAGTTGTGTTGGCGGCCGAGGGCCGCGGGGCATTGTGGCAGCGGGCTAAGTCCGCGTCAATGCTGGACTTCTGCGATGCGGTCGACGACGCGGCGGCCGATGTCGCGGCGGTAGGTCTTGCCTGCCCATTCGACCTGCTGGACGGCCGCGTAGGCGCGGTGGAGCGCCTCGACCAGGTCCGCGCCCAGGGCGCAGACGTCGAGCACGCGGCCGCCGCCGGAGACCAGCCAGCCGTCCTCGTCGAGCGTGGTGCCGGCATGGAAGATCTCGACCCCGGGCAGACGCGCGGCCCGCTCGAGGCCGCCGATCGGCTCGCCGGTCACCGGCTTCCCGGGGTAGCCGGGGCTCGCCAGGACGACGCAGGCCGCGGCCTGCGGGCGGAAGCGCAGGCGCGGCGTCTCGAAGCGCCCGGCGGCGGCGGCGGCGAGGATCGGCAGGAGGTCGTCCTCCAGCCGCAGCAGGATCGCCTGCGCCTCCGGGTCGCCGAAGCGGGCGTTGAACTCGAGGACGCGCGGCCCCTCGGCGGTGAGCATCAGGCCGGCGTAGAGGACGCCGACGAAGGGGCGGGCCTCCGCGGCCATGCCGGCGATCGTCGGCCGCAGCACCTTGTCGATGACCTCGGCCGCGATCTCGGCGTTGAAGAGGCCGGACGGGCTGTGGCACCCCATGCCGCCGGTGTTGGGGCCGGTGTCGCCGTCGCCGATGCGCTTGTAGTCTTTGGCGGTGGCGAGCGGCAGCAGGCGCTCGCCGTCGGCGAGGGCGAGGAAGGAGACCTCCTCGCCATCGAGGAACTGCTCGACCACGACGCGCTCGCCGCTGGCGCCGAAGCGGCGCTCCTCGAAGAGAGCGGCGAGGGCGTCGTCGAGCTCCTTCTCGGAGGCGCAGACGAAGACCCCCTTGCCCGAGGCCAGGCCGTCGGCCTTGAGCACGACGGGGAGCCCGAGCTCCTCCCGCGCCGCCCGCGCCTCGGCGGCGTCGTGGGCGAGGCGGAAGGGCGCGGTCGGGATGCCGTGCCGCTCCATGAACTGCTTGGCGAAGGCCTTGCTCCCCTCGAGCTCGGCGGCGCGGGCGGAGGGCCCGAAGACCGCGAGCCCGCGGGAGGCCAGCTCGTCGGCGAGCCCGAGCGCCAGCGGCAGCTCCGGCCCGACGACCGTCAGGTCGATCCGCATGTCGCGCGCGAAGTCGGCCAGGCGCACCACCTCCTCGGCGGCGATCGGCACCCGGTCGGCGACGTCCGCGATCCCCGGGTTCCCCGGCGCGCAGTACAGCTCGTCGCACTCCGGGCTCTGCCGCAGCTTCCAGCAGAGGGCGTGCTCGCGGCCTCCCCCGCCGACGACGAGGACTCTCATGCCGTCTTACATTCTCCACGCGTTGCGTGCCGACCCGGCGCCCGAGGGACGTGGGCCCGGATCGGCTCGCCAATCCTCCGCTTCACAATGAGAGCCGCTGGCACATCCTCCCCCTCCGACGTGACCTCGTGGCCATTAGATCCCTGACAGCCTCAAGCCCCTAAAGCCTTCGAGGAAACCAAGCCACGTAGTCGCTCGCCTTTCGGCGGCAACTCTCTCACGCCCGGCGATAGTGGCAACCTCTCCCTTACATATTCCACTCGATTCCGGAGTTTTAGTCTCCAAGATTGAGACGGGTTCCAGGGCTCCGGATACTTCAATCTAGAAACCATCGCCAATACGGTATACAGATCCGCCGCGGCCAGATCATGTCCACAGCGACTCCTAAGCCCCCCAATGCCCTTACACGACGACCCATAAGTTGCAATCGACAAGTAGGCCGTCGCAATTCGCACCTTACTCCGACGTCTGGCCACAGCAATCGCCAGTGCCTGTTCTCTAACCTTGCGTCGCATGGTTCTCTCATAACGACCTGAGACAACCCTTACGAATTGTTGCTCGATGGTACTCGCTCCCTGAATTTGGCCACGAAACAGGCGGACCAAGAGCGCTCTCGCGATCGCGATCGGGTCAACGCCAGGATGCAGAGTATTGCGTCGATCCTCAGCTACGATCAAAGCAGACATGAAAGGTTCCAGGAAGATGTCGGCGGTATCATCAATCACGGTCAGACAGCTCTGAATGTCTCTCTGCAAACCCCAAAGATCCAAGAACTCCGCAACACGCGATAGTCCGACGAACGGAGCGGTGAGTATGTGCATTAGAGGTCTCAAAACGGCTCCCGCTGCCACGTAACAGTACCGCTTTGGTCGGCAACCATGGAGTGGAACACGCCACTCAGCTGTCCATTTCGCAGGACGGACAGTTCATAGAACGCACTGGACTCGCGACCGTGACCATCTTCTATGATGTGAAGAAAGACCTTATGACGGGAAAAATACCTCTTCTCGATGTAGCCTTCCACTATCACGCGTGTTCGATCCCTGCCGATGTAGGACCTTTCACCGGTAGAAGATCTCTCATAGATCTTTTCGGCTGTGCCTCTTACTCGGTGTTCTTCTCGCCACAGCAGCGCGAGATATCGGAGCACCATTCCGGAATAGGGATTATAGGCTGAGGTCAAAGTGGTGAGCTCGAAATAGGAACGCCCCGTCACATCAGGCAACCGGAAAACCTTCTCATTGGCCCAAAAGAATAGAAGGGCTAAGAAGAGCCCCCCAACAATCGTAGCCCCTATGTCAGAAAGGAAACTATCGAAGGTCATGACCCTACTCCCGAGGGGGCTGCGCTCTTAACCACCAGACCTCTGCCCTGTCATCCTGAGCGTAGTGAAGGATCTGAGCGGGGGCCTCCCGGCACAGCTATTCTCTCTAGCGCCTGCGCCTCGAGCGCCGCCACCGCCAGCACGTCCACGATGTCCTCCGCCGAACAGCCGCGCGACAGGTCGTGCACCGGCTTGGCGAGGCCCTGCAGCAGGGGCCCGATCGCCCGCGCCCCGGCCAGCCGCTCGGTCAGCTTGTAGGCGATGTTGCCGGCGTCGAGGTCGGGAAAGACCAGCACGTTGGCGTCCCCGCCCAGCGGGCTCCCCGGCGCCTTCCGCCGCGCCACCTCCGGCACCAGCGCCGCGTCGGCCTGGAGCTCGCCGTCGAAGGCGAAGCCGACCCCCCGCTCCCGCAGCAGCGCCACCGCCCGCCGCACCTTCTCGACCCGCGGGTGCGCGGCGCTGCCGTGCGTCGAGAAGGAGAGAAGCGCCACCCGCGGCTCCTCCCCCAGCAGCACCCGGCAGCTCCCCGCCGCCGCCTCCGCGATGTCCGCCAGCGCCGCCGGCGTCGGGTCGGGGACGACGCCGCAGTCGCTGTAGATCAGGGCGCGGCCGTCGGGGAGGACCATGAGGAAGCAGGAGGACACGACGCGGAGGCCGGGCCGTGGGCCGATGGCACGCAGGGCCGCGCGCACCGTCTGCGCCGTCGGCGCCACCGCCCCCATCACCGCCCCGCCGGCGCGGCCCGCGGCGACCAGCAGGCAGGCGTAGTGGAGCGGATCGCGAACCAGCTCGGGCGCCGAGGCGGCCTGATCTCCGAGCCGGCGGGCAAGGTGCTCGGTCAGCTCAGGCAAGAAAGGATCGGCCGCCGGCTCCAACACCTCCCCCGGCACTTCCACTCCGGCCTCCGCAGCCGCCAGCGCCACCCCCTCCGCCGCCCCCACCAGCAGCGGCCGGCAGATCCCCTCCCGCCCCGCCACCGCAGCCGCCCGCACCACCCGCGGGTCCTCCCCCTCCGCCAGCACGATCGCCGCACGCGGCCCACGCCGCGCCCGCGCCCGGATCGCGGCGAGAGGACCGGCCGCCACCATGGCGGCTCCACGCTCGACGAGAGTCACCGATTTGAACCTCGCTCCGCCGCCACGCGCTCCGCCAGGAAGCTCTTGAGGAGGCTCTGGTAGGGCATGTCACGCTTGTTCGCCAGCGTCTTGAGCTCGGCGAGGAGAGCCGCGGGCATCCGCAGCGAAATCGTCTGCAGAGTGGGGCGCAGATTAGGCGCCGACGCCCTGCGGGCTTGCGACCAGTCGAGGTACTCCGTGGAGTCGTGCTCCGACCAGAACGCACGCTCATCGTCTTCGTTGGCGAACTGCGGAACCTTCTTCCTAGCCATGGGCGAGTACTCCTTACGCTCCTTGCGGCTCATATCGCGAGGAGCGTGAGGACGAACGCTAGCGCAGCGGGCTCGCCGGCGCTATGGCGGCACCTCGAAGGTCAGCGAGGCCCAGAAGCTCTCCCAGTCGGCGTCCTTGCCCGCCGGGGCCTCGACCATGTGGACGGCCTTGACCAGCCAGAAGCCGGGGCAGGGCAGGGAAAGGACGAGGCGCCCGTCGGCGTCGGTGCGGCCGGAGACCGGCGCCGCGCCTGCCGGCGTCCGCGCCTCGACGCGCGCGCCGGCCAGCGGCTTGCCCTCGTAGAGGAGGAGCAGCGGCAGCGGGCCGCCGCCCTGCAGGGCGTAGGGATCGGCGAGCGGCACGAGCTCCAGCTCCAGGCCCAGCCGGCGGTCGTGCCCTCCCTGCCCGGCCTCGTTCTTCCTCACCTGCAGCAGCGCCTTGGCGCAGCGCGAGTAGATCTCCCGCGCCGCCTTGGCGCTCTCGCCGCGCTCCTTGCGCAGCGCGCTCACCCGCTCGAGCCCCTGCTCGGCGAGGTGCTGCTCGAAGCGGTCGCCTTCGAGCGTCAGCCGCGCGTGGTTGCTGTCGTAGACCAGGAGGTACAGGCCCGGCTCGGCCGGCGCGACGAACCCGGCCGGGTCCATCCGGGGGAGGCCGAAGACCTCGGTCTCCCCCGCCGGCCCGACCAGCGCGAAGCGCTCGATGCGCTCCGGCCAGCGCGGCACCGCCTCGCCGGGGAACGTGTCGCCGACGCGCAGGCGGACGGCGATCTTCTCGCCCGGCGCCGGCCGGAAGAGCGACGGCTCGATCCAGAAATCGTGCGCCGCGGCGCCGCCCGCCGGAGCGAGCAGCCACGCCGCGGCGACGACGGCGAGCCGGAGGCGTCCCATTGCCTGCAAGCTCGCCGATCCTACGCTTACGGGAAGATCCCGTTCGGGCCGTTCGGCGAGCCCGGCAGCGGCGCCCGCAGGTAGGGGAAGACGCTGTCGAACTGGCTGGCGTCCTGGAGCGTGCCGTCGGTGAACGGCAGGGCCCCCGCCGGCGCGTCGGCGGCGACGCAGCCGAAGGCGCCGGGGAAGGCGTGGCAGAGGACACCCATCGCCACCCGCAGCTCGATGTCGACGACGTCGTCTCCCGGCCGGCGGCCGTTGGGGAAGCCGGCGTTGTCGCCGCCCAGGGCGCCGAGGTTGTTCTGGCTCGCCGCCGGCACCGCCGCGATCGAGGTGTTCAAGCGCAGCATCTCGTGCGGCTGGCCGTCGGTGAGCAGGTTCAAGCCGGTGATGCCGGTGGCGAAGGCGGCCACCAGGTCGAGGCGCGGGAAGTTGTTCGGCGCCGGCGTGCCGAAGAGGATCTCCAGCAGCTCCGGCAGCGTCGGGTTGGTGACGTAGGTGGCGACCGCCGCGTCGCCCTCGGGGGTGACGGCGTTGAACAGGTTCTTGTCCTTGAGGCCGATCACCAGCTCGTTGACCAGCGGCATGCCGAGGCGGGAGACCTGCACCAGGTCGCCGCCGACGTCGGCCGGGCGGCTAAAGGTCGGGTTGTTCTTGAGCGAGCGCTGGCGCGGCAGGTGCGCCGTCGTCCAGCCGCCGATGACCGGGTTGCCGCCGCTGGTGAGGCAGGACGCCGGCACCTCGAGGACGAACGAGGTGACGTTCTTGTACTCGGTGGCGCTGGGCTCGGCGTCACGCGGCCCCAGTGGGTCCGCGATGTTGACCAGGTCGAAGACCTCGCCCAGGTTGACCGCGAACGACTCCTTGCGCTGGCCGACGAAGACCTTGCCGGCGGTGCCGCAGCCCGGGATGTCGACCGAGCGGATGAACTGCCGGGCGTAGGGCTCGTAGTCGGCGATCGACTTCTGGCCGATGTTGTCGGTCGGCTTGCCGAAGCGGCCGCTGTGGGTCGCGGAATCGGTCACGAGGTCCCAGTGCGTGCCGGTGGTGATCCGGCCGCGCGCCACGCCGAGGGTGCAGCTCTCGGCGACGTTGAGGGTGGCGTCGCGGTTGCCCGGGCCGCCGGAGATGCCGCCGACGTTGATCAGCGGCACCGAGACGTCGACGCCACCGACCGGGATCTGGATGTCGGCCAGCGCCTGCACGCAGCGGAACTGGAAGCTCACGTCCTCGACGCCGTCGCCGGTGTTGTCGACGTGGACGCGGTAGCGGGCGTCCGGGTCGAGCGCGAAGTAGTTGGGCCCGCCGTAGGCGTCCTGCAGGGGCACGTAGTTGGCGACCAGGGTGACGAAGCCGCTCCGCCCGGCCTCGTAGCTCCTGAACATGTAGAAGTCGGTGCCGTCCACCTTCGGCATCTCGGTGATCCCCGGCGCCTCGCGGTGGCTGGAAGCGGCGGCCGGCAGGGCCGCGGCAGCCAGCGCACAGAACAGGGCGAGGCAGATGTTGACTCGACGCATTGCAGTTCTCCTCCCTTCGACGTTTTGAGTGAAGCGCCTCGATACAAACTGCCCTACGTGGAAGGGGGAGGATTTGGATTGGAGTTCTCTGCCCGCACCTAATTGACAACGGAAAGATGGAAGACTAAAATACACAGAACGGCAACAAAGCGCCCTTTTTGAGGAGCCCAGAGATGAGGCGCCACCTCCAGGCGATGAAGCCCACAGCGGCGGCCGTGACACTGGCCATGATCTTCTTCTTAGCCGCTTCGGCTGCTGCCGCCGAGCCGGTGCAACCCGCCTCGCCGCTGGACCGCGTCCAGTCGTTCCGGGGCACGGTCGAAGTGAGCACCGAGGCCGACACGGTCTTGGTGGTCCTCACCGAGGCCGGTGGCGGAACGCATCTCTTTCGGGTGGAGACCACGGGGCACCCCGCTCTGCCGGTGGCGTTCCGTGCGGAGGCTGCGGAGGTCCTCTTGTGGCGCGGGCACCTGGTCGTGATCGCTCGACGGGCGCGGCAGGCCCTGCATCTCTCGATCCCAGGGGCCTTGCCGCCCCGGCGGGGGGTCCAGCTCGAGCAGACGCCCCACCCTCGCGATGTCGAAGCCTCCCTTCGGGCCAGCTACGATTTGACACGAATCGACACAGCGACCGCGATCATCTCCAGAAGCGGCCCGCTGGCTCTCGTCCCCGGTAGTGGCGGCAGGAATCGGATCTTCGAACAAGAGATCGACTACGACGACCCAGGCGGCGGAGGGGGGCCGGGGGGCTGCGGCACGGCTTGCAGCATCAGCTGCGGCGACGGCTCCTCTTGCTCGGCAACGTGCCAGCCGCCCCGGTGCGCGCGCTGCAGCTGCCCGGCCTCGTGCACGTGTAGCTTCTGAACGTTCCGGCCTAGCCCCTCGCCGCGGCGGCTGGGCGGCGCCGCGGCGCTCCGCTCCTATGGGTGGACGAGATGCGCAGCAGCGAGTTAGGAGTGCTCGTGATTGCGCTCGAGCCTCTCGATCACCTTCAGAGCTGCCTGAATTTGGCTGTCGGTGTCGCGAAGAAAGACCCTCTTCTCGCCCGCTGTCGCGCATCTCGCAATCTGAAGCTCCTCCCGAAGCGCGACCATGACTTCCGCCGATGACGCGTGGTCCAGGACGACGGCCGCGATGACGGAGCCGTCACTGGCGGTCAGAGGAGTCGCGTCGGCTGTGTCCTCGGTAGTGTCCAGCATCTTGACGACGGCTGCAGCCAGCTCGAGCTGCTCTCGAGTGTCGCGAACCGTGATGGTGTGGTCGTCATCTATCTCCAGGTTCTTGACGCCAGCGATCGTACGCAGAACTGTCGCCGCGTCACGGCTAGCCGCGTTGTTCAAGCTGAAGGTAACCGCCTGAGCCTCGTCCGCAGAATAGGCGGTGCTCGTGGCGCAGGTGGTGCAGGCGATCAAGAAGGCGACAGCCAGCTTGTGGCGCATGGAATCCTCCTCCGTTGAAGAGCTGGGTAGCACTGCTACGGTCTACGTCGACGCACCCAGGGCTGTCTAACGCTGCTCCCCGAACTCGCCGCTCCCGCCTAGGGCGTGTCTGGTGCCGAATCGGAGGCATGCCATCGGCACCCGACGGCGTAGCACACCGGCTTCCAAGATCATTCTGTGACGAGGATGCGAGCCGTGGGGAGATGAGGGATCGCGGGTGAGCAGGCCGCTCACGACCACGTTCGTATCGATGATCGCTGGTCTAGGACTCACGCCGAGCGCGAGTTTCGCGGACCGCCGTCTCGAGTGCTCGGCGCTCGTCCAAGCCACTCGACCGGCGGGCCTTCTCGACGAGATGCGCCACCCTGGCAGAAGGCGTCGGCCCAGAGCTCGTCAGCCGCTCCTCGATGAGCGACTCGATGCTGCGACCAAGCCGGCCGGATTCCTCCTCCAGCGCCTGGTGCACCTCGTCGGACAGACTGATCGTCACTTTCGTCATGGACGCTCCGTCACACTACTCCGGTCGCCATCTCCGTGCCCTCCGACGCCTATCCTACGCTCCGCTGTCTCCGTGCGGCACGGGTGAGGCTCGCTCGGAGCGGAACCAATACCAATAGAGGTAGAGGCTCAGAAGAACCATCGCCAGGGTCACTGCCGCGACGGTCCAGACCCCGGAATCGCCGCGAGCGAAGGCGTGGACGAAGAGCCTCAGCAAGCTCCCATAGAGAACCAGCATGAAGGCCCCGTTCACCCCCCGCTGCATCTCGGCCGAGGCATGGAAGAGCTGCTGCACGGCGAGAGCGATCGAGAAGAGCCCTAAGTAGAAGAGAAACTGCGTCTCCTCCGGACGCTGAGACCATAAGTCCCAGCCGACCAGCAAGAGACCTCCGATGAGCCGCAGGGCGGGAAGCGTCTTCGGGGGCTCGCTCATGGCCTCGCTACTCCCTCTCGACGATTGGTTTCGCAGAAGAGGATACACCCCGGTCCCCGCGGGCGCGGAGCGGCTAGCTGGTTCCCCGTCTTGACCCGCAACTCAGGCGTAAGTAGACTCAGACTCGTAGCGTGGCGTGAAGCCGGCTCGGTCGCTTCGAGCCGAGAACGATAAGCGGGCGCGGCAGAGGGGTGACGGCCTCTGCCGGCCCTGGCCCACACAGGAGGGTGAACTCATGCGTGGACGTGCCAGTCATTCTACGTCGCCGGACCTTTCCGCCCCTCAGCCCGAGCAGCTCCAGCTCCCCCAGCCCGACGAATGGCGCGAGCGCAAGCTCGCCCGCGCCGCGACCGCCCGCGCGAAAGGCCACCGCTTCGGGACCATCTGCTGCCGCATGCGCGGCTATCGCAATCTAGTCCCGGACCTCCGCATCTCAGGCCACTGGCTCCAGCGCGCCGGCTTCGACCGCGGGCAGCACTACGAGATCGAGGTTCGGGCGGGGCGGCTCACGATTCGAGCTGTGTAGCGGTATCGGCTTCGGTATGGCCACCGGCGAGGTGTCGCTCCGACTACGCTCTTACGAAGGGGCGGCATCTAGTGAATCGTCTCCTCCGACTCTGGATGAGGTGGCGGCAGCTCGCCTAGTATCTTCGCCATCATCCACACGACGGCCTGGAAGCCTCGGCGAGTCAACTCGATCGCCGCCACCAAGTCCTTTCCGACTAGGCCCTCACGAAAAACCCTGGTGCTCATGCCCAGCCAGCTCACCGGCGGTGGACCAACGGCAAACGACATTCCCATCCCTAGCAGGCACAGCCCGATATCCGCGACAGCCTTAGCACGCTCATCCTCGCCCATTTCTTGAAGTCGCTTCACGTGTAACTCATCTAGCAGCAGACGAGCTCCAACGCTTATAAAGGCGAGATTGCCGCGGTGCTGCGCGATGTTCACCGAGAAGTCTAGCTCATCCTTCGCACTCAAAGCCCAAGCGAACTTGCCTGCCGGCTGCGACTCAATGAAATAGCCGTACTGTTTGAGCCACTGGGTTATCTGCTCGCACGTCTCTTTGAAGCGGTGATCCTCGAGGGGGTTCTCTGATGTACCCATAACAGCCCTCCTATCTCCCAGGAAGGCTATCATCGCCTACTCACCTGAAAGGGCGGTTTAGTCTTCTATCGCGAGGTGGCGCCGCAATGCCTCGCGACTGATGTCCCGACTAGGACCGCCGCCCCCGGCAAGCGCGTCCCGCGGTGCCTCCTTTTGGGAATTATGCCGAACTAGACACCAAGCCTAAAAGTGGCGCCCGCTCACCAATTGGGTGAAACGCCTAGGGCTGTTGCTCGGGCTGTTCGCGGTTATTCTCCCGGCAGGGTTCCCACTCCCACTCTTGCAACTTTGGCTCCCCCTCTATCCGCTGCCGGTGAGCCCTGGCATACCAACTATTGATGGAAGCACAAATGTAGGTTCGCTGAACCTCTCCCAATTCATCGTGCGAGACGACACACCCCACCGCATTCGCTACCAAGTCCATCTTCTCAAAGGCTTTGACCTGCGGTGGCTCCACTCCTTGCATCGTTGCCAGGATGACTTCCGCCGTTCCGCCTTTCGTAATCGACTGAGGCAAGGGCGACAACAACCCGTCGCAGTCTGGATACAGGGGGTCAGCAAGCTGACCCTGGCCAATCTTGACGGCGTCATATGTGGGAGTAATAAACGGGGCAAGCACCAGCGTGCCTCCGACCCTCACCGTCGCATCCGAATCACCGATATTTCTGAGGGTCACGGTCACGGTATGAAAAACCCCGTTGTAGTGGACGAAGGGGCCGCCGTAGCTGGTGAACTTCTCGGCCACAATACGCGCCCGCGCCTCGTGCCGGAAGGCCATTTCGGCAATGTTCTTGCTCTCCTGCATGGCTTTCAGGGTTGCTTCGGTGTCGGCTCTGCTCTGAGTCAAGCTGGCCTCAGACTGGCGCCTGCTCTCCTCGATACCACGGAGGGTCAACTTGTTGCTCTCTCGCATCGCCTCCAGGGTCGCGGTAGTCTCCTGGGCACGTTGTGCCAGCGTCGTTTCAAACTGGCGGACGCTCTCGGCGCGAGCAGTTTCGGCCAGCTTGGCAGCTTCGACGCGGTCGATGCCGGCTTGGCGCTCAGCATTCTTCGCCTGTCGCTCGCTAAACGTCAGAGTGTCGCGGGCGATCTTGTTGGCCTCTTCGGCGGCGCGGATGGCTTTGAGGGTGAGCGCGTTGGTGGCCTGCATCGCCCCCCACTGATAGTAAGCAACGGTGGCCGCGGCAATCGCAGCGAGAGCGATGATTACTTCGAGGACGCGCGAAAACCCGCGGTCCTTCCAGTAGCCCTGCTTTCTGCGCTTTGTGGCGCCATAGGCGTGGCCTACCTCTGGCGGGCGTTCGATTTGTTCGAGCGGGGAAGACCTTTGCCCGCCCTGCTGCTCACCGGTCTCGCTGTTTTGGCGGTCCATACCGGACTACGCGCTGTGATGTGCTACCACCTTAAGACGCTTTCAATCCTCCACCCCGAGAAACGCCCGCAACGCCCGCGGATGATGTCGCTCTTGGACGTGCGCTCGCGCTCCGCCTTCCGCGCCAGCGCTTCCACTTCATCGGGATGCAGGTAGGCGACTTCGCGCACCAGTCCGCGACTCGTGGCGGGCCGGCGCTTGGGCGGCATCTTGGCCTTGGACGCCATGCCGGGAGCATGGCAATAGTTGAGGAACAGACTGGCGCCACAAGGCCGCTCAGCCTTCGTTCGAGGGTGGAGGGCTGATCTCACCTGAAGAACGCCTCACCAAACCGGTAATACTTCACACCGATTCGAGTTGCTTCGACGCGCAAGCGTACGCGCTCCATCCACCGGTCGGCAGGGATCTTCTCGTCAACCCTGATTCGATGGAACACAGAGAATTCTGCCACGTCTTGTGCCTCTAGGCGAGCGCTTGTTGTGCGGGACGAGACCGAGTGCTCGAAAGTTCTGCTAGGCACCTCAACGTCTGAATTGTCTTGCAGAACGCAGACCTCGATACCCTCGACGAGTACCGGTTGCTCGCCGTAGTTTTTGATGACGATGTCGTCCAGATTCAAAATCACCATCGTCGTTCCTGCCGATTCGGACACGTGGACGTTTAGGTAATTTGTCCCCGGCGACGGCTCGGGCATAGTAACGGCGAAGATTTCATTAGGAAGAGCACGCAGTATTTCTCCTGACGGCACAATCGCGGCAGCCGGAGAGTCCTTCAGAGAGGCAATCTCTATCTCCTGCTCCTCAAGTTCCCGTATCTTCACAGTCCCGGCGGTCTGAAAGTTGACAGAGAGGACCGCTTCGCTCCCTAGCGTTTCGGGAATTCTAAACGTGAAGGTATTCTCGCTGCGGCGCAACGGCTCTATACGAAACCCACCGGTTGAGGAAGCGACATTGATCGCGAGTTCCCCGGGCCATCCCTCGCACAGCGCTCGAAGGACCAGACCTTTGGCTGAGTCCAAAAGGGAAAACTTGTAAGTCTTAATCGGCGGTAGATATGCCGTTAGGAATCCGATCGTTTGGAACGTGACCGAGGGTGGCGTTATGGGCTCATCTGATCCCAGCTTGGTGAACAGCTGAGCGGCGAGGTCCGTTATCGCCTGGTCCTTTGCGGCGACTAGGCGATTCAGCCCCTTAATGGCGTCCTCGCTAGCATCCCGACCCCGAGCCCAAACCCTGTGCGGGGTAATAAGTGCGTAATACAAACCGACCAAGAGCAGAGTTGCCGCAACTGTTACCGCCGCGCCAATTACGGCCGCTATCGCCACCTCCCTTGCCTGCGCTGCGTCTAGGAGGGTATATGCCGTAACTGCGGCACCGATGGCGCCAGTCACGGCTAGAAGGAACTCCACGACGAAGTTTTTTCTGATCCACACCCATGAGTCGCGCCGCCATTGACGGTCAAGCCGATCTTGGTATTGCCAGAAGTCGCCTTCTGCGATGCGCTGGCGCAGGGTCGGTCTCGCGCCTCGATTCGTGCCCACCGCGGAGGGCTCGGCGCCGGCTCTGGGCACTTCAAGGTCGGACTCGTCGGGGAGACCCGACGGCGCGTCCTGGTCGGGCATGGCGTGCATGCTTATTGGCGGAGGGGGCGCGGTGTCAAATAAACATAATCCCCGCTTCTTGGGTGGCCACGCCCAGAGCATACGATGCGCGGAAGGCGGCGCCGACTACCGCGTCATCCTGGGGCGGCTGCCAGCGCGAAAAGCCTCGTCCTCCGCACCGCCCCGCAGTCCCAGTGCCATGTTGGCCCTTGGTCCGGCACCTCCAGGTGCATCCACCAGCCCTTCTCCTTCGGCCACAACCCTCTGCCGGCCTGCCTCCGCCGCCGGTTGTTGGCCGCCCAGGGCAGCGGCATGTCCTTGCAGTCGTCCGGCCAGTCTTTCGGCACCCTGAGCGGAATCCCGAGGGTCTTCTGGCAGAAGGCCAGGATGGCGACCGTCGGTTCCAACGTCGCGGCCTTCGGGAGCCACAGGCCCTGCCTGCTCCGCGCCACCATCTCGATCTGCACCTGCGCGTGGACGTTGGCGGTGTTGTTCTTGCCGGGGCGGAGCGTCGAAGCCTGCACACTGAGCGGGCGGCACTGGACAATGCGGTTCTCGCCGGCGATGAAGTGGGGGGCGGCGTGTTGCTGGCGAAGGGTGCGCCACGCCGCCTCGACGGTGTCGCCTTCGGTCGTGTGGAGGACGCCGATCAGGGTGCGGTTGCTCACGGAGCCAGCGCAGGTCGGCCATCGCCTACGCCCCCAGCAGCTTCGGCAGGTACTCAGTGAGAGCCGGGAGGTAGACGGTTGCCTTGGCGAGCAGGGCCTCGAACTTGAAGATCAGGTCGAGGAGCCTCTCGAGCTGGTCGAGGTCGAGACGGGTGCCTTGCTTCCTCGCGCGGAGGTAGTGGACGGTGAGCTTGCCCACCGCCTGCTCGACGGCTTCCTTGAGCCCCGCGGCGCCGTGGATGCGGTAGTCGGCGAGGGCGGCGCGGAGGGCTTGCAGGATGTCGAGCGAGACGGCGCGGAGCGCGGGGTCGAGCTCGGCGCTGGCGGTGAAGGCGAAGAGGGCGTTGAGCCGGGCCTCGACCTCGCCCAGGTCGTCGGTCGTCAGGGCGGTCTCGGGAAACTCCTCTCCGATCCGCGCGCCGCAGAACTCGACGGACTTACAGACGGCCTCGCCGAGGGCCTCCTGGAACGGGGCGTAGCGGTGGGAGTCCTGGTCGAGGCGGGCGCCGAGGAGGGCCTTGCGCGCCGCGGGGAAGTGGCGGAGGTAGCGCTGGAGGTCGATGCCCGGGATGGAGCGCATCGCGGCCTCGGCCTGGACGAAGAGGTCGTCGACCGCCAGCAGCCGGCGGCGGAGGGCGAGATCGTCGTCCGGCTGGAGCTCGAAGACCTCGGCGAGGACTTGGCGGATGGGGCGCCCCTCGCGGCTCGCGTCGCGCAGGGCGAGGAGCATGTGATGGAGGCGGAGGGCGGAGTTGGTGGTGCGGTCCATCGGGAGCCTCCCTAGCCCTCACCGATCGTCAGCGCCTCGCCCGGCACCTCCGGCGCCGGGGTCAGCCAGTTGCGGCCGACGGCGGCCTCGTGCCCGCCGGGCTCGTTCCAACGGACGAGGACCCAATCGCACGGGCTCATCCAGCCGTTGCGCGGCGTTGCGGCAGGCCGCCGGAGGCTCGCGAGGAGGCCGTCGTCGAAGCGCACGACGCGCAGCGGCAGCAGGAGCTTCGGCGGGAAGGGGCCGGAGGTCGCCCGCTCGCGCAGCTCGGCGCGCACGGCGGCGATGTCGAGGCGGATGGCCGAAAGCCACCGGAGCGCGCCGTAGTAGTCGGGGTCGCGGCTGGTGCCGGGGGTCGCCAGC
>DATLOC010000003.1:0-102348 GCA_035536455.1 Thermoanaerobaculia bacterium | reverse complement strand
TGAGCATGATCCGCCCGCCCGGCTCGGTGTACTTGCCGGCGTTCGTCAACAGGTTCGTGAAGACCTGCGACAGCCGCACCGGGTCGGCGTCCAGGCCGACCGGCCCGTCCGGCAGCGTGACCGTGAACCCCTGCCCCTCGGCCTCGAACATCGCCCGGGCCGCCTCGGCCGCCCGCCGCACGACCTCCGAAAGCTCCACCGGCCGCCGCCGCAGTTCGACCTTGCCCCGCAGGATGCGGCTCACGTCCAACAGGTCGTCCACCAGCCGGACGAGGTGCTCGACCTGCCCGCTCATCATGTCCACGACCTCCGTGTCGGCCGCCGACATCTTCAACAGGTCGAGGCCGCTGCGGATCGGGGCGAGCGGGTTCCGGAGTTCGTGCCCGAGGATGGCGAGGAACTCGTCCTTGCGGCGGTCGGCTTCCCGCCGCTCGGCGAGGTGGTCGCGGATCTGAAGCTGGCGCTGGCGCGCCCGCAACGCCGCGCGGACCGCGCTCACCAGCGCCACCACGCGCGTCGGCCGCTCCACCACCGTGACGTTGCCCAGGAGGTCCATGACCTGGGCGACGGCGGCGGAGTCCGCCCCCGGCCGCGCGAGCACGAGGACGGGCAGATCGGACCACGTCGGCTGGCGCGCCAACCATTCGATCAGGCAGCTCCCCCGGTCCTGGTCGATGGCCTCCTCCGGCAGCAGGAGGGCCCCCGCGCCGCTCTCCGCCTGGGCGCAGATCTCGTCCAGATCGCCGCAGCAGAGACAGGGAATTCCGGCCCTGTCGAACACGGCGCGGGTCAGCGCCGCGTCCCGGCTCGTCGGCGCCAGCACCAGCACCCGCTGCTCCGGCCGCTCGCGGTCGGCTCCGGTCAGGAGGTCCTTCCTTCCGGGGGCAGACCGGTCGCCGCCTCGAAGACCGGCACCCCGGTGAGCACGCCGCGGAAGTCGCGCAGCGGCGGTCCGATGCTGATCCGGCCCGGCTCCATCCGGAACTCGCGGATCGTCCGCTCGTGCGCGCCTCCGCGCTTCTTCACCACGGAGATGGCCTGCCGGACCTCCCCCCTCGCCTCGAAGTAGCGCAGCAGGATCACGGCGTCGGCGAGATAGCTGGCGTCGACGGGTGCGATCATCGCGCCGCCGATCAATCCGTGATGGGCGCCGATGAGGACCGTGGCAACCCCCGCCTGCCCGAGATACGTCAACAGCTCGTGGAGCTGGATGATCAGGAACCGCTCCTCGGGCATGGCATTGAGATAGCCGTTCAAGCTGTCGATGACCACCACCGACGCGCGCTCACGCTCGACGGCGCGGCGGATGGCGTGCGCGAACTCGCCCGGCGACAGCTCGGCCGGGTTCACCGGCTTGATCGTCACCGTGCCTGCGTCCCGATGCTTCCGCAGGTCGATCCCCAGGCCGGCGCTGCGGGTCAGCAGGGTATTGATGCTCTCGTCGAAAATGAACAGGGCAGCCTTCTGCCCCTTCTCGGCCGCCGACTCCACGAACTGCGAGGCGAGCGACGACTTCCCGGATCCGGCCGCGCCGACGATCAGGGTGCTGGTGCCGTGCTCGAGGCCCCCGCCGAGCAAGGTGTCCAGCTCGGCGATGCCGCTGACCAGCTTCTCCGCCGCCGGGGTCAGGCGATGCTCGCCCGCGACGAGCCGCGGAAAGACGTCGAGCCCGCCGCGCCGGATGATGTAGTCGTGGAAGCCGCCGCGGAAGCCGACGCCGCGGTACTTGACGACCAGGAGCCGCCGCCGCTCGGCGCCGTACTCGGGGTTCAACTGCTCCAGCCGCACCACGCCGTGCGCGATGCTCTGGACCTGCAAGTCGTGATTCGTGCCGGTCAGGTCGTCGAGCAGCAGCACGGTGCAGCTCCGGCCCGTGAAGAACTGCTTGAGGGCGAGGATCTGCCGGCGGTAGCGCAGCGGGTTGCCCGCCAGGAGGCGCAGCTCCGAAAGCGAATCGAACACGATCCTTGCCGGCTTGATCCGCTCGACGTCCGTCAGGATCGCCTTCGTCGTCTCGTTCAGCTCGACTTCCGACGGGTGGAACATCGTGTACTGATCGTCCGGCCGCAGGCTCTCTTCCGAGGGCACCAGCTCGCGAACGGTGATGCCGTCCAGCGACCAGCCGTGCGAGTCCGCCACCTCGCGGACCTCCTGCTCGGTTTCCGACAGGGTCACGTACAGGACCGGCTCGCCGAGCCGGACGCCCTCCATCAGGAACTGCATCGCCAGCGTCGTCTTCCCCGAGCCGGGCACGCCTTCGATCAGGTACAGCCGATTTGGGGTGAACCCTCCCCGCAGGACGTCGTCGAGACCTTCGATGCCGGTCGCGGCGCGGGGCGCGGCAGGCGCTGCGGGCGGAGGGGAGTTGGCAGCCATGGCTGCGATCCTACTGCCGCTGCGGGGACCGCGCGGGGGGCGTCGCGGCGAGCAGGGCGTCGAGCTTCTCCTTGAGCATCGCGTACGGCGGCAACCCCTTGACGATGTCCAGCACCTCGACCTTGTCGCCGCCCGGGACCCGGCGCCCGAGCAGGAACGACGGTGTGCCGTAAACGCCCAGGCCGTTGACGATCCTCACGTCGTCGCGGATCCCGGCGAGGTGCCGGTTGCTGGACAGGCACGACTTGAAGGCGGCGACGTCGAGGCCGAGCTCCTTGGCGTAGGTCGCCAGGTCGTCCGCGGCGAGCGCCCGCTGGTTCGCGAACAGTTGATGGTGCATGTCCCAGAACTTTTGCTGCTCGCCGGCGCAGGCGGCCGCCTTGGCGGCGTCGAGGGCGCGCGGGTGCATCTGGAGGGGCAGATCGAGGAAGATGAGCTCGACTTTCCCGTTCTTGACGTACTCCTCGTAGACCTGCGGCAGCACCTCACGGGCGCCTTGACCGCAGTACGGTCACTGGAAGTCCGAGACCTCGATCAGGACGAGCTGGGGCGAGCCCTCCTTGAGCGACGGGTCGTCGCCGACCGGGATCTTGGGGCCCTTCTTGGCGAGCGCCCAGGCCTGCGAGCCGGACAGGACGAGGGCGAAGCCCGCTGCGACGGCCCATGGGGAAATGCCACGAAGTCTGGCGGTCATGGATCGAGTCTCCTTGTCAGAGTTCGAAGTCTAGCAACGTGCCTTCAGATGCCTTCGTGCAGCATGTAGTGGCGGGGGCTGCGGACGACGACGTCGGCCCAGTCGGCGAGCTGGCGGAGCTTGCCGACCAGCTCGTCGCGGTCGAGCTCGAGGACCTCGTGGCTGCCCGCTTGCGGCTCGTCGGCGGGGAATGAATAGAGCCCGCGCTGGCTGATCACCGTGGGGCCCCAGAAGTTGAGCCCCGTCCCGGTCTCTCCTCCCCTCGCCAGGTTCTCGGTCGGCACCCAACCCAGCGCGTCGCCGAAGTAGCGCAGCACGTGGTCGTGGAGCGCGATCCCCCGGTCGCGGGCCTCGCGGAAGACCGGCGCCGGGCCGGCCGTCCGATCGACGAGCAGGAAGTGGTGATCGAGGCTCAGGTTCTTCGGCGGCGCGGTCAGGACGCGGGCGTCGCCTCGCCGGCGCGGAAACGCTCCGCCGAGCGGGCCCGCGCCTTCGCCGTCTCGACCGCCCGATCGCGCGGCGGCGTATTCGTCACCAGCGAGTCCAGCAGCTCCCGGGCGGCCCGCGCCACCTCGTCGACAGCCCGGTTGAACGCGGCCTCGTTCGCCTTGGAAGGCTTGCTGAAGCCGCTCAGCTTGCGGACGAACTGCAGGGAAGACGCCCGGACCTCGTCGTCCGAGGCGGGCGGTGCGAAGTTGTGCAGGGTCTTGATGTTACGGCACATAGGAGGTCCCTCCGTGACTAGCGCGAGCTCGTCGAGCTCGGCATTGCCCGGCGAAGGAAACAACACGACGGCGCGGGAGCTTCCCGTGGCGCCCTCCGTTCAATCTTCATGCACGAGAGCGATCTCCTGGACGATGACCCGCCCGGCGCGGTTGACCACGTATGTTGCGGGGTCCTCTTCGGGGTCGGCGAACGCCTGGACGACCAGGTTCTTCGCACCGAATTCACTCGCCGCGAGGCTCTGCACGGCGACGAGGTCGTGCGAGCTCATTTCGCCGCGCAAGGGAAGGACGTCCAGCTCCTCGCGCTCGCGCGCTAGGACGATCAGGAGCCGCTCCGTCCCGGCCCTTTCGTCAAAGGTGAACGAATGCTCGTTGTCCGGAAGGACCACCTTGGCATGTGCCGGAATGCGCACGCGCCCCAGCTCTTCCCCTGCCCGCGGAAACAGAAGCCCGGCGTGTCCGTCCGATCCCTGCTGCACGACCGCGAGATAACCCTCCGTGTTCGACTCCACGACGAGCTGGATCCTGTCACCGCTGTGGAACACCTGGCCCACCTGCGCGTCACCCAGGACCGTCCCGCGATCATCGACCTGCTGCACCCAGAAACGGACTCCGATCGAGCGCACCGGTTCGGCCCGTCGCGCCGGACTCGGAGCGGGCGCCTGGAGGGGTGTCGGCAGAGCCGCCCGGCGCGGTCGATCGTTCGGCATCTTCTCCGGGGCCTCTGCCGGCAACGTCTTGCCGGGCGGCTTCTCCGCGCTCCCGCGCGGCGAGAAATGGACGGCGTTGAGCGAAGGATCCTTGAACATGGCCTTCGCTCCGGTCGGATCGCTCGCCGGTGGTGGATCAGTTGCCAGGACGAGAAGCAGTAGTACGAGGCTCATCGCTCACCTCTCCCGAAATCATTCGCAGGACTTGTCCTGCATCCGCTGGAGGACTTCTTTCCCGACCTTGGCCTTCGACAGCTCGATCAGGCCGGTAGGCGCGGTGTTGAACGCGCACTGCTCGGCGCTGTCGATGGCGTTCAACACGATCTCTTCCGGAACTCCACCTTTGATCATGGCGATGACGTCGGCGTTGGCCATCCCCTGCGGTGCCGCGGTGCCGGCGGTGCTGGCGGCGCCGAGCGCTTTTGCTCCGGCATCGCTCGCCTTGGCGGTGCGGATCTCGTTCTGGCTGAGCAGCGTCTGGTACTTCTTCATTGCCGCCTGGACTCGCTGCAGCGGTGCCGGGGCCTGCCGGCGAGTGGCTGCGATCGGCTCCTGCCCGCTCATGCCGCGCAGCGTGTTGACCGACACCCTGCCGACGGCACTGACGAACGAGCCCTCGTAGGGTTTGGAGAAGAAGTCTTCCTTCGGGTTGAGCGAGAGGGCGCTATTGTAGTGCTGCGCCGACTGTTCGAGGTAGCGCAGGGTCGTCTCGGTGCTGTCGGCGCCGTAGCCGAGCGCCTCGTAAGCGAGACCCAGAGCGTACTGCCGGTAGGCCTCTTCCGCCGGGTTCGACAGCGCCGGCCGCGCCTCGATCGTCTCCGAGTACCGGCTCCAGAGTCCCGCCTCGGCGAGGTTAATGAAGTCTTCGAAGGTCCCCTTGGGCACTAGGACCTGCAGCATCTCCTCCGTGGGCGTCAGCTTGTAGACGATCTGCCCGACGGTGTACTGCACTGCGAAGGCGATCCGGTCGGCTTCGGTAGGCGCGTTGTGGCCGTCCTGAAAATCCTCGTTGTAGGCGAGGTCCAGCGAGTCGGCGAACAGCGTCTTCTTGGAGCGCTCGTCCTGCACCGTGTAGGAAGCTCCGAAACGATGGTTGACCACCTGATAGCGCAGCTGGACCTCTACCTGGCGATACTGCATCTTGCCCTTGGCGTCCCTTCCGGCCGGCTCTTGACGAATGCCGGTGCGCTGTTCCCACTTGGTCTCGAACGTGTTGTGCAGGACCGTCACCTCAACGACCGTCTGCGGCCGCTGCGCATCGAGGGTGAGGCGCGCGTCGTGCTGCACCAGCTCGCTGTCCAGGCGCGTGGCGACCTGCGTGGCGATCTCCTGCTCGTCCTGCCCCTTGCCCTTGGCCGTGGCGTGGATGCGGGTGCCGGTGATCAACACCTCCGCCGGATTGGTGCGGCGCAGGGTGACGAGCTTCTTCATGATCCCGAAGCCTTCCTTGGCATGCAGGATGCCCGCGCTGAGCAGGGTGACGAACAGACAGAACGAGATTCGAGCTTTCATCTTGCGCTCCCTTTCTAATTGGGCTCGGTGGGAGGGGATTCGGACCTGGCGACCGGTGGCGCGCCGATGCGCACGTCGGCCGGTGCGGTCGATGGATGGAGCTGCGGGTTCTGGGGCGCTCTTTTCTCCTCCTGGACCTTCGCCGCGACCTTGCGCGACAGGTCGGCGAAGACCTCCTTCAGAGTGCGCGGCTCCTCGCCCTGCCGGAGTGCATCGAGAAGGTAGTAGGTAAAAAAGCTGTTGCGCAGGCGGTCGCTCTCCCACGACTGCTCGGACGAGTTACTCGACGTGATGAGATAGCTGCCTTCGACAGAGGTGAAGAGCTTCGCGGTGGCGGCCGACACGTTCAACGGTTGGATCGAGAGGCTCTTGGCGCCCCGCTGCAGCGCTTGGCCGCTGTAGCAGGTGTCGAGGAACGTGACCTTGCGCCGCGCCTTGATCAACGCGATCTTCTCCGAGAAGTCTTGGAACTCGAGCGCATCGACATACAGGTTTGCGTATTCCGTGTCGTAGGTAATGATGTAGCCGACGCCTTGTAGGCCCTTGTCATCCTCACTGGGTGAGCCGTGGGTGCTGATGTAGACCACGAGCAGGTCCTCCTCGTGCGCGCGCTCAAAAATGCGCTGCACCGCCTTGAGGATGGCCGAGCGGGTCGCCTGCTTGTCGATCAGCATCACGACGTTCTTCGGATCGAAGCGCCCTCCCTGCTGATCGACTAGATAGGCGTAGAAGTCCTTCGCATCTTTTGCGGTGTAGAAAAGCTGCTTGACGTCCGGGTCCGCGAACGTGCCGATCCCTACCACCAGGGCATGCTTGTCCCGGATCGGACCGAGGTCGGCCAGGGGCCGCGGCGCGGCAGTACCGCTGTCCGCCCCGCAGTCCAGGTCCGCAACGCCGTTGAGAACGGCGCGATCGGCGTAGACCCGGGCCTTCGCCTCCTGTCCCAGCGCTCTCGCGGCGCAGGCCGAGTACTTCCAAGCCTCGCCGAGCGAGGGGCAGAGGTCGCGCGCCGTGGCGAGGCGATTGAGCAGGGCCGCGTGATTCGGGGCATCGGCGGCGTAGAGCCGAGCGACCTCTGCCACGATCTGCCGCGCCTGGCGGCAGCCGGCGCTCTCCTGCGCCGCCGCGGGATTGACCTTCCCGACGAGCGACGCCGCGACGAGAGCCGCCGCGAAAAGCGGCACGGCACGCCGCTCAACGGAAATCGGCATAAATCCGTCGAATCAGGGCGTCGAAGCGATCGGAGCCGCGCAGCGCGGAGAAGTCATCGCTCGTCTGCAGGTCGTCGAGGAGGGCCTGGCGGCTGAAAACCGGGGGCGCATCTCCGTGTAACAAGAGGGTCATGGACCGCTCGAGATGGTCGAGAGCGGCGGGGCCGCGCTTCTGCGCCGCCAGACAGGCGCCGAGGTTGTAATTCGCCTCGATGCTCTGGGGTTCGAGCGCCAGTGCCTTGCGCAGGGCGGCCTCGGCTTCCGTCGTAACCCCCAGCTCGAGGGCCGCGCCGCCGAGATTGGCCCACGCGGTAGCGTTCTCGCCGTCGAGGCGGGTGGCTTCGCGGAAGCGGGCTCGCGCTTCGGGGAACCTCTCCTGAGCGGCCAGCTCGGCGCCTTCCTGGGCGTTCCTCGCAGCCTGCAGCATTCGCGGCTCGATCTCCACCAGGTATTGCTCGGCCGGCTGCGCTTCCAATTTCAGATTCGCCACGTAGGCGCGCAGCTCTCGGGACTCATCAACCGAGAGCGCACCGTCCGCGGTTAGTGGGCGCAGCCGCGCCCGCAGTACCGATCGAGTTTCGCTACTGAGCGTGGCCGGCGCAGCAGAGCTCCACCGTTGGGCGAGGTCGCGGACGTTGAATCCTGTGAGCTCAGCGACGGAGGCGGCGATAGAAAGAATGGTACCGATCAACCCCATCGCCAATCCAACAGGGTGGCTTCTGACAGACTCTCTCACACGGGCGACCCAGCCCGGGGAGCTAGCCATTGATCGCTCCTCCCGCGAAATCCAGACGCCGCACCGTGCTTGGCGCCTAGTCTTTAACCCTTACGATGTGGAACTTACGGTGACTCTAAGTCACTGGAGCGGAGCTGTCAAGATAGGTCTCCGCCCACGCCAGGAGCGCCTGCTCGAAGACTTCGAGCGGCGGGCGCACCAGGCCGGCGCCGATCTGGCCGACGCCGGGGAGCTTGTGGGCGATACCGGTGTTGACGCGCGGCGTGACGCCGAGTTCGACGACCTTTCTCAGGTCGATGCCAGTAGGCGTGCCGCGGAAGCCGAGGGCCGGGATCGTGAGCTGCGGGTTCTCGGCGGCGGTGATCTCATACATCTCGAGGGTGGCGTGGAGAGCGTCCTGCGGGGTGCCACCGATGAAGGTGACGATGGCCGGCGCGGCGGCCATGGCGAAGGCACCGAGCCCCACCGTCTCGGTGATCGTGCTGTCGCCGATGTCGGGGTTGGCGTCGGCGCCGGAGAAGCCGGGGAAGTAGAGGCCCTGCGGCACCGTGGCCGTGGCCGTGAACCAGCGGTCGCCGAGGCCGCTGACGCGAATCCCGAAGTCGGTGCCGTTGCGCGCCATGGCGGTGACGATCGTGCTCTCCTCCACGCCGTGCGCGGCGTCGGCCATCGCCTTGCACGCCGCCATCAGAGGGTTCAGCACCGAGAGCCCATTACCGCCGAGGAAGTCGAGGACCGCGGCGGCGGTCTCGGCGTCGCGGGCCGCGCGCGCGAGGTGCGGCGCCAGCGCCTTGAGCATCAGCAGCGACCCGGCGCGGTTGCGGTTGTGCCCCTCGTCGCCCATGGTCAGCGCCTCGGCGGCGAGCGCCTTCATGTCGAGCCCGCCGGCGCGCTCGACCGCCTCCCCTACCAGCGGCGCCAGCGTCCCGTTGATCCAGCGCAACCTTGCCAGCACCTCCTCGGAGTAGGCGCCGTAGCGCAGCACCTTGCCGTACCCCTCGTTGAAGTTGGAGAAGGCGCGGCCGCCGTGCTCGGCGTCCTCGACGACGTAGACCTGCATCGACGGCGAGATCACCCCCGCCATGGGCCCCACGGCGGCGTGGTGGTGGCAGGGCTCGAGCGCCACCTCGCCGCGCTCGACGAGCCCCTCCGCCGCCGCCTCGTCCGCCGCGAGCCCTTCGAAAAGGAGCGCGCCGACGACCGCGCCGCGCAACGGCCCCGAGGCTTGGGCCCACTCGATCGGCGGCCCGGCGTGGAGGAGCAACCCGGGGCGGAAGCCCGGCACGACCTCGTCCGCACGCCCCACCGCGACGAGGCGCGGCCGCGCGGCGAGCATCCGTCCGACGGCGGTTTCGTTAGCTCGATCGACGCTCATGCGGCCTCCGCCCGCTCGCGGACGGCCCGCAACCACATCCGCCGGATCAGGGCGCTCCCCGGGTAGATCGTCCGCCAGTAGGCGGCGAAGCTGCGGCGGGCGTCGGGGCTGGTGGCGAAGACGCGGGTCTCGGTCGTCAGCAGGCACCAGCCCGCGTCGTCGTCGGCGACGTGAAAGTTGATCGTCGCCTTGGCGTAGCCGGGTCGCGTCAGCCGCAGGAAGTCCTGCGGCCCGTGCTTGCCCGGGGCAACGCGGCCGACGACCACCGTCCCGAGGACGATCTCGCGCTCCGGCTCCTCGGCAAGGAGGAGGAAGCCGGAGCGCTGTGCGACGTCGAGGATCGGTGTTTCGGGCGCTGGCGCCAGGATGCTCTCCGCGCGCTGCACCAGGCTCGGCGAGCGCAGCCAGGTGAGCAGGCGGAAGAGGCTGATCTCGTCGGCGGTGACCGACTTGACGGCAGCGTAGACACGCTCGCGCGGCGCCTGCACGCGCAGGGCGTGGAACTCGCGGAAATGCCACTCGGGCATGAAGTCGTCGAGGAGCGTGGCGCGGGCCAGGGCCCGGCGTGTGGGCGCCGGCAGCGCCATGCCGACGACGACGAGGACCAGGCCGAGGAAGAGCACGCCCAGGCCGGCGCGGCGGCTGCGCACCCCGAGGAAGCGCAAGGGCTTGAGCAGCGAGATCGCGCCGGCGAGCATCACCGCGAACCCCAGCCAGACGAGCACGACGCCCAGCACGGCCTCAGCCTTTCATCCTGGCGAGGATGCCGGCCAAGCGCTCGTCGCCGCCGGCGGGCGGGCGCCAATCGACCTGGACGGCGGCGGCGCCCTGGGTGACGAGGCTGGCGTGGAAGGACTCCAGGCCGACGTTGATCGCAGCCGGCGGTCCGGCGAGGTCGGCGAGCGGGACGGGCGGGCCGGGGGACGGATCGGCGGCCTTCGCACTGCGCCGCCCGATCTCCAGGATCCACCAGCGCTCGACCATCTCCCCCACTGTCCGGACGACCTGCGCGCCGGCTTCGCCGAGCGCCGCGGCCTGCCGCTCCAGTCCCTGCGGGTCTTCGTCGGTGCCGACAAGCAGGACGATCACCGCGAGCTCGCGGCCATCCCGCGCCGCGGCGGCGCGCGCCTCGTCGATGGCCGGCGCCAGCTCGGCGGCCGGGTCGGGGTGGGCGCCCTCGCCGAGCACGACGTCGAGGAGGATCGCCCCGACCTCGGGGTCCGCCGCTTCCTGCCGCAGGCGGCGCAGGCGCAGCGTGTTGTCGAGCATCGGGTGCGGGCGGCCGACGGTCAGCTCGTCGTCGCCGAGGTCGAGGATAGTGTGCGCGAGACTTTTTCCCAGATCCTCGAGTTGGCGAACGCCGGGTGAAGAAAGATTCGAGTAAAGGGGCGTGGCGAGCGGCCGGAGGGCGAGCAGTAGCTCGTTCGCAAGCGTGCCGCCGGCGAAGAGGGCGCGCAGAAGGCTCCCCCGCCCAGATCCCTCGCTGCGCTCGGGATGACGGCGGGGGTTGTCGGCCTGATCGCGGGAGTGTTCTAAGTCGGCGAGCTCAACCGCCCTTGCTGCCGCCTCGTCGAGGCCGCCGGCGAAGTGGATGTCGCCCAACCGGCGCACCGGCAGCGGCATGCCAAGGAAGCAACAGACCACCGGCTTCCCCACCCCACCCGCCTCCCGCAAGAGCTTTGCGACGACGCTTGGGTCCGGGGGCTTAGAAATCAGGACGATCACGCGTGTCGCCTCGTCGCGCGCCAGCAGCTCCAGCGCCTGTGACGCCGTGGGGCCGCCGACCTCTGCCGAGAGGTCGTGCCCGCCGGTGCCGAGCGCCTGCGACACGCCGGCGCCGAGCTCGTGGATCCGGCTCGCCACCGCCTGAAGCCCGGTGCCGGAGGCGCCGATCAGTCCGATCGCGCCCCGCCGCACGCGGTTGGCGAAGCCGAAGCCGACGCCGCCGACGATCGCCGTGCCGCAGTCCGGCCCCATGACCAGCAGCCCCCGCTCGCGCGCCGTCCGCTTGAGCTCGATCTCGTCGGCCAGCGCCACGTTGTCGCTGTAGAGGAAGACGTGGCGGCCGAGCCCGAGCGCCTCGCGCGCCACCGCCGCCGCGTGGCGCCCCGGCACCGAGACCAGCACCCACCGCGCCTCCGGCAGGAGCTTGACCGCCGAGGCGAGCGTCCACGGCCGGAAGGCGCCGTCCGCCGCCGCCGAGGCGCGCGTCGCAAGGAGCGCGTCCACCCGCCCCAGCGCCGCCTCCGCAGCCGCCGCGTCATCCGCCTTGACCACCACCAGCAGATCGTCCGCCCGCGCCCGCGCCGCCTCCTCCACCAGCAGCCCCGACGCCGCGAGCAGCTCCCGGTTCGCCTCCGTCCCCATCACCACCGCCGCGTCCGCCACGCCGGGCAGCTCGGCCAGCCCCGCCTGCAAGCGCATCAGCACTACCGAGTCGTGGTAGGCGCCGGAGCGCACCAGGCAGCGGGTGACCGTCACGCCGCCTCCGAACCGGACGCGAGCGGTCCCTCCAGCTCCCCCGCCCACGCCAGCAGGGCCTCGTCGGCCCACCAGCGGCCGATGAGCTGCACGCCCAGCGGCAGCCCGTCGATCTCCCCGGCGGGGAGCGCGATCGCCGGCAGGCCGGCGTGGGTCCAGGGCAGGCTCATCGCCGGGTCGCCGGTGCGCTCGAGGCCACGCGGCGCCGGACCGGTGGCCGCCGGGGCGAGCCAGAGGTCGAGCCCGTGCCGCTCCATCAGCTTGGTGAGCTCGCGGCGGAGCTGCCCGCGGCCGGCGAGGGCCCGCGCCAGCTCCTCCTCTGACACCTTCTGCCCGCGCTCGATGAGCTCCGCCGTCTCCGGCCGGTACAGCTCCTTGTACTCGGCGTACCAGCGCTCGTGCACCCGCGCCGTCTCGGCGGCCATCGCCAGCCGGTGCCGCGCCTCGATCTCGTCGAGGTCGGCCATGGCCGCCACCTGCCGCAGCTCCCACTCCCCCGCCGCCAAGCGGTCGCAGGTGGCGCGGAAGCGCGCCAGCGCCGCCGGCTCGACGCGCTCCAGGTGCGGCCCTTCCGGCACCCCCAGCACCGGCCGCACCGGCCGCCGCGGGTTGCGGGCGTGGAGGCCGGTCCCCGGCGCCTGCCAATGGCGGCAGAGGACGCGCGCCGCCGCTTCCACCCCCGCCGCGTCGGGGGCGAAGATCCCGACGTGGTCGAACGACGGCGCCAGCGGCACGATGCCGTCGCGCGGCACGCGGTCGTAGCTCGGCTTGTAGCCGGCGATGCCGCAGTAGGCCGCGGGGCGCAGTGTCGAGCCTATCGTCTGGCTGCCGAGCGCCAGCGGCGCCAGCCCCGCCGCCACCGCCGCCGCCGAGCCGCTGCTCGAGCCCCCGGGGGTGTGCTCGAGGTTCCACGGGTTCCTTGTCGGGCCGGGCGCGAAGTAGGCGAACTCGGTGGAAACGGTCTTGCCGAGGATTAGCGCCCCGGCGCCCTTGAGCGCCGCGACCGCCGGCCCTTCCTCGCCCGTCAGCACCTCGGGCGGTAGCCGGCTGCCGGCGCGGGTTGGGAAGCCCTCGACGTGGAAGATGTCCTTGATTCCGACCGGCACGCCGAAGAGGGGCGGTCGCGCCGCCGGCTCCGGATGGCGCTCGAGGAGGGCCGCGGCCTCGCGGCGCAGGCGGGCGAAGCGCCCCTCCTCGGGGAGGAAGGCCTGCACGGCGGGCTCGACTTCCTCGAAGCGGCGTTCGAGGAGGTCGAGCTGCTCGCCGAGGCTCAGGCCCGCGCTAGTGCCGGACCCTGAGCCCGAATTGGATCTGCCGCGGGTCGCCGGCGCCGCTCTGGACGGTCCCGTCGAAGTTGAAGACAAGGTTAGTCACCTCGGGGCGGCGGAAGTTGGGCTCGTCGAAGACGTTGAAGACCTCGAAGATCGGCTGCAGCGTGAAGTTGCCGACCGCGAAGTCGCGCGACACCCGCAGGTCGAGGCCGTTGTACTCGTTGTCCTTGCGCCCCAGGTTGCGGCGTGTCACCGAGCCGTCCGGGTTGATGCGGTCGGCCGGCGACGCCGCGTCCGTGCCGTCGGCCTTGATCGACTTGGGCTGCGCCGAGCGGTAGGAGTAGCGCAGGTTGACGTCGAGCGCCCACGGCGCCTGCCAGAGCAGCCAGGCGTTGAACCGGTGGCGCTGGTCGCGGTCGGAGTAGCTGTACTCCTTCTCGAGGTCGGTGATCTTGGCGTAGCGGTAGCTGAAGGGGTCGCGCTCGTTGTCGTCGTCCGACTTGTCCTTCGAGTAGGTGTAGTAGGCCTGGAAGGCGAGGCTCTCCGCGAGCCGGCGGGTGACGCCGCCGGTGACCCCCCAGTAGCGGCTCTTGGCGTTCGAGGTCACCGTCGTCAAGCCGGTGCCGGTGTCGCAGGAGATGCCGTTGGCGCCGCCGGGCGCGAGCCCCGAGCTCCAGGGGCAGCCGTAGAGCGGGTCGTTGCGGTTCAAGAAACGCGTCACGTGGTCGGTCTTGGCGTAGTTGCCCTTGATCAGCCAGGTGTAGCTGGCGCCGAACTCGCTCTCGTAGGAGAGGCTGAAGGCCGAGGTGCGCGGGTTGTTGAAGTCTTTGTCGAAGACGAAGACCTGCGGCTGGAAGGGGTCGCCGACCTGCGACTGCGGGATAAGCCCCGGGTACGCCGGCACCGGCCCGAGAATCCCGGTCAGGGCGCTGTTGCGGAAGAGCGTCTGGCCGATCGAGCCGTTGGTCGAGCGGGTGGAGGCGAGCGAGAGGCCCGGGATGCGCGCGGCGAAGATCCCGGCGGTGGCGCGTACGACGGAGGTGCCGTCACCCTTCGGGTCCCAGCTGATCCCCAGCCGCGGCTGGAACATGTCCTTGTCGTCCGGGATGGTGCCGTCGGAGGGGAAGGTGAAGGAGCCCTGCGCGTTGTTCACCGTCCTGCCGATGAACGGGGCGTAGAAGAGCTCGGACTTCGGGATGCGGTTGTCGGGCTGGAGCTGCGCCTCCCAGCGCAGGCCGTAGGAGATCGTCAGGTTCGAGCGCGGCTGCCACTGGTCCTGGAGGAACACCGCCGGCTCGTGCTGGCGGATCTTCTGCGTCCCGGCCTCCTCGACCGTGTAGTCGCCGACGCCGGCCTGCTGCAGGTACAGGAGTACCGGGCCGACGATCGAGCTGCCGGCCGGGCAGACGCCCACCTCCGACGAGCTGCCATTCGAGCACTCGACGTAGTTGGGGTTGCGGGCATAGTTCAGGAACCCGTCGGTCGAGCCGAAGATGAAGCGGCCGTTGGCGAAGCCGATGAAGGTCTGCGAGGAGACGACGTCGTTGTACTCGAGGCCCCCCTTGATCGTGTGCGCGCCGCGCAGCCAGGTCAGGTTCTCGACCAGCTGGTAGCGCTCGTCGTAGTACTCGACCGGGATGAAGAAGGGCATGCCGAAGCGGTAGGCCCTGCCGAAGTCGAAGGCGGTGTCGGGGAGCGGCCGGCCCGTCGAGGCGATGATCGGGCCGTTGTAGGGGCGCGGCCGGTTCTCGTGCGCGAACTGCCCGCGCGCCTCGTTGAACAGGTTGCCCGAGAGCGTCGAGTTGAGGCTGCCGCTGAAGGAGTAGGAGTCGTCCTTCTCGATGGCGTTGGCGCTCCGCCCCCAGGAGTCGACGTCGAAGGTGCCGTTGACCTGCTCGGAGTCGGTGTAGGAGTAGCGCAGGGTCGCGAGGTTGTTGTCCGAGGCCTGCCAGTCGAGCTTGGCGAGGGCCACCGCGGCGTCGTTGGTGCGGCCGATCGCACCGTTCTCGGCCGGGCTGCCGATCGAGGTGAAGTAGTTGACGACGCGCGGCTCGATGCGGCTGGGATCGAGCTGCTTGGTCTTCTCGGCGTCCTGGATGTCAGCCGAGAGGAAGTAGAAGAGCTTGTCGCGCTTGAGCGGCCCGCCGAGCGTGAAGCCGTACTGCTTCTGCTCGGACTCCCCCAGGTCGGCCTTGCCGCCGCCGGGCGCCGCCGGGTCGGAGGAGAGGCTGTCGTCCTGGTAGAAGACGTGGGCGGTCCAGTGCAGGTCGTTGGTCCCCGATTTGGTGACGACGTTGACGAAGCCGCCCGAGGAGCGCCCGAACTCCGCCGGCGCGCCGTCGGCCACCACCACCACCTCCTTGACCGCGTCGAGGTTGAAGGTGAAGGGCGGGCGCTGGCCGCCGCGCTGCTCGCCGAAGAAGGGGTTGTTGAAGTCGGCGCCGTCCACCGAGACGTTGTTGTGGATCCCCTTCTGGCCGTTGATCGACAGCTCGTCGCCGTCCGGCCCCTGGACGGTGGTCACGCCCGGGGTCAGCTCGGTGTAGTCGAGGAAGTTGCGGCCGTTGTTGGGCAGGCCTTCGACCGACTTCTCGTCGATGCGCGTGACCCCCTCGGCGCGCGTGGTCTCGACGACCGGCGCCGCGGCGGTGACGGTGATCTCCTGCTCGACGCCGACCTGCATCGTGAGCGTCAGGGTGATCGTCTGGCCGACGGCCAAGTCGATCCCCTCGCGCACCAGGGTCGCGAACCCGTCGAGGCCGACGGTGATGCGGTACGGGCCGAGCGGCAGCAGGACGGCCCGGAAGCGCCCCTCCGGCCCGGTGGTGACGACCTGCTCGAAGTTGGTCGCCGTGTTGCGGAGGGTGACGGTCGCGCCCGGCAGGACGCCGCCGTCGGCGTCCACCACCGTCCCTTCGATGACGCCGGTGGTGGCCTGCGACTGGGCGGCCGCCCCCGCCGCGCACGCGATGAGCAGGGCAACACCCAGCAAACCTGTACGCCAGGGTTTCGACATGTCCGGCCTCCTCGCCCGCGCGGGGCTACGATCGGACTGCATTGAGATGGGAAAGCTACGCGCCGACGATACGCCAGCGTCTATGGAGGGTCAACCCGCTTCCGCCCGCGCTTTCTCCGCCGCGCGCAGCACGGCGTCGACGATGTGCTGGTAACCGGTGCAGCGGCAGAGGTTGCCGGAAAGGGCGTGGCGGATCTCGTCCTCGGAAGGGTCGGGGTTCTCTTCGAGGAAGGGGACGAGCGTCATCAAGAACCCCGGAGTGCAGAAGCCGCACTGCAGGGCGTGGCACTCCCAGAAGGCCTCCTGGAGCGGATGCAGCCGATCGGGACCCGGCGCCAGGCCCTCGACGGTGGCGAGCTCGTGGCCGTCGGCCTGGACGGCGAGGAGCAGGCAGGAGCGCACCGGCTCGCCGTCGAAGAGCACGGTGCAGGCGCCGCACACCCCGTGCTCGCAGCCGACGTGGGTGCCGGTCAGGCCCAGATCGCGGCGGAGGAAGTCGGAGAGCAGAAGGCGCGGCTCGACCGCGCGCTCGTAGCGGCGCCCGTTGACGGTGACGGCGATGTCGCGGACCGTGCTCATGCCGCCCTCCCCCCAGATCCCTCGCTCACGCTCGGGATGACATGCCACTTGTCATCCTGAGCGAAGCGAAGGATCTGGGCGGGGGAAACCATCAGGATCGCTCCCCGGCCCGCTCCACCGCCCGCTTGAGCGCGCGCACCGTCAGCACCCGCGTCAAGTGCCGCTTGAAGGCGGCGGAGGCGTGGAGGTCGCCGGTCGGGTCGATCTCCTCGCGCGCCACCGTCTCGGCGGCGGCGGCGCTCGCCTCCGCCGTCGGCACCTCGCCGGCGAGCTGCGCCGCGGCGCGCGCCGCCACCACCGGCTTGTCGCCGACGCTCAGGAACGCCAGCCGCGCTTCGCGGCAGCGGCCGCCCTCCTCCAGCGTCACCAGCGCCGCCACCCCGACCTGCGCGTAGTCGCCGTGACGTCGGGCCACCTCCATGAACGCCCAGCCGGTGCGTGGCGGCGGCGGCGGCAGCTCGACCTCGACCAGCAGCTCCTCGGGCGCCATGTCGGTCGTGAAGAGCCCGCCGAAGAAGCGCTCGGCCTCGACCCAGCGCTCGCCGCCGGCGCGCGCCAGCCGGAAGCGGGCGCGCAGGGCGACGGCGACCGCCGGCAGCTCGGCGGCGGGGTCGGCGTGTGCCAGGCTGCCGCCGACGGTGCCGCGGTTCCTGATCTGCGGGTGGGCGATGTGCGGCACCGCCTCGGCGACGAGCGGCGCCAGCTCGGCCACCAGCGGCTCGCGCTCCAGCCGCCGCTGCCGGGTCATCGCCCCGATCGCCAGCCCGCCGGCCGGCGTGCGCCGCACGAAGTCGAGCCCCGGCAGGCGGTTGAGGTCGATCAGCGCCGCCGGCTGCGCCAGCCGGAAGTTCATCACCGGGATCAGGCTCTGGCCGCCGGCCAGGACCTTGGCGTCGCCGCCGTGAAGGGCTAAGAGGTCGAGCGCGGCGCCCAGGGAGTCCGGGGCCTCGTAGGCGAAGGGGGCCGGCTTCATCGGGAGCGCGGATTCTACACGTGCAACTTCCCGCCGCCGCCGCCCGTAGTCCGAAGAATGCACACCCTTCGCGTCGCCGCGCGCACCCTCCTCCAGCGCCCCGGTCTCACCCTCCTCGTCGTCGTCACGCTGGCCCTCGGCCTCGGCGCCAACGCCGCGATCTTCGGCATCATCGACGCCCTCGTGCTGCGGCCGTTCCCCGCTGCGGAGACCGAGGGCATCGTGATGCTGACCGAGACCGCGCCGGGCGCTCTCGGGCTCCTCCGCGGTGGGCCGGGGGTGTCGACCCCGTAGTCCGCGAGGCGCGCGAGAAAGACTGTTCGTGGGCCCTCCCGCGAGCCCCGCCGCAGCCCCTGAGGACAGCCGGCCGAGCTCGAGAGCTTCACCGCGGCAGTGATCCGCAACTCCTGCCCCGCTTGGTCCCGAGTGACCTTGAGGGCGAGCAGGCTTTCATCGGGATTCATCCCGCCGCTCGCAGTCTCTTGATCCGCTTCAGCTCGTCCACCTCGGTCCTGCCTGCCTGGTAGAGGTCCCAGCGGAGCTGCAGGTTCATCCAGAAATCCGCGGACGTGCCGAAGAACTTCGCCAGCCGGAGCGCGGTGCCGGGGGTCACCCCGCGCTTTCTGTTCACCAGCTCGTTGACGCGCTGATACGAGACGTGAATCCCGTCGGCGAGGTCCCGCTGCGACAGGAGCATTGGTTTCAGAAACTCCTCGAGTAGCATCTCTCCCGGGTGCGTCGGCTCACGGTGTGTCGGGATGCGAATCATCGGCGTCTCTCGCTAGTGGTAGTCGACGATCTCGACTTCGGCGGGGCCGGAGTCGGACCATTGGAAACAGATCCTGTACTGCTCGTTGATCCGAATGCTCCATTGGCCGGCACGGACTCCCGACAGCCGCTCGAGATGGTTCCCCGGAGGCACCCGCAACTCGTCGAGGCTCTGAACGGAATCGAGTTGATCGAGCTTGCGCGCCGCGATCGGCCAAAGGTTCTGGGGACACCTGCGGCGCGCCTCCTTGGAGTTCTGTCCGTTGAAGATGTCCTCGGTTCCACGGTCCCTGAACGACCGGATCACTAAGCCACGGTAGCACGGCTACCATGCTAGGGCAATCGGTGCTTCTCCACCTTCCCGAGCGGGTTGCGCGGCAGGGCTTCGACGGGGCGGAAGGCGCGGGGGACCTTGAAGCCGGCGAGCTCGCGCTTGCAGTGGGCGAGGAGGGCGGGCTCGTCGAGGTCGCCGTCGGCCACCACGTAGGCCACCGGCACCTCGCCCCATTCCGGGTCGGGGCGGCCGACGACCGCGGCCTCGCGCACGCCCGGACAGCCTAGGAGCACCTCCTCCACCTCGCGCGGGTAGACGTTGTAGCCGCCGCAGAGGATCAGCTCCTGGCGGCGGCCGAGGAGGGTGACGTAGCCGGTCTCCGGGTCGCGCCGGGCGAGGTCGCCGGTGGCGAACCAGCGGCGGCCTTCTTCATCGGTGCGGAAGCTCGCCGCGGTCTTCTCCGGATCGCGCCAGTAGCCGGCGAAGACGTTGGCGCCGCGCACCAGCAGCTCCCCTTCCCCGCCGGCCGGTGCGTCCGTCCCGTCCCGCTCCACGATCCGCATCGACACCCCCGGCAGCGGCGTCCCCACGGTCCCTGGCCGCCGCGGCCCGGCGAGCGGGTTCGAGAGGTTCATGCCGGTCTCGGTCATGCCGTAGCGCTCGAGGATGGCGTGGCCGGTGAGCGCCTCGAACGCCGCGAAGGTCTCGGCCGCGAGCGGGGCGCTGCCGCTGCAGAAAAGCCGCATGCCGCCGAGCCGCCCGCGCACGTCCGTCTCACCGCCCAGCGCCTCGACCAGCCGCACGTACATCGTTGGCACGCCGAAGAAGAGGCTGGGCTCGCCGCCGAGGAGGTCCGTGGCGACAGCCGCCGCTGTGAAGCGGCGCCGCAACAGCACCGTGGCGCCGGCGGCGAGAGCGCAGTGGAGCCCGACGACCAACCCGTGGGTGTGGAAGAGCGGCAGCGCCAGGAGCAGGCGGTCGTCCGCGCGCCAGCCCCAGGCGGCGAGCAGCCCGCTGACCGTGGCGAGGAGGTTGTCGTGGCTGAGCATCGCGCCCTTGCTCCGCCCCGTCGTCCCCGAGGTGTAGAGGAGGAGCGCCAAGTCGTCGCCGTCGACGGGCGGCAGCGGCAGGTCCTCGGCCGCGCCGCCGCCCGGCTCCCCCATCCACCGCTCCAGCTCCTCGGCGACCAGCACCTCCTCGACGCTCTCCCGCTCCGCCGGCGCCAGCTCGTCCAGACGCTCCCGCTCGGCCGCCTCGGTGATCAGGAGGCGCGGCTCGGCGTCGCCCAGCACGTGCGCGATCTCGCGCCGCCGGTAGGCCAAGTTGAGCGGCACGGTGACGGCGCCGAGGCGGAGGGCGGCGAGGTGGACGACGACCCACTCCGGCCGGTTGCCCATCAGCAGCGCGATGCGGTCGCCGCGCCCGAAGCCGCGCGCCGCGAGGCCGGCGGCGAGCCGGCCGGCCGCCGCGTGCAGCGCCGCAAAGGTCGTGTCCCGCGCGCCGCCGGCGCCCTCGCCGCCGTCGAAGCGCAGCGCCGCCTTCTCCGGCGCCCGCGCGCCAGCGGCTAACAGGTCGGAAAGGTTCAAGCGACGGTCAGGCGCGTCCGGCGGACGCGCTAGCGCTTCGCTTGCGGGACGTAGTAGACGGTGAAGACGGCGCGCCGCGGTTGCGGCGAGCGGTTCTCGACGGCGGCGGTGAGAACCGTCTGGCCGTCGGTCGAGCGGCGGAGCACGGGGTCGTAGGGCCAGAGCGCCGCGCCGACCGGGCACTCGCGCCCCGCGAGGCAGTCGGCGCTCGACTGCCCGTCCCCCATCTCGTAGCGGTAGCCCGTGTAGCGGACGCCGGGCGCGAGCCGCACCTCCAGCAGCGGGCAGCTCGGCGGCAGGCCGGAGCCGGACTCGTCGTCCGTCGCCGCGGCGCGCACGCGGCCGACCGCCTGCCGGAGAACCTCGGAGCAGGCGACGCCCGGCTGCGCCGGCTGGACGACGGCGGAGATCGAGAGCGCGGCTTCGCCTGGGCGGCAGTCGGCGCAGGTGCCCTCTTCGTAGGAGCGGCCGCGGAGGGCGGGTGCCGGCGCCGGTTCGGGCAGGGGCGGCGGCTCGAGATGAGGTTCCGGCGGGGGCGCTGGGACTCCGAGCGGCGGCGGCGCGTGAACGGCCGGTTCGGGCGCAGCCGGCGGGGCCTGCGGCGGCGGCTGGGTGGGAGGGACGGTCGGCTCGGGCCGCGGCGTCGGAGCGGCCGGCGGCGGCGGCTCGGCGGGAGGGGCAGCGGGCGCCGCGGGCTCTGGACGCGGGGTCGGCGCGGCCGGCGGTGGCGCCTCCGCGGGTGGGGCCACCGGCTCGGGCTGCGGCGCCGGCTCGGGCTCCGGCTGCGGAGCGGGGACGGGGGGAGCTTGCGGGGGCGGCGCGGCTGAAACCGGCGGCGGCGCCTCGGGGGCCGATGTCGGCGGTGCAGGCGTCGGCTGTGGAGCTGGGGCAGCCGGCGGCGCCGCGACCGGCGGAGGCGCTGCGGGCTCGGGCGCCGGCGGTGCCGGTGCAGGCGTCGGAGCGGGGGCCGGCGCCGGTGCGCTCTCCGGCGGCTGCACGGGAGCGCGCGGCGCTTCCCTGCGTGGCGGCTCCGCGCGCGCAATCTCCGGCGGCCGCGGCGTCGCCCCGCCCTTGCTGCGCGCCACCCGCACGCTCAGCGTGTGCACCGCCCCTGGCACGTTGTGCTGGCCGGCGGCGACGATGCGCGGCTTCCCCTCCCGCACCTCGACCTCGGCGCGGTAGGTCATGAAGCCGCCGCGCGCCACCTCCAGCCGCCAGAGCCCTTCGGCGAGGCCGCCCACCACCGCGCGGCCGCGCGCGTCGGCCGCTACCGTCTGCGGCCCGTCCGGCGGCTCGACGCCAAGATAGACGAGCCGCACCTCGGCTCCCGCCGCCGGCTTCCCCTGGTGGTCTTCGACACGCACCTCCAGCGCCGCCGGACCGCTCCAGGGCTGCGCCGCCGCCGCCGCGGCCAGCAGGCCGGCGGTCAACGCCGCGATCGCGAAGGGCTTCACAACAGAGAGTTTGCCACAGCCGGACCCCCGTAGCGGCTACGGCCGCCTCATAGGGACCATGAGGCGCGGAACGGCGGCGGGCCGCTCACCGGGTGAGCCAATTGGCGTAAGCCACTGACTTCTAAGACACTCCGATGGCGCCGCGCGACCTGACCTCCGCGGCACACCCCTTGCGATGACCCACCCGCAACACAGGAGGAATCCATCCATGAAGCGCAGCCTCGCGATTGCCGGGCTTGTGGTGCTCGGCGCCCTCTTCGCAGCTCCCAGGCACGCCTGGGCCCAAGGCTGAGTCGCCGCGCGTCTCGACGCGCCCGTGCTCGGCGCGTACGACGGCTCCTACACCGGTCCCAACAAGTGGCAGGTCTCGACGAGCTGGCGCTACCAGCGCTCGGACCGGCACTTCCGCGGCCCCCATCAGGAAGAGAACCGGCAGTACGAACACAGTGAGGTGATCAACACCCTCAACCTCATCGAGCTCGGGGTCCGCTACAACTACAACGACCAGACGAGCTTCTCGCTCGGCATCCCCTACGTCTCGGCCGAGCGCTCGAGCCCGATCCGCGACAGCAACCGCGTGGTCATCGACCGCGCGATCACCGAAGCGAGCGAGCTGGGCGACCTCACGCTCACCGCCCGCCGCCTCCTCTGGAAGCCTTCGGCGCGCCCGAACGGCAACGTCTCGCTCGGCCTCGGCCTCAAGTTCCCGACCGGCCGCCACGACGTCTACGACGAGCGCGAGCGGTTGGTTAACGGCCAGCGGGTGTTCACCTACGAGAGCGTCGACCAGTCGATCCAGCCGGGCGACGGCGGCTTCGGCGTCATCCTCGACGCCCAGGTGCTGCAGCGCGTGCTCGGCGGGAAGGGCGCCTTCTACGCCGGCGCCACCTACCTGGTGAATCCCGAGGGGACCAACGGCACGCTGACCTTCCGCAACAACCCCGGCGAGGAGGTAATGTCGATCGCCGACCAGTACCTGGGACGGATCGGCATGAGCTACGCGGCGCCGAGTTGGAAGGGCTTCGGCGTCAGCCTCGGCGGGCGGCTCGAAGGGGTGCCGGTCGAGGACCTGGTCGGCAGCAGCGACGGCTTCCGCCGCCCCGGCTACGCGGTCTCGGTCGAGCCCGGCATCAGCTACTCGAAGGGGGCGCACGCCGTCACCCTGGCGGTGCCGGCGGCCGTCTACCGCAACCGCACGCGCAGCGTCCCCGACCGCGCGGAGCCCGGCCGTCACGGCGACGCCGCCTTCGCCGACTACATCATCATGCTCGGCTACTGGCGCCGCTACTAGACCGACCTTCCGTTCCCTTTCCCGGGGCCCCTTGACGCGAGGGGCCCCCTCCTTTTTTCTAGACCATGTCGATCTCGCCGACGCCGTAGCGGGCGATCATCGCCTCGACGAGCGTGCGCAGCGTGCCCTGGAGGTCGTGCGGGCGGGGGACGGCGTGCAGCGTCACCGTCGGGTTCGTGCGGTCGGTGCTGACCACGACCACGTCGCCGAGGCCGAGGAGCCGCAGGAAGAAGGGGCAGCGGACCGAGAGGTCGCGCACCCGCCGCAGCTCGATGTCGTCGGTCTCGGTCGAGAAGAGGCCGGTCGTCAGGCGCAGCCGCTCGGAGGTGACGGTGTACTTTGTCGCCCGCAGCTTGACGTAGGCGGCGAGGGCGACGATGAGGCAGATCGCCCAGGCGGCGGCGATCAGCCAGGTCACGACCGGACCAACGTCAGGGGCTGGCTCGCCGCCAGCGCGGCCCCGCAGCCAGACGAGGCCGGCGGTGGCCAGGACGGCGCCGAGGAAGAGCAGCAGGTAGAGCGGCAGGTTCACCAGCGGCGAGGGCGTCCCCTGCCACACCACCCGCTCCTCGGGCTTGTTCGGGATCATCCGGCAGGCATCTTAGCGCGTGCCGGAAGCGGCCGGAAGGAGAGCGAGCTCCCCTTCCGGTCGCGGTCTGTGCGCCGGTTATCCCAGCGCGCCGAGGATCTGGTTCAGCAGGTTGGCAATCGCGCGGAGCGGGCCGCCGCCGTCGAGGAGACCGGCGATGGCGCAGAGCAGGTTGCCGAGCAGGTTGCCGGCACCGGGCTGTGCCGAGATATCGAGCACGATCCGGTTGAGATGCACCACGAGGCCGAGCAGGTCGAGGTCCAGCGGCCCCAGCTCGAGGTGCAGGATGTCGCAGCTCGCCTGGGTGAGCGCGCTGTCGACGAGGATGGTGATGGTCCGCACGATCGTGCCGAGCACGGTGCCGGCGGAGTTAGTCAGGGTGCCGACGAGGGTGCCGACCGCGGCGAGCTGCTGACCGGGGACGACGACGAAGCGCTGGAGGGTGAAGGTGCCCACGAACTGGCCGGTGCCGCCGAGAGCGTCGGTGAAGGTGCCGGTGATCGGGATCGGGAGACCCTGATTGTTGCCGCTGCCCCCCTGGGCCTGCGCCACGGCAGGCACGAGCAGCGACAGGCACAAGAGCAGGGCGAGGACCTTGGTGTGAGTTGCGTACATCACGTCATCTCCTAGAAGAAGTTCGAAGTTGGTAGGACCGAGTTGTTCTTCTTCAGGAGCCAGCCGTCGACGCGATGCCCCCCTCCTAGTCACCGGTGAGGCCTGCGTGAGGCTCGAACTCCTGGCCGTTTCCGAAGCACCTCCTTTTCCGCTTTTCGCGCTCCATGCGCGAATAGCAATGGCCCGACGTTCTGCAGGAATGGTGCCGGCGGGAGGCGCGGAGAAAGAAGACCGGAGAGGAAGCGAAAGCTGCGCGGATTCAGCGCGGCTTCAGCGAAGGGGAGTGGAAAATTGGTCGGGACGCCGGGATTTGAACCCGGGACCCCCTGAACCCCATTCAGGTACGCTACCAGGCTGCGCCACGTCCCGACCGGACGGCCCTACTTGGCTGGGGGTTTCGAGTCGAGGAGAGCGAGAATCTCGCGAGCCGCTCGAAGGGCCTGTTCGATCCCCGCGCGCAGGGTTTCTACCCGCTCGCTGCCCCGAGTGTCAAGCCGCGGCGCCGGCTTCACGACCCGCGCGACGGGCGCCGGCGGCGCCTCCAGCGCGAGCTGCTCGGCGCCCTCGGCGGAGTCGGCGTCTTCGTCGGGCGCCGCCGCCGGCCCTTCCTCCGGCGCCTCCTCCTCGCCCTCCTCCCCCACTTCCGTGCTCTCGACCTCGTCGGCGTCGTCCGGCTCCACCCGCCCGAGCGTCCCCGCCGCCAGCTCCCCTTCGAGCTTCTTCTTGGCGCCGGCGATCGTGTACCCCTCGTCGTAGAGCAGCTCCTTGATCCGCCGGATGACCGCCAGCTCCTTCTCGTTGTAGACCCGCTGGCCGGAGCGGCTCTTGGCCGGCGACAGCGCCGGGAACTCGGTCTCCCAGTAGCGCAGGACGTAGGGCTGGATGTCGAGCAGCCGGCAGGCTTCGCCGATCTTGTAGTAGAGGCGCTTCTGCACCCGCAGCCGCGACGGCATCGGCTACGAGCCCCGCGTCGGGCGCGGGCGCGCCGGCGTCATCACGTCGCGCAGCCGGCGGGCCGGGCGGAAGGCGAGGCCGCGGTGGGCGGGGATGAAGATCTTCTCGCCGCTCACCGGGCTGACCCCGGTCCGCCCGGGGCGCGAGGTAATCTCGAAGGTCCCGAAGTTCTTGATCCGCACCCGGCGGCCGCTGCCCAGGTTGGACTTGACGGTCGAGAAGATCGCCTCGACGATCTCCGCCGCCTCGTCCTTGGTGATCCCGCCGTGGCGGTCGTAGACCACCTCGACGAGGTCCGCCTTGGTCATGCCCGGCCGCGCGCCCGTGCTCTTCCTCGTGGCCATCCCCGGTCTCTCGAAACTGAAAGCGTTGCCTGAAGTATAGGCGCCCAACCCGGCACCGGGCAAGGCGCGGAACGCCAGCCTACACCCTGCGCCCCGCTCTAGAGCGGCAGGTGGTCCGCGTAGCAGATCCGGCTTTCGAGCCGGAACTCGCCGGTCGGGGACGGGTCGGCGGGGAGCCGCTCCCACTCCTCGACGACCACCCGCCAGCGGGTGTTCTCGCCCGGCCGGCGCGGCGGCAGCGCCTGCGGGAGCTCGAGCTGGCCGGCCCAGGAGACGACGGTGCCGTCGATGCCGAGGATCGGCAGGTCGACCTGGGCCACCGCCTGCCAGCCGAGGTCCGTGCCCACGGCCGGAACGCGGCGCTCGAGGCGGGCGCGGACGGTGCGCGAGGCCTGCACGTGGGCGACGAACGGCGGCGAGAAGAGCGAGGGCAGGAAGGTCTTCGGCACACCGACCGGCCCGGTGACGACGACCCGGACGTGGCGGTCGTCGGGCCGCGTCAGGGTCGCCGTGCGCTCCGGCGTGAGTTGCGCGAAGTCGCAGACGGTGACCGCCGAGAGGTGCATCCCCGGGTTGGAGTCGGGCTGGTAGCGGGCGACCGCGAGCCGGATGAACGGCCAGAAGGCGGTGCGCGGATCGAAGGCGACGTCGACGAACCAGAGCCCGCGCGCCGGCGAGAACTCCGGCTCGTAGCCGAGGACCCACACGGAAGGCGAGCCGGCGAGATCGACCAGCGGGCGCGCCGCCGGCGGGCCGACGGGACGGCCCGGGATGCGGCGGTCGTCGAGGCCGGTCAAGTGGAGGATGTCGGCCAGCGGCAGGGCCGCGCGGGCCGCCGGACCCTGCTGGGCCCACACCGGATCGGACGCCCACTGGCTGGTCGACTTCACCACGTCGGCATCGTCGCTGACGGCCAGGAGGACACCGAGCAGCTCGCCGTCGCCGGTCGCGTACCACGGCCGGTCGAGGTAGATCCGCACCCCGGTGCGGCGGGTGCGGCGCAGCCCGAACGGCTGCGCGGGCTCGGTCCGCTCGTCCCACAGGAACAGCGGCAGCACGTCGCGCACCACGGCCTTGGGCGGCCGCGCGCTGCTCAGGACGTTGAGCCGGCGCACCGGGCCGACCAGCGACAGGTCGTCCACCGACGGCGTGACCAGCGGCGAGAAGTACTCCCGGTAGCGGGTCGTCGCCCGGACCCGGTACTCCACCGTGCGGTGCTTGGTGTCGCCCATCTGGTGCACCGCCTTGTGCAGCCGCAGCGTCGTGCCGTCGGGGAGCGGCACACTGTTGTCCGTGCCGGAGAGCACGACGAGGTCTTCGTCGTAGCCGACCTTCGTGCCGCAGGCCGCGGCCACCACGTCCACCCGCTCCGGCGCCGGCTTGGCGATGTCGTCCACCCACTCGCTCCACGCCCCCTCGACGTCGATCCGCTCGGTCGACGGGCCGTGGACGTCGATGCCGCCGAACAGCGTCACCGCGGTGTCGAGGTTGGCGCGGAATGGCACCAGGATCGTCGGCCGCGGCACCTCGACCGGCTTGGGCACCGCGTGAACCAGGGTCATCTCGACCGACGGCGTCAGCCACCAGAACCAGCCGTCCGCCGCCGCCTCGGCGAGGATGTCGAGCGAGCGCAGCACCGCCGGCAGCGAGCGCCACAGCCCGAGGAGATCGAGCGAGGCGCGGTCGAGGCAGGACGACATACGCATCCGGAGCTGCTCGCCGGGCGGCACGGTGATGCGCAGCTCGGTACCGTCCACCGCCGCCCCCAGCTCGTCGCCGGCGGCGAGGACGAGCCGGTACGGCCGCGGCACCGGCCAGGCGCCGGGGTAGCGGAGCGTCGTGCCCTCGACGGCCAGCAGACCGGTCAGCCGGTGGTCCCTGCCGGCGTCCGGGAAGGTCAGGGAGACGCCGGCGGCCAGCGGGTCGGGCAGGTAGGGCACCACCAGCTCGTCGACGTCGTGGGCGACGTACTGCCCGGGAGTCGGCGCCTCGCCGCGCGGCAGCTCCTCGGGTGTGGCGTGCACCGGCTCCTCCGCCGTCGGCGAGAGGTGGAGCGTGACGCCGGGCTGCGGCAGGCGCTGCCCGGGGTTCGCCAGGTCGGCCACCGTGGTGTCGAAGAACGTGCCGGCCTCGCGCAGCGCCACCGCCAGCGCGGCGCGCACCGCGGCGGCCGAGCCCGAGCCGATGGCGGCGTCGAACCTGCCGTGCAGCTCCGCTTCGAGCTGGCTGGTCTTGGGCGGCGCCAGGTGCCGCTGGCTGTCCTCGCCCCAGGCCAGATCGACGGTCGGGTGCGCGGCGATCGTCGCCGGGACGTAGACATCCGGCGGCACGATCGTGGCCTCCAGGCCGCCCTCCTCCACCGGCCCGTCCACGCCGGAGCGGACGACCAGCCGCTGCAGCGACTCGCCCTCGCTGAAGGCGTGCCGGGGCACGATGGCCGGCTCGATCACCGGGTCCCAGCGCAGGAAGGGCCGCGGCGTCGTCACCGTCTGGCCGCTCAGGGCGACGGCGTCAGCGAGCGCCAGCCCGACGAAGCCGCGCTGCCTGCGGACGTCGGTCGCCAGCGCGCGCCCGTAGACCGGCGCGGGCGTCTGGGCGTCGGTGCGGACCAGCAGCTGCGGCGCCTCGGCCGCCGCGGCGTCGAAGGCGGCTTCGATCCGCTCCCGCCGCGCCGGGCCGGCGGCGCGCACGCGGGCGGCGCGGTCCGCCAGCCGCGACACCACGAGCCGATCGACGTCGGCGACGCCGGTGGGCTCCACCTCGGCGAGGCTCAGCCCGGGCACGCCGCGCCCCTCGACGGGACCGGCGGCGCGCGGCGGCCGCAGGGCGCGCACCTCCTGCCGCACGACGTCCAGGCCGACCTTCGCCGACTCGACCGCGGCAGGCACCGTCGCCTCGAGCGGCTTCGCCGCCAGCGCCGCGGCGGCCAAGGCGGTGACCGATTCCGCGAGGGCCGGCGGCCCGCCGTCCCCGTCGCCGTCCGGATCGCCGGCCACGACGTGCGGCCGGCTGTTGCCGGCCAGGTCGACGGCGTAGGCGCGGAAGGCGTAGCTCCGGCCGTAGCGGAGCCTCGGCAGCGTCCCCGGCTCGATGGCGGTGCGGCTGGCCACCGGGTTGACGGGGTCGGGGTCGGGCGGCGGCTCGTCGACGACGTGCTCCTCGCCGTCGACGTGGACGACGGTGCGTCCCGGCCGCGGCGCCGACAGCGACCAGCCGTCCCAGCCGGCCAAGACCTCGTGCGCGTTCATGGGCGCCGCCGGCTGCTCGTCGGCCTGGGTCAGCGACGCGCCCTGCAGGAACCCTTCGTCCGGCGCGTCGTCGAGGACCGCGGCGCCCTCCACCTCGACGTGGAGCCGCCGCAGATGGAGCGAGTGCCAGTCGTCGCTGACGTCGTCCCAGACTTCGAGGCGCAGGCCGCGGCTGATCTGCTCCTGCAGCAGCGGGGCCGCGGTGCCGGAGAGGAGCGCCGCGTCCTTGGCGGCGGCGCCCTGGAGCCGGTCGTAGAGGACTTGGGCCCGGCCCTGTCGGGCGATCGAGAGGCCGGTGGCGCGCAGGCTGGGCGGCGCCGAGTTGACGCGGTCGCCGTTGTTCTCGATCGCCAGGAGGCGCGGCAGGTTGCGCACGTGCATCTCGAGCTTGAGCCCGGCGGCGTCGGGATCGAGGTCGAGCACCGTGAAGGTCTTCTCGTCGCCCAGGCGGAGCATGCCGTGCGTCCACTCCGCCGAGGCGGCCTTGGCGGTGAAAGTGCGGCCGGAGACCTCGCAGGCGGTGCGCGGCTGCGCGCCGATCGAGTTGGCGAGGTCGGGCACCACCAGGCCGGCCTGGATCCACACCAGGTCGGCGAGTTGCGCCAGGTTGTCGACCCGCAGGTCGATCACCAGCCCGAGCCGCCGCAGCAGCGGCGACAGGTCGCCGAGCATGCCGGCCCGCTCGTGGAAGTCGGGCTCCGGCTTGCGCACGGGGGGCGGGACGGTACCGGGCGTCGGCCGCTCCGCGTACGGCCGCTGCTCCTCGTCGCGCTGGTAGTAGCGGCGGGCGCGGTGGACGTCGGCGACGAGCTGGAGCAGCGGCTGCCCCGCCGTCGAGGTCGCGTCGGGGCCCAGGAAGCCGCCGTTGGTCAAGGCGTCGAGCCGCTTGGTGAGGTGCGCTTCGAAGGAGCGCTTGTCGACGGGATGCTCGACGAGCTGGGCGATCGACAGCCGGTGCCCGATGTCGACGCCCAGGCTGTTCAGCAGCGGCCGGGTGAGGGCGTTGCCGGCGACGGTAGGCGCCGCCACGGGGGAGGAGTACATCGACACCCCGTGGACGAAGAGGGCGTGCTGCTGCATGCGGTGGGCCGGGAAGGTGCGCCAGGGCACCGCCGTGTGATCGGGCGTCCGCCAGGGCCGCACCGCCAAGTCCGGCGGGAAGACCCGCGGCCAGAGGTCGGGATCGAGCTCGGCGAGGAGCGGCGTCACTCCGATGGCGACGATCGTGCCGTTGCTCTTCCGGCCCCGCAGGATGACCTGCGCGCCCGCCAGCCGCGCCGTCCAGTCCACCACGTTGGGGAAGTCCCTGAGCTCGCCCTCGGCGCCGTCCGGGGTGAGCCGATGGGTGACGAAGAGCGAGACGTGGAACGGCTCCCCGGGGTCCGCCGAGTACGGCAGCGCGGTGACGAGGAAGGATTCGGTCGCCATGGCTCAGGCCGCCGCGAAGGCGGCGCAGTAGGCGTCCCAGGCCGGTGCGCTGCCGTCGGGTTGGACGTCGAGGATCTCGGCGAAGGTCGGGTCGCCGTTGGAGCCGGCGAGCCGGCGCTCGCAGGAGACGCTCACCTCGAAGGAGAAGAAGAAGACCTCGACCTCGATGGTGATCGAGGCGCGGCCGACCATCTTGCCGGTGTCGAACTCGTAGGTCAGCGACAGCTCGAGCGTGATGGAGGCGGAGATCAGCCCCAGGACGTCGACCTCGCCGCGGATGCGGAAGTAACCGGTCAGCGACCCCTTGTCGACCTCCAGGCGCAGGTAGATGCCGACCATGATCGAGACCGAGCCGGAGGCGACGCCCAGGTTGATGGAGAGCGAGGCGCCCGCCTCGAGGGCCATCTCGAGGAGCACCAGCCCCTTGGGCGAGAGCCGGATGCCGACGAAGCCGCCGCCGCCGATCATCATCACGGTCAGGCGGAACGGCTTCTCGCGCGTGCAGAAGAAGAAGCCGACGGTCACCGCCTCGCCCAGGAACGGCACCCGGGCGTCGGCGCCCAGGCTGATGTTCTCCAGGCTGAAGACCCCGACCGAGACGTTGGGCAGTCCGATGTCGAAGCCGGCCGTCACCCCCTCCGGGCCGACGTCGACGTACGGCGGGTCGGCGAAGCCGTCGAAGGGGATCAGCTCCTTGAGCGTCTCGATGAAGGAGAGGACGCCGACGAACTCGATGCCGCGGAAGACGACGTCGACCTCGGGCTTGCGGCCGCTGGCGGCGCGGAAGGCCAGCCGGTCGAAGCCGAGCCGCAGCAGCGGCGCGCCGGGGAAGAGGTTGAGAGAGAACTCGCGCAGCTCGGCGAGGACATCGGCGCCGACGCCGCCCGAGCCCGAGGCTCGCGCCTCGACCGACAGCAGCAGGCCGTCCTCGCGCACGACGAACAGCGCGTCGTCGTCCGCCACGTTCGGGAAGTTGGTGAGCGCCGGCCGCCAGTCGAAGCGGGCGCGCACGCTCAGGCCCTCGGGGTCGAGGCCGTTGACGAACGCCGTAATCGTCTCGATCGTCTGCGCGATGGCGGCCGCGTCGCGGATCGGCCCGAGGCCGTTGACCAGCCGCTCCAGCTCCGCCTTGACCGGCGGCGGCAGGGGCTGCTCGCGGACCACGGCGCCCAGCTCGTTCACCAGGTCGGCCAGGTCGTCGAGGACGGCGGAGACGGCGGCCGTGACATCGGCCGGTGTGCTCGGCGTGTCGAGGGCAAGCAGGTCCCCCACCGCATCCACCAGCGCGGCGACGCGGGTCTGGAGCTGGCCGCGGACCGCCTCCAGCCGCGCCCGCGCCGCCTCTGCCTGGTCGCGCAGCGCGGTGGTGGCCGCCGCGGCGGCATCTTCCGCCAGCCGCGCGGCGCTGCGTTGGACGGCGGCCTGCAGTGCCTCGAGGTCGGCGAGCAGGCCGGCGACGACGTCGAGCTGCTCGGTCAAGAACGCCGGCGCGCGGTCCAGCCCGAGCACGGCAAGGATGTCGGTGAGGTCGAAGAGCCCGAAGAGCTTCGGCAACACCCCGGCCAGGAATTTCGTCGGATTGAACCGCTCCGCCGGCGGCTTGTTGACCAGGTCGTCGAGGTCCCCCACCGCCCCGAGGGCGCGCGACAGGCCGCGCACCGGCAGGTCCGGCTGGATGAAGCCGCCGGAGCGGTCGGTGCCGCCGCCGAACGAGATCTGCGCCGCGGTCTTGAGCGCGAGGAAGACCTGCGGCTCGGCGTTCTTGCCGGTGAAGCCGAAATCGAGGTAGGGCTGGGCGTAGCGGACGGTCGTCGTCGGCGACGCCGGGGCCAGGTGGCGCATGGCGGGGACGACGACGTCGGCTTCGTCCAGCTCCGGCGTCGAGGTCAGCTCGCCCGCATCTCCCGGCGTGCCAGTGAAGCGCAAGACCACCGTCTCCAGAGCGGCGTCGCCCGGCTTGCCGCTCAGGGCGTAGGCGACGGACTGGCCGTTGCCGGAGATGGGACGGTCGGCGTCGCCGGTGTACCCGTTGCGGATCTTGTTCTTGTCGGTCTGGGTCCCGCCGCGATGAGCTGCCACGAAGAGCAGCGGCGCCTGCAGGCGCACGCGGCGGCCGTCGTGGTCCAGGCTGTCGAGGGTGAAGCGGAACTTCGCCGAGCCCTCGACGACTGGCCAGAAGAGCTCGTCCCGTTTCACCGGGTCCACGACGTGGGGCGTGTCGTTCTTGAGAGGGTCCCTGATGTCCGGCGTCACCAGCGGCCGGATGCGGATCTCGCGGAACGGCATGCGCCGGTCGTCGTAGGTCTTGACCGGCTCGCCGATGATCAGGAACTTGCGCTGATAGAGGTAGGCCTTCGGGTTCGCCGTCTCCTTGATCTTGCGCTCCGTCACCTTGACCAGCGCGCAGCGGTGGCCGAAGGGGAAGAAGTAGCCGGGGTAGACCACGCGGACGAACTGGTCCCGCCCCATAGGGGCCTCGTGGTCCCAGGAGATGATGCTGGGCTTCTCGGCGGTCGCGTAGGGCTCGATGTCCCAAACGCCGTGCAGGTCGAGCCAGGCGCCCAGGGCCGAGAGGTACAGCCGCTCGGCCTCGACCGGCAGCGGGACCGCGAGCTCCGGGTCGGCGCTCTGGCGCACCAGGATCACTCGATCGAGGCCGTCGAGGGACATGCGGAAGGGCAGCGTGTCGTGCTGGGCCGGCTCCACGCCCTCCTTGTCCCGCGCCCAGATCGCGCGCACCACCCGCTGCGGATCGGCGCGCTCGTCGATGGTGACCTCGTCGTCCTTCACCCGCCGGACCCCGAGCCGGCTGTGCCACAGCTCGACGCGCTCGACGTCGGCCGGCGCGGCCTGCGGCGTGGTGGCGTGCGCGAACCCGCCCCGCGCGCTCGGCGAGAGGATCAGCCGGTACGGCGCCTCGATGGCGGTCTCGCCGGGGCGCGGCGCGCGCGGGCGTAGGAACCGCGGCCGGAGGCGGTCGGCCGGCCCCACCAGCAGGTCGCCCAGGCCGCCGGCGATGTCGCTGCGGCTGAGGTTGACGGCGCTCTCGCGGGCGAGGAGCTGCCGTGCGGTGCGCAGCGCGGACGCGGCGGCCAGCACGCTCCCGACCGACGCCTCCGCCGGCCGCGCCCGCCGGCCCCGCGCGTTGCGCAGCACCAGGTTCCCGGCCGAGCGCACCAACTCCACGCCGCCGGCCAGGGCGACGATGACCAGGTCGTCCGAGCCGCGGAAGGGTGCCGGCGCGGCAGTCGGACGCGGGGTGGCGAGCGGCGCCACGAGCAGCGGCAGCCGCGACATGGCGGCGAGAACGCCTGCGCTGCTGAAGCCGATCCGCTCCCCCGCCGGCACGGCGTACACTAGCCGCGAGCCGCGGGCCGCCAGGACGTCGATCGGCGGCGGCTCCGGAATCTCGTTGCCCGCGTCGGGCGGTGGCGGCAGGGTGGTCGGGGGGATCGAGACACCCTGGAGCTCGTAGAAGGCCCTCTCGCCCAGGTGCTGGAACGGCAGCCGCACCTCCAGCCGGGCGCCGGCGCCTTGCGGGACCAGCTCGGGGCCGTCGTCGCCGTCCACCAGCTCCAGCCCCCACCCGAGCACGTCGAGGACGACGAGGTCGAGCGGGCGCAACACGCGGAACACATGCGAGGGGCGGGGAGCGGCCGGGGCGGCGAGGTCGCCGAAGCCCGGGGCGAACCCGACGTGGGGGGCGACCGCGAGGCGGAGGGGGTCGGTCTCGAAGCGAGCGAGCGCGACGCTCGCCTGCCGCCGGCGGCGGCGGGGACTGCCACGACGTGGAGGGCGTGCGCTCACGCTGGCTGGTGCGGCGGCGGCGAGCCGACGCTACTGCCGTACTGGCGTGAGCGTCAAGGTTTCGTTACGGCTCAGCGCTTCGAGCTCCAGACGCCCTCGCCCACGCAGGCCGTGGCGGAGCGCAGGAAGCGGAAGGTGCCGCTGCCGCGCAGGGGCTTACCGCGGACGACCTTTTCGAGCCGGCCTTCCCAGGTCACGCTCTCGGCGCCGCCGCCGGCCGTGCCGCGGACCTCGCCCGAGGGGTCGAGCCTCCCCGTCAGCGGCAGCGCGCCGAAGAAGCCGGACAGGGTGCCATCCGCGCCCAGCACGAGCTGCACGCGTCCCGAGACGGTCATCGGCTCGAAGGCCTGCGGCGAGCTCGACTGGCAGTGCATCTGCCAGATGCCCAGCAGGCGGTCGGGGGGCGTCTCGAGGCGCGTCCAGCGCACCAGCTCACCGCCGCCGGCGAGGGCCACCCGCACGAGCAGATGCTGATCGACCTGCCATTGCCCGATGTCGTGCGCGAAGAGGTCGAGGACCACCGGCCCGGCGAAGCGGCCGAGCAGTGGCGCGGCCTTCGCGTTGAGCCGGCGCCCGTCCTGCTTCGCGGCGAGGAACGGATCGGCGCCGAAGCGCGTGCTCCAGACCAGGTCGTCGATAGGGGTTCCCTGCTCGTCGCTCATTTGCAGGGTGAGAGCGACGACGTCCTGCGCGGGCTTCGGGTGCAGGGACAGCCGCAGCCGATGGTCGGGCGCGCCGTCCGGACCTCCACCCTGCCGCCCGACCTCGTCCGCGTCCCAACCCAGCCACTGCAGGGAGAACGACGGCACCGCCGGCTGCTTCGGCTTGCCGCCTTTGACGGCAGAGATGCAGCACGAGCTCTCCACCGGCGCCGGCACCGCGCTCTTGAGCCGGCAGCGGGCCTTCTCGCCCTCGACCCCCGGCTTCACGTAGGTGTAACTCCGGCAGCGCGGCTGGCTCTCGCACGCGTCGCGGCAGAGGACGTGCGACTGGTAGTCGCCGGTCTGCTCGAACGTCTCGTAGTCCGAGCCCGGGCGGTCGAAGCCGTCCTCCTGGGTGTAGCGGTTGGGGAAGGCAGCCGCCGGCGCGGCTAGCCACGAGAGGGCTAGCGCCACGGCTATGCGCGGGATTCCGGCCCAATGATTTCGGTTCAGCATGAACAGCTCTCCTGCCCGCGCCGACCGCCTCTACGGGCCCTGCCAATAGCACTCACCCCCTCCGCCAGTGCGCACGAAGGTATCCTCATCAGGGTTTCCGAAATGGTGGTTTCCACCGAATTGGAGAATCAAGGTGCTTGTGCACCCTCATCCCCTTCTGTCCAATCGCAATACGAAAAGTCTCGTACCCCTTGGTCGGGCCTAGTCCCACTCGGAAGTATTTAGAACGGTTCAACACACCCTGCCAGCCAATCAGGCCCGTACGCCAGCGCCCAAACAGGAAGTTGCCCGCCCCGAGAAAGTCCAGTGGTGACCAGCTTGGCTGGACCGGAACGTCGTAGGCTATGACTTCCGCCATGCGCTGTGCTTCGCGTACACGCAGGGATTCTTTGGCGAAATCGAAGCCGGCTTCCGGTGCCGACTGCGGCTCCGCGGTAGCCGCCACCTCTGCCGCCGGCTCAGCAACTTCCGCTTTGAGGGACTCCCCAGGGCCAGAGGCATCGTTAATCCAATCACCTACCGCCGTGCCGGCAAAGGAGAAAAGGGCCGCCTCGCCGGGATTCTCACCCGCTAGCGCCGCTGTCGCGGCGCCGCCAGCAGCGCCACCCAGGTATTCCGACGACAAGAGCTCAGTTCCCCCTTGCGCAAGGCCTGCCCCTATCATGCCGAAAGCAAAACCCTTAGCAGGATCGCCTCCGCCGAGAAAGGCACCTGTTGACCCGGCTGCTCCTCCACCAATAATCGGTCCAGCAAAACTCCCGACACCGTATCCGACTGCGCCACTGATACCTCCGATCACGATCCCGCGCATGATCTGATCGAAGTCCCAGTCACTAGCGGCCCCGGCCTGCAGGCCCCCCAGCAGCGCCCCGACACCGATGGCGATGAGTATCGGGTGCTCTCCATCAGGGTCGGCGAAGGCCAAAGGATTATTGAGGGCATAAACATAAGGGTTCAAAGCTGACGGACTGGCGAGCATTGCTCCAGCGGGATCCACTGCTAGGAAGCGCGCAAGCGACGGATCGTAGTAGCGGCTGCCGCCTGCATACAACTCGGTAGCTTCGTCCAACTCCATGCTCGCAAAAACGGTGGGCAGAAGGCGTAACTGGTCTAAGTTTGCCCTACGTTGGAGAGGTACGCCAAAGGCCGAGAATGAACTCGACTGCAGGACATTTCCGCTGGGTCCTGTGACGAGTCTAAGGGAACCTAGCGCATCGAAGTGGAGGTAGCCTGGTGTGCCAGATGCAGCATCCTCGATTGCTAGCGGCGTCTCCTCGGCGGAAACGAACCGCGCGCAGCCATCCGAATCGCAGCGATACTCGGGAGCCGCATAGTACGTCCTTTCGAGTATCGTATCTCTCCCGATGAGAGTGCGGAAAAACGCAGTCGGAGGCCACAAGGGCCGGGCTGCAACCACCCGCTCTTTCCGCTCACCGGTACCGGCGTAGTGTACCTGAGTCCTCTTCTTCCCAACCGCCACTTCGATCGGGCGGCCAGCCGTATCGTAGATGAACGAACGGCCCGGGCCCGAGACTTCGCTTCCGGCACGGTCGTAGGTAAACGAATCAGCCGCAGCCTGCCGCAAAGCGTGGGGATGTGTCGGCGCCGGCGAGAGGCTATAGCGATAAGGGCCACGGCGAGAGGTCCGAGCAATGTTGCCGGCAGGATCGTAGTCGAAATCCTCGATTTCGAAGTTGCGCCAGGCACTCGTGAGCCGCCCGAGCTCGTCGTAGGCGAACCAACGATAGCCATTGCCAGAATCGAAGATAGCCACGATATTGCCAGCCCGATCGAAACGGTAGGTTTCGCCGAACAGGAGCTCTCCGGTTGGGGAACGGATTTCCAGGGCGCACAACCGGAAGTCGGCGTCGGGACAGAAGCTCCGGGAGGAAGTCGTCCCATTTCCGAATCGAATTAGCTGTGGCCGACCCCAGGCATCCATGTCCGCTGCCACCAGAGACGACCCACCGGTACTATCGACCGCTGCCAAGTGTTCGCCGTCGAATCGGTATCGGACGGCTGTTCCATCAGGAAAGGAACTCTCAATCAAGCGCCCGGCAGCGTCATATTGATATGAAGTACTATATGAGTCGGCGGTCAGGCGGTCTTCTCGGGCGACCCGGCCCTCGGCATCGTAGGAAAAAGAGACCGTAAGCCCTCCATCGTCGGTCACACTCGCGAGTCGGCCCCTACCGTTCGATTGAGAGGCGTCATAAGAATACCGCACCGCCCAAGTCTGCGCCCCTTGGCTGTAGATCTTCTCGAGGATTCGAGAAGCACTGTCGTACTGTAGGCGGGTAACGTGCCCTTCGGGGTCGTGCTGCTCTAACAACCTCCCTAGACGATCGTACGTGTATGTCCAGCGATTGCCATTGGCATCGGTCTGCGAGAGCTTCCGGCCCAATGTGTCGTAGTCAAGCGTTGTGGCAAAGCCGTTCGCGTCGACCGCGCGCACGAGTCGGCCCATTCCGTCATACTGAAACTCCGTCACCGCGTACGGTGTGCCATGAGTGAGGGAACAACCACCGTGGACTCCTCGGAACACTTCCGTACGGAGCAACCGACCGGCGCTGTCTCGTTGGCTGACAACGCGTGCTCCTGACGGTCCGACAGTGGCACTCCACCAACCTTGATGACAATTGAGGGTCTGCGCACCCGAAGGCGAGGAAGTTCGTACCACACGGCCAAGCGCGTCGTACTCCCAGGTAGATGCCGCATCGTTTCGATCCTTTAAGTAGAACGGCACCGTGCGGCTGAGCTCATAGCCCCGCGCGTCGAAGAGGCTCTCCTGTCTAATGAAACTTCCACCGGAACCGGATCGCTCGGTAGCCCAGGCTCGGCCAAGTCCATCCAGCCACGTACGCGCTACGAGGCCGGTCTCTTCCTGCCGTACCTCTACAAACTGGTTCTGGGCGTCACCCAGTACATAAGTATACGTGGTCCTCGATCCATCGCGGGCAGTGAATTGGGCAAGGCGGCCAAAGACGTCGTAGATAGTGTGAGTTCTATTTTGGTTAACGTCATGCCAGACAGCTTCCAGCCCATAGGCTCCATCGCTCTGAGGTCGGCCATCTACGCCGTAGTAATCCCACCGCTCTACAAATCCTAGCGAGCCAGTGGTGGTCACCGGCAAACTCCGCGTTCTATCATAGCCATGAATTACCAGGCCACCTTCGGCATCCCGTTGGCAGACAAGTTCGCCATACCTCCCTTGGCCGTAACGGACCTCAGAACCTGCTGTGCCCGGCAACCATGCGACGAGTCGGCTCAGCTTCCCGCGGATTGGGATGCGACTCGCCGCTGGGACATGGCAGTCGTCACCGCCATCGAAATAGTTCTCCACGCAAGAAAGGAGGCCGCTCTCTGGTCCTTCTGGACAGTTCGGGGACATAACGTGCGGTCTTAGGTCGCTATAAACGCGCTCGGCCGCCATGGCCCCCAGGATCCACGCGGTTTCATTAACCGCGAGAGTGCGATGCACGCTCCTTTCCTCTCGCACTACACCGTCAGACTGGGCAGTTCTTGCCTCCCAAGCGACGTTCCCCCAAGGATCATGCTGGAGCGTCTTTCGCACCTCCGCACTGCACGGCCCGCCGTCGCAGATCCTCTCCAGTTCCTCTCGGAGGGGCGAGAAGAAGGGCGGTGACCCGTCCGAATCTGGCTCATAGTGATAGACGGTTTCCCTCAACAGCCTCTCCCTCTCGTCGTGCCACGTGACTCGCACGGGCTTGCCCCTAGCGAAACCCTCCGTTGCCCTTGGATCGTCGTCCTGATCGGACGTGCCATTGCCCTGAAGAAACCGCGTTCGCCTGACCAGTCTTGCGCCAGCGCCACTCTCAGGCCCCCACTCGGTGACCAAATGAAAACCCCTGAATTCCCTCTCGCCACCGTGCCAGTACCCGCCCTCATAGCCGTACAGAGTCTCCATTAGCGTCCCTCTGCCATCGCTGGCGGAGACTTGGGCGACAACTGGGAGGGCTACGGGCAAACGGGAGTCGGAAAACGACGACGATGAAACGTAACGAACCGTGGTCGATCCACCAATTCCGTTTTCCAGCTGGCGAACGAGATCGGGCCAACTGGAACCGAGTGAAACACATCGCACTTCGCGGCCGCTTGAGGCATCCGGTTGTGAGCAAAACTCAGCGAACCCGTCTCCATCGGCATCCACCCAGGAACGTTCCCATTTCTGGTCCGGGACCTGTCCGGGCCACTTAGCCTCGGGGCCGAAACCACGTCCTGTTCCAGCGAGGCAGACCGGCTGGCGATCCGCTCCGATGACTCTGCAGAAATCGACGAATCCGTCAGAGTTGAAATCTACCCACGCTCGTCCCGGCAGGGAACCCGCATCAAGATCGGAAGAACTCCATCGCTCGATCAAATCCGCGCCAGTCGATATTGTACAGCGCAGTCGCTTGGCATTGCCTTCGGGGACAACGCGGCAGAACTCTGCACGGCCGTCTCCGTTGAAGTCCACCCAAGCTCGACCAAAGGCCTCGCCATAGGGGATACCAGTGAGGGAAGTTTCGATCTCCGGCCCAAAGGAACTTCCGGTGAAGTGAAGGCAACCGAGGCCCCTCGGCGCTCCGGGCTGAGCCAGATCATTGCCAATGTTGGGGGGCGGGTTGGGACTGTATGGAGTGGTTAAGATTCGGCAAAAGTCGAGCTTCGAATCGCCATCGAAATCCGCCCAGCCCCAGCCACTACGCAACCCCAAGTCGACCTCACCACTGGCTATGTCGCTGCTTGCAAACTGGCTCTCCTCCGAGAGTCGGCAGCGAATCGATCCGCGCCCCAGCGGTTGCTGAGACACCCCCTCGATTTGCTCTTCGTGGTAAATCTCGGATTGCGGAGGCTGACTCGCCGGATCAAGCCAAACCCCTCTGCAAAAGTCAGCCTTGCCGTCTCGATTCACGTCCGTCCATGCGCGGGCAAGTTGATAGAGTTCGGCGATGCGATTGGAGGTAATTTCACTTCCAAAGCCTAGAGGCCCACCGGATAGGCAGCGGAGAAAGAAATCGTTTTGATTGCCGACAACGCGACAGAAGTCAGCAGCACCGTCACCATTGAAATCCACCCATGCTCGGCTGTCGTCATAACCTAAATCAAGGCCGGCACTCGTGATCTCCATCCCGAATCCACGGCCCGTCGATATCAGGCATGAGACCCTTCGGTTCTCTACGAGGCGGCACCAATCGGGTCGGCCGTCCCCCGTGACGTCAGCCCAGTCGCTCGAGCCGGACTCGACGAGGCTTGATGACCAGACGCGGGTTGCTGTAGTAAGCGCTGGCTCCTCGTAGCCGATTCTTATAGGTGGCAGCTCTGAGGGTCCGGCAACGGCTGTCGCGCTGACAATCGCGTCCCGGCCATAGCGGCGAACGACTTTCAGGAGAGACCGACCAGTCCAAATGCTAGGTTCGTATTCGAGGGAGTATCCACTCTGAATGACCCCGACCGCGAAGATGGCGATACCTCGCAGTCGGCGCTGGTGGAGAACTGGGAAACCTAAGGTGCGGGTCTCCAGCGCTTCGGAGAGGGGTTCACTCAAGAAACGGATCTCGGTGACCGGAGGCAGATCAGCATGCCCGGTGTACCAGAGTGATCTGGGGAGTGGAGGCTCACCGGCGGGCTGGTCATAGGCAACTTCGATGAAGTTACCGAAAGGATCTTCGACTCTCTCGAGACACCATCGAAAGATCCGCGAGGGCTCGGCGGGATCGGCAAGTCTGGCCTCAGGCGATACGCCTAGAATGTACCGCACGCCATGGCGGTCGGTCGCTCGCCAGTGATTCTGACCAACACTCGAGACGAAATCGAAGCGCGTGAACGCCGATTCGACCTCCGCCCAGAAGGATCCGTGCTTTTCGACAAGGTCGACGACCCCGTCACTCGTCCGGTAGACGAACTTGCGGGCAGCATAGTCAACGCTCCCGTTCGTGACTCGTTCAATGCTGCCCAGCTCCAGATCCCAGCCCACTCCAATCCAACCCTCCCCGCTACCGCTCCGGTAAGTCAGACTTAGCCCCGGTGCCAAACTATTGCGCCCTGGAGGCAAGGGAATAGGTAGCGCGATTCGCAGAGACCCGGTGAAGAGATCCGGAACCAGCGTGGTGTGCACTCCGCTGGCCCCCTCGAGGCCGCCGTGCATATCCGCCGTTAAGCCGCGTGCAGCTAGAGCAATCTCCGTCGATTCGGACAGTGGGCTAGGTTGTTCTGAAGGCTCGGCGGGAGGAGCATCCTGGGAGCCCAGGCTGCTCGAACCGAACGCCGTACTGTAAACTAGGAGCGTCGCTATAAAGGATTTCATACCACTCCCTCCTAAATGTGACCGCCTGTCGCAACTATAGGCCCTAGCGTGGTGCTCACGGCACAGCGATCCCTTGCTCGCCAATCCAGCAGGCCTGACCGTCCAGTCCCTGGACGGGCCAGGAGCCGCGATTTAGGCCGGTGCGAGCATTCAGTCGCAGCTATATAGACACGTCAGCCAAACGGTGAAGCTGCTGATTCTTGTCGCTGTTTTGATGATACCAGTTCTGGCCGGCGCCGTCAGCTCATGGACGACCTCCAGAGATGGACGACCTGCCGGGGAGGGCGAGCGCACACCGCGACGTTGGCTCCGCTGTCGTGTGGGCGCTGGTGGCCTGTGCCTCAATGGGGAGGGGCGTGCGCAGCCCGAGCCTGCCGGCGGCGACTGATCGAGAGGCGCTGGCTTGCCGACAGTCGTGCGGAGCTGGAAAGGATCCGGAGAAAGGGGCACTTGATGGGGGCGATTGCGGAGCCGCAGCAGCGCGACGGACCTAGACCTTGCGGATGCCTGCTACCGCATACGGCGGGCTTTCTTGTGCGTCCCTGCTTCGCCGCACAGGCTGGGCTTAGGTGCCCTTCTCGATCCGCTCTCCGGCACCGAACCGCGGCGCCTGTCGAGACGGCTCAGGCGCACCGCGAGCGATGCCGGGCCGGCGCCGTACGCCCTAGAGCGGCAGGGCAGGGAAGTCGGCGATCCGCAGGGCGCCGGCACGCCGGGCCAGCGTTCGAAAGCCGGCCAGGCTCTCCTCGACCGTCGCGGCCGGGCGGGCGGTGGCGCTCGCCAGGGCCTGCACCGTGCACTCCTCCTCCGCGCAGACGTGCTCCGCCGTCAGCGCCAGCTCGTAGAGCTGCCGGAAGCGGCTCCCTTCCTCGGTCGTCACGAAGCCCGAGCCGTCGAAGTCGGCGAGCGGCCGCAGGCGGCGCAGCTCGTGCTCGGTGGCCTCGGAGAGCTCCTTCTTCTTCGCCGCGATCAGCGCCGGGTCGGCGCCGGGGACGTCGCAGGTCGAGGAGCCGTAGGAGCGCATGTAGAAGCCGTTCTCCGGGTCCTTCTCGAGCGTCATCGTCGACCAGCCGGTGCGCAGCGACGCCACCATCATCAGCGACCTGTACGCCGACTCTGTCATCCCGTCGGCGCGGATCTTCTGGAGGTAGGACTCCAGGTCGTCGCCGCCACCCGGCCGCGACGCGCAGCCGGCGAGGAGCGGCAGGAGCAGCAGCGGCAGCAGGGGACGGGCGGCGAGCTTCGTCATCTCAAGTCTCTCCCCGTTTACGAATGACCAAGCGGATCGGCACGCCAGGCAGGTCGAGGGCCTCACGGACGCGGTTCTCGAGATAGCGGCGGTAGGTGTCGGCGCGGTGCAGGGTGCGGTTGGCGAAGAGCATGAAGGTCGGCGGGCCGGTCGAGACCTGGGTCGCGTAGTAGAGCTTCCACGGGTGCCCGTGGACAGCCGGCGGGTGTCGCCGTGCCAGGGCCTTCTCGAAGAGACGGTTCACTTCGCCGGTTCCGAGCTCCCTATTGTACGCGGCGAGGGCGCGGTCGATCGCCGGGAAGAGGCGCTCGACGCCGCGGCCGGTGAGCGCCGAGACGTTGACCCGCGGCGGCTCCGCCAGGAGCTGGTCGAGCCGCTCCCAGGAGAGCTCGAGCGCCTCGCGCCGCTCGGCGTCGAGCAGATCCCACTTGTTGAGGGCCACGACCGCCGCCCGTCCGAGCTCCCAGATCGTGCCGGCAATCGCCAGGTCGCCGCTCGTCACCCCCTGCGCGGCGTCGACGACCAGCACCGCCACATGGGCCCGCTCAATCTGCCGCCGCGCCATCATCACCGCCAGCTCCTCGGCGGCGCCGGTGACCTGGCTGCGGCGGCGGATGCCGGCGGTGTCGATCAGCAGGTAGCGCTTGTCGCCGCGCTCGATGAGGGTGTCCACCGGGTCGCGTGTGGTACCGGCGACCGGCGAGACGAGCGCGCGCTCGAGCCCCGCGATCTGGTTCAGGAGCGAGGACTTGCCGACGTTCGGGCGGCCGACGATGGCGACGGGCGGCGCCTCGGGCTGCGGCTCGGCCGTCACCTCGGGGAGCGACAGCGCGAGCGCCTCGCGCAGGTCGGCGACGCCGCCGCCGTGCTCGGCCGAGACCAGCAGGAGCCGGTCGATCCCCAGGCGGTAGAACTCGGCGAAGCGCTCGCGCGCCTCGCGCGTGTCGCCCTTGTTGACCACCAGGATCGCCGGCTTGCCGTAGGCGCGGAAGCGGCTCCAGACCTCTTCGTCGGCGGCCACCAGGCCCTGCTTGCCGTCCACCACGAAGAGCAGGAGGTCGCTCTCCTCCACCGCCAGGAGGACCTGCCGGTTCAAGCCCAGCGGGTCGTCGCCGGGGACCAGGCCGCCGGTGTCGACGATCTGCACCGGGCGGTCGCCGCCGAGGTCGGTCAGCGCGACGATGCGGTCGCGGGTGACGCCGGGGAGGTCGTGGACGATCGCCTGCCGCCGGCCGACCAGGCGGTTGAAGAGCGTCGACTTGCCGACGTTCGGGCGGCCGACGATGGCGACGTTCGGGGTCAGCGGCACGCGGCGAAGCATACGCGGCGCTTGCACTTTCGCCTCGGCGGCCTCACACTTTCCGGCAAGTTATGCGCGAGAGTAGCGAGAAGACCCTGCGCCAGGTGCTGCGCGAGGCGGTGGCCGCCTCCGGCTGGACGAAGCGCGCCCTGGAGACGCGGCTGGTCCTCGGCAGCGGCAACCTCGACAAGCTGCTCGACGGGCGGCTGGAGATCAAGGTGCGCCACCTGCGCGCCTTCGCCGAGCTGCTCGACGTGCCGCTGGCGGACTTCGTGACGCTCGGCTACCCCGAGCAGGCGGCCGCGGCGAAGCGCCGGCTCACCGATTGGATCGCGCCGGCGCACCGCAGCCGCGATGAGCTGGCGGCGGTCGTGCGCGCCGCCGTCGAGGAGGAGCTGGCCCGCCGCGAGCGCGCCGCGGTCTCCTAGTTACGAACTACTGTCCTCCAATTACGAACTTCGGTCCGCGATCCACGCGGTTCGCCAGGCGAATGGAGGGCTTCTGTCCCCGACCTAAGCGGTTCGGCCGGCGTTTGGGCTGGGTCGGCCGGCGAATGGGGCTCCGCGGTCCGCGATCTACTCAATTCGTCCGGCGAACCGAGTGGATTCTGTCCGCGGATTACGAACCGCCGTCCTCCATTTACTAACTTCGGTCCCCGACCCACTCCAAACGGCGGCCGCGAAGCGGGTTCCTGTCCTCAACTTACGCAGTTCGCCGGCCCGTACGCTGCATTCGCCGGGCGGAACGAGCCCCGCGGTCCGCGACCTACTCGGTTGCTGGCTCCGTCCTAGGATCGGCTGCATGAAACCAAAGCATGGTTTTCCGCCGGACGTTCTCGCAGCCATCGCTGCCGGGAAGATCCTCGGGATCAGGGCCGGCCGGGAACCGCACCGGTTCATCGGGATCTGGGTCGTGGTCGTCGAGCGGCGGGTGTTCGTGCGGTCGTGGAGCCGCGAGCCGCGGAGCTGGTGGCGGACGTTTCTCGAGGAGCCCTACGGTGTCATCCAGGCCGCCGGCCGCGAGATCCCCGTCCGCGCCATCCAGACGCGCAGCGAACGTCTCAAAGACGCCGTGACCCAAGCCTACCGGGAGAAGTACAACACGCCAGGGTCGCTCCAATACGTCCGCGACTTCGCCCGCCCGGAGCGCCGGGTCACGACGACCGAGCTGGTGCCGCTTTAGAGAAGTCAGGAGCTGAATGGGTTCAGGAGCTCCACCCCCGTCCGCTCGACGTGCCGGACGTTGCGGGTGACCAGTGTCAGGCCGTGTACGCTGGCGGTGGCGGCGAGGAGACCGTCGATGGGCGGGAGCGGGTCCGGAACGTTGAGACGCCCCCAACGATCGGCGACCTCTTCATCCACCGGCAGGATGCGGTCCGCGTAGGTCGTCATCAGCTCCTCGAGCCAGCGCTCTAGGGCTTGGGCCGCCAGCTCGTCGCGCCGCCTGCGGGCCTCGACGCCCTTGCGGATCTCTCCCGCCGTGAGGGCGCTGACATAGATCTCCGTGGCGGGAACCGCAGAGAACCAGGAGGCCACGCCCGGGTCGCAGCGCCAGCTTTTCCGGGCCTCAGAGAGGACGTTCGTGTCGACGAGGTAGCTCAAAGGTCCACGTCGCGCATGCCGCCTTCGATCCGTTCGAAGTCGGCGTCCTCGCCGACGTCGGGCATGGAGAGAAGGAACTCCTTGAAGTCTTTCCGTGTCCCTGCCGGCAGCAGCGCTTGCCGGAGGATCTCCCGGTGCTCCGCTTCGGCCGAGCGGCCATGCCGTGCCGCGCGCAGCTTGAGCTCCCGGACGACCTCCTCGTCGAGGTTCCGTACGATCAACTGGTTGCCGGCCCCCTTCTTCATGCTATCAATGCTAGCGCATTGGAGGAGACGAGACAATGGGAGGCGGGCCGATGAGGGGCAAAGCCTGGTTCCCGCTGGAGCGTCGGCGCGATCAGAGAGGCTCAGCAGACTTCCGCAGCATTGCAGGCGCATCCCCGGCCCTTGCGGCAGGTGTACCGCCGGCTGATACAAGAGTCGCCGCAGGCCTTCCCGGTCGAGCAGACCTTGCAGCACTTCGACGCCGGGATGCAGCTCTTCGCTACCGGCTGGGCGAGCGCGAGGATCGCCGGCTCGATCGCAAAGCTCGGGCATGCGATCGTGAAGGCCGACACGTTCTCTGCCGAGTCCACTGCCGGCGCCAGCTGGAGCGGCTGCGGGGACTCGGTCTGGCCGGTCGCAGCGGCGAGGAGCAGCAACGCCACCGCGCTGAGGAGAGGTCTCGCGACCTTCATCGTCGAATAAGACACGCTTCCGCCCGGGAAGGTTCGTTGACGTCCGGGGTTTCTCCCTGGGATCAGGCCGACCGGCAGCCACACAAGTTCATTGAGATATGGGCCGTGGTCGTCGAGCGGCGGGTGTTCGTCCGTTGTGAAGCCGCATGCCACGGAGCTGGTGGCGGACGTTTGTCGAAGACCCTCACGGCGTCATCCAGGCCGCCGGCGCGAGACCCACGGTCCGCGCCATCCAGACGCGGAGCGAGCGCTTGAAGGACGCCGTCACCCAGGCCTACCGGGAGAGGTACGCCGGGGTCGCTCCAATAGGTCCGCGACTTCGCCCGCGCGGAGCGCCGGGCCACGACGCCCGAGCTGGTGCCACTGTAACGCGGGCCCGCCCGGGGAGGTAGTAGTGGTTGCAGGGCGGGCCGGCGTTACTTGCGCCGGTAGATTCGGTGCGTGTCTACGTCTTCGGCATGATAGCAAACGCCGTCCTCATCCTCCTCGCGCCGCAGCAGCACCCGAAAGGCGAGAGTGGCCCTGATGGTGAAAAACCCTGGGCGACCGACGACCGGTTCTAGGTTGAGACTTTTGGCGTGGGGCTGCTCAATGAGGTTCCGCAGCGCCTTCCTTGCTGCGGTCTGGACGTGAGGAGAGAGACGCTTGAATGACCTCTCGAAGCGAGGTGTCAGCTCGACGCGCCGCATGTTCTCCTAGAGACTGTCTAGGTAGCGTGCGAGTTCGTCTGCTGAGTCAAATCGCCGTCCGGTCTGTTTTTCCGCGCCAGCCCGAACCGCCAGAAGCTGCCATCGCGCATCGCGCAGAATCTCGGGCAGCTGGAGGAGGGTATTGATGTGTCGATCCCACAGGGCGACCTCACGGGCGCGCAGCCCGGGCGGAAGCTTCATTGCCAGGGCTCTGTAGCTTCGTGCGCCGTTGACAAGAGGCTCAACGTCCCCCTGCGCGATCTCCTCCATGGATCGCAGCTGCGTAATCACTCCAGCTAGATCAACCGGGGTGCCTTTACTGAGGTACTCCTCCGCATTGTGAACTAGCCGCGCGAACCCCTGCTTGAAGGATGAGAGCCTAGTCTCTAGCTCGGCGGTGTGCTCCTGGAACTGGAGACGTGTAGCGTCAAGCGCCTTGTTCAACGCGTCGTCGCTAGTCGAGCGCTCTGCAACAAGCGCCGCGGGGCGAGCGGCGACGCGGACCTTGAAATCCGTAGGTGCATAGTCCTCAAGCCGTAAGGCGACAGCGGCCATAGAGAAGAAGAGTATACCCGGTCGAGCATCTTGATCAGGCGGATCAGCACCTCGGGCTCCAGCGTCTGTGACGCGGTAGAGCAGGTGCGACGCCAACCGTCCGATTCATCGAACGGCATGGGCGAGGGAGAAGCTGCTACTGTAGGGGACCGTAGACTTCTTCCGGCTGTGTATGGGGGCCAGTCCTCCGTGCGTGCGAGTCCCGGCGGGGTTCGCGCCTCCGCCGGGGGCGGCTGTGTGTGGCGGGAATCGGCTCCCCGCAGGGGAGAGTGGGGGGGAAGCTAGCGGCGAAGCGAGGTGCTATCTACTAGCCCACTATCCCCGGGAAGTTCCGTTGACTGCCGAGGGTTGTCCCTCTAGAATCCGCTGCCTGCCGCCGGTCAGGCGGCCTCCGTGCGAAAGTGGCGGAATTGGTAGACGCGCAAGATTCAGGATCTTGTGGTCGCAAGGCCGTGGGGGTTCGAGTCCCCCCTTTCGCACCAACCCCCCTCCGTTGACCCCCTCTACCCCGCGATCCTGAAGCCCCCGGGGAAGGCCGGCTGGGCGCCGGTGCGCCAGGCGCCGACGTCGAGGCGGGCGGCGGTCTGGATCGAGCCCCAATCGCAGGCCGCGAGGAGCTGGCGGAAGCGGCCGTCGAAGCCGTCGCGGCCGGTCTCGTGAACGAACCACGCCAGGCCGGTCAACCGCCCCGGCGTCGGGCGCCCCGAGACCTCCCAGGGGTGGACGACCGCCACCGGCAGCCCGCCTTTGGCGCCGTGCTCGCGCACCGCCTTGAGCAGCCGCTCGGGGTTGGCAAGCCGGCCGGTCCAGCTCCCCGCCGGCAGGCGGAAGACGCCGCCGTAGGTGAGCGGCGGGAACTCCAGGAGCCGCGCGCCGTTGCCCCAGGTCAGGAGCGAGGCGAAGCGCGGGTTGTCGAAGCTGCCGGAGACGAGATTGGGGGCGAGCGAGCTGTCGTAGAGGTAGCCGGCCGCCTCGACGAGCGGCAGGCGCTGGTTCGAGAGCCGGCGCAGCGACCACTCCGGGGCGCGGAAGCCCCAGATCGGCCCGCCCACCAGGTCTTCGAGCAGCGAGCGCGAGCGCTCGAGGTCGCGGCGGAAGGCCGCCGGCGTGCGGTCGGCGGCGCGCAGGTGGAGGTAGCCGTGGCTCGCCACCTCGTGGCCGGCGGCGGCGATCTCGCGCACCCGCCCGGGCAGCCGCTCGGCCACCTCGCCGAGGACGAAGAAGGTGCCGCGCCGTCCGGCCTCGTCAAAGCGCAGCAGCAGCTCCGGCAGCAGGCGGTCCAGCTCCTCATTGAGCTCCGGCCGCCGCTCCGGCCGCACGTACCGCGGCGCCAGGCAGGTGTGGTACCACTCCTCGACGTCCACCGTCATCGCGCAGCCGAAACGCCCGCGCATCGCCTGCACCCGCGGCTGCGGTCCCACCAGCGGCTCAAGCAGCATTCGCCCCCCGTGCGTCTTGTCTCCCGGCACTGCTTGTGACAACCTTCACGAGCCCGGAAGGCGCTTCGGGCTCAGGAGGAACACCTCTGCCGGAGCAGTACCTCCCCGTGCTCTTGGCCCTGGGGTTCGCAATCGTTCTCGGGGTCGGCATCCTCAGTGTCTCGTACCTGCTCGGCCCCCAAACGGGCGGCCGGGTCAAGGGCACGACCGTCGAATCGGGCATGCCGCTGCTCGACCGCTCCCACAAGCGGATCTCGGTCGCCTTCTTCCTGATCGCGCTGGACTTTATCGTGTTCGACCTCGAAGCGGCATTCCTCTACCCCTGGGCCCTGGTCCTGCGGGAAGGCGGGTGGCCGCTCTTCCAGGCGGTGATGGTCTTCGTCGCGCTCATTCTCGTCGGCTACGTCTACGTCTGGAAGAAAGGCGGGTTGGACATCCGGCCGCGCGGCAGCAAGACGCGGACGGCGGGGGCGCTGGAGGCCGGGCAGTGAGCGAGCCGCAGCCCAAGGCCGCGCCGCCGCGCCTCTCCGACGCCGGCCGCGCCGAGCTCGACACCCTGCGCTCCCGCTACCCCACGACCGAGGCGGTGCTCATTCCCGCCCTCCACATCGCGCAGCGCGAGTGGGGCGGCTGGCTCCCCGACGAGGCGATCGAGGCGGTCGCCGCCGAGCTCGACCTGCCGCCGGCCAAGGTCTACGGCGTCGTCACCTTCTACGACCTCTTCCACCAGCACCCGGTGGGGCGCCACCGCATCCGCGTCTGCACCAACCTCTCCTGCCAGCTCCGCGGCGCCGACGAGATCGTCGAGCTGCTGCACCAGGAGCTCGGCGTCGGCGAGGACGAGGTGACCCCCGACGGCCGCTGCTCATACGTCCACTTCGAGTGCCTCGGCTCCTGCGACACGGCGCCGATGATGATGGTCGACGACGACTACCACGAGAACCTGACGCCGCAGCGCGTGCGGCGGGTCTTGAAAGAGCTGAAGTAATGGCCGCCGCCTTCGAGCCGGTCCTCACCAAGAACGTCGGCCACCCCGAGGCGCTGGCCCTCCAGGGCTACAAGCGCGGCGGCGGCTACGAGGGGCTGCGCAAGGCGCTCGGCATGCAGCCAGACGAGATCATCGAGGCGGTCAAGGCCTCGGGGCTGCGCGGGCGCGGCGGTGCGGGCTTCTCCGCCGGGCTCAAGTGGAGCTTCATCCCCAAGGGGAACGACAAGCCGAAGTACCTGGTGTGCAACGCCGACGAGTCCGAGCCCGGCACCTTCAAGGACCGGCTGCTCATGGAGCACGACCCGCACCAGTTGATCGAAGGGTGCGCCATCTGCTGCTGGGCGGTCGGGGCGGCGACCTGCTACATCTACATCCGCGGCGAGTACACGAAGGCGGCCTGGATCCTCGAGCGGGCGCTCGCCGAGGCGTACGAGGCGGGGATCCTCGGGCGCTCGGTCCTGGGTTCGAAGTTCGCGCTCGACATGTGGGTGCACCGCGGGGCCGGCGCCTACATCTGCGGCGAGGAGACGGGGATGCTGGAGTCGCTGGAGGGCAAGCGCGGCCAGCCGCGCGTCAAGCCCCCCTTCCCCGCCCTCGTCGGCGCCTTCGGCGCGCCCACCGTCATCAACAACGTCGAGACGCTGTGCAACGTGCCGCACATCGTCACCCGCGGCGCCGACTGGTTCAAGTCGATCGGCACCAACGAGAAGAACACCGGCCCCAAGCTCTACGCCATCTCCGGGCACGTCGAGCGGCCGGGCACCTACGAGCTGCCGATCGGCATCCCCTTCCGCGAGCTGCTGGAGACCGCCGGCGGCATGTACCGCCGCGGCAACCTCAAGGCCTACATCCCGGGCGGCGCCTCGGCGCCGATCCTGACCGCCGAGCACGTCGACCTGCCGATGGACTTCGACTCGCTGGCCAAGGCCGGCAGCATGCTGGGCTCGGCGGCGGTGATCGTGCTCGACGACCAGACCTGCATGGTGCGCTCGGTGGCCCGGCTGGCCAAGTTCTTCAACCACGAGTCGTGCGGCCAGTGCACGCCCTGCCGCGAGGGGACCAACTGGATGGAGCTGCTGCTCGACCGGCTGGAGCACGGCCAGGGGCGCGAGGTGGACGCGGCGCTGCTCCTCTCGATCTGCAAGAACGTGGCGGGCAACTCGCTCTGCGCCCTGGGCGACGCGGCGGTCGGGCCGGTCAAGTCGCTCGTCGAGCGGTTCCCCGAGGAGATCGAGCAACACGTCCGCGAGCGCGCCTGCCCCTTCCCGCCGCGGCGCTACTTCCACGACGCCGCCTGAAACGAAGCCGATGCCCAAAGTCACCATCAACGACCGCACGGTGGACGTGGAGCCGGGCACCAACCTCGTGCAGGCGGCGCTCAAGACCGGCATCCAGATCCCCCACTACTGCTACCACCCGCGGCTGTCGATCGTCGGCCAGTGCCGGATGTGCCTGGTCAAGATCGAGGGGATGCCGAAGCTCCAGGCCGGCTGCTCGACGCTGGTGATGAAAGACGGCATGGTCGTGCGCACCGACCTCCCCGAGGTGCGCGAGGCGCAGGCGGGGATGATGGAGTTCCTGCTCATTAACCACCCGCTCGACTGCCCGATCTGCGACCAGGCGGGCGAGTGCGGCCTGCAGGACTACGCCTTCAAGCACGGCGTCGCCTTCTCGCGCTTCCAGTTCGAGGACAAGCGGACCTACCCGGGGCGCGAACGCATCCCGCTGGGGCCCAACGTCGTCCTCAACATGAACCGCTGCATCCAGTGCACGCGCTGCGTGCGCTTCACCCAGGAGGTGTCGCAGACCGGGTCGCTCGGCTTCTTCAACCGCGGCGCGCGCACCGAGATCGGCACCTTCCCGGGCAAGCCCCTGGACGACGACCTGGCGAGCTGCGTCGTCGACATCTGCCCGGTCGGGGCGCTCACCTCGACCCGCTTCCGCTTCGCCGAGCGGGTCTTCTACCTCGACAAGAAGCCGTCGCTGTGCACCGGCTGCGAGGTGGGGTGCAACATCACGATCGAGCACCGGCGCGGCCAGATCAAGCGCTACAAGCCGCGCTTCAACCCCGACGTCAACGACTACTGGATGTGCGACTACGGGCGCGCGACCTTCGAGCGCTACCGGCAGCTCCCGCGGCTGGCGACGCCGCGGGCGCCTTCTTCTCATGGCGAGAACGGCGGCGCCCAGCCCACGGGCTGGCGCGAGGCGCTCGACGCCCTGGCGCGCGGCCTGCGGCAGCGCGGCCGCGAGGGGCCGGTGGCGTTCCTCGGCTCCGGCTTCCTCACCAACGAGGAGGCCTACCTCTTCGCCGCCCTCGCCGACCTCCTCGGCACGCCGCACCGCTCGGTGCCGGTCGACCTCGGGCGCCCGCGCACGATCCCCAACTTGAAGGGCGGGATCACCGGCCGCGAGTACGCGCCCAACCGGCGCGGCGCGGAGCTGGCGGGGCTGGCGGCGCGCGAAGGCGGCTTGGGCGCCGCCGACCTCCTCGACGGCGACGCCGCCGCGCGCTGCGCCGCGCTCGTCGTCTGCGACAGCGACTTCGGCGCCGCGGCGCACCGGCCGGAGTTCGTCGAGCGGCTGCGGCGCGCGCCGTTCCTGGCGGTCTTCGGCTGGGCCGACACGCCGCTGGCCCGGGCGGCGGACGTGGCGCTGCCGGTGGCGCACCATGCCGAGAAGGACGGGACGTTCGTCAACGTCGAGTGGCGGGTGCAGCGCTTCGCCCGCGCCTTCCCGCCGCCGGCGCAGGTGCGCACCGGGGTCGAGGCCCTCTCGGACCTCCTGTCGCGCTTCGACGCCCGCTGGGGCGGGCACGACGCCGGCCGCGTCTTCGACCGCCTGGCACGCGAGAACCCCGCCTTCGCCACCCTCTCCTGGGAGGAGCTGCCGGCGACCGGCGCTCTGCTCAACGTGCCGGAGGCGGCGACGCCGCCGGCGGTGGGGATCGCCGCGGAGGAGGACCTGTGAGCGACGATCTCGCGATCACCGTCGCCAAGATGGCGGTGATGCTCGGGATCATGTTCAACGTCGCGCCGATCATGAACTGGGTCGAGCGGCGGGCGGCGGCGCTGATCCAGGACCGCCCCGGCCCCAACCGTGTCGGTCCGCTCGGCCTCTTCCAGCCGCTCGCCGACGCCGTCAAGTTCCTCTTCAAAGAGGACCTGACCCCCAACAACGTCGACAAGCCGCTCTACCTGATGGCGCCGGTCCTGGCGCTCCTCCCCGCCTTCTCGACCTACACCGTCATCCCCTTCGGCCCCGACCTGACGATCGACGGCCGCACCGTCCGCCTGGTGGTGGCCGACGTCGACGCCGGCGTCCTCCTCTTCCTCGCCCTCTCGAGCCTCGGCGTCTACTCGATGGTCATCGCCGGGTACGCCTCGAACAACAAGTTCTCGCTGATCGCCGGCATCCGCGCCTCGGCGCAGATGGTGAGCTACGAGCTGGCGCTGACGGTCGCCGTGGTGGCGACGCTGATGCCGGTCGGCTCCTTCCATCTCGGCGACGTCGTCGCCTACCAGCGCGAGCACCTGTGGATGGCCTTGACTCAGCCGATCGGCTTCCTCGTCTTCATCGTCTGCGCCTTCGCCGAGACCAACCGCCTCCCCTTCGACCTGGCGGAGGCGGAGTCGGAGCTCATCGCCGGCTTCCACACCGAGTACAGCGCCATGCGCTTCGCGGCGTTCTTCATGGCCGAGTACACCTCGATGGCGGCACTCTCGGCGCTCGGCGTCACCCTCTACCTGGGCGGCTGGAGCCTGCCGGGGGTGGACCTCCAAGGGTGGCCGGGGGCGGCGCTCGGCGTCGCCGTCCTGGTCGGCAAGATCGCGCTCTGCATGATGGTCTTCGTCTGGGTGCGCTGGAGCGTGCCGCGCTTCCGCTACGACCAGCTGATGCGGCTGGGGTGGAAGGTGCTGCTGCCGCTGGCGCTGCTCAACGCCGTCGCGGTGGCGGCGATGGTCCTGGCGGGGTGGCTCTAGGCGGCGCGATGGAGACCGCGGTCTTCGCGCTCTTCGCCTTCCTGGCGCTCGGCTCGGCGCTGGTCGTCGTCGTCCACCGCAACCCGATCTACTCGCTGATGAGCCTGGTGCTGACACTCTTCTCGGTGGCGGTGCTCTTCGTGCTCCTGGGGGCGCCGTTCATCGCCGCCCTCCAGGTGCTGATCTACGCCGGCGCCATCCTGGTGCTCTTCCTCTTCGTCGTCATGCTGCTCAACCTGCAGCGCGAGGAGAGCCCCGGCGGGCAGGCGGCGCAGCGCTGGGCGGCGGTGCTCGGCGCGGGACTCTTCGGCGGCATGCTCGCCACCCTCTTCTGGCGCACCTACCGCGAGGTGGACACGGCGCCCCTCTCCGAGCGCCTGGTCTCGCTCCACGCCCTGGCGCGCGCGCTATTCGAAGAGATGCTGCTGCCGTTCGAGATCGTCGGGCTCCTCCTCCTGGTCGCGGTGGTGGCCGCGACGGTCCTGGCGCGGAGGGTGGAGCCGTGACCCCGGTCCCCATCTCCTGGTACCTGCTGCTGGCCGCCGTCCTCTTCGCCATCGGCACGGCCGGCGCGCTGACGCGGCGCAACGGCATCGCCATCTTCCTGTCGATCGAGCTGATGCTCAACGCCGCCAACCTCGCGCTCGTCTCCTACTCGCGCCTCTGGGACGACCACACCGGCCAGCTCGTCGTCTTCTTCGTCATGGCGGTCGCCGCTGCCGAGGCGGCGGTGGGGCTGGCGCTCTTCATCGCCATCTACCGCCAGCGGCGGACCATCGACCTGAACCGCATCAACCTGATGCGCTGGTAATGAGCGCCATCGACCTCCTCTGGCTCGTCCCGCTGCTGCCCTTCGCCGGCGCCACGGTGAACGGCCTCGCGGTGCGCGCGCCGAAGTGGCTGATCACCGCCGTCGGCGTCGGCTTTCCTCTCGCCACGCTGGCGCTGTCGCTCGCCTGCCTGCTCGAGTACGCAGCGCTCTGGCCGCGGGCGCTCGACCGGGTGCTCTACCAGTGGACCGCGGGAGAGCTGGCGATCGACGTCGCCTTCCTCCTCGATCCGCTTTCGGCGGTGATGCTCTTCATCGTCACCTTCGTCGGCTTCTGGATCCACCTCTACTCGGTCGGCTACATGGCCCACGAGCCGGGCTACCGGCGCTACTTCGCGTACCTCAATCTCTTCCTCGGCGCGATGCTGCTGCTCGTCCTGGGCAACAATTTCCTGGTGCTCTTCGTCGGCTGGGAGGGCGTGGGGCTCTGCTCGTACCTGCTGATCGGCTTCTACTACAACCAGAAGTTCCCGCCTTACGCCGGCAAGAAGGCGTTCATCGTCAACCGCATCGGCGACTTCGCCTTCCTGGTTGGGCTCTTCGCGCTGTTCGCCGAGTTCGGCACCCTGGACTTCCGCCTGCTCTTCCCCCAGATCGCCGCGAGCGCGGCCGCCACGGCGCCCTACGTCCTGGGCCTCTCGCTCGCCGGCTTCGTCGCCCTCTGCCTCTTCGTCGGCGCGGTCGGCAAGAGCGCGCAGATCCCGCTCTACGTCTGGCTGCCCGACGCGATGGCCGGCCCGACGCCGGTCTCGGCGCTGATCCACGCCGCGACGATGGTCACCGCCGGCGTCTACGTCGTGGCGCGCAGCAACGTCCTCTACCAGCTCGCGCCCGAGGTGTCGCTCGGCGTGGCGGTGGTTGGCGCGGCGACGGCGCTCTTCGCCGCCACCATCGGCCTGGCGCAGAACGACATCAAGAAGGTCCTCGCCTACTCGACCGTCTCGCAGCTCGGCTACATGTTCCTGGCGCTCGGCGTCGGGGCCTACACCGCGGCGATCTTCCACCTCGTGACCCACGCCTTCTTCAAGGCCCTCCTCTTCCTCGGCTCGGGGTCGGTCATCCACGCCATGGGCGGCGAGCAGGACATGCGGCGGATGGGCGGGTTGAAGAAGCACCTGCCCATCACCTACTGGACGTTCGTCATCGGCGCGCTGGCGATCGCCGGCGTTCCCGGCTTCGCCGGCTTCTTCTCGAAGGACGAGATCCTTCACGCCGCGGCGGCGGGAGGCCATTGGTGGCTCTGGGCGGTCGGGCTCTTGACTGCCGGGCTGACGGCCTTCTACATGTTCCGCGCCGTCCACCTCACCTTCCACGGTGAGTTTCGCGGCACCGAGGAGCAGAAGCTCCACCTCCACGAGTCGCCTTGGGTGATGACCCTGCCGCTCGGCGTGCTGGCGGTGGGCGCCGTGGTCTCCGGCTTCTTCGGTCTGCCGCCGCTCTTCACCGGCGGCCGCGAGAGCTCCTTCCACCACTTCCTCCACCCGATCGTGACGGAGCTGCCGGGGGGGCATGCCGCGCACGAGCTGGGAACGCCCGCCGAGTGGGGGCTGGTGCTGATCGCGGTGGCCGTGGCGGCCGCCGGCATCGCCCTGGCCTGGCGCCTCTACGGCCGCGGCCGCGGGCCCGAAGGGGACAGGCTGTGGGCGGAGCGCGCGCCGCGCCTCCACCGCCTGCTCGAGAACAAGTACTACGTGGACGAGGCCTACGACCGGCTGATCGTGCGGCCGCTGCACTTCCTGGCCAAGGTCTTCTGGAAGGGCGTGGACGCGCTGCTCATCGACGGCACGATCAACCTGGGCGCCGCGCTCACCGAGCTGACCGGCGACGTCGCCCGCTTCTCGACCACCGGCAACGTCCGCAACTACGCCCTCTACTTCTTCTTGGGCGTCCTGGCGCTCTTCTGGTGGGTGCTGCTGTGAACGCCGAGCTGCTCTTCGGCTCCACCCTGACGCGCCTGGTCTTCTTCCCGGCCGCCGCCTGCCTGCCGCTGCTCTTCATCCCGCGGCAGTCGCAGAAGGCGGTCAAGTGGTACACGCTGGTCGTCTCGCTCGTCGAGCTGGCCTTCGCGATCGACCTTGCGGCGCGCGCCGACTGGGGGGCGCGCGTGCTGCGCGACCTCGCCGCCGGCGGCGAGCCGATCGCCTGGGTGCCGCGCTTCGGCATCGCCTACGACCTGCGCATGGACGGCATCTCGACGCCGCTGGCGCTGCTCGGCGTGGGGCTCCTGCCCGCCGTCGTGCTCGGCTCCTGGCGCGGCATCGAGCGGCACTGGCGGCTCTTCGCGGCGGCGCTCTTCCTCCTCACCACCGGCGTCCTCGGCACCCTCTTCGCCTGGGACATGTTCCTCTTCTACGTCTTCTGGGAAGTAATGCTGGTGCCGATGTACCTGCTGATCGGCATCTGGGGGGGCGAGCGGCGGATCTACGCCGCGGTCAAGTTCTTCCTCTTCACCATGGCCGGCAGCCTGCTGATGCTGGTGGCGATCCTCTGGATGGCCTGGACCTACCACGGCCTGACCGGCACCTGGAGCTTCGCCTACGCCGACTGGCTGCGCCTCGACCTGCCGCTGCCGGCGCAGCTCTGGCTCTTCGGCGCCTTCGCCCTCGCCTTCGCCATCAAAGCGCCGATGTTCCCGCTCCATACCTGGCTGCCGGACGCGCACGTCGAGGCGCCGACCGGCGGCTCGGTGCTGCTCGCCGGGATCCTTCTCAAGCTGGGCACCTACGGGTTCCTCCGCTTCGCGCTGCCGCTCTTCCCCGCCGCCAGCCGCGAGCTCCAGCCGCTGATCGTCGGGCTGGCGCTGGTCGGCATCCTCTACGGCGCGCTGGTGGCCTGGGTGCAGGTGGACATGAAGAAGCTGGTCGCCTACTCCTCGATCGCGCACCTCGGCTTCGTCATGCTCGGGCTCGCCGCGGCCGACCTCCTGGCGTGGCAGGGGGCGCTCCTGCAGATGGTCAACCACGGCCTCTCGACCGGCGCCCTGTTCCTCCTCGTCGGCATGCTCTACGACCGCCGGCACACCAAGCAGTTCGCGGACTTCGGCGGCCTCGCCAAGGTGATGCCGCTCTTCGCCTTCTTCCTGGTCTTCTCGGCGCTCGCCTCAGTGGGGCTGCCGGCGCTCAACGGCTTCGTCGGCGAGTTCCTGATCCTCGCCGGCACCTACCGGGCCCTGGGCTGGCCGGCGGTGGCGGCGGCGTTCGGCGTCGTGCTGGCGGCCGTCTACCTGTTCAAGATGCTCGACCGCACCCTCTGGGGGCCGCTCGAGCGGGAGGAGAACCGCGGCCTGCCCGACCTGACGCCGCGCGAGGTGGCGGCGCTCCTGCCGCTCTGCGCGCTGATGCTCTGGATCGGCGTCGCGCCGCGCTTCTTCATCGACCCCAGCAAGCCGGCGCTCGAGGAGACGCTGGCGGCATACCGGGCACGCGCCGCGGCGCCGGCCCCCGACGAGCCGGCGCTGCGCGAGCCGGTGCAGGCGGTGCAGGAGGCCGCGCGGTGACGGCGCAGCAGTGGTCGGCGCTCGTCCCGGAGCTGGTGCTCTGTGCCGGCGGGATTGTCATTTTGCTCCTCGACGCCTTCCTTCCCGGCCTGCGCCGCGCCTGGACGCCGGCCGCCCTGGCCACGACCGGCGCCGCCGGCTGGGCGGCCTGGGAACGGCTTCCGTACGGGTCGAGCTTCGACGGGCTTCTGGAGGCGAGCCCGATCACCCTCGGCTTCTCGCTCGTCGTGCTGGTGGCGACGGCGCTCGCGCTCCTTGCCTCCGACGGCTACCTGCGGCGCGAGCGTATCCTCGCCGGCGAGTACCACGCCCTCCTCCTCTGGTGCGCCGCGGGGCTGCTGCTCATGCTGCGCGCCACCGAGCTCCTGACCCTCTTCCTGGCGCTCGAGACCCTCTCACTCTGCCTCTACGCCCTCGCCGCCTACCACCGGCGGCTGGAGATCGGCACCGAGGGGGCGATCAAGTACTTCCTGATGGGGGCCTTCGTCAGCGCCTTCGTGCTCTTCGGGCTGGCGCTGCTCTACGGCGAGACCGGCACGACGCGCCTCGAAGGCATCGCCGCCGCGGTGCAGGCGGCGCAGGGGCCGTCGCTGGTGGCGAGCCTGGGGTTCCTCCTGCTCCTCGCCGGCTTCGGCTTCAAGATGAGCGTCGTCCCCTTCCACGCCTGGTCGCCCGACACCTACCAGGGCGCGCCGTCGCCCTTCGTCGGCTTCCTGTCGGTGGCGCCGAAGGTGGCGAGCGCGCTGGTCCTCTTCCGCATCCTGCAGGCGGCGGTGGCCGGCGGCGACGACGCCAAGTGGGCGGAGCTGGTGAGCCTGCTGGCCGTGCTCTCGATGGTGGCCGGGAACCTCCTCGCCCTGGTGCAGCGCGACATCAAGCGCATGCTCGCCTACTCCGGGATCGCCCACATGGGCTACCTGCTGCTGGCGCTCGTGACGCTGGACCGGCCGTCGCTGGCGCCGGTCCTGGTCTACCTCCTGGCCTACGCGCTGATGAACGCGGGCGCCTTCACCGTCGTCGCCCTCCTCTACGCGCGGCCCGGCGAGCAGCACCTGATCGCCGAGCTCTCCGGCTGGGGCTACCGCTTCCCGCTCCTCGGCGCCTGCCTGACCGTCTCGATGCTCTCGCTCGCCGGGCTCCCCCCGACCGTCGGCTTCCTCGGCAAGTACCTGGTGTTCCTCAACGCCGTCGGCGACGGCTTCGTCGGGCTGGCGGTGGTCGGCGTCCTCGCCAGCCTGGTGGGCGTCGTCTACTACCTGCGCGTCGTCTACGTCCTCTACATGAAGCCCGAGACCCGCCAGCCGGAGGGGCTGCTGCTCGACGGCTGGGGACGGGCCGCGGCGGTGCTCGCCGCGCTCGCCACGCTGGTGCTCGGGCTCTGGCCTTCCGGGCTCATCGAGTGGACGCTCCAGGCCACGCTGCCGCGCTGAGGGCTCGCCCATAAGGGGCAGACGCCGATGAGCGTGCCGGAAGAGGTCTCGCCTCTCACCCTCAACCGGCTCTCGGTCTATCTCCGCTGCCTCCACCACCTGCAGGAGCTGGGGACCCGGCGCATCTCCTCGCAGGAGCTGGCGCGCCGCTACCACCTCTCGGCGGCGCAGATCCGCAAGGACCTGGCGCAGTTCGGCGAGTTCGGCATCCGCGGCGTCGGCTACGAGGTGGATACCCTGGCGGCGCACCTCAACGCCCTGCTCGGGTTGGACCGCCGGCACCCGCTGGTAATCGTCGGCATGGGCAACCTCGGGAGCGCCCTGGCACGGTATCTAGGGTTCAACTCTGGCGCCTTCGAGGTGGTGGCCGGGGTGGACACCGACCCCAAGGTCGTCGGGCGGCGGGTAGGCGGCCTCGTGGTGCGGCCCCTCGGCGAGCTGCGCGAGATCGTCCGCGAGACCCGCGCCGAGATCGGCGTGCTTGCGGTCCCGGCCGGCGCCGCGCAGGAGAACTACGACGCCCTGGCCGACGCCGGCGTCCGCGCCGTCCTCAACTTCGCCCCCGAGCGTGTGAAGCCCCGGGCGGGGGTGCAGCTCAAGGACGTGGATCTGCGGATCGACCTCGAGGAGCTGGCGTTTTTCCTGCGCTGAGTGCGCTGTGAAGGGAATAAATCGTGCCTCGGCGTAACTTCGTTCTGGCTGCGGTAACCGCCGCTGTCAGGAGGAAGCATGGAGCGCCAGCCGGTCGAGTCGTCGAGCCTCGTGAGTGTCGGCTACGAGCAGTGGACACGGACGCTCGAAGTGGAGTTCCACAACGGCGGGGTGTATCAGTACCTCGGCGTGCCGCTCTCCGTCCACCGCGGCCTGTTGACCGCCGAGTCTCTCGGCGCGTTCCTCAACACCCGCATCAAGCCCTATTACCCTTACCAGCGGGTGCAGCCGCCGGCCGGTCGAGCCGCTGAGGGGCGGTGAGGAGGAAAGGCCCGAGCTGGAGGCGGCCGCGGAAGGGGACTTCGGCGATCCAGAAGGACTTGCCGCCCAGGGCGACGAGGCCGGGGCCTAGGGGGAGGCGGGCGCCGGGGGGCTCGGAGAGGACGAAGAGGAGGCGGCGTGTGTCGGGCGGGAGGGCGAGCTGGGAGAGGGCCTTCTGAAGTGGCTCGTGGCCGCGGGTCGTGAGGGCGAAGTCCTCCTCCGGCACGACGAAAACGACCTGGTACTCCGGCAGGTACCACTGCAGGTGGCGGTGCCAGGGGTAGAGGAAGCCTTCGGCGCCGGCGGGGCCGCTGCCTGACAGCTCGGCCGTGGCGAGCACCGTCGTCTCCGGCGGGTAGCCGCGCACGATCTCGATCACCCGGTCCAGCTCGCGCTCGAAGCTCTCGATGGCGCCGCGGTTGAACTCGTGACGCACGAGCGCCCAGGCGCGCGGCTGGTCGGGGCGGCGGTCGGTGCCGAAGAGGAAGAGACCGAGGCCGAGCGCGGCGGCGAGGGCGATGCCGGCGACGGCGCGGGCGCGGCTCGCGGCCAGCGCCGGGGCGGCGGCGAGCGCCAGCGCCGCGAGCAGCGCCGCCAGGTGGATCAGCGTGTAGCCGGCCTTGGTGACGTGGAAGAGGGCAAAGAAGGCCAGCGGCGGGAGGACCCAGACGAGGAGCCAGTCGAAACGGCGCGCGAGGAGCCGCAGGCCGGCGGCGATGGCGCGCGGCGTCGCCGCCCAGAGCGCGAGGAGCGCGACGGCTCCGGGGAGCATTCCCTGGAGCGCCCACTTCACCAGCACCTCCAGGTTGTGCGCCAGCGCCGGCCAGCCGGCGCCGTAGAGGATGGAGGTCTGCGGCAGCAGGGCAGCGAAGTGGTCGCCGGCGACGCGGCGGTAGGCGCCGTAGCCGCCGGCCAGGCCCCAGAGGGGCAGGAGCCAGGTGAGGACGAGGGCGGCGGCGAGGGCGGCGCCGCCGGTGAGTGTGCGCCAGGAGAGGCGACCGGCGCGCCAGCCGCGGAAGGCGCCGTAGGCGACGAGCGGGGCGAGGAGGACCATCGTCGATTGGCGGAGGCCGCCGGCGAGCGCGAAGAGCGCGCAGGTGAGGAAGAAGGCGCGACGGGATTCGGCGGAGCAAACGGCGCCGTAGGCGATGGCGACGGCGAGGCCGCCTTCGACAGCGTAGACGAGCGGCAGCTCGGCGTAGAACCAGAGGAGGGGGTTGGTGGCGTAGAGGAGGCCGGCGAAGAGGGCTGCGTTGAACGGCCCCCCGCCCAGATCCTTCGCTTCGCTCAGGATGACATGGGGGGAAGCGAGGCGAGCGACCAGGAGGACCATGAGGCCGGCGCCGAGGGCGCTGGAGAGGATCGAGAGGGCGACCATGGCGTCGAGCGGTTCGATGCCTACCCAGGCGAAGGCCTTGAGCAGGGCGATGTAGAGCGGGTAGCCGGGGGGGTGCGGGTGGTGGGCGGCGAGGTCGAAGCGCTCGACACCGAGGGCGAACTGGACGGAGTCGTGGTCCCAGAGGCGGCGGGCGGCGAAGGGGAGGCGGAGGAGGGAGGCGAGGGCGGCTACGGCGACGGCGGCGAGGCGCAGCCGGCGGTCTGGCGCGTTCAGGGGGCCACCCTGCGGTAGAAGGAGAGCGCCGTCTCGCCGTAGCGTCGGTCGTCCACCCGTGTGAGGCCGGCGACCTCCTCGGCTAGCGGCGCGCGGGCGGAGTGCTCGATTGCCGCTTCGCCGTCCTCCGCCAGCAGCGGCGCCAGGCGTCGCAGCAGCTCGGCGTACTCGGTGAAGGCGTAGGGCGGGTCGGCGAAGATCAGGTCGAAGGGCGCTTCCCCCTGCTCCACCAGGCGGGAGAGCCCGCGCGGCAGCGGCACCCGCCACGCTGCAATCTGCCCTTCTTCTCCACCCACCTCTTTGATGTTGGCGCGCAGTGTGCGCACTGCCCGAGCGTCGTCTTCGAGGCACAACACGCGCGCAGCGCCGCGGCTCGCGGCTTCGATCCCTACCGCGCCGCTGCCGGCGAAGAGGTCGAGGAAGCGCGCGCCGGGCAGGCGGTCGGCCCAAATCGAGAAGAGCGCTTCGCGCACGCGGCCTTCCGTGGGTCGCGCGCCGGGCGGCACCGCCACGGCCCGCCCGCGCAGCGCGCCGCCGCTGATGCGCAGGACCGGCCGGCCGCCCTTCACCGCGGCGGCAGCCGGCCGCTGCCGCGCCCGAGGTACTCCACGAACTCGCGCCGCAGCTCCTCGCGCAGCACGTAGAGAGTGATCGGCTGGTCGAGGCCGGTCAGCTCCACGGCCTTGTTGTCGACGGTGAAGCCGGCGACGCGGTAGACGAAGCCGTCCGCCCGCCGCAGCAGGTCGCCGCGCTGCGGCCGGTAGCCGGGCGGGAGCTCGGCCGCGACGCGGACGACGAGGTCGGTCGTCAGGTCGTCGGCGATCCGCAAGAGCTGCGCGAGCGCCAGCGGCAGGGTGTCGTAGCGGCCGAAGTCGAAGCTGCGGGGCGGTTTGCCGGGGAGCGCCAGCTCCAGCTTGCACCGCTCGACCCACTCGCCTTCGACTCCTTTCGAGAGACGCCGTACCTCGGAGAGATCGACCAGCGCGAGGCGCCGGACGAAGGCGTCCAGCTCGTCCGGTCCCAGCTCGCGCAGGGCCGACAGCTCCTTCCCGGGCGCGCCTTCGACCAGGCGGACCGTGCCGCGCTCGAAGAGCGTGACCTCGCGGCGGCCGATGGTGCTGGCGCAGTCGAGGCGGAGGAGCTGCGGGACGCGCGGGGCGGGTGCCTCGGGAGGGGCGGAGCCCGCCTGCGCGAAAACACGCCCGGCACGTAGGCCGGACGCTACGAAGAGACACGCGGTCGCGAGGACGAGCGCCGCGCGCTTCATCGCACTCCCCTCCGCGCCACCGCCGCCGGCCGCGCCTCGGCCGGCCCTTCGCGGGTCACGTGTTCCAGCGCGAACGCCAGCTCATCCTCGGGCGCGATCCGCCCGTCCAGCCGCGCCCGGCGGGTGGCGCGCAGCGCCTCCCCCACCCACGGCCCCGGCGGTATGCCGGCGGCCAGCAGGTCGGCGCCGCGCGCGGCCGGCTCGATCCGCCGCAGCTCGGTCAGCTCGCGCCGCACCCAGCCGCGGCCGCGCTCGTCCTCCTCGGCCATGAGGAGGAGCAGCTCCTCGCCCGAGAGCCCCGCCAGCACTTCGGAAACCTCGTGCGGCGCGACCCGCGGGCGCCGGAGGACGCCGCGCGCCGCGGCCAGCCGTTCGGGCAGCTCGGCGAGCGTGCGGCGGTCCTCCTCCGGCAGCATGAGGCGTCGCGCCAGCCGCTCCCGCTCCGCCGCCTCCAGCCCGCCGGCGAGCGCCAGGAGCAGCAGCCGCCCGAGCCGCGCCGGCGGCTCCGCCAGCCCTTCGAGCCGGTACCAGTCGTGCGCGGCGAGCGCCCCGCCCAGCCGGGCGCGCGCCGCCGCGTCGAGCGCGAGGCGCGGATGGAGGACGGAGACGAGCCCCAGCTCCTCCAGCCGCTCGAGCCCGCGCAGTGCGATCGCGGGGTCGTCGAGGAGGAGCGCCAGCTCCTCGCGCAGGCGGGCGCCGGAGAGCTGGTCGAACGCGCCCTCCCCCACCGCCACGGCGAGCAGCCGCAGGGTCTCCGGGCTCATCGCGAAGCCGAGCCGCAGCTCCAGCCGCACGGCGCGCAGGGCGCGCGTCGGATCGTCGATGAAGGAGAGGCTGTGAAGAACGCGCAGCACGCCGTCGCGCAGGTCGCGGCGGCCGCCGAAGTAGTCGATCAGCTCCGGCGTCCCCTCCGGCCCGAGGCGGAGGGCGAGAGTGTTGATCGTGAAGTCGCGTCGGTAGAGGTCCTGGCGTAGCGGCGACATCTGCACCTCGGGGAGCGCCGCCGGCGCGCGGTAGAACTCGCTGCGCGCCGTCGCCACGTCGATCTGGAAGCCGTCGGGCTCGGTGACGACGGCGGTCAGGAACGCCTCGTGGACCCGCACGCGCGCGCCCAGCTCGGCCGCCAGCTCGCGGGCGAAGGCGGAGCCGTCGCCTTCAACGACGACGTCGAGGTCGCGGTTCTCGCGGCCGAGCAGGAGGTCGCGCACCAGGCCGCCGACGAGGTAGGCGGGGACGCCGAGCCGGCGCGAGACGGCGGTGATCGCCTCGACGCGGCCGCGCAGCCCGGGGGCGAGCGCGGTCTCGAGGAGCTTCCGCACCTGTTCGCGGCGCTCGCGCTGGCGCTCCGAGCGGCGGTCGATCGCCTCCTCGAGATCCTCCAGCCGCCCGTGCAGGTGCCGCAGCACCTGCATGCGGGTGACCAGGCCCAGCGCGCGCCCGCTCTCCGGCTCCCCCACCAGCACCAGGCGCGAGCGGTGGGAGGCCATGCGCTCGGCCACCTCGTCGGCCGGCGCGTCGGGCGCGATCCATTCGAGCTCCGGCGCCATGACACGCTCGACTCGCCGCTCGCCCAGCCCGTGCTGGAGCGCGGCGTCGAGGAGCTGCCGGGTGACGGTGCCGACGACGCACCCCTCGGCGTCCACGACCGGCGCGGCGTTGACGCGGCGCGCGTTCAGCTCCTCCTTGGCGGCGGCGACCGTGAGGTCGGCGGCGACGGTGGCGAAGCGGCTCACCATGAGGTCGGCGGCGCGGGCCGACGGCGGCAGCGCGCGGCCGAGGAAGGCGAGGAGCCGCTCGCGCACTTCGAGCGTCGTGCCGTCGAGGCGCGCCGAGGCGGCGGTGGGGTGCCCGCCGCCGCCGCCGAAGCCGGCGAGCGCCGTACCGAGGTCGAAGCCGGGCAGCTCGCCGCGCGCGATGAGCGTCACCCGGTCCCCCTCGCCGAAGAGCGCGAAGAGGAGCGGCAGGTCGAACAGCTCCAGGCAGCGCGAGACGAGCGGCGCCAGCTCGTCCACGTACTCCCCGAGGTCGAGCTCGACGAGGCCGACGCGATGGCCGCGCAGGCGGTGCACCTCGAGGTCGCGGGTCATGCGGTGGAGCACCTCGATGTGCGCCGGGTCGAGCCGCCGGGCGGCGAAGCGGCGGACGGCGCCGAGGTCGGCGCCCTGCTCGAGGAGCCAGGCGGCGGCGCGGTGCTCGCGCGGCCCGGTCGTCGGATAGGTCAGGAGGCCGGTGTCCTCGTAGATGCCGAGGAGGAGGGCAGTGGCCTCGGCGGCGGCAACGCCGAGCCCGCGCTCGCGCAGGAGCTCGACCATCAGCGTCGCGGTCGAGCCCGCCTCGGGGTCGACGAGCCCGCCGGCGACCGGCAGGTCGGCCTCGGAGCTCGGATGGTGGTCGTAGGCCCAGACCTCGATCGCCGGGTGGCGCGCCAGCCACTCGGCCACGACGCCGATCCGGTCGCGCTGGCGGATGTCGCAGAGGACGACGCGGGTCAGCTCGGCGGGGTCGACGTCCTTCTGCCGCAGCTCCGCGAACTCGACGAGCCCGCCTTCGAGCGCCCGGCGCAGCGACTCCTCGCGCGAGCCAGGGAAGAAGAGGCGCGCCTCCGGGTGGAGCTTGCGCGCCGCGAGCATGGCCGCGAAGCCGTCGAAGTCGGCGCCGACGTGGGTGGAGATGAGCTCCATCGCCGGGATTGTAGCGCCCGGTGTGCCGGGCGCCCCGCGGCGGCGATCGGGGCGCCGGCTCAGCTCTTGGCGCGCGTCCTGGCGGCCTTCTTGGCGGCGCGCGAGCGGTCTGCCTTCGAGCGGCGGGCCGCGGCGCTCTTGGCGTGCCGCGAAAGCGCCGTCTTCGAGGCCGCGCTGTGACCTTCCTTCTTGAGCGCCTTGCGGGCCGCCCGCGAGCGCGACGGCGACGTCTTCTTCTTGGCGGCGCCCTTCTTGAGGGCGCGCTTCGCCTGCTCGCGCGTCTCCTTCGGCGCCTCGCCCTTCTCCGGCGGCGGCAGCTTTACGCCGGCGCGGCGCGCCTTGGAGAGCCCGATCGCGATCGCTGCTTGGTCGAGCGGGCGCCGTGCTTGCCCTCGCGGACGTGCTCGATCTCCTCGTGCACGAACTCGCCGGCCTGCGTGCTCGGCGACTTCCCCTCGCGCTTGGCTTGGCGCGCGCGCTCGATGGTTTCCTTTTCGGGCATGACAACTCCTTTCACGGCGACGATGGTGCAACGCCCGTGCCTCTCGCGCCTCCCCGGGGCTGTTATCGTGGCTGGAGACGTGCGAACGGAGAGGAGAGCGCGATGATCCGCGGTGTGCACACGATGTTCTACTCGTCGCAGCCGGACGAGCTGCGCGCCTTCTTGCGCGACGTCCTGGGGTTCCCGGCAACCGACGTGGGCGGCGGCTGGCTGATCTTCGACCTGCCGGAGGCGGACATGGGCTGCCACCCGACCGAGGCCGACGGCCCGCCCTCGGGCACGCCGGACATCTCCTTCTACTGCGACGACATCGAGGCGACAGTCGCGGAGCTGAAAGCGAACGGCGTCCGCTTCACCGGCGACGTCGAGGACCACGGCTACGGCCTCGTGACCCACTTGGTGATGCCGGGCGAGATCGAGGTCCAGCTCTACCAGCCGCGCTACACCGTCGAGCGCGGCTGAGCCCCGTCCTCAGGCGGTCTCGCGCACCCGCGCCGGCCGCAGCAGTTCGGGCGTCGGCCCGCTGGTCGTGTCGATCGCCGGCAGGTCCATGCCGCGGAGGACCTCCTCGACGGAGGTCAGGCCGACGGTGGCGGCCTTGACCTCGGCTTCGACGAAGGCGGGGTCGCGGCGGGTCAAGGCCTGCTCCTGGATCAGCAGGATGGAGTTCTCGATCCGCCCCAGGCGGGCGCGCAGGCCCTCCCGGTTCTCCTCGGCGCGCTGCAGGTTCTCGAGGCGTTTCTTGAGCACGTCCACGTTCTCGGCCAGCGCCGCCTTGAGCGTCTCGGAGGTCGAAGCCGCCTGGTCCCGCTGGGCCCGCTGCAGCGCTCCCTCGATCTCCTTCTTCGGCACGCCGGTGCAAAGGGCGTCGAGCATCTGCTCGTAGGAGAGGGTGCGCAGGAACACCCAGAGGAGCTTGTTGACGCTGTCGACCTGCTGGTCCTCGAAGAGGTCGTCGAGCCCCTTCTCCCCCGCCCGCGTCGCGGCCAGCGACCGCTGCAGCTCGCGGCAGCGCTCGCGGACGGTGTCGAAGCGCTGCCGCCGCGACGAGCTGAGCCCCTTGACCAGCTCCTCGGCCGCTTCCTCGCTGCTCACCGCCTTGCGATAGTCGCGCCGCGCGCGCACCAGGTGCTGGAAGCGCGGGTAGTGCGCCAGCCCGAGGAGGTAGACCAGCTCGGCCGCCGCCACCAGCGGCCAGACGACGAGCGGCTGCATGGTGACGACACCCGCCAGGACGCCGCCGCTGAGCAGGATGACGTTGTAGGGGACCTTGAAGGCCTCCCGGATGTAGTCGAAGATGCCGGCGTCGCGGGCCATCGCTTCAGTCCGCGGTGCCGGTCGGGCCGCCCTGGCGCCCGAAGACCTTCGCCTTGAGCACCGCCACCACCTCGCGGAAGTCAGCCCGCGTCTCGACCACCAGCGGCGGCTCGTCCGGCCGCGGCAGCTTGTACTCTTCGACGATCCTCCCGGGGTTGGCAGCCATCAGGTAGAGGCGGTCGCCGAGGTAGGCCGCCTCGGGGATCGAGTGGGTGACGAAGAAGACCGTCGCCTGCGCCTCGCGCCAGAGCCCGATCAGCAGCTCCTGCATGGCGTAGCGGGTCTCCGGGTCGAGCGCCCCGAACGGCTCGTCCATCAGGATGATGCGCGGCTTGAGCACCAGCGAGCGGGCGATCGCCACCCGCTGGCGCATGCCGCCGGAGAGCTCGTGCGGGTACTTGTCCTCGTGTCCGGCGAGGCCGACCTTGGCGACCCAGGCGCGCGCCAGCTCCCGCCGCTCGGCCCGCGGCATCCCCTTGAGCTCCAAACCGAACTCGACGTTCTGCAGGACCGTGCGGTTGGGGTAGGAGGTGTAGTCCTGGAAGACCATGCCGCGGTCGGCGCCCGGCCCGGTCACCGGCTGGCCCAGGACCAGCACCTCGCCGCTCGTCGGCGGGTGGTGCGGCTCGAGGCCGGCGATCAGCCGCAGGACGGTCGACTTGCCGCAGCCGGAGGGGCCGAGGATGGTGATGAACTCGCCGACGTCGGGCAGGTCGTCGACGACGAAGGTGACGTTCTCGATCGCCGTCGTCCAGCGGCCGCGGCGGAACTGCTTGGTGACCTGCTTGAACTGCACGACCGGCGGCCGCGGACCGTGCGGCGTCTTGTCGACCGGCTGCGGCTCCGGGCTCCACTCGCCCGCCGCGGGGGGCGCTTCGACACGGGCGCTCACCTCAGTCCTCCGCGAACCGGTAGGGGAAGAGCCGGCGCTGCGCCGCCAGCAGCAGCCGGTCGATGCCGAAGGCGAGCAGGCTGATCACCAAGAGCACCCAGTAGATGTGCTCGCGCGGGCCGCGCCGCTGCGCCACCTGGATGATGTAGCCGAGCCCGAACTTGGCGTCGATCAGCTCGGCGAGCACGATGTAGCCGAAGGCCAGGCCGAAGAGCAGGCGCAGCGAGTTGAAGATGTCGGGCAGGGCGATCGGCACCAGCACCTTCCAGACCACGGGCCAGCGCTTCGCCCCCAGCGTGTAGGCGGTCTCGACGTAGCGCTCGTCGACGTCGAGGATGGCGCGCGTGGTGTCGAAGATGACGAAGCCGACGCAGGCGATGAAGAGGAAGAAGATCTTCTGCTGCTCGCCCAGCCCGAACCAGACCAGGGTGAGCGGGATGAGCGCGGCGATCGGCACGTTGCGCAGGAAGAGGGTCGCGGGGCGCAGGAACGCTTCGACGGCGCGGAAGCACCCCGCGAGGATGCCGAGCGGCACGCCGATCAGCGCCGCCAGGCCGAAGCCGAGGCCGATGCGGCCCAGGCTCCAGCCGGTCGAGCGGGTCAGCGCGGCGTCGAACCAGAGGCTCTCGAAGCTCGCCAGCACTTCGCCGGGGCTGGGCAGGGTGAGCGGCGAGAGGATCCGCTCCTCCGGCGCCCCCCAGGTCAGCCCCCACCAGACGAGCAGCACCAGGGCGACCGAGCCGAGCTGGATCCCCCAGGTCCAGAGCCAGGGGAGGCGGCGGCGCAGCCCGTGCAACGACCGCTACTCCTGCTCGAGCGGGAAGACCTTGATCTCGACGCGCCGGTTGAGCGCGTGATTGCCCGGCTCGAGCTCCCGCTCCCAGCCGACGCCGTCCACCGAGAACTGGTTGGGCTGCAGCTTGTAGCGCTTGACCAGCTCCTCCTTGACCGCGTTGGCGCGGTTCATCGACAGGTCGCGCACCGCGCCGAAGGGGATGAAGCCCTTCATCGAGGCGTCGGTGTGCCCTTCGATCGTGATGCGCGCCATCCCGAACTGGCCGGCCAGGCGCCCCACGTCCTCGAGGACCTTGGTGGAGTTGGGGTCGTAGAGCGTGCCGTCCTGGTTCTTGTAGGCGAGGTCGTAGGAGTTCGGGTAGAAGTGGATGCGCTGGATGTTGGTGAGGATCTCGGTGGCCTCGGCCTTGATCGCCGAGACCCCCTTCGGGGTGAAGGAGACGGTGTACTCGTCGCGTGAGCTGGCGTAGGGCTCGACGTCCTCGAGCGCCTTGATGAAGGAGAAGTCCATCACCTGGTCGAAGCGCACGGCGCTGCCGATCGAGCCGAGCTTCAAGTAGAGCGTGCTCGCCGTCTCCCAGTAGCGCTCGAAGTTCGTGGGGTTGTTCTGGTTGAGGAAAAAGTCCTTGTTCTCGGCGTAGTTGGTCGAGTGGGCATCGCCCAGCATCGCGGCGGCCTCGTCGGCCGGCAGGTTGTAGGCCCGGGCCATCAGCTCGGCGGCGCGGCGGCGCTTGCCCTCGTCCTTGAGCTCCTCGACGGCGTCGAGGAAGCCGCGCACGATGCCGTCGACGATCTTCGGGTTGTCGCGCACGAAGTCGGCGCGCGCGAACATGACGTCGGCGATCAGCTTGTTGGCGGTGGCGGTCGAGACCAGGAGCTTGTTGCCCGGCTGCTCGGCGAGCTTGTAGATGTCGGGCGCCCAGGAGACGCAGGCGGCGAGCCGCTTGTCGGCGTTGAAGGCGGCGGCGGCCTGGAAGGCGTCCTCGGTAAAGCGGAAGTCGACCTCCGAGGGCTGGATGCCGGCGTTGATCAGGAGGTTCAGGATCAGGTAGTGCGACGGCGAGTGCTCGGCCAAGGCGATCGACTTGCCCTTCAGGTCCGCCACCGAGCGGACGTTCTGGCGCACCACGATGCCGTCGCCGCCGTTCGACCAGTCGACCTGGAGGAAGGCGCGCGGCAGGGCGCGGGAGTCGGCCTTGAGCTGCTCGTAGAAGAGCGGGATCATGTCGAGCGTCCACGCGGTCACGTGGACGTCGCCGGAGGCGAAGGCGTTGATCGAGGCCGAGGGGCTGTCGATCGTCTTGATGTCGAGCTTGAAGCCGTACTTCTTGGCGAACAGGCTGTCGGCGTTGGGCGAGGCGCCGCCGTTGGCGTAGAAGATCGGCGCCCAGCCGGCCCAGACGTTGAGGCCGACGACGACGGTGTTGTCGCGCAGCGGCTTGTAGCTCGCCGCGCCGCGCACCGGCGGCAGCCGCTGGGCCGGCACGTACTTGTACTCGGAGACGGTGGTGATGCCGGTCGTGTCCGGCGCCTCGACCTGCCCCTCCGGCAGGTCCTCCTTGCTGATCTCGCCGCCGTCCGTCTTCCCGCCCGGGAAGAGCCAGCCGCGGGCCGACCAGAGCCCCAGCGCCACCAGGCCGATGACGACCAGGACCATCAGGATCCAGGCCGCCGGCTTGAGCTTCACCTCCGAGGGTTCCGCCATCGATCGAGCCTCCGGGAAAGAGGGTTGAACGGCAGCGGCGGATTATGGCACGGCGCCGGGCCGCGCCGCGCTACGGGAAGAACGGCGTGCGGTCGAAGAGGTTGTGGGGTTTCAACATGAAGCCGACCCACATGGTGTGCGCCTCGCCGCTCCAGCAGGTCCCTAGAGCGCAGGAGACGAACTCGCCGTCCTCCCGGCGGACCAGGTGGTGCATCGAGCCGGTGTACCAGACCACGACGTCCGCGTCCGCCACGGGCTGCGCCGGGGCGACGTACTTGGGCAGGTCCTCCCCGACCGTCTCGATCCCGCTGTAGCGGGTGACCCAGAAGTCGCTCTTGGTGAACAGCTCGTCGTGCCGCGAGGTGCCGTAGCGCAGCGGCATGAAGTGGTAGGCGGACGCCTCGCCCTTGCCGTTCTTCAAGTTGGCGTCGTGGATGTGCAGGGTGGTGAACGCCAGCGGGTCCCACGCCAGGCCCTTCTCGGCGGCGATCACGGGAGCGAAGTCGTCGCTGACGTTGCCCGGCAGCTCCTTGTGGATGCCCTCGTGGACCGAGTCCCGCGGGAACCCGTCGAGATCGATGTCGAGCCGCCAGAGGGGGCTGTGGAGGTGCGCCGTCTCGTAAAAGCCGCTGCCGAGGTTCACGCCGGTCGCGGCGATGCGGCCAGTGATCGCTCCGTCGTCGCGGAACGTCCACTCGATGAGGTAGTTGTAGTTGGCCGCGTCGTAGGCGCTCCAGAGCACGAGCTCCTCGCCGCGCTTGATCTTCGTGTCGTCCTTCCAGGCCAGGCCGCGGTCGTGAACGATCTTGCACACCTCGGGCCCGGCCGGCCACGCCGGGATGCCGGGCAGCGACACCGGCTCGGGGACCCGGAAGGGGTCGGACAGCAGCGTGCCGCCCAGGGCTGGCGGGCAGTCGCCGGCGTGCAGCGGCACCAGCGGCCAGTTGTACCAGGCCACGTCGCGGAACCGCGGCGAGCCCGCGGGGTGGTAAGGGACGAAGAACTCGGCGATCCGTCCTTCCCAGAGCACGCGCACCCACGGCGCGCCCGCAGACCTCCGGAAGTGGGCCGACATAATGATCAGCCCGTTCTTGCGCCGCGCCTGCCAGCAGACGGCCCAGGCCGTCTGCTTGGCGCCGCTGGTCGGAAACTCCTGGAAGACGAAGAAGGGCGCCGAGCAGTCCTGGGGCGGCGGCGGCGGCTGGGCCTCGAGCACCGGGACGGCGACTCCCGCGAGCAGAGCGACGAGGAGGGGGAGGCCGGCTCTCATGGCTTCACTCCTTGGACGCGCACCGCGCGCTCGGTCAGGTCGACCACGACCCGCGGCACGACCGCATAGCCCTCCGGCAGCCGGAAGAGCAGGAACACGCAACGGTGCCGGAAGCAGGGGTCTTCGGCGTCGTTCGGCAGCTCGCGCAGGACCTCGATCACCGCCTCCCGGAGACCTGGACCGAGCCGGCTCTGCACCTCCGGGCTGCCCAGCGCCAGCTCGTGCGCCAGCTGGTAGTCCTCTTGGGTCAGCGGCACCTGGGTCCCCGAGACGGGCGCGACGGCCACCACGGCCGCTTCCTGCAGGTGCACGAGGGCGCGCACGCCGACGTCCCGGTCCGGACGGTAGAGGAAGACCTCGGCGCTGCGCACGACCTCCGAAGAGGGCCCCTTGTCGGCGACGAAATCGATCGCGACCAGGCGATGGGGCTGGCCCCCGAGGACCTCGCGCACCCGCGCGTCGGCGAGCGCGGCCTGCAGCGCGGCCTCCCTCTCGCGCGCGGTAAGGGGTCGAGTGGCCGTGCGGCGGTCTCCCGGCCGGTGACGCCGTAGACCGGATCGGGAGCGCCGTACCCGGGGCGCTTGCCGGAGGCGCAGCCCCACAGGAGCGGCAAGGCGAGGAGGGCCAGGAAGATGGGGATCGGCGGACGCGGGAGTCGAGCGCTCATGGACGCTCCTTCACGGATCGACGCGGGTGTGTGGCGATTCGAGGTTACCACCTTTAAGTCAATCGTGAAACGCGCCCCGCCGGCAGGGGCCGGCCGCACGCGGCCGGGCTAGGAAGGGACCGTCGTCGAGGGCGGGAGGATCAGGCGCTGGAGCAGCAGGGTGTCGATGTCGAGGCTCGGGTTCGTCTGGCTGGTGTCGATCGCGCCGTCGCAGCAGTTCTCGGCGTACTGCCAGAGGAGGATGTCACAGGGCAGGGGCACGCTGGGGGCGACGATCGTCTCGTCCCAGTCCGCCATGGTGCAGCTTCCCGAGTAAGACCGCGCCACCCAGGCGCCGTAGCAAGAGATGCCTTGGCCGGCGGCCTGGGTCAGGACATCCCAGGTCGTGTTGTCGCCCTGCCGGGCGTAGGCGCAGGGGAGGACCTCGACGCGGCCGCCGGAGGCGGCGCGGCTGTGCTCGCCGAGGGTCTGCGCCCAGCCCGTCCAGTAGTCGAGCCCCAGCGAGGGGCTACCCGACGACGGGGTGCCCTCGACGTCGAGGAACATCAGGAACTCGGTCCCGAGCGACGCCAGGTAGTCGGCGCCAAAGCTGTCGAAGAGGTCGTCGACGTTGCCCTGGGCGTCGGACGTGCCTTGCGCCGTGGAGCCGGCGGTGTCCTTGGTCTGCCGGGCGACGGGCAGCAGGCGGATCGCGTACTGGGCCAGCACCGGGTTCTCTTGCGCGTGCCGGTACTCCACCGTGCCGCTGGTCGTCGGCTTGGTGAAGTACCGGCCCCACACCGCCGGCGTGCGGCCGAACAGCGCGGTCGCCGCAGCGACTACGCTCGCCGTCACGGGCGAGGAGCTGTCCGCGCCTGGGAGACCTTGTGCCATGAGAGCGGCGGATTATGGCATGCGGGAGGCGCCACCGCCGCTGCTACGATGCCGTCATGGGACAGTTCATGCTGTTGCTTTACGACCGCCCCGGCGACTGGCTGGGGGTACCGCCCGAGCGGCTGGAGCGGCTGATCGCCGAGTACTCTGCCTGGGTCGAGCGGATGCAAGAGGCCGGGCGCCTCGTCCTCGCCGAGAAGCTCAAGGACGAAGGCGGAAAGGTGCTCGGCCGCGACGGCGCGGTCGCGCACCCCGACTACGCGGCGGCCGAAGAGGTCCTTGGCGGCATCTTCATCGTCCGCGCCGCCGACTACGAAGAGGCGGTGCAGCTCGCCAGAAGCTCCCCGCACGCCCGCTATGGCGCGCGGACCGAGGTGAGAGAGATCCAGGTCCTCGGCTGAAGCTTCCCGAGGGGCTGCGGGGCTCCCCGGTCTAGAACGGTGCCGGCGCGGGCCCGAGCGGGTCCGGAGCGAACGGGGTGACGGGGAGCGTCACCGTCGGCGGCTCGGTGCGGCGCTCGCGGAGGCGGCCGGGGCCTAGGAGGGCTTCGACGGCGCCGGCGAGGTCGCGGCCGTAGGCGACCTTGAAGCTGCCGGAGGGGGCGATCGTCACGCTGCCTTCGCTCAGGTCGAGCTCCAGCGTCACCGGCACCTCGCCGTGGTGCTCGAGGAGCAGGTTCTTGAGCTCGAGGAGCTTGCCTTGCGGGGTCTCGGGGTCGAGCACCAGCTCGATGGCGAGGAGCGGCCCAACGGCCGCCGGCGCCAGGGCGCGGATCTCTTCGACCGCCAGCTCTACCTCGCCGCCGCCGCCGGCGGCGCTCCCCCGCTCGCGCACCGAGCCCTTGACCAGCACCAGCGCTTCCTCCTGGAGGAGATGCCCGAACTGCTGGAGCTGGTTGGCGAAGAGCGTCACCGGCAGGCTCCCCTCCAGGTCCTCGAGCACGAACCGGCCCATGTAGCGGCCCGCGTTAGGGCCGCTCTTGATCTTCACCCGGCGCACGGCGGTCACCAGGCCGCCGAGGGTCACCGGGCCGTCCACCCCCTCGGCGAGCTGGGCGGTGGTGTGGCTGGCGAGGCGGCGCAGCGTCTCCTCGTGCTCGGAGAGCGGGTTGCCGGTCAAGTAGAAGCCGAGCGTCTCCTTCTCGTAGCGGAGCTGCTCCTGGATCGGCCAGCGGGCGGTGAGCGGGTCGGGCGAGGGCTCGAGCGCCACACCGCCGACGACGCCGGCCGTGCCGCCACCGCCGAAGAGCGTTCCCTGCCCGCGCTCGCGCTCCTCGCGCCGCCGCTGCGCGTAAGCGAGGATGCCGTCGAGGCCGGCGTAGAGAGCGCCGCGGTGGAGGCCGAGGCCGTCGAGGCAGCCGCTCTTGATCAGCGCCTCGAAGACCTTGTGGTTGAGCTGGCGGAGGTCCACCTCGCAGGCCAGGTGAGTGAGGCTGCGGAAGCGCCCCACCCGCAGCCGCGCCTCCAGCACCGCCTCGATCGCCCCCTCCCCCACCCCCTTGAGCGCGCCGAGGCCGAAGCGGATGGCCGGCCCGTCGACGGTGAAGAGCCAGTGGCTCAGGTTGACGTCCGGCGCCAGCACCTCGATCGCCATGTTGCGGCACTCGCCGATGTACTTGGCGATCGCGTCCGAGCTCGCCAGCTCGGAGTTGAGCATCGCCGCCATGAAGGCCACCGGGTAGTGCGCCTTCAGATACGCGGTCTTGTAAGCCAGCATGGCGTAGGCGACGCTGTGGCTCTTGTTGAAGCCGTAGCCGGCGAAGGGCTCGATGTAGTCCCAGAGCTCCTTGGCCTTCTCCTTGGACGTCCCGCGCGCCACCGCTCCCGAGACGAACTTCTCCTTCTGCTCGGCCATGACGTCGGCCTTCTTCTTGCCCATCGCCTTGCGCAGCAGGTCGGCCTCGGCGAGGGTGAAGCCGGCCACCGCCACGGCGATCCGCATCACCTGCTCCTGGTAGACGATGACGCCGTAGGTCTCCTCCAGGATCGGCTTGATCTCGGGGACGACGTAGCTCACCTTGCGGGTGCCGAGCTTGCGCTGGATGTAGGTCTCGACCATGCCGACCGAGAGCGCGCCCGGGCGGTAGAGGGCGTTGAAGGCGGCCAGGTCCTCGAACCGCGACGGCCGGGCGCGGCGCAGCATGTCGGTCATGCCGCGCGACTCGAACTGGAAGATGCCGCTCGTCCGCCCCTCGCTGAAGAGGCGGAAGACCTCGGGGTCGTCGAGCGGGACCTCGTCGAGGTCGAGCTCGATCCCCTGCTGGCGCAGGATCTTGACCGCGTCGTCGAGGACGGTCAGGGTGCGCAGCCCGAGAAAATCCATCTTGAGCAGGCCGAGCTTCTCGACGACGTTCATGTCCCACTGGGTCATGACCTGCTCGCCGTCCCCCTTGGTCATTTTGTAGAGCGGCACCAGCTCGTCGAGCGGGCGCGGGGTAATGACGACGCCGGCGGCGTGCACCGAGGCGTGGCGGGTCAGCCCTTCGAGGCGGCTCCCGATCTCGACGATGCGCCGCACCTCGGGGTCGTTCTTGACCTCCTGCGCCAGAGCGTCCACCTCCTTGGCCGCCGCGGCGAGCGACTTCGTCATGTCGGGGACGAGCTTGGCGATGCGGTCCACCTTGGCGTAGGGGAGCCCCATGACGCGGCCGACGTCGCGCACGACGGCCTTCGCCGCCAGGGTGCCGAAGGTGATGATCTGGGCCACGCGGTCGCGCCCGTACTTGCCCTCGACGTAGTCGATCACCCGGCCGCGGCCGCGCATGCAGAAATCGATGTCGATGTCCGGCATGCTGATCCGCTCGGGGTTCAGGAAGCGCTCGAAGAGGAGGTCGTACTGGAGCGGGTCGATGTCGGTGATGCGCAGGGCGTAGGAGACCACCGACCCCGCCGCCGAGCCGCGCCCCGGCCCCACCGGGATGCCGTTCTCCCGGGCGTAGCGGATGAAGTCCCAGACCACCAGGAAGTAGCCGGCGAACCCCATCGTCTGGATGACCTTGAGCTCGTACTCGGCGCGCTGCCGGTAGAGCTCCTCGGGCGCCTTGACCAGCCCCTGGGCGCGGCGGCGGCGCAGCTCGCCGAGCCGCTCCTCGAGGCCGGCGCGGGCCACCTTCTCGAAGTACGACTGGAGGCTCTCCCCCGCCGGCACCGGGAACTCCGGCAGGTGGAACTCCCCCATCGGGATCGTCAGGTCGCAGCGCTCGGCGATGGCGAGGGTGTTCTCGAGCGCCGCGTGGTCGCCGGGGAAGAGCGTGTGCATCTCGTCGGCCGACTTCAGGAAGAACTGGTCGCTGGCATAGCGCAGGCGGTCCGTGTCGGCGAGCGTGCGCTGGGTGCCGATGCAGAGCAGGACGTCGTGGGCGACAGAGTCGTCCCGGCGCAGGTAGTGGCAGTCGTTGGTGACGACGAGCGGGATGCCGGTACGGGCCGAGATCCGCCGCAGGACCTCGTTGGCGAGGCGTTGCTCCTCGATGCCGTGGTCCTGCAGCTCGAGGAAGAAGTTGCCGTCGCCCAGGATGTCGCGGAACTCGCAGGCGGTGGCTTCGGCCTCCTTCTCGCGGCGGGCGGCGATCTGCTCGTTGATCTCGCCCTTCAGGCAGGCGGAGAGGCCGATCAGGCCCTCGGCGTGCCGGCGCAGCAGCTCCTTGTCGATACGCGGCTTGTAGTAGAAGCCTTCGAGGAAGGAGGCGGAGGTGAGCTTGAGGAGGTTCTTGTAGCCGGTGGCGTCGCGGGCGAGGAGGACAAGGTGGTTGCTGCCGCCCTTGCCGGACTGGCGATCGAGCCGGCTGCCCTGGGCGACGTAGGCCTCGATGCCGACGATCGGCTTGACCCCGGCGGCCTTGGCGCGGGTGTAGAACTCGATGGCGCCGAAGAGGTTGCCGTGGTCGGTGAGGGCGAGGGCCGGCATGCCGGCCGCGGCGGCGGCGGCGATGACGTCGTCGAGACGGTTGGCGCCGTCGAGGAGGCTGTACTGGCTGTGGAGGTGGAGGTGGACGAACTGCGACATGCCCGGCGTGCTCTGCCGGAAGATGGTATCACCCCGGAGGGCGGGCGCTACGTCGCGACGGTGTTTTTGGCCGCGTCCGAGCGGCTGTAGCGGCGCAGGTAGTCGAGGCTGGAGAGGAGGGTGAAGGCGGCGACGGCGTAGATCATGGTCTCGGCGATCGGCGCGAGGTCGGGCCAGGGGTCGGAGCCCAGGATGAGGGCCACGGTGGCGACCTGGAGGACGGTCGTCACCTTGCTCAGCAGCGAGGGCGGGAAGCGCTTGATGTCCGAGGCGAGGTAGAAGATCAGCGCCACCGTCACCAGCAGAAAGTCGCGCGCGATGACCAGCACGGTCACCCAGATCGGGATCTTGACCGCCGTGGCCAGGCTGGGGATCGACAGCACCACCCAGGCCGAGACGAGCAGCAGCTTGTCGGCGATCGGGTCGAGGTAGGCGCCGAGGAGCGAGCGCTGGTTCCAGAAGCGGGCGATGAAGCCGTCGAGGGCGTCGGTCACGCCGGCCGCCACAAAGATCAGCAGCGCGCGCGCCACGTGGCCGTCCAGCACCTCGATGATGAAGAGCGGCACCAGCGCCATCCGCACCAGCGTCAGGACGTTGGGGATCGTCAGCTTCACGCGCTCCCCAGGACGAGGAGGGCGCGGCGGATCAGCTCGACCGCCTCGGCGCCGGAGAGCGAAGCGCTCGCCCGGCACTCCGCGGCGGCGGCGTCGAGCAGCCCGCAGGCCGCCGCTCGATCGCAGAGCGCGGAGCCGGGCGGGTCGGCGCCCCCGGCGGCGACGCAGGGAGCTTGGCGCTCGAAGAGCCAGAGCGTGCGCCAGAGGGCGCGCAGCGCGGTGCCGCGGGTGACCCGGCTGTTCGGGAAGACCTTGTGCACGCGCGGATCGACGTCGAGGAGGCCGAGGTTCACCGCCCGCACCAGCTCCTCGCGCTGCGGGTGGCCGAGGACGTCGGTGGCGATGCGCCCCGACGCCGGGCGGGCGTGCCGCACCTCCGGCACCAGCCAGTAGAGGAGCACGGCGAGCTGGGCGCGGGTCAGCTCGGGCAGTGCGGCCGTCGCCTGCACTCCCGGCGGCAGCAGCGACAGCCGCCAGCGGAACTTGGCGGCGTCGAGCTTGGCGGCGAGCGCCGCGTCGCCCGGGTTGCGGCGCGCCAGCTCCTGCACGAGCTCCAGCCCCTTGCTCGGGTCGCCCACCTCCAGCTCGAGCTCCGCCCGCCGCTCGGCGAGCCGCCGGTCCTCGGGGCGGCGCGCGGCCAGCCGTTCGACCGCGGCGAGCTCGGCCTTCGGGTCATGGCGCGCCACCGCCACCTGGCGGGCCGCCTCGAAGGTCAGCTCCTCGGCCGGCCCCCACTCGCGCAGCCGCACCAACTGCGCCTCGGCCCCGGCGACGTCACCGGCGCGCAGCGCCTCCTCCACCCGGTTGGCGGTGATCTCGAGGACGCGGGTGTGCAGCGCGCCGGTGCGCTCGAAGGCGGCCGGCACGCGCGCGGCGACGGCGCGATAAGCCGCGTAGGCGACGGGCAGGTCACCGAGCTTCTCGGCCGCCCGCCCGAGGAGGAGCTGCGCGGCGACGTAGGTCGGATGGCGGCCGGCGATCGGGGCCAGCCGCGACACCACCTCGCGGTGGCGGCCGCGGGCGAAGTCCAACTGGGCCAGCAGCACGTGCGCCGGGGCGAAGTCAGGGTCGGCCGCGAGGAGATCGTTGGCGGTCTCCTCAGCCTCGTCGACCATGCCGGCTTCGAGCAGGCTCTGGTGCGCCTGGCTCAGCAGCCGCTGGGTCGCCGCGTCGCCCGCGGACGGAGCGCCGACCACCGGGTCGATCAGGAACCGCTGCTCCTGCGCCGGCAGGTCGAGAGGCCGCGGCGCCGGGCGCGAGGGCGCCGGCGCCGGCTGGCCCGTGCAGCCGGCGAGCAAGGCTGTGAGCAGAAGGAGCGCTGGCCCGGCGCGCCAGCCGGGGCGGAGGGCCCTAAGAGCCCTGCGGGGGCGCCGCGGCGAGCGTCGCGATGGCATGCTTGTAAACGAGGACCTCTTTGCCGTCGCTCTCCAAGACCACGGCGAAACGATCGAAGCGCTTCAGCCGACCGAGGAGGCTGCGGCCGGTGATCAGCTCGAGGTACATCGGCTGCCCTTCCTTGAGGCTCTGGAAGAGATAGCCGTCCTGGATGTTGATGTTGTGCTTAGGCATGGGCCCTCCCACGACCGCTGGACACGACGACAAGCTCGACGACATCAGGGATCCGGGCGTCCGGATCCTGGGCCTCAAACCAGGTCACATCGGGCTCCTTGCGGAACCAGGTCTCCTGCCGCTTGGCGAAGCGGCGGGTCGCCTGGATCGTCTCGGCGACCGCCTGGTCGAGGGGCCACTCACCGAGCACGTGGCGGGCGAGCTGTCGGTACCCGATGGCCTGGAACGCGGGCTGCTCGGCTCCACCTCGCGCCAGCAGCCCGGCCACCTCGTCCACCCAGCCCCGCTCCACCATCCGCAGGACGCGGTCTGCGATGCGACTGTATAGGACGGGTCGCGGCAGCGTCAATCCGACGCGCGTCGCCGAAAGTCGTTCCTTTCCGAAGGGTTGGCGCGATATCCACGCCGCCAGCGGCGCGCCCGAAACGAGCGCCACTTCGAGGGCGCGGAGAACGCGCTGCGTGTCGCCCGGCGCGAGGCGCGCAGCGGTCTCGGGGTCACGTCGCGCCAGCTCGGCAGCGAGCGCCGGCAGGCCTTCGGCGGCCAGCCGCTCGCGCAGGGCGCGGCGCACCGCCGGGTCGCCGGGCGGCACCGCGCTGATTCCTTCGATCAGCGCCCGCAGGTAGAGGCCGCTGCCGCCGACGACGATGGGCAGCCGGCCGCGGCCTTCGATCTCGGCGATCGCCGCCCGCCCCTGGCGCGCGAACTCCCCCGCCGACCAGCGTTCGTGCGGCTCGAGGAGGTCGAGCAAGTGGTGCGGCACGCGCCGCCGCTCCTCCGCGCTCGGCTTGGCGGTGCCGATGTCGAAGCCGCGGTAGACCTGGAGCGCGTCGGCGTTGACGATCTCACCGTCGAGCCGCTCGGCGAGCGCGATGGCCAGCGCGCTCTTGCCGGTGGCGGTGGCGCCGACGATTGCGACGAAAGGGCGGGGCACGGGTCGAGACTAGCGGAGAGTCGTCGTTCATCGCGGCATCCCGGGAAGCTCGACCCGGATGCGCCCGGCGCCGGGGAAACGCAGGCGGACCATCCCCTGGCGGTCGGTGCGGAGGGCCAAGATCGATCGCGCGGCGAGGCGCTCGAGGACGACCGGCGAGGGGTGGTGGTAGGGGTTGTCGGGCCCGGCGGAGATGAGGGCGAGCCGCGGTCGCACGGCGTCGAGGAAAGCCTCGGTCGAGGAGGTGCGGCTGCCGTGGTGGGCGACCTTCAGCACGTCGGCACGCAGGTGCTTGCCGTGGCGCGCGAGGAGGCCGTGCTCGGCCCAGGCTTCGACGTCGCCGGAGAGCAGCACGCGCGCGCTCGCCGCCTCGGCGAGCAGCACGAGGGAGCGGTCGTTGTCGCCGCGCCGCTCCCCCACCGGAGGGTGGAGGGCGGTGAGCCGCCAGCGGCCGACCGTGCGCCGCTCGCCCGCCCAGAGGAGGCGGAGCGCGGCGCCGGGGACGGCGAGGAGATCGCCGGCGCAGCCGGCCGCCTCCCAGCCTTCGCCCATCCAGACCTCGCGCACCGGGAGGTAGGCGGCGATATCCACTAGCCCTCGGCAATGATCGCGATCGGGATGGGTCATCACCACGGCATCCAACCGGCGGATGCCTTCGGCGGCGAGCGCCGGCAAGAGCACGCGGCCGCCGAGGTCGCCACGCTCCCAGCCGCCGCCGTCCACGAGGACGGCGCGGCGGCCGTCGCGGAGCAGGATCGCGTCCCCTTGCCCGACGTCGATAAGCGCCAGCTCGGGGACGTCGTGCCCTGGGGCCCGAGAGGGCGCCGAGGCCGCCGCCACCGGCACCGAGAGCCAGACGTCGGGCCGCACCTGCGCCGGCCAGCCGAACGGTGCGGCGAGGAGGTCGAGGGCCGGCAGCACCACCGCCGCGAGCGCGGGCGCGGCGAGCGCTAGCGCGGTCCAGAGGAGCGAGCCGACGAGAGCGACGGCGGTCCACGGAACGGCGGCTAGGTTGGCGAGCGGCGCGCCGAGCGTGAGCTGGTGGACGAGAGGCAGCGACCAGGGCAGCGAAGCGAGCTGCGCGGCGACGCTCGCGGCCAGCGGCGCGCGCAGGAGCGCCGGCAGGCGGCGCCACCGCATGGCGAAAAGCGGCGCCAACAGGAGGAGCCCGGCAGTGGCCGAGACGGTGAGTTGAAAGGAGGGGTCCGCGACGACCGCCGGCTTCTGGAGGACGAGAACGATCACTGCCCAGCCGAGCGCATTGGTCGGCGCCGGCGGCCGCTCGGCGAGCAGAGCCGCGACAGCGAGCAGCGCCATCACCGCCGAGCGTACGAGCGGCGCGAGCGGCCCGACGAGGAGCAGGTAGCCGCTGAGCGCCGGCAGGAGGAGCGCCAGGCGCGCCCGGCGCGGCAGCCAGGCGCCGGCCAGGAACACCGCGCCGGCCAGCAGCGCGAGATGGAGCCCGGAGACCGAGAGGACGTGCGAGACGCCCGTCACCCGCAGCCCACGCTTCCAGGCCAGCGGCACCGCCGAGGCGTCGCCGAGGACGAGAGCGCGCGCCAGCGCCTTGCCGCTGGTCTCACGGCCGGCGGCGGCGAAGGCCCGCTCCGCGCGTTGCCGCACGCGCCCCGACAGCGCCGCCAGGGCGCCGGGCGGCGTCTCCTCACTCACGAGGAGGCGGCTCTTCACGCGCAGCCGCCAGGGCCCGGGCGGCACGCGCGCCGCGTTGGCGAAGCCGGGAGAGCGGCGGAGGTAGCCCTTGGCACGCAGCGTCGTGCCTAACGGCGGCGGCTTCTCGTCGTCCGGCAGATGCAAGACGAGGTCGAACGGAACGGCGGCGACCCGCTCACCCTGCCGCCAGCGCAACGCCCGAGCGGGCGCCGTCCACCCCTCGTCATCGCGCGCCCAGTGGCCGGCCACCCGCGCCACCAGCTCCACCGGCCGCCCGCGGTCCAGCCCCGCCGGCGCTCCTTCCGGCAGTCCCGCATCAACCGTCGCAACGGCGAGCCCGATCGCGAAGGCCGCCAAGCACCACCCGGCGCGCCGCCCGTACGCCACGCCAAGCACCCCCAGCACCGCCAGCAGCGGCACCGACACCCACGCAAGGCGGAAGGCAAGATCCGCCCCCACCGCCAACGCCGCCGCCGGCAACAACATCGGCGCGTTGCGCAGGTCGAGACGTCCGGCAGCAACCAGCGGCTCCACACCGGAAGAGACGGAAAAGCCCCGCCAGAATCTGGCAACAACGGAGGGTCGGGCCGGGTGCTCCCGCCCGGGGAGCTCTCCGCAAGCGCCGGCAACCCCAACCGCAGTCCACAGCCGACCCCGCGCGCAGCGGAGCGCAGGCGCGCGCCACCCCCCCGCACTCCACAAGGCGCGCGCCGGTCCCCGGGCGGGAGCACCCGGCCCGACCCGGCCCCGCGCGCGTCAGCCGCCCTGTGCTTCCGGCGAGAAGAGAGACAACACTGGCAAGCCCAGCCGCCGGCGCAAGAACTGCCGGCGGAGGCGCTCGCGTGCGCTGGCGAGGTCTTCGGGAGGGAGCCGGGCCGCGAGGGTGGCGAGCGTCGAATCGACCGCCGCCTCCAGCTCCGCGCCCGCGCTCTCGTCGAGGCCGGCGGCGGCGGCTTGCAGCAGCTCGCGGTCGAGCTCGGAGAGGGCGGCCTCGACCTCCTCGGACTCGCCTTCCAGCCCGCGCAGGCGCGCCGCCAGCTCGTTGCGCCCCGGGATCCCCTCGGGCAGCGCTGCCGCCAGCGCGGCTAGACGCGGCCCCACCTCGAGCGGCTCGGCGTCCGTCCGGCGACCCGGCGCCGTGAGCTGCTGCACCTCCTCCCAGGCCGCTTCGACCGCCGGCTTGCAGTAGCGGAGGCTGTTGATCCGGCCCTTGGCGCCGCGCTCGCGGCGGCGGGCGAAGACCTCCTCCAGCACCCGCTGCACCAGCGGCAGAGGCACCCCGTCGCGGTGCCAGCGGAGGGCCACCTGCCAGTCGGCCGGCGACAGCAGCAGCGGCGCGCCGCGCAGCCGCACGAAAGTCTCCTCGATGGCCTGGAAGTACGCTTGGTCGGCCTCGGAATCGGCCTCGGCTTCCGCCTCGTCCTCGCTCACGCCCGGTTGCGCTCCCAGATGAGCCGCAGGCCGAGGAGCGTGAGCTGCGTGTTCACTACGCGGATGTACTCTGAGCCGGCGGCGATCAGCTCCGCCTGGCCGCCGGTGGCGACCACCGTCTTGACCCCCGCCACCTCCGCGTGCAGCCGCGCCAGGATGCCGTCCACCCGGCCGATGTAGCCGTAGAAGATCCCCGACTGCATCGCGGCGACCGTGTTCTTGCCCACCAGCTCGGGGGGCTTGCGCACGTCGACGCGCGAGAGGCGCGAGGCGTGCGCGAAGAGCGCCTCGGCCGAGATCGTGATCCCCGGCGCGATGATGCCGCCGACGTACTCGCCGGCGGCGCTGACCACGTCGAAGGTCGTGGCCGTGCCGAAGTCCACCACCACCACCGGCGCGCCGTACAGCTCACGCGCCGCCACCGCGTTGACGATGCGGTCGGCGCCGACCTCGGTCGGGTTGTCGAGGCGGATCGGCATACCCGTCCGAATTCCGGGCTCGACGAACAGCGGCTTCTGCCCGAAGTAGCGGCGCGACAGCGACTCCAGGGTGAAGTGCAGTGGCGGCACGACCGAGGAGATGACAACCCCTTCGGCGTGCGAGGGATCGACCCCCTGGCGCTGGAAGAGCGGTAGGAGGAGGGCGCCGTGCTCGTCGGCAGTGCGCTCGGTGTCGGTCGAGAGGCGGAAGCTCTCGACCAGCTCGCCGCCGCGGGCGATGCCGAAGATGGTGTTCGTGTTACCGACGTCTACCAGGACCAGGAGGCCGTCGCCCTGCTTGCCGCCCCGCGCGCCGCGTCCCTTTCCCTTGTCCTTCACGGCTCCACCACCTCCCCTGCCGCCAGCGCCATCTCCTTCCCTCCCGTTTCGAGGCGCAGCCGTCCTTGCGCGTCGAAGCCGCGGAAGGTCCCCTCGACCTCGCCGTCGGCGGCGCGCAGGCGCAGGCGGTCACCCGGCGCGTGCTCGCTCATCGCACGGTAGCGCTCCACCGCCGCCGCGATGTCGCCGTAGTCCCCGAGCTCCGCGGCCACGCCCTCGACCACCGCCCAGGTGAGGGCCGGCAGCGAGACCTCCGGCGCGCCTTCGAGCGCCAGCGAGGTGCCCACCCCCGGCGGCAGGTCGTCGCGGCCGTGCGCGCGGTTGACGCCGAAGCCGATGATCGCCGTGGCCTCGTCGCTCCCTGCCCGCAGCCGGCTCTCGACCAGCACGCCGCCGAGCTTGCGGCCGCCGATGCGCAGGTCGTTCGGCCACTTCAGGCGGCAGGGTGCCCCAAGGAAGGGGCCGAGGGCGCGGCAGAGGCCGACACCGGCCAGGAGCGGCAGGGTCGGCAGGGCCGCCACCGGCGCGACCCGGCGCACCAGCGTGGCGTAGACCCCCTTGCCGCGCGGGCTCGCCCAGCTCCGCCCCTGCCGGCCGCGGCCCGCATTCTGCTCGAGGGCGACGATCAGCGCCTCCGGCACCCGCTCGTCCTCCTTCTCGTACTCGCCGGCGATGCGCTGGGCGAGCGAGTTGGTCGAGCCTACGCGCTCCAGGACGACGAGGTTGGGATCTCCGCCGGGGAGGGGCGGCCGCAGGGCCAGCAGCTCCTCCACGTAGCGGGCGAAGTCCATGACCAGGCCGGCTAGCCGCCCGCGGTGCCGATCGGCTCGAGCGTCGCGAGAATGCGCTCGCGCCGCTCCTTCATCTCCGCGAGGCGGGCGCGGTTGCCCGCGACGACCTGCGGCGGCGCCTTGGCTGTGAAGCCTTCGTCCCCGAGCCGCCGCTCGGCCTGCCCGATCGCCTCGTCGAGCTTCTCCAGCTCTTTCTCGAGGCGGCGGCGCTCCTCCTCACCCAGCTCCTGTGCCGCGGCGCTCGGCAGCGCCACGCCGACGGCCACCCCCTCGACGAGGTCCTGGCGGGCGTCCGGCGGTGGCGGCGCGAGGTGCAGCGCCTCGGCGCGGCAGAGGAAGCGGATGAGCGGCGCCTGCTCGGCGAGGAAGCGGTCGGTCTCCGGGTCCTTCGTCGCCCAGACCGCGACCTCCGCCTTGGCCGGCATCCCGCTCTCCGCCCGCAGCGCCCGCACCCGCGTCACGACGTCGATCAACGTCCCCACCTGCTCTTCCACCGTTTCGTCTTCCCACTGCGCCTCGCGGCCCGGGTATGGCGCCAGGACGATCGTCTCGGGATGGATGCGCTCGTGCCCCGGCAGGCGCTGCCAGAGCTCCTCGGTCAGGAACGGCATCACCGGATGGAGGAGGCGGAAGCTGCGGTCGAGGACGGTGAGCAGCACCTCCCCGACGCGCGGCCGCGGCGCATCCCCGAACATCGCCGGCTTCGCCAGCTCGATGTACCAGTCGCAGAGCTCGCCCCAGAAGAAGTGGTAGAGACGGTGGCAGGCCTCGTCGAAGCGGAAGGCCTCGAGCTTTTCCCCCACCTCGCCGGCGGTGCGCGAGAGGCGCGACAGGATCCAACGCTCGGGCGCGGCGAGGCCGGCGGTGTCGAGCGCCGGCTGCACCTCCGCCCCTTCGAGGCGCGAGAGGGCGAAGCGGGTGGCGTTCCAGATCTTGTTGCCGAAGGCACGGTAGCCGGTCATCTGCTCGCGGTTGATCGGGACGTCGCGGCCGGGGCTGTCGAGCGATGCGAGGGTGAAGCGGACGGCGTCGGCGCCGTACTCCTCGACCAGGTCCTCGGGGTCGATCACGTTCCCCTTGGTCTTCGACATCTTGACGCCTTCGGCGTCGCGCACCAGACCGGTCAGGTGCACGGTGTGGAAGGGGACCCGGTCGGTGAGCTGCACGCCCATCATCACCATCCGCGCCACCCAGAAGAAGAGGATGTCGAAGCCGGTCACCAGGACGTCCGTCGGATAGAAGGTGCGGAGGTCCTCGGTCTCCTCCGGCCAGCCGAGGGTCGAGAAAGGCCAGAGAGCGGAGGAGAACCAGGTGTCGAGGACATCGGGGTCCTGGGTCAGCCGCTCGGGCGTGGTCCCGGCCAGCGCCGCCGCCGCCTCGACGTCGTGTGCCACCCAGACGCGCCCCTCCTCGTCGTACCAGGCCGGGATCTGGTGCCCCCACCAGAGCTGGCGCGAGATGCACCAGGGCCGGATCCCCTCCAGCCAGTGCTCCCAGGTCTTCTCCCAGGACTCCGGGATGAGCCGCAAGTCGCCGCCGCGCGTCGCTTCCAGGGCCCGCGCCGCCATCCCCGAGACGTCGCAGAACCACTGCGTCGAGACCAGCGGCTCGATCGGCTCGCCGCCGCGCTGGCTGTGGCCGACGTTGTGGACGTGGTCCTCGACCTTGACCAGCAGCCCTTCCTCGACCAGGCGCTTGACCACGCCCTCGCGCGCTTCGAAGCGGTCGCGGCCGGCGAACTCCGCGCCCGCCTCGGGGCTCATGCGGCCGTGGCGGTCGATGACCGTCACGCCGGGCAGACCGTGGCGGCGCGCCAGCTCGAAGTCGAACGGATCGTGGAACGGCGTCACCTTCACCAGCCCGCTGCCGAACTCCGGGTCCACCGCCGGGTCGGGCACGAAGGGCAGCCGCCGGCCGACCAGCGGCAGCACGGCGTGCCGCCCGGCGAGGTGGCGGTAGCGCTCGTCGTCGGGGTGGAAGGCGACGGCGGTGTCGCCGAGCATGGTCTCAGGGCGGGTCGTCGCCACCACCACCCGCTCGTCGCTCCCTTCGATCGGATATGCGACGTGCCAGAGGTGGCCGTGCACGGTGCGCGACTCGACCTCGAGGTCGGAGACCGCGGTCTCCAGGATCGGCGACCAGTTGACCAGGTACTCGCCGCGGTGGATCAGCCCTTCGTGGTAGAGGCGGACGAAGGCCTCGCGCACGGCGCGTGAAAGCCCCTCGTCGAGCGTGAAGCGCTCGCGGCTCCAGTCGCAGGAGGCGCCCAGCAGATCGAGCTGGCGGCGGATGCTGCCGTGGTAACGCCCTTTCCACTCCCACATCCGCTCGAGGAAGCGCTCGCGCCCCAGGCAGCGGCGCTGGATGCCCTCCTCGCGGAGCTGGCGCTCGACCATGAGCTGGGTGGCGATGCCGGCGTGGTCGGTGCCGGGGAGGTAGAGGGCCTCGAACCCCTGCATGCGCTTCCAGCGCGTCAGCAGGTCCTGCAGCGTTGTCTGCAGGGCGTGCCCCATGTGCAGCTTCCCCGTCACATTGGGGGGCGGGATCATGAGGCAGAAGGGGGGCTTCCCCGAGCGCGGGTCCGCCCGGAAGTAGCCCCGCTCCGCCCAGCGCTGCTGCCAGGCGGCCTCGTAGCTCCGCGGATCGAAGCGCTTGTCCATCTCGGCGGGGGCGCGCCGCGCTACTCGACTTCGCTCTCGAGCTCGCGCAGGCGCTCCTTGATGACGACCTCGGCGAGGTCCGGGACGACCTCCCAGGCGACGTCCCGGAGCACCCGTTCGCTCACCAGCTCGGCCACCCGGCGGGCGACGCGCTCGACGTCGCCGTCGGAGAGGCCGATCGGGAAGGGGATCTCGCCCTCGTCCGCGGCTGACTCGACCGGCGCGGCGGGCGCGGCCGCCGGGGCGCTCGCCGCGGCCGCGGGCGAGGGCGATCCAGGCTGCGGCGCCCCGGCCCGCTCCTCCAGCGTGGTCTCGCCGAGCTGCCGGAAGCCGATCGCAGGGCGGGGCTCGTCCGGCGGGGCCGGCATCGGCATCGTCGGCGCGTCTCCCCAGCGGAAGGGCTCTTCTTCCGGCTCCTCCTCGAGGAACCGGTCGTCGGGAGGCAGCACCTCGGTCGGCGCGGGCTCTTCCGACTCGAGCGAGAGGTTGGACCACTCCGGCGCCCCGTCCAGCTCCCCTCCCTCCTCGACGGCCGCCGGCGCCGGCTCCGGGCTGGCAGCAGGACCGACCAGCTCGCCGACGCGCTCGAGCAGCTCCTGCGAGTCGAACGGTTTCTTGAGGTAGGAATCGGCCCCTGCCTCCCGGGCCTTCGCCTCGTCGAACGGCTCGAAGGTGCCGACCAGGAGGAGCACCGGCACGTGCGGATGGAGCTCCTTGGCGCGGCGGCAGACTTCGTAGCCGTTGGCCCCCGGCATGTGGACGTCGGTGAGGACGATGTCCGGCGCCTCGCGGCCGAGCGCGCCGATGGCCTCGTCGCCGTTGCTGACCGCGGTGACCTCGTAGTCCTCGTCCATGAAGGTCAGCTCGATCACCTTCTGGATGGTGACGCTGTCGTCGGCCAGCAGGATCCTTCGGCTCATGGTGCCCTCGGCTTGAGGCGGTCGCGCCGCGGCTAGGCCGCCAGGCGCCCGCGCAGGTAGTCGATGATCTGGCGCGTCGAAGTGCCGGGGAGGAAGAAGGCGTCGATGCCGGCGGTGCGCAGGCCCGGGATGTCCTGCGCGGGGATGATGCCGCCGCAGAAGACGAGGACGTCGTCCGCCCCCTGCTCGCGCAGCAGGCGGGTGATCTCGGGGAGCAGGCTGTTGTGGGCGCCGGAGAGGATCGAGAGGCCGACGGCGTCCACATCCTCCTGCACCGCGGCGGCGGCGATCTGCTCCGGCGTCTGGCGCAGGCCGGTGTAGATCACCTCGTACCCCGCGTCGCGAAGCGCCCGCGCCACCACCTTCGCTCCCCGATCGTGCCCGTCGAGCCCCGGCTTGGCGATCAGGATGCGATACCTCCGCTCGCTCATCAGGCGAAGGATTGTATCAGGGGCGGCGGCTCAGCTTTTGGTCACCTGGAGGACGGCGCGGTACTCGCCGCGCGTGACGCGCAACCCCGAGGTCTGCTCGGGACGGAGCGCCACCAGCTGGACGGTGTAGCCGGCGTGCGTGGCCTCCTTGGGGCCCACGGTGGTGTTGAGCTCGACGGTCTGCGCGTCGCCGCCGGCCGCGAGGCGCAGGCGCGCCACGGCGTTGCCGGCGGTGATGCACTGGACGTCGACCGGGCAGCGCGAGTCCTCGGGCACGCCGTCGAAGCGCATCTCGAGCGCGCCGCCGTCGATCACCGCGCGCTGGCCGATGGCGAGCGTCACATCCTCGCCGAGGGCGGCTTGCTGCACGCCGCCGCCGTCGCCCGGCCGCGCGCCGCCGGCGCAGGCGAAAAGCAGACAGGCGATGAGTAGAACGGAGAGCCTGGAGAGGTTGGCCATGGTGGACCTCACGCGTGTTGAATGAAGTAGTACACGAGGTCGGTCTTCGGCGGCTCGTAGCCCATCTGGCGCAGCATCGAGACGATCTGGCCGCGGTGATAGCTGGTGTGGTTGACCAAGTGGACGACGGGCTCCCAGAGCGGCCGTGTGTAGGTGGTGCCCTCGGTCGTCGTCCAGGTGATCGGCGCGGCAAGCTGCTCGTCGGTCAAGGCGGCCAGGAAGGCGTTGACGCCGGCAGCGTTCTCCTCCCAGCCGGCGATCCAGGAGGGCAGGTCGGGGTAGTCCTGGAGCGACGGCACGCGGGTCAGCGGCGGCTGGCCGGAAAAGCGCGACATCCACATGCGCTGCGAGCCGAGCATGTGCGCCATGGTGCCGAGCAGCGAGCCGAAGCTGGTGCCGGTGTCGCGCGTCAGATCCTCGGCGCTGACCGGCCGCACCGCCGCCAGGGTGTGGCGGTCGGCCCAGAGCATGTAGAGGAGGAGGTCGCGGGCCGCGCCGGCGGAGATGCTCATGCGCTCAGAAGACCGCCGGCTCCTCGTAGGTGCCGAAGATGTCGCGCAGGGCGTCGCTGATCTCCCCGACGGAGCAGTACGCCTTGACGCACTCCAGGAGCAGGGGCATGGTGTTGTCGCTGCCGGCGGCGCCGCGGCGCAGAGCGTCCAGCGTGCGGCCGACCGCGCCGGCGTCGCGGCGCGCCCTGACCGCGTCGAGCGACGCGATCTGGCGGTCGGCCAGCTCGTCGGGGATGGTGAGGATGTCGATCGGAGGCTCGTCCTCCAGAGTGAAGGCGTTGACCCCGACGATCAGCTTCTCGCCATCCTCGACCGCCCGCTGGTAGGCGTAGGCGGCGTCCATGATCTCGCGCTGCGGGAAGCCGGCCTCGATCGCCTCCACCATCCCCCCCAGCTCGTCGATGCGGCGGAAGTAGTCGAAGGCGCCGTCCACCATGCGCCGGGTCATCTCCTCGACGAACCAGCTGCCGCCGAGCGGGTCGACCGTGTTGATTACGCCCGACTCGTGGGCCAGCACCTGCTGCGTGCGCAGGGCGATGCGGGCGTTCTCCTCGGTGGGCAGGGCGAGCGTCTCGTCGAGGGCGTTGGTGTGGAGCGACTGCGTCCCGCCGAGCACTCCGGCGAGCGCTTGCACCGTGGTGCGCACGACGTTGACCACCGGCTGCTGGGCGGTGAGCGAGCAGCCGGCCGTCTGGGTGTGGAAGCGGAGCATCCAGGAGCGCGGGCTCTTCGCCCCGTAGCGCTCGCGCATCACCGTCGCCCAGATGAGGCGGGCGGCGCGGTACTTGGCGATCTCCTCGAAGAAGTCGTTGTGGCTGTTGAAGAAGAAAGAGAGCCGCGGCGCGAAGGCGTCGACGTCGAGGCCGGCGTCGAGGCCGTACTGGACGTACTCCATGCCGTCGCGCAGGGTGAAGGCGAGCTCCTGCAGCGCCGTCGAGCCGGCCTCGCGGATGTGGTAGCCGGAGATCGAGATCGTGTTCCAGCGCGGCACCCGCTCGGCGGCGAAGGCGAACTGGTCGGTGATCAGCCGCATCGACGGCTTGGGCGGGAAGATGTACTCCTTCTGCGCGATGTACTCCTTGAGGATGTCGTTCTGCAGCGTCCCCGAGACCTGGCGGGCGACGTCCACCCCCTGCTTCTCGGCCACCGCCAGGTACATGGCGAAGAGGATGGGGGCGGTCGAGTTGATAGTCATCGAGGTGGTGACCTCACCCAACGGGATGCCGTCGAAGAGGGTCTCCATGTCCGCCAGGGTGTCCACTGCCACGCCGCACTTGCCCACCTCGCCGGTCGACATCTTGTGGTCGGAGTCGTAGCCGTAGAGGGTGGGCAGGTGGAAGGCGACCGAGAGGCCGGTCTGGCCGTGGTCCAGCAGGTACTTGTAGCGGCGATTGGTGTCGGCGGCGGTGCCGAAGCCGGCGAACTGCCGCATCGTCCAGAGCTTGCCACGGTAGCCGGTGGGGTGGATGCCGCGCGTGTAGGGGTACTCGCCGGGGACGCCGACCTGGCCCTGGAGGTCGAGGTCGGCCACCTGCTCGGGGGTGACGAGGTGCGGCATCTCCATTCCCGAGACCGTGGTGAAGTCGCGCTTCCAGGGGGGGGTCTGCCGCTCGGCGCGGGACTTGGCCGCCTCCCAGCGCTCCCGGGCCTCGGCCATGCTCTCGAGCGCCTCCTGGCGGTAGGCGCTTGCGGGACGCGCCGCCTCCGCGGTCCGGGGCTCTTCTCTCAAGTCCTTGACGACCATGGGCGTCCTCCTGCGGCTCCCCAGTATAGAACGAGGGTCGCAATAAACCCTGGGGCCGCAGCGGTTCTAGGCTCGAAGTCCCACGCAGAGAGGAACCTCGCCATGAGCCATCCGTCATCGCCCCTCGCCGCCGCTCTGCTCGCCGCCCTGCTCGCGGCCGGCGCGTCCGCCTTCGCCCAGACACCGCCTCCGGCCGAGACGCCGCCCGCGGCCCAGCCGCCGGAGCCCGAGGCGCAGCCGCCGGCCGCCACGCCGGCGCCGCCGGCAACGACCCAGCCCGAGCCGCTCGCGCCCGAGAAGCTGCCCGCCGTCGTCGCCAAGGTCAACGGCCAGGAGATCAAGAAGGACGAGCTGCTCGCCCAGGTCAAGGGGACGCCCGGCACGGTGGAAGGCGGGCTCAACGCCGCCTACGCGCGCCAGGTGCTCGATACCCTGATCGCCCGCACCCTGCTGCGCCAGGAGGCGCTGGCGCAGGGGGTGACGGTGACCGACGAGGAGGTCAAGAAAGAGGTGGACTCCCTGCGCGGGCAGTTCCCCTCCCCCGAGGCCTTCGCGCAGGCGCTGGCGGCCGAGGGGATGAACGAGGAGCAGCTCCTCGCCCGCGCGCGTCAGGAGTTCCTGGTGCAGAAGTACGTCGAGAGCAAGGTCGCGCCCAAGGTGACGGTGACCGACGAGTCGGCGAAGGCCTTCTACGACCAGAACCAGGACCGGATGAAGACCCCCGAGCGGCTCCACCTGCGGCACATCCTGGTTGGGTTCGAGCCCACCGCCACGCCCGAGGACAAGCAGAAGGCCAAGACCGAGGCCGACGAGGTGCTCGCCAAGGTCAAGGCCGGCGGCGACTTCGCCGCGCTCGCCAAGGAACACTCGGACGATCCGGGCTCTAAGGAGACCGGAGGCGACCTCGCCTGGATCGCCGCCGGGCAGACCGTCGAGCCCTTCGAGAAGGCCGCCTTCGCGCTCAAGGACCAGGAGGTGAGCGGCGTCGTCGAGACCCGGTTCGGCTACCACGTCATCCAGCGGCTCGAGACTCAGCCCGCCGGGGTGATGCCCTTCGACCAGGTCAAGGAGCGGATCCTCCAGTTCCTCAAGCAGCGCGACACTCAGCAGGCCCTGCAGGCCGAGATCCAGGCGCTGCGCGCCAAGGGGAAGGTCGAAACCTTTATCTAGCCGCAAGCCCCGGGTGAGGAGATGTCCTCCGCGCCTGGGGAGCGATCCCAACCGACGAAAGGAAGCTTCATGAAGTACGCGACGATCTCGATCAGTCTGTGCCTTTTCTTGCTCTGCACTCAGGGTGCGCGGGCGGACGCCAAGCCGGGGTTCGTCAAAGTGATGCTCGAGCGGAACCACGCCGAAAACGGCGGGCCTCCCGCCGAGGTCGTGAGCCGGCTCGGGGGCCAAGCGGTGAAGACCTACCCCGCCTACACGGTCATCCGTGTGCCGGAGAATCGGCGGCAGGAGGTCGCCGCTGTCGCTCGCGGCGCCGGGTTCCACGCTACGATCCAGGATGACTGGGACAAGGTTTTCACCCCCGGCTCGGTGATCGACACGCGGTTCCCGCGCCTGCCGGACGCCGGCGTGCTGAGCGGCTACCCCGGAGGCCGTGAAGGGCTCTATGTCCTCCAGTTCGAGGCGCCGCTCGACACCGAGTGGGCGGCCGAAATCGAGAAGGCGGGGCTCCGCTACGTGAGCTACCTGCCCTACAACGCGGCGCTGGTGTACGGCAGCCAGAGCGCCGTGGCGCGCGCCGCCGCCCTCCCGCATGTGCAGTGGTCGTCCCTCTATCACCCCGCGTTCCGCGCCCAGCCGGCCGATCTCGGCTCGAGCGACGCGATCGAGCGCTACGTGGTCCAGCTCGTCGACGCCCCCGACAGCCAGGAGGTCGTCAAGGAGCTGCGGGCGGCGAGCCAGAGCGAGGAAGAGGTGGCCCCTTACGGCCCCTACCTCAACGTCACCATCGAGGTCCATCCCGAGGTCCTGCGGCGGCTGATCGGGGACCCGCGCGTCGTCGCTATCGAGCGAGGCGCCCAGTGGATGACCTCCGGCGAGCGAGAGGCGGTCGCCGCCACCAGCAGCACCTCCGTCGACTTCGTCTTCCAGGACGGCGTGCAGCCGTACAAGAACACCGGCCACTACGAGAACTGGCTCGCCTATCGCGGCATCGAGGCGTACCTGCTCGGCAACCAGCTGGTCGCCATCGCAGACCAGGGCCTGGCCGGCGGATCGCCCAGCCTGATGAACCCGGAGTACTGAGCACGGTCTTCGGCAAGGCCTACTGCAGCGGCACGTCATGGGCCGACATCGGCGGCCACGGCACGAGGGTGACCGGGCTCGCCGCCGGCAACGGCGACACCTACCCGATCGGAACGCAGGACTTCAAGGGCGCCTACTTCTACTGGGGCATGGGGCTTGCGCCCGGCGCGGCCGTCTATGCGCAGCGGATCTGGAGCGGCGGCGGGCTCTGCCCCAGCACGGTCGCGACTTGGGCGCAGGACGCGGTCACCGAGAAGGCCGCGCGCGGCTTCCATTCCGTGGTCCAGAACCACAGTTACAACGACTACGCCACGACCCCCGCCTGCGTCCAGACCGCCAATGGCGTCTACACGACCAAGTCGCAGGAGTACGACTTCGCGGTCCGCAACACCGGCCTGCCGATCACCGTGTCGGCGGGGAACACCTGCCAGTACGGGGTCGCGGGGTGCGGCCGGCCCTGCCCGAGCATGGTGCTGCCGCCGGCGACGGCGAAGAACGTGGTCAGCGTCGGCGCCTCCGAGTCCTACCGCCCCGGCATGGCTCCTCCATGCGACCACGCGACGACGAGCCGGCAGGCGGAGGATTACTGGGCCTTTTCACTGAAGCGGGTCGCCTACGTCAGCCGCCGCGGCACGACCGACGGTCGGATCAAGCCCGACCTCGTCGCTCCCGCGACGATGGTCAGCTCGACGATCCGCAACGATGTGTTTCAGCCCGCCTGCAAGAAGCCGAACCCTGCTCTGGCTCCGAACCAGAACGAGAACGGCTTCTACTCGCTGGACACCGGGACCAGCTACGCCGCCCCGCAGGCGGCCGGCGCTATCGCGGTGGTCAACGCGTACGGCGCTGCCGCCGCCCTGCCAGCCCTCTCGCCGGCTGCAGCCAAGGCTGTCCTGGTGGGCAGCTCGGTCTCGCTCAAGGGCGGGATCGACGACTTCACGGGGGCGGCGGTCGCCGCCCGCCCGAACGCAGTTCAGGGCTTCGGCCGCCTGAACCTCGACAAGGCGACGGTCAATTTCCCGCGGCAGGGCGTCCTCGACGAGGCGGTCTGGACGAGCTTCACCGGTGCCGGTCAAACAAGGTCGCGGACGTTCACCATCGACGACCCGAGCAAGCCCGCCATCGTCATCCTCGCCTGGACCGACGAGCCGGCGGCGGCCCAGGCCACCACGACCCTGGTCCGCGACCTCAACCTCGAGGTGCGCATGCCCGGAAACTGCACGATCTACGTCGGCAACAAGCTGAGCTCCACCACGGAGTACTCCCTGCCCGGCGCGTCGTGCGGCGCCAAGCAGCCGCCGGACACCAAGAACAACGTCGAGATGGTGGTAATCCCTCCCAACAGCGGGACCAGCTTCACTCTCCACGTGACCGTCGCGACTTGGGGCGGCACGGTCTCCCAGAAGTTCGCGGTGTTCCACCAGAACGCCTACTAGGAAGGCGACCCCTGCCCGCCCGCCGCAGCCGCGGCGGGCGGGCAACCCACCGGCGCGTCCAGAACCTTCTTCTCAAGAAGAGGAATACACTGGGGGAGGTGTCCGCGATGACGCGGCCCCGATCGGGCCCTCTCGGCCCAGGAGGTGCGGCATGCAGCGATCCCTTCCCCTCGCAGTCCTCCTCACCCTGCTCGTCGCCACCGGCTCCGCCTGGGCCGCCGAGGTCCACTTGGCGACCACCCTCCGCAGCTTCGAAGAGGTGCCCGCCGTCTCCAGCAACGCGGGCGGCACCTTCACCGCCACGCTGAGCGAGGACCGCACGACCATCGAGTACGAGCTCAGTTACACCCTCAGCGGGCACGTCACGCAGGCCCATATCCACATCGGGCAGAAGAGCGTCAACGGCGGCATCATGATCTTCCTCTGCTCGAACCTGGGGAACGGCCCGGCAGGCACGCAGGCCTGCCCCGACTCGCCCGCCACGATCCACGGCACGATCCACGCGTCTGATGTCGTCAGCAGCGCCGGCGCCACCGCACAGGGGGTCGCGCCCGGCGAGTTCTTCGAGGCCCAGCGCGCCATCCTGCGCGGCGTGGCCTACGCCAACGTCCACAGCGACCTCTTCCCGGGGGGCGAGATCCGGGGGCAGATCCAGGTGGTGCCGTAGGGGCCCGGTCAGTCCTCGTCCGCGAAGTCGCCGATGGCCAGCTGGCGCGGCGTCGTGTCGAGGCCTTCCAGCAGCTCGATCTCCTCGCCGGTCGCCGCGCCCAGCTCCTTGAAGCGGCGGGCGGCGGGGAAGACGCGGGTCTCGAGCGACCCGACCGCTTGGTTGTAGCTCTCGACCGCCCGTTCTAGGCCGCGCTTCATACCGACGAAGTGGCCGGCGAGGGTGCGCAGCCGCTCGTAGAGCTGCCGGCCGAGGTCGCTGATGGCGCGCGCGTTCTCCTCAACCTGCTCCTGCCGCCAGCCGTAGGCGACGGCGCGGAGGAGGGCGATGAGCGTCGTCGGAGTGGCGAGGATCACCTTCTGCTCGACCCCCACCTCGATGAGGCTCGGGTCCTGCTCGAGGGCGGCGCTGAAGAAGGTCTCGCCGGGCAGAAAGAGCACCACGAACTCCGGCGCCGGATCGAACTGGCTCCAGTAGCTCTTCAAGGAGAGCTTGCCGAGGTGGGCGCGGATCTGGCGCGCGTGGTCGCGCAGCCGCGCCCGCCGCACCTCCTCGTCCGGCGCCTCCAGGGCGTCGAGGTAAGCCTCCAGCGGCGCCTTCGAGTCCACGACCACGTGCTTGCGGTTCGGCAAGCGGATGAGCAGGTCGGGGCGGAGGCGCCCCTCCTCGGTCGTCACCGACGGCTGCGGGGAGAAGTCGCAGTAGGCGATCATCCCCGCCATCTCCACCACCCGCTGGAGCTGGATCTCCCCCCAGCGGCCGCGCGTCGCCGGGGCGCGCAGCGCCGACACCAGCCGGCCCGTCTCCCGCTGCAAGTCGGCCTGGCTGGCGGTCAGCGTCTGTAGGTGCTCGGCGAGGCCGCTGTAGGCCACCACCCGCGCCGTCTCGATCTCCTGCAGCCGCTGGTCCACCCGCTGCAGCGAGTCCTTGAGCGGCAGCACGAGCTGGTCGATCGCCTGCTGGCGCAGCTCGAGGTCGCCGCGCGCCTCCTGCTGGTAGGCCTCGAGCGCCGTCTTGGCGAGCCGGAGGAAGTCGTCGCCGCTGTTCCGCAGGGCCTCGGCCGAGAGCGCCTTGAAGGCATCGGAGAGCTTGCGCTCGGCGTCGTCGAGGACGGCGAGCTTCTCCGCCGCGCCCTCGCGCTCCTTCTCGATCGTGGTCTCGAGCCGCGCGACGTCGGCCTGGAGGCGCCCGCGCTCCTCGCGCAGCCGGGCCAGAGCCCGCTCGCGGACAACCCACGCGGCGAGCGCGCCGAGGGCCGCCGCCGCGGCGACGGCGAGGAGGAGGGTCAGCGCGTCCACCGCCTCAGCCCTTGAGGACCTGCCGGGCGATGACCAGCCGCTGCATCTCGCTGGTGCCTTCGTAGATCGTCGTGACGCGCACGTCGCGGTAGAGGCGGGAGATCTCGTAGTCGGCGTGGAAGCCGTTGCCGCCGTGGATCTGGAGGCTCTCGGCGCAGGCGCGGTTGGCCGCCTCGCTGGCGTAGAGCTTGGCCTGGGCGGCGAGGCGGCCGGCCTCCCGGGCGTGCTCGCGCGCGGCCGCCGAGTGGGTGAGGGCGCGGGCGGCGGCGAGCTCGGTCGCCGTCTCGGCGAGCTTGAACTGGATCGCCTGGTGCTCGGCGATGGGGCGCCCGAACTGCACGCGGTCGCGCGCGTACTCGACCGCCAGCTCGAGGGCGCGGCGGTGGATGCCCACGGCCTGGGCGGCGATGCCGAGCCGCGAGTGGTCGAGGGTGGCGAGGGCGATCTTGAACCCCTCCCCCTCGGTGCCCAGAAGGTTCCCGGCCGGGACGCGGCAGCCGGTGAAGACCAGCGGGGCGGTGCGCGAGGCGCGGAGCCCCAGCTTCTCCTCCGGCGCGCCGACCGCGAAGCCCGGCGCGTCCGCCGGCACGACGAAGGCCGAGAGCCCGCGCTTGCCGGCCGCCGGATCGGTCCGCGCCACGACGACGTAGTAGCGCGCGTACCCCGCGTTGGTGATCCAGGCCTTCTCGCCGTCGAGCACCCAGGCGTCGCCGTCCCGCACCGCCGTGGTGCGCAGGCTCCCCGCGTCGCTCCCGGAGGAGGGCTCGGTCAAGCCGAAGCCGCCGAGGGCGCCGCCGGCCAGCTCCGGCAGCACCCGCCGCCGCAGCTCGTCGCCGCCGAACTGCTGGATCGGCCAGCAGCACACCGAGTTGGTGACGGAGACCGTCACCGCCGTCGCCGGGCAGACGCGCGCCAGCTCCTCGATCGCCAGGACGTAGGTCAGGGCGTCGAGCCCGGCGCCCCCCCACCGCTCCTCGACCAGCATGCCGAGGAGCCCCAGCTCCCCGAGCTCGGCGATCAGCTCCTCGGGGAAGCGGTGCTCGCGGTCGCGCTCGGCGGTGCCGGGGCGGATGCGCTCCTCGGCGAAACGGCGGACCTGCTCGACCAGGAGCTCCTGGTCTTCCGTGAGCGCGAAGTCGAGGCCGGGGGCGGTGGGCGCGGGGGGTGGGGCGGTGGAGGCTGCGATGGCCATCGGGGCCGGCGCCGTCAGGCGCGGTTCAAGACCCAGTCGGCGATCACCATCTTCTGGATCTCGCTCGTGCCCTCGTAGATCTCGGTGATGCGGGCGTCGCGGAAGTAGCGCTCGACGTTGTACTCCTTGGTGTAACCGTAGCCGCCGTGGATCTGCAGCGCCTTGTTGGTCACCCGCTGCGCCATCTCGGAGGCGAAGAGCTTGGCCTGCGCCGCTTCCAGGGTGAAGCGCTTGCCCGCGTCCTTGGCCCAGGCCGCCTTCCAGGTGAGGAGGCGGGCGGCGTCGAGCTCGGTCTGCATGTCGGCGAGATAGAACTGGATGGCCTGGAACTCGGCGAGCTTCTGGTTGAACTGCTCGCGCTGCTGGGCGTAGGCGAGCGCCTCCTCGAACGCGCCCTGCGCGATCCCCACCGCCTGGGCCGCGATGCCGATGCGGCCGCCGTCGAGGGTGCTCATCGCCACCTTGAAGCCTTCGCCCTCGGCCCCTAGCCGCTGCCGCGCCGGCACCCGCATGTCGGTGAAGGCGAGCTCGGTGGTGCCCGAGGCGTTGACGCCGAGCTTGAACTCGTGGGTGCCATGGGAGTAGCCGGGGGTGTCGGCGGGGACGATGAAGGCGGTGATCCCCTTGTGCCGCTTCGCCAGGTCGATGCTGGCGAAGACCAGGGCGACGTCGGCGTCGGTGCCGTTGGTGATGAAGACCTTGTTGCCGTTGAGGACGTAGTCGTCGCCGTCGCGGACGGCGGTCGAGCGCAGGCCGGCGGCGTCGCTCCCGGCGCCCGGCTCGGTGAGCGCGAAGCAGCCGAGCTTCTCGCCGCGCGCCAGCGGCGCCAGGAGCTCCTGCTTCTGCTCCTCGCTGCCGAACTTGAGCAGCGGGTCGCAGACCAGCGAGTTGTTGACCGAGAGGATGACGCCGGAGGTGGCGCAGACCCGGCTCACCTCCTCGATCGCCAGGCAGTAGGAGACGGTATCCATGCCGGCGCCGCCGTACTCCTCGGGGACGGTGACGCCGGCGAGCCCCAGCTCCCCCGCCTGGTCGTAGAAGGAGCGCGGGAACTCGCCCGTCTCGTCGATCTCCTTGGCGCGCGGCCGCACCACCTCCTCGGCGAACCGCCGGACGGTCTCGCGCAAAAGCTTCTGCTCGTCGCTGAGCTCGATCTCCATGTCTTTCCTGGCTTCCCTTCTGGGTCGGTGTCCGGAGTGGGTCGGGCCGTCGGGCTGTCAGAGCCATCGGAGGCCAGAAGGCCGCCTCAGGCGAGCACACCAGGGCCCCAGCCGATCCTAGCAACCGCCCCGGAGGGGGTCAAGGAAGACCCCCGCCGAGGACGCCGGACCGATCCGCTCCTAGGACGCGAGCGCGGTGGGCGGGGCCGGGGCCGCCGCTTGCGGCTCTTCGGCGACGGGCAGGCGGATCGTGAAGGTGCTTCCCTTGCCGAGGCCGGCGCTGGCGGCTTCGACGCTGCCGCCGTGCTGCTCGACCAGGCTGCGCACCAGGGCGAGGCCGATCCCCAGGCCGCCTTCCGAGCGGTCGAGGGTGCGGGGCGTCTGGGTGAAGAGCTCGAAGATCCGGCCCAGCATTTCGGGTGGGATGCCGATGCCGTGGTCCACGGCCCGGATCACCGCCTGATCGCCCTGCCGCTCGGCGCAGAAACGCAGGCTGCCGCCCTCGCCGCCGTACTTGGCGGCGTTGTCGAGCAGGTTGCCGAAGACCTGGGCGAGGCGGGCCGGGTCGGCCTGGACGGCGACCGGCTCGGGCGGCAGGACGACCTCCAGGGTCTGGCCCCGGCGCTCGATCAGCGGGCGCACCGCCTCGATCGCCTGAGCCATGACGTCGGCGAGGTCGACCCGCTGGCGGCGCAGCTCGATCCGCCCGTGGGTGACCCGCGAGACGTCGAGGAGGTCGTCGACCAGCCGGGCGAGCTGGCAGACCTGGCGGCCGATCACGTCGCTGGCGCGCAGCGCCCGCTCCGGGCTGGCGCCGGGCTGGCGCAGGAGCTCGGCGGAGGTGCGGATCGGGGCGAGGGGGTTGCGCAGCTCGTGGGCGAGCATGGCGAGGAACTCGTCGCGGCCGCGCACCGCGGTCTCGAGCTCGGCGGTGCGCTCTGTCACCCGGTGCTTGAGCTGCTCGTTGACGCGGGTGAGCTCTTCCTTGGCGACCTTGAGCGACGAGCTCTCGATCATCTCCCAGTCGCCCTGCCGGCGGACCAGCGCGAACTGGTGGTTGTGGCAGACGTCGATGACGTCCTCGGCGCCGCAGCGCTCCAGACTGTAGGTGCAGAGGGCGAGGATGCGGTAGCGGCCGAAGGCCCGGTTGACCAGCTCCTCATAGGCCACGAAGTCGGCCCAGCCGGTGGCCTCCAGCCAGAAGGTGTTGCCGGTCAGACGCAGGCCCGAGTAGCCGGCGGCAAGGGCGCGCCGCTCGCGCTCGATCCAGCTGTCGAGCACGTCCTGGGACGAGCGCACCGGCCCCTGGTACCAGTCCTTGAAGTCGCGGATCTCGATCTGTCCACGGGCTTCCATCTGCGCGAGCTCGGGCAGGGCGGCTGCCATCAGCTCCCGGGCCTCGCCGGCCAGCAGGGGCTCGGAGGTCACCCACAGGCAAAGCTCGTGGTTGCGCAGGCCGGCCTCGAAGTAGGGCACCAGGACTTCGATCAGGTCCTGCTTGGTGCGGTAGAACT
>DATLOC010000002.1:0-27701 GCA_035536455.1 Thermoanaerobaculia bacterium | reverse complement strand
CTGGCGCGCAAGGAGGAGGAGCGCGAGCGGGTGCGGGCGCTCGAGCGCGGCCCGATCGGCGACGTCAACCACGAGATCGAGCGCCTCCGCCTGGCCGCCCGCCGCCTCGAGCTCGCCGACCCGCCGCCGGCGGTGCGCGCGCGGCGGGCGGCGGCGATCGCCCGCGAGCTGGCGGCGCGCGAGGCCGAGTACGAGCGGCTGGCGGCGCGCCTCGGCCGGCTGCGCGAGGCGCTCCTCGCCGACACCCTGATCGTGGCGACGGCGGCCGGCGAGCAGCGCGAGGTGCCGGTGGGCGGCATCGTCGACGCGGTCCTGCCGAACGTCCTCGGACCCGGCGGCAAGCTGCGCCTCTACCTGCGGCGGGCGGGCCAGTTCGTCACCGCCGAGCCGCGGGAGTCGAACACCGAAGGGGGGATCTTCCCGGCCATCTTCGGCACCGTGATGATGGTCTTCATCATGTCCTTCGCGGTGACGCCGCTCGGCGTCCTCGCCGCGCTCTACCTGCGCGAGTACGCCAGGCAGGGCCTGCTGGTGCGGCTGGTGCGGATCGCGGTCAATAACCTGGCGGGGGTGCCGTCGATCGTCTTCGGCGTCTTCGGCCTCGGCTTCTTCGTCTACCTGATCGGCGGCTCGATCGACATCCTCCTCTACCCCGAGGCGCTGCCCACCCCCACCTTCGGCACCGGCGGCATCCTCTGGGCCAGCCTGACGCTCGCTCTGCTCACCGTGCCGGTGGTCATCGTGGCGGCGGAGGAGGGGCTCGCGGCGGTGCCGCGGATCGTGCGCGAGGGGTCCTTGGCGCTCGGCGCCACGAAGTGGGAGACGATCCGCCGCGTCGTCCTGCCAGCGGCGGCGCCCGGCATCCTCACCGGCATGATCCTGGCGATGGCCCGCGCCGCCGGCGAGGTGGCGCCGCTGATGATCGTCGGCATGGTCAAGCTCGCCCCGGCGCTGCCGATCGACGGGCGGCCGCCGTTCGTGCACTTGGAACGGAAGTTCATGCACCTCGGTTTCCACATCTACGACGTCGGCTTCCAGAGCCCCAACGTCGAGGCCACGACGCCGCTGGTCTTCGCCACGGCGCTGCTCCTCATCCTGGTGGTGACGGCGATGAACCTCTTGGCGATCGGCCTGCGCAACCACCTGCGCCGCAAGTACGCCGGGAGCGCGGTGTGATCGAGGAGAAGGCGGCGCGCGACGCCGCGCTCGACCCGGGGATCGAGAACCCGGTCCTGGAGATCGAGTCGCTCTCCCTCTGGTACGGCACCAAGCGGGCGCTCCAGGACATCACCCTCGACATCCCGGACAAGCAGATCACCGCCTTCATCGGCCCCTCGGGGTGCGGCAAGTCGACGCTGCTGCGCTGCATCAACCGGCTCAACGACCTGATCGACGACGTCCGCATCGAGGGCGACATCCGCTTCGGCGCGACCAGCATCTACGACCCGCGCATCGACATCAACGCCCTGCGCAAGCGGATCGGCATGGTCTTCCAGAAGTCCAACCCGTTCCCCAAGTCGATCTACGAGAACGTCGCCTACGGCAGCCGCATCCAGGGCATCAACAAGAAGCGCGAGCTCGACGAGGTGGTGGAGCGGAGCCTCCGCGGCGCGGCCCTCTGGGAGGAGGTCAAGGACCGCCTCGACGACAGCGCCCTCGGCCTCTCCGGCGGCCAGCAGCAGCGCCTCTGCATCGCCCGCGCGATCGCCGTCGAGCCCGAGGTCATCCTCCTCGACGAGCCCTGCTCCGCCCTCGACCCCATCGCCACCGCGCGCATCGAGGAGCTGATGCAGGACCTCAAGAGCCAGTACACCCTGGTCATCGTCACCCACAACATGCAGCAAGCGTCGCGGGTGTCGGACTACACGGCTTTCCTCTACCTAGGGGAGCTCATCGAGTACGGCCTGACCGAGAAGATCTTCATCAACCCGCTGAAGAAACAGACTGAGGACTACATCACGGGAAGATTCGGGTAGGAGGCCCGGTATGAGCACCCGCAAGCCAGCACACTCGAAATACGAAGCGATGACCGTGAACGCGCGACTCTTCACTGCGGGGTTGATGGATGAGTGGGATGCGGCAGTTCGTCGCAGAGACCGTGCGGCAATGATTTCCATTCTCAGGCGAGTAGATTTGCCCGAGGAGGATGCGGCATGGTCGGTCGATCTCATTCTTGAGAATCCGAGCGCTTATGGTTTCTGAGCACCTGATCAAGCGCCTCCTGAGCTAGATGGGCCAGCCGGCTTACGTTCTTTGCGTGCACCAAGGGGGCTACGAGGCTTCGCTCCAGCCGCGAAAGATCTACCGCGCCTTGCCCGATCCGTCCGCCGAGGAGCACGGCCTGCTCCGCGTGATCGATGAATCCGGAGGGGACTACCTCTTTCCCGCCACGCTGTTCGTCCCGATCGCTGTTCCCGCAGAGGCCGAGAAGGCCTTCTAGATCGGCTGGCGTCTCCCTTCCCCGAGGCGGACGGTGAAGCAGTCGCCCTGCTCGACCACGCGCGTCACGATCGGCAGGCCGCCCTCGGGGTCCGGCGCGCACTCGACGATGTCGCGCAGGTCGAGGTTGTAGGCGAAGACCGGAAGGTTCCAGATTCGGTAGCGCCCGCCGCCGAGCGGTCTCGCCCAAGCGACTCGAACTCGTAGCCGGACTCCCGCGCCGAGCCGAGAAGGCGTACCCGCACTCTGGCCAGGCCTTCGTGCGGGTCGGGGCGATCCATCATGGGGCGGACGACTTCTTCGCGTCCTCTCCAGAGGTCGCCGGGAGGCCTTCGGACGTCTCCCCAGGGCCTGCGGATGTATCCGGAAGCGCGGCGGATATATCCGGAAGCGCGGCGGACATATCCGGAAGCGCCGCGGATGTATCCGGACCGCCTGAGGATCTATCCGGAAGCGGCGCGGATATGTCCGGACGCGCCGCGGATGTATCCGGAAGGCCCGCGGATCTATCCGGACGCGCCGCGGATGTATCCGGGCGGCTCGCGGATCTATCCGGACGTCGCGCTCCCTTATCCGCAGCCGTCCTCACCGTATCTCCCGCCTTTCCGGGAACCCCTTGGAGCCCCGCTCCACCAACCGACCAACGAAGGGAGATAACCGCCGTGCCCGGGGAAGCTTCCGGAGGCGAGCGGGAAGCTTCCTTTGGAGTTGCCCCGGTTTGGTAGACAGTTGAAGTTTGGGGTCTCCTCCCCTGCTTGAAGCGAGCAGCTGCCCGCCCCACGGTCCTACGGAAACGCGGATCGCGCCAGGAGTGACGTGCATCTAGGCTGCCTGCCGCCGGCGCTCGAACTCCGCCGGGCTGAGATAGCCCAGGGCCGAGTGCCGCCGATGAGGGTTGTACCATCCCTTGAGGAACTCGAAGACCGCCATCCGGGCCTCGGCCTGCGTGCCGAAGCGCCGCCGGTCGAGAAGCTCGCACTCGAGCGTCGCAAAGAAGCTCTCGCACAGCGCGTTGTCGTAGCAGTCCCCGACCGACCCCATCGACGGCCGCACGCCGGCCCGCCGGCAGCGCTGGCCGAAGGCCAACGAGGTGTACTGCGTCTCCTGATCGGAATGGTGGATCACGCCCTGGGGCCGCCGCTGCCCCAGCGCCATCTCCAGCGCCGCCACGACGAGCTCCGTCTGCAGGTGCGTCGCCATCGACCAGCCCACGACCCGCCGACTCCAGGCGTCAACGACCACGGCCAAGTACAGAAACCCTGCCGCGGTCGGGATGTAGGTGATGTCGGCCACCCAGAGCCGATTCGGCGCGTCGACCGTAAAGTGACGGCCGACCAGGTCCGGCGCCGGACGAGCTTGGCGGTCTCACACCGTAGTCTGGGGCACCTCCGCCGACTGACGCCCCGAAGCCCTGCCGCACGCATCAGCCGCCCCACCCGCTTGCGCCCCACCCGCACGCCCTGCGCCGCCAGCTCGGCATGGATCCGGGGCACCCCGTAGGTCCCCCGCGACCGCGCGTGGATCGTCAAATCTGCGCGCCGAGTGCCGCGTCGGCTCGGGCCCGCGCACCGGCCCGACGCCGACACCAGGCGTAATACCCACTGGAGGAGGCACCCAGCAGTCGGCACATCCTCAACACCCTGTAGCAGGCCTGGTGCGCTCTCACGAATCCGAACCCTTCCGTGGGCTCGACTCGGTCTCCCGAGCAAACCAGGCCGCGGTTTTGCCAGGATCTCCCGGTCCTCACGCAGCTGGCGATTCTCGCGCCGCAGCCGGCGCAGCTCCTCGCGCTCGGCCCTGGTCAAACCGTCGTCACGCCGGCCCTCGTCACGGTCGGCCTGGCGTGCCCAGTCGCGGATCGACTCGGCCGAGGGCTCGAACTCCCGACTCAGCTCCTCAGCCGTCCGCCCGGCCCGCACCAACTCAACCATCCGCCGACGAAACTCCGCTGGGTAGGGCTTGCCGCGGTGACTCCCCATCTGGACTCCTTTCTCCCGAAGGATGAGGTGTCCACCAAACCGGGGCAACTCCATTCACCGAGCGGGTGCTGCCGCTCGAAGCGCGCCCCCGGCTCTTCCTGATCCAGACCGTCGAGCCGCCCACCAACCACCTTGTCCTCGTGCGCGACACCTACGACACCGAAGTCCGCGCCGAGGGCCGGCCGATCGGCGAGGTCCAGGAGTTCAACAGAACCAGGTGGTCGCCCTCCACTTGGCCGGCTGCTTCGCCCGCTCGCCGCTCGCCCTAGCTCTCCTCCTGGAAGCCGCCGGCCCCACCGCCATCCGGCTCGTCGGCGAGATCCTCTACCGGCGGCTCGGGGCGGCCAATAATTGAGCACATTCCCTCGGCACCCGCCCACGTCGACTTCCAAGCCCGACTCGCCGCCTGCTTCGAAGCAGGCCGTCCAGGTGGAAGCGGGTGTTATGCGGTTCCGGCCCTGTCTTCTTCTTGACTGAAACCTAATCTCCGAGGTTCTTCGTCCAGGGGCGTCAAGTTAGAACCCGAATTCTGCTTTCAGCCTTTTCGCTGCATCGCCTGCTATCGGCGGGTTTGCCCTCGAGGATCCGCGCGGGTTCCTCGGGCAGTTCGCGGGCGGCCGAGCGCTCGAGCCGTTTAGAGACAGAAACATGCACCTCGCAGGCAGTAGCCATCGAGGCCGCAGTTGTTAGTGTTGCCGCCACAGGGCCAATTGGGTATGCAACCGCAGAAGCAATAACCGCCGGCGCAAGCGCCAGGCGCGCATTGAAGATCACCGCTGCAGGGCATTTCCTCGGAACAAGACGCAGCGATGATGCTGGGCTCCCCTTCTTCCAAGCCGGGCACGAGAGCATGAAGGCGAGACTCGGGGGCGATAACACTCGTGACCGCCAGGGCTGGCGCGCACAAAGAACGTAGGAATTCGTCCTCGGACTGGGGTGGGGGTGCCATCGAGCTGAAGCCGGGAACAGCCAAGCAGAGCACTGCGGCAAGGTAGAAAAACAGCTCTTTCATTTGTTCCATTCCTTTCCCGAAGTGTGCTTCGTCCTAGGTGGAGGTTCTGCTGCTATGCGCGTTGATCTCCTTCAAACTAAAATTAGCACCTTCCTGCAGAACATTGCAAGCCCGCCGCCCCCTGGTCGACCCTCATAGGCGAAGCTGTGGCCGGGGTGTACTCGGTCAGTCTCTCGGTCGCTGTTGATCTATCGGATAGATCGGGATTGCGCGAGGCGGGTATCCACGCCCTGGGATGGGGCGTCGAGCGCGGCGGCGCTTGACTATATGCGCGAGACCTATCGGAATAAGCGGCGCGCGCGCCGCGGCTCAGCCGCGTCTCGCCAGCGCGTCCCGCAGCGCCTGCGCCGCCCGCCGCATCTCCGCCACGTTCGCCTCGTGCTCGGCCTCCGCTGCGTCCAGGTCGGTGCCGCAGAAGGCGCAATCCTCCCGGCCGTCCACGCGCACGAAGCGCCGGCAGCCGCGGCACAGGCGCAGGGGAACCGGGATGCGGCCGCTTTCAGCCATGGACGGCGATCTGGTCCGGGACGCGCGCCGGCACCGGCTCGACCACGATCTCGAACTCGCCATGATCGAACGAGCGGCCGGGGGCGTCCTTCACCTTGACCAGCCGCTCGCGCAGGCCCTGGCGGTCCATCTCCAGCGCACGGTGGTGGCACATCGGGTTGTTGCCGGCCCGGCCCATCAATGCGTGCGAGGTCCAGGTGCAGCCGGCCATGCACGTCTCGGCGTAATAGCAGGTGCGGCAGAAGCCCCACAGATCGTCGACGGTGCGGCGGCGGTTGAAGGCGATCGTCTCGGACTTCTCCCAGATCTCGCGCAGGCGCGTCTCGCGGACGTTGCCGCCGGCATAGGCGCTGCCGAGGCCGGGGCAGGACTTGATCGTGCCGTCCGCTTCGATCCCCATCACCGTGTCGCCGGCGTTGCAGCCGTGGAAATAGATTTCCGGGTCGAGCACGTTGCGGATGACCGATTCATAGGGGCCGTAATAGCCGACGTTGCTCGCCGGCTGGAGGAAGAGGCCGCGCTCGCGGCCCTCGACCGCGAGCTCGGCGAGGAGCGGCATCACCTCCAGCATCTGCCAGGGCTGCAGCAGCATGTCGGGGTGGTCGGCGGCATTGCCCATGGCGGTGGTGATGGCGACCTGCCAATTGGTCGCGCCGGCCTCGATGATCACGTCCATCAGCTCGCGCAGTTGCGGCAGCGTATAGGCGTTGATCTGGCTGTTGACGGCGGACGAGAGGCCGTGCGCGCGGACTCGGCGCAGCGCCGCGAGCGCGAGCTCGTACGAGCCGGGCAGGCCCCGCAGCTTGTCGTGGGTCGCGCCGAGGCCGTCGAGCGAGATCCCGACGCCGCACAGTCCGGCGGCGGCGGCGGCGGCGACGCGCTCCTCGCTGAGGTTGCGGCCGCCGGTCTGCAGGTCGCAGCGCATCCCGGCGGCGCGGATCGCGGCGACGATCTCGAGCCAGTCCTTCCTCAGGTAGGCCTCGCCGCCGATCAGGCCGACATCGCGTGCGCCAAGCTCGGCGATCTGGTCGACGAGGTCGAGCGCCTCGGCGGTGCTGAGCTCGTCGCGCCGGCGGTGGCCGGCGCGGGAGCCGCAAAAGCTGCAGGCAAGGTCGCAGGCGAGCGTGATCTCCCAGACCACGCTCACCGGGACGCGGTTGACGATGTCGTCGAGCCCCGCGTAGCGGACGGGCAGTGCGTCTGCCCGCCGGGCGTCCATTTGCTTTACTGGGCCTTCTTGGCGGCCGCCTCGAGCTCCCTGATGAGGCCATCGATGTCGCCAAATTTGGCCTTGACGTCGCGCGCGCCCTTGATCAGCGCCTGGATCTCGTCGAGCTCGCCGCGCTTGAGGACGTCGTCGACGGCCACGCGGTAGAAGACCCGGCCCGGGTCAAGCAGCTTGGAGAGCCTCTCGAGCGTAAGCGGCGGCTGTCTGCGGATGGCCATGGTTCGTCTCCTCGACGGTTGGGTGTCTGTCCTAGATTGTACATCCCGGCCAAGGCGCTTGCGTGTCCCCGGTGAGTTGGCGACACTCCGCGCATGGCGAAGGCGCCGGCGACAACGCTCGAGATCTCCGGCCGCGAGGTGGTGATCACCAATCCGGGGAAGGTCTACTTCCCGCGCGCCGGATATACCAAGCTCGATCTCGTCAAGTACTACCTGGCGGTGGCCGAGGGGGCGCTGCGGGGGATCGCGGGGCGGCCGATCGTGCTCAAGCGGTACGTCGACGGCGCCGAAGGGGAGCCGTTCTTCCAGAAGCGGGCGCCGGAGCGGCGGCCGGAGTGGGTCGAGACGGTGGAGCTCCGCTTCCCGTCGGGGCGCACGGCGCGCGAGGTCGTGGTGCGCGACGCGGCGCAGCTTCTGTGGATCGTCAACCTCGGGTGCATCGACCTCAACCCGCACCCGGTGCGCGCCGAGGATCTCGACCACCCCGACGAGCTGCGCGTCGATCTGGATCCGGTCCCCGGCGTCGGCTGGGACGCGGTGCGGCGGGTGGCGCCGATCGTCCGCGAGGTGCTCGCGGCGCACGGCCTGCGCGGCTGGCCGAAGACCTCGGGCTCGCGCGGCATGCACGTCAACGTCCGCATCGCGCCGCGCTGGACGTTCGACCAGGTGCGGCGCTCGGCGCTCGCCCTGGCGCGCGAGGTGGAGCGGCGCGCGCCGGCCGAGGCGACCAGCAAGTGGTGGAAGGAGGAGCGCCACGGCGTCTTCCTCGACTACAACCAGAACGCCAAGGACCGCACGGTGGCGTCGGCCTGGTCGGTGCGGCCGACGCCGGACGCGCGGGTGTCGATGCCGCTCGACTGGGAGGAGGTCGAGGGCTGCGACCCGGCGGCCTTCACCCTGGCGACCGCCCCGGCGCGCTTCGCCGAGCGCGGCGACGCGGCGGCGGGGATCGACGCCGCCGCGGGATCGCTCGACGGGCTGCTCGAGCTGTCCGCCGCGCAGGAAACGGCGGGCCAGGCCGACGCGCCCTGGCCGCCGCACTACCGCAAGGGGGACGACGAGCCGCCGCGCGTCGCGCCGTCGCGACGGGCAAAGACGCGCTCCAGCTCGTAGGCCGGCGTGACCTCCAACTGGTCGTAGCGGCAGTCCTCGGGGCGCTTGTCCGGCCGCCAGCGCACGAACTGCGCGGCGTGCCGGAAGCGCGTCCCCTGCATGTGGTCGTAGGCGACCTCGCAGACGCGCTCGGGCCGCAGCGGCTCCCAGGTCAGGTCCTTGCCGCGGTTCCAGCGGCTGGTGGCGCCGGGCAGGCGCTGGGCCTTGGCGCTCGCTTCCGTTTGCGCTTCGGCCCAGTCGCGCCAGGGGTGGCGGGCGAGGGCGTTCTTCCGGAGCGGCGCCAGCTCCTCGACGAGCTGCTTGCGCACGGCGGTGGTGAAGGCCGCGGCGACGCCGACGTGATGGAGGGTGCCTGCGTCGTCGTAGAGCCCGAGGAGGAGCGAGCCGACCATCGTGCCGGCGCCGTTCTTGTGCCAGCGGAAGCCGGCGACAACGCAGTCGGCGGTGCGTGTGTGCTTGACCTTGATCATCGTGCGCTCGCCGGGGCGGTAGGGCTCGTCCAGGCGCTTGGCCATGACGCCGTCGAGCCCGGCGCCCTCGAAGCGGCGGAACCAGTCCTCGGCGAGGGCGCGGTCGCGGGTGGCGGGGGAGAGGTGGACCGGCTGCGGCGCGCTCCCGAGCGCCCGCTCGAGCCGCTTGCGCCGTTCGGCGAGCGGCGTCTCGCGCAGGTCCTCGTCGCCCAGGGCGAGGAGGTCCCAGGCCACGAACGAGGCCGGCGAGTGCTCGGCCAGGAGCTTGACCCGCGATTCGGCGGGATGGATGCGCAGGAGGAGCGCCTCGAAGTCGAGCCCGCCCTCCCCGACGATGACGACCTCGCCGTCGACGACGCAGCGCGCGGGCAGCGCCGCGGTGAGCGGCGCGACGAGCTCGGGGAAGTAACGGTTCATCGGCTTCTCGTCCCGGCTCTGCAGCAGCACCTCGTCGCCGTCGCGGAAGACGACCGTGCGGAAGCCGTCCCACTTGGGCTCGAACTGCCAGCCTTCGCCCTCCGGCAGGGCCGGCGCGGACTTCGAGAGCATGGGGACGAGTGGCGGGGCGAAGGGCAGGCCCATGGCCTCCCCGTCAGGGGTCGACGACGACCGTGATGCTCTGGCCGCCGGCGATGTCGAGCCGGTGCACCCCGGGGACCGTCGGGACCAAGCCGAAGCGGGCGGCGAGCGGGACGCCGTCGAGGGTCGCGGCGGTGCCGGTCCAGGCGAAGGCCAGGAAGGGTCCCCGACGCTGGTTCGGGTAACCGGCGGTCTGGACGGCGACGAGGGCTCCCTCGCGCGGCTGGGTCTCGCGAACGTTCGGCGCCGTGCTCTTGTCGCAGGAGCCGACGACCAGGCCGTTGAGGCCCGAGACGCTGAGGCCCGCCGGCGCCGCGGTGTTGTGCACGTAGACGTCCTCGGAGGCGCCGGCGACGAAGCGGTTGGCGTTGTAGCGCAGGCAGTTGACCGGGCCGGAGGGTGGGTCGACGTCGCGCAGCGGCACGCCGGCCTGGTTGGCGAAAAGATTGCGCTGCACGGTGCCGGCGACCGAGTCGGTGTTCGACGGGATCGAGTAGATCGCGGCGCCCAACCCGGCACTGTTGTTGAGGAAGCGGCCGAGGTCGGCGTCGAGCGTGGCGCCGCGCACCTGGATGGCGCCGCCCGACGAGGCGGCCGAGTTGCCGGCGAAGGTGGTGTCGAAGAGGGAAGCGAGCGAGGCGCCGACCAGCGACAAGCCGCCGCCGGCGCCGTCCGTGCCGCGCGCGCTGGAGCCCAGGACGAGCCCGTCGCGCATCTCCAGCTCGACCAGGTCGGCGCGGAGCGCGCCGCCGCTGCCGGGGGCGTTCCCCTTCCGCGTCGCCGAGCAGCCGCTGAAGACCACCCCCTCGAGCACGACCTCGGCGCGGTTCGCCCCGAGCCCGCCCTGGGCGGGCACGCCGGCGGCGCCGGTCACCCGCCCGCAGGCGCCTCCCGCCAGCAGGCAGCCGCCGGAGTTGGCGGCGGCGAGGGCCGGGTCGAGCGGCCCTTGCAGCAGCGAGTCGCGGAGCACGACGCGGGCGTTGGGGCGGTTGATGGAGCCGTTGCCGGTCGAGGCGTCCGACTGGTCGGCGGAGAGAGCGGCGATCGTGCCGCCGAAGCCGTCGCCGGCGCCGGCACGGTGGTTGCGGAAGATCGAGCCCGTCGCGTCGAGCACCGAGCGATAGAGGTTGACGGCGGCGCCGACCGCGGCGCTGTTGTTCTCGAAGGCGCTGTCGAGGACGGTGACGGTGGCCTGGTCCTCGGCGTGGATGGCGCCTCCCTGGGTGGCCGAGACCGCGCTCTGGCCGGGCGCCGGGCGGGCGTGGTTGGCGAAGAAGCTGGTGCGCTCCAGGCGCACGGTGGTGCGCGGCACGACGCCCCAGGTGCCGAAAACGTAGAACGCGCCGCCCACCCAGGCCGCCTCGTTGCCGAAGAAGAGGACGTCGGTGAAGCTGGCCGTCGAGTTGAAGAGGTAGACCGCGCCGCCCACGGCGTTGGCGCTGTGCCCGGGCAGGTTGCTGCGGTTGGCCTCGAAGCGGCCGCTGGTCACGGTCAGCTTCGAGGAGAGGACCTCGACGGCGCCGCCGCGGCGGGTCGAGCCGTTGGCTTGGAAGAAGTTCCGCACGAGGGTGACCTCGGCGCCGCGGGCGAGGCGCAAGGCGCCGCCGCCGACCGACACCCCGGACGTCGTATTGCCGCTGAAGACGCAGCCGACAAAGACCGCCTCGGCCGCCTCGACGGTGACGCCGCCGGCGTCGGTCTTGCCCGGCGCCGCCCGGCCGTTGCGGAACTTCAGGTCGCGGAAGGTGACCCGCTTGCCGCGCGAGCGGTCGCCGTTCTTGAAGCGCAGGACCGGCCGCTGGCTCTGGCCGTCGAGGAACACGGCGGCGTTCGCGGCCGCCTGGATGGTGAACGCTTTCCGCAGGTTGGCGATCGAGAAGCCGCCGGGAGGGGAAGGGTAAACCCCTGCGGTCGCCTCGATCACGCAGCCGTCGGCGACGTTGCGGATGGCGGCGATGAGCTCGGCGGAGTTGCGGGCGACGATCTTCTTGCACGGCGCCGCCGCGGCGGCGCCTGGGAGCGCCAGCGCGGCCGTGACGACCGCACTCGCGGTCAGGAAGTGGAAGCGGAAGCGCACACCCGGAAAACGAGGCAGTGGGCGGAGGCTATTCCGCAATCCGGGCCGCCTTCTCTTCCAAATCGCGCCGGTCCAGCTCCTCGAGGGGCAGCGCCGCCAGGCGCTCCACCCGGCCGGCAAGGGCGCGCGCGGCCTCCGAGAAGGCCGCGCGCCGCTCGGCCTCGTCCCCCTCGACCGCCGTCGGGTCCCGCATCCCCCAGTGCGTCACCGCGGTGCGCCCGGGCCAGAGGGGGCAGCTCTCGCGGGCGTCGTCGCAGACGGTGACCACCAAGTCGAACTCGATGTCGGTCAGCTCGCGCCAGGACTTGCTGCGGGCGCCGGAGGTCTCGACGTGGTACTCCTCGGCGAGCACTTCGAGGGCCAGCGGGTGCACCTCGCCGCGCGGCTGCGTGCCGGCGCTCCAGGTCTCGAAGCGGTGGGGATCGAGGCGGCGGAGGAGGTGCTCGGCGAGAATGCTGCGCGCCGAGTTGCCGGTGCAGAGGAAGAGGACTTTCACCCGCGGCGGGCCGACGGGCGACGCTAGCCCGTGGCGGCCTGGTGGCGGACGTCGCGCCCGGAGACGTAGTAGATGACGTCCTCGGCGATGTTGGTCGAGTGGTCGGCGATCCGCTCCAGGTTGCGCGAGATGAGCAGCAGGTGGAGGGCCCGCGTCACCTTCTCGCGGTCCTCGGTCATGTAGCCGAGCAGCTCGCAGAAGAGCTTCTTGTAGACGCCGTCCACCTCGTCGTCGCCGCGGCAGACGTCGATGGCGAGCCGGTCGTCGCGGCGCACGAAGGCGTCGAGGCTCTGGCGCACCATCGCCTGCACGAGCTGCGACTGGTGGGGGATGTCGACGTAGGGCTTGAAGGCCGGCTCTTCGTTGAGCTTGACGACCGACTGCGCGATGTTGACCGCCGAGTCGCCGATCCGCTCGAGGTCGCTGTTGATCTTCATCACGGCGACGAGGAAGCGGAGGTCGACGGCGGTGGGCTGCTTGCGCGACAGGATGCTGTGGCAGTCCTCGTCGATCTCGATCTCGAGGTGATCGATCTCGTGGTCGCGGTCGACGACGTCGCGGGCCAGCGGCGTGTCGCGGTCGACCAGCGCCTGGGTGGCGTCGGCGACCATCTTCTCGACCAGCCCGCCCATCCGCAGGAGGCTCTGGCGGATGCGGTCGAGGTCGAAGTCGAGGTGCCGTTCCATGCGCCGTAATGCCTGTCGCCGTCGCATCTTACCCTCAGGGCAAGCGGAGTGGAAGGACGCGGCGGCGCCAAGCGGCGGTGAAGCGTGTGACAATCTCCCGGTGCCGCTCATGCGGGAGATCCTGGCCGTCGCGCCTACGCTTGGAGCGGGAGCCTGACGCGGAAGGTCGAGCCCTGGCCGGGGCGGCTCTCGACCTCGACCTGGCCGCCGTGGCTCTGCGCCACGTGCTTGACGATGGCGAGCCCGAGACCGGTGCCGCCTTCCTCGCGCGCCCGCCCTTTGTCCACGCGGTAGAAGCGCTCGAAGAGGCGCGGCACGGCCTCGGGCGGGATGCCGATGCCGGTGTCCCGCACCTCGACGACGGCGCGCTCGCCATCGCGCGAGAGCGCGAGCGTCACCGAGCCGTCGGGGCGGTTGTATTTGATGGCATTGTCGAGCAGGTTGCAGAGGAGGCGCTCGAGGGCGTCGGCGTCGCCCGGCACCGGCGGCAGCGGCGCCGCCTCGAGCTCCAGCCGCACGCCGCGCTCCTCGGCCCGCCGCGCCACCAGCTCGAGGGCGCCGCGGGCGAGCGCCTCGAGGTCCACCGCCTCCGCCTCGACCGGCGGCCCGACGCTCTCGAGGCGCGACAACGTGAGGAGATCGGCGAGGAGCGCCTCCAGCCGCCGGCTCTGCTCGAGGATGCGGCCGGTGAAGCGGCGGGCGGTCTCGGGCTCGTCGAGCGCGCCGTCGCGCAGCGTCTCGGCGAAGCCGCGGATGGCCGAGAGCGGCGTCTTCAGCTCGTGCGAAACGTTGGCGACGAAGTCGCGCCGCGTCTCGGCGAGGCGCGTCGCATCTGTCGTCTCGCGCGCCACCAGGACGGCGCCGCCGTCGGCGCCGGCGCCGTCGCGCAGCGGCGCGCCGGCCAACGCGAAGGTCCGCCGCTCCGGCCCGCGCAGCACGAGCTCCCCCTGCTGTGGCGCGCCGGTCGCGAGGGTCGAGGCGACCAGCCCCGCCAGCTCGGGCTGCCGCACCAGCTCGAGGAGCGCCCGGCCGGCGACTTCGCCGTGCACCGCGAAGAGGCGGCGGAAGGCGGCGTTGGCGAGGAGCGCCCGGCCGTCGGCGCCGACGACCAGGACGCCATCGGCCATCGCCGCGAGGATCGAGCCCAGGAGGTCGCGCTCGGCGCGGGCCGCGGCGGCCTGGCGGTCGCTCTCCTCGGCGAGTCGCCGGGCCTCGGCCGCGAGCGGCGCCAGCCGCCCGGCGAAGCGGCGCTCGAGCCAGAGCCGCAGCAGGACCGCGGCGGCGGCGAGGGCGGCGAGGGCGAGGCCGGCGGCGGCGGCGCGGCTCACCGGCGCAGCCGGTACCCGACCCCGATCACCGTCTCGATCCGCTCGGCCTCGGGGCCGAGCTTGCGCCGCAGGCGCCGGATGTGGGTGTCGACGGTGCGGCTGTCCACGTCCTGGGCGTAGCCCCAGACGTCGGCGAGGAGCTGGGCGCGGCTCTGCACCCGGCCGCCGCGCTCGAGCAGCAGCTTGAGGAGCCGGAACTCGGTGGCGGTCAGGGGCACCTCCTCGCCGCGCACCCAGAGGCGGTGGGCGGCGGCGTCGAGCCGCACGCCGCCGCTCTCGATCGTCTCCTCCGGCGGGCCGTCGGGCTGCCGGCGGCGGAGCACCGCCTTGATCCGCAGCACCACCTCGCGCGGGCTGAAGGGCTTGGTGATGTAGTCGTCGGCCCCGAGCTCGAGGCCGACGATCCGGTCCACCTCTTCGCCGCGGGCGGTGAGCATGACGATGGGCACGCGGGCGGTCGAGCCGTCGCGCTTGAGGGCGCGGGTGATCTCCAGGCCGTCGACGCCGGGGAGCATGAGGTCGAGGAGGACGAGGTCGGGGGGCTCGCGGCGGATCGCCTCCAGCCCCTGCTCGCCGCGGCGGGCGGTCTCGACCGCGAACCCCTCCTTCTCGAGGTTGTACTGGAGCACTTCGACGATGTCCGGCTCGTCTTCGATGAGCAGGATCCGGTCGCGGGGCACGCTTGGAGAGCCTACCATTGGGGCGCTCATCGAGTTCTCCACAGGAGCTGCGGAAAAGTCTGTCGAAAAAGGGGTGGAAACGGGCCTGGAACCGGCCTCCCACCGCGGTTTTGACCGCTTTGAACAATCCCTTGTGCAAATCGCATAAGTGGTTGCCCTGCCGTACTTTGTATCTTTTGCTTCGGAAGCGGCCGGCGCGGCGCCGGGGACGGCCGGGCCAATTTCCGCAATGTCCCCCGGGGCGTCCCGGCCGCCGGCTCCATAAATGCCTGTACATGAGGAACTTACCGCCGCGCCCGCGGCGCGGCCGCGGCGTTCCTGCGACGGCCGTGTGACACCTTCGGCCTGCCTCCGGTCCGCCGCCGCGGAGCGCGGGTGGCGCGATAACATCGCCTTTCCGTGTCCGAGCCCGAACGCACCTCCGCCGTCCATCCGTTCCCGGAGCCGGTGGAGGAGACCACCCCGTACCTCAACCGCGAGCTCTCCTGGCTGGAGTTCAACCGCCGGGTCCTGGCCGAGGCCGAGAGCGCGGAGAACCCACTCCTCGAGCGCCTCAAGTTCGTCGCCATCTTCGACGGCAACCTCGACGAGTTCTTCATGAAGCGGGTCGGCGGCCTGCGCCAGCAGCTGGCCAGCAACCTGCGCGAGCTCCCCCCCGACGGCCACAGCCCGCGCGAGCAGCTCGGCGCGATCAGCCGGGTGGTGCGGCCGCTGATGGCGCGGCAGCGCCAGCTCCTCCACGGCGAGCTGCTGCCGGCGCTGGCGCAGCACGGGCTCGAGATCCTGACCTGGGACGATCTGCGGCCGGGGGAGCGGCGGCACCTGTCGGAGGAGTTCGAGCGGAAGCTCTTTCCGATCCTGACGCCGCTGGCCGTCGATCCCGCCCACCCCTTCCCCTTCATCTCGAACCTCTCGCTCTCGCTCGCCGTCTCGGTGCGGCAGCCGGGCGAGGAGCAGCTCCGCTTCGCCCGGGTCAAGGTGCCGCAGACCCTGCCGCGCTGGATGCAGGTCCCGCACACCCTGCGCTTCGTGCCGCTCGAGGAGGTCATTGCCCACAACCTGGAGCGACTCTTCCCCGGCATGGAGGTGCTCGACGCACGCCCCTTCCGCGTCACTCGCAACGCCGACGTGCGGCGCAACGAGGAGACCGCCGACGACCTGCTGGAGGCGATCCAGGAGGAGCTGCGGGTGCGGCGCTTCTCCTCGGTGGTGCGCCTGGAGGTCGTCCCCGGCTGCCCCGACTGGATGCGCGAGCTCCTCTGCTCGGAGCTCGAGGTGCGGGAGCAGGACGTCTTCGAGGTGGTGGCGCCGCTGGCGCTGCGCGACCTCATGCAGCTCACCACGGTGCCGCTGCCCTCGCACCGGGCGCGGCCGTGGACGCCGGTCACCCACCCGCGCCTCCACGCCGCCGACGCCGAGGACATCGACATCTTCCAGACGATCGCCGCCGGCGACCTCCTCCTCCACCACCCCTACGACTCCTTCGCCACCAGCGTCAAGGAGTTCGTCGACTGCGCCGCCGACGACCCGGCGGTGGTGGCGATCAAGCAGACCCTCTACCGCACCTCCGCCAACTCGCCGATCATGCAGTCGCTGATCCGCGCCGCCGAGAACCGCACGCAGGTGGCGGTGACGGTCGAGATCAAGGCGCGCTTCGACGAGGCGGCCAACATCGAGTGGGCCGAGGCGCTGGAGAAGGTCGGGGCGCACGTGGCCTACGGCGTCGTCGGGCTCAAGACCCACGCCAAGCTCTGTCTCGTCGTGCGGCAGGAGGGGGACGGGCTGCGCTGCTACAGCCACGTCGGCACCGGCAACTACAACTCCGAGACCGCCAAGCTCTACACCGACCTGGGGCTCCTCACCGCCTCCCCCGAGGTCGCCGCCGACGTGGCGCAGGTCTTCAACCTGCTGACCGGTTACGTCCACCAGCCGCGCTTCCGCAAGCTCCTGGTGGCGCCGGTCAACATGCGCGCGCGCTTCCTCGAGCTGATCGCGCGCGAGGTGGAGCAGGCGCGCGCCGGGAAGAAGGCGCGGATCGTCGCCAAGATGAACGGCCTCGACGACCCGCAGCTCGTCGAGGCGCTCTACGAGGCCTCGGCGGCGGGGGTCGAGATCGACCTCGTGGTGCGCGGCATCTGCCGGCTGCGGCCGGGGCTGGCGGGCAAGAGCGAGACGATCCGCGTGTGCTCGATCGTCGGCCGTTTCCTCGAGCACGCCCGCATCTTCGCCTTCGCCAACGGCGGGCGGCCGGAGTACTACATCGGCTCGGCCGACTGGATGACCCGCAACCTCGACCACCGCGTCGAGACGGTGGCGCCGGTCGAGGAGCCGCGCCTGCAGGAGGAGCTGCGGACGGTCCTGGAGCTGCAGCTCGCCGACAACGTCAAGGCTTGGGAGCTGCGGCCCGACGGCAGCTACGAGCGCCGCCGCCCCGCCGACGGCGAGGAGCCGCGCAACAGCCAGGAGCTGCTCATGCAGCGGGCGCTGGAACGGGCCGGGCGGGTCGGGTAGAGGCGCGAACGGTCTCGCCCGGAGCGGCCTTCGCCAGCCGGCGCGCCAGGGCTTCGACGTCGCCGAGGAAGCGCCCCGCCCGCGCCCCCAGCCACCCTTCGTCCAGACCGCGGAAGAGCTCGTCCCGCCGCGCCCGGTTGCGCGCCGCGAGGGCGAGGAGCCCGGCCTGCGGCGTGCGCCCGCGGGTGCGCTTGCGCAGCGCCTCGGGTTCGCCGTCGAGGGTCGCATCGAGGAGCCCGCGCGCCCGCTCGGCGGCCGCCTCGCCGAGCGCCGCCGCCAGCTCGTCCTCGAGGACGTGCGCGTCGTGCAGCTCGCCCAGGAGCTCCTGGAGCCCCTTGAGCCGTTTCACCAGCGCACGCGCCTCCTCGACCTCCTCGGCGAGCGGCTCGAGGAGATAGCGCAGGCGCTTGCCGGCGATCCGCGCTTCGTGCGCCGCCTCGACGTCGCCGGCGGCGGCGACCGCGGCGAGCCGCTCCCCCAGCTCGTCCGCCGCCGCCTGGAGGGCTTCGCCGGCGGTGGCGGCGAAGGCCGGCGCCGCCGAAGCGCCGTCCAGCCGCACCTCGGCGCGGTAGACGCCGAGCCGCCGCCGCAGGTCGCCGGCGAGGTCCGCGAAGGCGTCCTCCAGGTGCTCGCTCGCCGCGGCGTAGCCTGCCTCCCGCTTCGCCTCCAGCCGCGCCGCCAGCCAACGCCCGCCGTGGCGCTGGGCAGGGGCGAGGTCCGGCTCGGCGGCGCGCAGCCAGGCGAGCTGCACCTCGGCGTCGCGGCCGCCGCCGGTGGCGCGGCCGAGCTTCTTGAGCTCGCGCTCGAGCCGTTTCGAGAGGCTCCCTTCCAGCGCCGGGCGGTAGGCGCGCAACGTGCTGCGCAGGCGCCGCACGGCGACGCGGAAGTCGTGCAGGGCCTCGGCGTCGTCGGGGTCGCCGAGGCGGGCGTGCGCGGCGGCGGCGGCGTCGAGCAAGCGGAGCGCCAGGAGGCGCGCGGCCTCGGCGGGCGGGCGGCCGAGCAGCTCCGCGGCGGCGTCCACGCTCACCCCGCGAGGGCCCGGAGCTGCGCCGGGGTCAGCGCCCAGAGGAGCGTCGCGGCGCCGGCCGCCGGCTCGCCGCCGAGCTCCAGCAGGCAGGCGCCCCCCTTGCGCATGGCGAGGATGCGGCGCTCGCCGCCGGTCAAGAGCCAGGAGACGATGAGCGAGAGCGAGGGCTCGTGGCCGACGACGGCGATCGTCTCCTCGCGGCGCGTGCGCAGCCAGGCGAGGAACTCCTGCGGCGTCGCCTCCGGCGCCAGCTCCTCGATCTCGACCGTCGCCAAGTCGCCGTAGACAGCGTCGAGGATGGCGCCGGTCTGCGCCGCGCGGGTGAGCGGGCTGGTGGCGAGGAGGTCGATCTCGGGCACCAGGGAGCGCAGGCCGCGGGCGCCGCGTCGCATGCGCTTCCGCCCCTCGTCGGTGAGCGGCCGCAGGCGGTCGTCGCGGCCGGTGCGGGCGAAGACCTCCGGCTCCTCGGCGATGGCGTGGCGGACGGCCAGCAGGCGCATGGCCGCACGATCCTACCGTGCGGCCGTGGCGGCGGCCTTCGCGGCGGCGAGCGCGGCGGCGATCTCCTTGCGCAGCTGGCGTTCGACCGAGCTGCTCCAGCCGCTGCGGTTGTAGACCACTTCGCCCGCGTGATTGACCAGCATGTAGGTGGGGAAGGAGTGGACGCCGCAGCGGCGGCTGAAGGCGCTCCCCTGGTCCCAGACCTGGGGCCAGTCCATCTTGTGGCGGGCGACGAACTTCTCGACCAGGGTGGGTGAGCGGTCGACGCTGACGCTGAGCAGGACGAAGGGCTCGCCCGCCATCTCGTTGGCCAGCCGCCGCAGCCGCGGGACGGCGGCGACGCAGGGACCGCACCAGGTGGCCCAGAAGTCGAGCAGCAGCACCTTGCCGCGGAAGTGCTCGTCGCGCAGCGGCTCGCCGGCGAGGGTCTCCAGCGCGAAACTGGGAACGATCGCCTTACCCACCGCGCGGGGTCGCCGATCAGCTCGCGGGCGCGGGTGGCGGAGGGGCCGTCCGGCTCGCGGCGCAGGTACTCCTCGAGCAGCTTCACCGCCTCGTCCCGCCGCTCCAGGCGGATCAGCGCCTCGGCGCGGTTCACCCGCGCCGCGTTGGCGCTGCCGCCGCTGATCTCCAGCACCTGCCCGAAGGCCTCGGCGGCCGCCTCGTAGCGCTTGGCGTCCCGCGGCCCGAGCGCCAGCAGGGCGAGGCCGCGCTCGTTGAGCGCGTGGGCGCGCAGGAAGTCGTCCGGGGCCGCGGCGAGCGCCGCGTCGGCCGCCGCCAGCGCGCCGAGGTAGTCGGGCACCCGGTTGAGCGCCTTGGCGAGACCGAGCTGGCAGTCGGCGCAGCGGCCGCCCGCGAGCTTGTCGGCCTGGCGGAAGGAGCGTGCCGCCTCGTGGTACTTCTGCTGCTGCAGGGCGCGGCGCGCCTTGTCGAGCTCCGCCTCGGCTTTGAGCGGCGGCGCCTCCGCGGCGACCGCCGCCGCGGGTACGGTCAGGAGAGCGAGCGCGAGAAGCAAGGCGCGCATCGGAGGTCCATAGAATACGCCAGGACCGGGAGGGGCTAGCGCCGGCGCGGCAACGTCCAGCGCTCGGCGCCGGTGAGGCGGGCGAGGCGGGCGACGGCCGCTTCGAGCCCGGCGCGGCGGCCGCTGGTCTCTTTGACCCCCGGCTCCCACCAGACCTTGCGCACCGCCAGCAGGCCGCGGTCGCGGTGGAGCTTGGGGTCGAGCCGGCCGACCAGGCGCTCGCCTTCGAGGATCGGCAGGACGTAGTAGCCGTAGCGGCGCTTGGCCGCCGGGACGAAGCACTCCAGCGTGTAGTCGAAGCCGAAAAGACGCTGGGTGCGCCGGCGGTCGTGGAGGATCGGGTCGAACGGCGCGAGGAGTCGCAGGCGGCGCGGCGCCTCCGGGACAGTGGCGGCGCGCTCGCGCCAGTCCGGGAAGGCGTAGGCGCGGCGCGGCCGCGCGCCGTCGACGCTCTCGACCTCGACTGCCACGATCTCGCCGCGCGCCGCGGCCTTCTCGCACCAGGCGCTCGCCGCGGCGGGCTTGATCCCCCGCCAGAACGCCGCCAGCTCCTGCGGCGTCGCGGTCCCCAGCCGCTCGAGCGCGCCGCGGAAGGACCAGTCCAGGTACTCCTCGGCCGAGGGCGCCGGCGCCGCGTGCGCCGCCGGCAACACCCGCTCGGCGAGGTCGTAGACCTTGTGGAACTGCTCGCGGCGGGCGATCAGCAGCTCGCCGATGTGCCAGAGGAACTCCAGCGCCGCCTTCTCGCGCGTCCACCCCCACCAGGCGGACTTCTCGCCGGCCGGGCGGTCGAAGTGGCGGGTCATGACCGGACCCTCGCGCCGTACCCGTTCGAGCACGGCGGCGGCGGTCCCGTCCGGGTCTTCGCCGAGCCGCGCCATCCACCAGGCGTTGCCGAAGACGACCTCGCGGGCGTGGAGGAAGCGGTGGCGCCAGTAGGGGTACCAGGCGGTGGGGACCGCCGCGGCGTCGTGGGTCCAGTGCTCGAAGAGCGACCGGTCACGCTCGAGCAGGCGGTCGAGGAGGGCCGGCCGATACCCGTCGAGCCGCGAGCCGAGGATGAGGTGATGAGCGCGCGCGACGACGTTGATCGAGTCGATCTGCACGAACCCCATCCGCTCGACCAGCTCGTAAACCGCCGCGGGCGTCGCCCGCCGCCGCGGATCGGCAAGCAGCCCCTGAGCGTCGAGCAGCAACCGCCGGGCGGCGGCGACGGGAACGCGCTCAACAGCTTGTGACGAAGGCTTACGGCTTGGCACTCGCGCGGCCGCGGACGGCGCTGGTGATCTCGCGCAGGCTATTCAGGCAGACCCAGAAGACGGTCGTCGCGACCTTCAACCAGACATGCCAGCGGGGGCGACCGAGGCGGACGAGGTCTCGAACCCTCTCTATTGCGTCGCCAATTTCTTCCTCGGCAAGCCTGGGAGGCACAAACAAGCTGAGTGCGTCAACAATGTTGATAGAGCGGCGTATATCCAGGGTGGAACTCTTATGCCAGAAGCGACCGGTGGACTTCCTAATGCGACCTTCTTGCAGAGCGCGGGAGAAGGACTCCATGGTCCATCTTTCCTCGAAACTCTCGCGCAGTTGGTCCATTCTTCGCCAATGCTCGAGGAGTTTTTCGTCCGGCTGGCTCATGGCGTCATTGGCAAAGGCTCGAAGAGCCGAAGTGCGGTTTCCTGCTGCTGTGTCGCCACCCGGTATCCTTCCGCGGTTAGCTTGTAGTAGCGGCGCGGTCGCCCCCCGCGCTCCGGTAGCGGGTCTCCTCTGTAGCTGCCTATAAGCCCCTCTCGCTCAAGCGAGCGCAGGGCGGGGTAGACGCTCCCTTGGTGCAGTCTGATCTGCCCTTGGGTCTTCTCGGCAACGCGGTCGATAAGTTCCAGCCCGTAGCCTGAGCCGGAAATCAGCGCCTGCAGCAGCGCGGCCTTGGCGTTGACAGGGGGTTCCATGGCTCGAAAGCCTAAACTCAAGTCTTGAGGAAAGTCAACGAGAGTAGAATCTCAGCTCACTGCCCGTCATGACTTCGTATCCTCTCCTTTTTGGTTTCCGCGACGTCATCCAGGGCGACGGCTTCATCGCCCGCGTGGCGGTGCAGGGGCGCGCCCTCATGCAGGTCGAGGCGCCAGAAGAAGTTTGGGTCGAAGGCGTTAACCCGGGCGGCTTCGCCGCCTCCGGCCACAGCCAAGCTCAAGCGCTGGAAAGCTTCCGCCAGTCCTACCTCGCCATCCTCTTCGACATCGCATCCGATGTCGCCGATTTCGCAGCCTTCCAGCGCGGCGTGGAGGAATTCTTCCACGACACCAACGAACCGGCCAGTCGCGATTGGGACGCGGCGGTAGCCGAAGTCAGGGCCGGGCGGACAGATACCGATTGGCTGGCGAAGCGGCCCGCCGACACGCCGCGGAGCATCGAGGTCGTGCGCGTCGAGCGGCCGACAGCCCAGGACAACGCGCTTGGCGACGGCGCCGCGCTCGCGGCGTAAAGAAGTTCACCCCACCTCGCACGCTCCTACATCGCGCCGCGATGCCCGGCTCTGGACAGGTACACTGGAAGAAGATCAGGAGGATGCTGGAGGCTTGCGCCGAGGGATTCACCGTCGAGGACAAGACCCACCGGCGTTGGGTAAGATTCGGGAGCCACACGTTCCATCTGCCGCTCGGTGAGCACGGCACCCGCGATGACCCCGAGATCCAGCTCGGGCAGGTGAAGAGGATGGTCCGCCACCTTCAGATCGACGCGAGGTGTGCGGAGAGAGAGCTCCCGCAGCTCCGCTAGAAACTTCCCGGTTATCGGTAGAAGGTAATCTCCAGCGGGTTGCCGTCGGGGTCCTGGAAGTAGATCGACTCGGCGATGTCGTGGTCGATGGGGCCGCGGAAGGGGATGCCGAGGGCGCGCAGGTGCTCTTGGGCGGCGGCGAAGCCCAGGGCGTCGGTGCGCCAGGCGACGCGGTGCCAGCGCGGGGCTTCGCCGGTGGCGGGACGGCCTTCGCCGGCCTGGAAGAGCGCCAGGGCCGGGCCGTCCTCGCGGCCGATCATCACCGGCTCGGGGTCCCAGCGGCGGCGCTCGGCGAGGCCCAGCACCTCGCCGTACCAGCGCTGCGCGGCGGCGAGATCGCGGACCAGGACTTCGACGTGGTCGATCTGGGTGACGGAGAAGGGCATGCGGACGGGGCCTCCCGGACGGAGGCCCCATCCTAGCGCGGAGGACCTAGGCGCGAAGGCTTTCGCGCCGGGCTCAAATCAGTTCTAGCCGGCTTCGGCGAAGAACTTGAGCGCCTCCTTGAGGGCGTCCCAGCGGGTGAGCTGCTGCGGCGTCAGGATCGCCGAGAAGGCGTCATCGAAGGCCTCGAGGGCGGCGCGGATCTGCTCGCGCCCCTCGTAGAGGTCGATCTGGATCTGCCCGATGGCGCAGGCGTCCGGGCTTGCCGCCTCGAGCCCTTCGTGCAAGTCCTCGTAGAGCGCGCGCTGCTGCTCGCGCAGCGGCTTGAGCGTCGCCTGCAGCTGCTCGTAGAGCTGCTTGAACGTCGTCACCTGCGCCGGCGTGAGCTTCAAGTACCGGGCGAGCTGGCGCGGGTTGCGGAAGAGCTGCTCGGGGTCCGGGCGGGCGGCGGCGGTGGTCTGGGCGGCCGCCGGCAGGGCGAGCGCGGCGGCGAGGAGCAGGGCGAGGGACGCGGACTTGGCGGCTCGGGTCATGGTCGTCTCCTATGTGCGTCTGCGGACCTGCAACACGCGGGCGGGGCCGATCCTACGCCCTCCGCACGCCCTTTCGAAACGACAGCGCTGTGATACCGTTCTCCGCGCACGCCGCCCCGCCGCGGGGACCCCCGACGTGACCGTCTCCGAGCTCAAGCGCACGCCGCTCCACGAATGCCACCGCGAGGCGGGAGCCCGCCTGGTGGAGTTCGCCGGCTGGGAGATGCCGGTGCAGTACGCCGGGGTCATCGAGGAGCACCGCGCGGTGCGCGGCGCGGCCGGCCTCTTCGACGTCTCGCACATGGGCGAGATCGCGGTGCGCGGCGCCGGCGCCGAGGCCCTCCTCCAGCGCCTCACCCCCAACGACGTCGCCAAGCTCGCGCCCGGCCGCGCCCACTACAGCGGCCTCCTGACCGAGCGCGGCACCTACGTCGACGACGTCCTCGTCTACCGCCTGGGGAGCGACGAGTTCCTCCTCGTGGTCAATGCCTCGAACGCCGCCAAGGACCTCGACTGGATGCTAGCGCGCGCCGGCGGCGCCGAGGCCGAGGTCGTGGACGCCTCCGACCGCTACGCCCTGCTCGCCCTCCAGGGGCCGCGCGCCCTCGAGATCCTGGCGCCGCTCGCGACCCCCGACGTCGCGCCGCTGCGCTACTACGGTTTCACCCGCGGCGAGGTGGCGGGGCGGCCGGCCCTCGTCTCGCGCACCGGCTACACCGGCGAGGACGGTTTCGAGCTCTACCTGGCGCCGGAAGACGCGCCGGCGGTCTGGCAACGGTTGCTGGAGGCCGGACGGGACAAGGGCCTCGTGACCGCCGGCCTGGGCGCCCGCGACACGCTGCGCCTGGAGGCCGGCATGGCGCTCTACGGCCACGAGATCGACGACACGACGACGCCGTTCGAGGCCGGCCTCGACTGGGTGGTGAAGCTCGACAAGGGCGAGTTCCTCGGGCGCGCGGCGCTCGAAGCGCAGCGGCGCGAGGGAATGCCCCGGAAACTGGTGGGGTTCGAGATCGAAGGCCGGGGGATCGCGCGCGAAGGGCACGCGGTGCTCGACGGCGCCGGGCCCGCCGGCCGGGTCACCAGCGGCACCTGGAGCCCCACCTTCGAGAAGGCCCTGGGGATGGCTTACGTGCCGGTGGAGCGGGCCGCGCCCGGCTCCCGGCTGGCGATCGACGTGCGCGGCCGCGCGCTGCCGGCGACGGTCGTGGACCTGCCGTTCTACCGGCGCCCGCGCTGACGCGGCGGCCGGGCATAGCGCGAGCAACGACTTCGGAGGGAGGAGCCGAACCGGCATGTATCCAACCGAGTATCTCTATTCGCGGGAGCACGAGTGGGTGCGGGTCGAGGAGGACGTCTGCGTGCTCGGCATCACAGAGTTCGCGCAGCAGGAGCTGGGCGAGGTGGTCTTCGTCGAGCTGCCGGAGGTGGGGCAGGTCTTCGACAGCAACGACGAGGTGGGGACGATCGAGTCGGTCAAGGCGGTGGCCGAGATCTACACGCCGGTGGCGGGGGAGGTGGTGGAGGTTAACGGCGCGATCGAGGACGACCCCGAGCTGCTCAACGAGGACCCCCACGGCGAGGGCTGGCTGCTCAGGATCCGCTTCTCCTCGGCCGACGACCTGAAGAGCCTGATGACCGCCGAGGAGTACGAGGAGTACGCCCGGAGCGGCGAGGCGTGAGCCGGCCGCAGGTCGCCGAGGAGCCCGTCGCGCCCGCGACGACCGCGCCCGGCGCCGCGGCGCTCCTGGCGCCGACCGACACCTTCCCCCGCCGCCACCTCGGCCCGAGCGAGGAGGAGCTGGCGGCGATGCTCGCCCGCCTCGGGGTCGACTCGCTCGAGGCGCTGATCGAGGAGACCGTGCCGGCGGCGATCCGCCTGCGCGCACCGCTCGCGCTCTCGCCCGTCCCCGGCGCCCCGGAAGACCGGCCGCTCGGCGAGCGGGAGATCTTGGCGCTCCTCGCCCGCATGGCGCGCAAGAACGAGGTCTGCCGCTCCTTCCTCGGCATGGGCTACCACGACTGCGTGACGCCCGGGGTGATCCAGCGCAACGTCCTCGAGAACCCCGGCTGGTACACCCAGTACACGCCCTACCAGTCCGAGATTTCGCAGGGGCGGCTCGAGGCGCTGCTCACCTTCCAGACGATGGTCGCGGACCTGACCGGCCTGCCGGTCGCCAACGCCTCGCTCCTCGACGAGGCGACGGCGGCGGCGGAGGCGATGCACCTCTGCCGCGCCGCCGCGAAGGCGCCGGGGGACGTCTTCTGGGTGGCCGCCGACTGCCATCCGCAGACGATCGCGGTGGTGCGCACCCGCGCCGAGGCGGCGGGCATCGAGGTGCGGGTCGGCGACCCGGCCGCCGCCGACCTCGACGGCGTCTTCGGCGTCCTCGTCCAGTACCCGGCGACCGACGGCCGCATCGCCGACTACGCGCCGCTCGCCGCGCGGGCGCGCGCCGCCGGCGCGCTCTTCGTCGCGGCGGCCGATCTGCTGGCGCTGGCCCTCCTGCGCCCGCCCGGCGAGTTCGGGGCCGACGTGGCGGTGGGGAGCGCGCAGCGCTTCGGCGTGCCGCTCGGCTACGGCGGCCCGCACGCCGCCTACCTCTCGACGCGCGAGGAGCTCAAGCGCCTGATCCCGGGGCGGATCATCGGCGTCTCGCGCGACCGCACCGGCAAGACCGCCTACCGAATGGCGATGCAGACGCGCGAGCAGCACATCCGGCGCGAGAAGGCGACGAGCAACATCTGCACGGCGCAGGTGCTGCTGGCGGTGATGGCCGGCTTCTACGCCGTCTACCACGGCCCCGACGGGCTGCGCGCCATCGCCCGCCGCGTCCACGCGCTGGCGGCGGCCCTCGCCGAGGGGCTCCGCCGGCACGGCTACACGCTCCCCGCCGAGCCCTTCTTCGACACCCTGCGGGTGGGCACGCCGCGGCGGCCGGCGGCCGAGATCGTGGCGGCGGCGCGGAAGCGGGGCATGAACCTGCGGCTCCTCGCGGACGACGCGGTGGGCGTCGCGGTCGATGAGGCGACGACCGAGGAGGACCTGCGCAAGCTCCTCGCGGTCTTCGCCGGCGAAGGGCCGCGCGCCGGCAAGGACCTGGACCCGATCGAGCTGGCGGCGGCGGCGCCCCTCGACTTCTTGGCGCCGCACGCCCGCGCCTCCGACATCCTGACCCACCCGGTCTTCCGCCGCTACCACACCGAGCACGAGATGCTGCGCTACATCAAGCGCCTCGAGGGGCGCGACCTGTCGCTCGCGCACTCGATGATCCCGCTCGGCTCGTGCACGATGAAGCTCAACGCCACGACCGAGATGGTGCCGCTCTCCTGGTCGGAGTGGAACGCCATCCACCCCTTCGCGCCTGTCGAGCAGGCTGCCGGGTACGCCGAGCTCTTCGCCTCGCTCGAGCGGTGGCTGTGCGAGATCACCGGCTTCGCGGCCTGCTCGCTGCAGCCGAATGCGGGGTCGCAGGGGGAGCTCGCGGGGCTCCTCGTCATCCGCGCCTACCACAGGGACCGCGGCGAAGGGGAGCGCGACGTCTGCTTGATCCCGGTCTCGGCGCACGGCACCAACCCGGCCTCTGCCGTGATGGCCGGCATGAAGGTCGTGCCGGTCGCCTGCGACGCGCAGGGCAACGTGGAGCACGCCGACCTGGAGGCCAAGGCGGCGCAGCACGCCGAGCGGCTCGCGGCGCTGATGGTCACCTACCCCTCGACCCACGGCGTCTTCGAGGAGGGGATCCGCGAGGTCTGCGCCATCGTCCATAGCCACGGCGGCCAGGTCTACATGGACGGCGCCAACATGAACGCGCAGGTGGGGCTCTGCCGGCCGGCCGAGTACAGCGCCGACGTCTGCCACCTGAACCTGCACAAGACCTTCTGCATCCCGCACGGCGGCGGCGGGCCGGGGATGGGGCCGATCGGGGTGGCGAAACATCTGGCGCCCTTCCTTCCCGGGCACGTCGTCACCGGCCTGGGCACGAAGCAGGCGATCGGCGCCGTGTCCGCCGCACCGTACGGCAGCCCCAGCATCCTGACCATCCCCTGGGTCTACATCGCCCTCATGGGCGCCGACGGCCTGAAGCGCGCCACGCAGGTCGCCATCCTCAACGCCAACTACATGGCCAAGCG
>DATLOC010000001.1:0-58500 GCA_035536455.1 Thermoanaerobaculia bacterium | reverse complement strand
CTCGACCGCTCGGGATCGAGCGCCTCGTTGGCCAGGGTCAGCGCGTTGCCGACGCGAAAGGTCCGGTAGAGCTCGTTGAGGGTGGGGGCGCGAAAAGATCGGTAGGCCGAAGCGGTGAGGGAGATCACGCCGGAAACGCGGTGGAGCGCGGAAAGGCGGGGGCTCCAGGCCGTCTCCGCGCGGTCGGGCAGACGCGTGAGAGCGCGGGGAGCCTCGCGCGAAGCCCGCGACACCGAGCGGCCATCGTCGTTCCACCACCGATCCAGGCGCACGCCGGCCGTGAGCGTCCAGCGGGGGCTCGCCGTGATGACGTCTTCGAGGAAGACCGAACCGGTCCGCTCGCGGCCGCCCGCCTCCACCCAGGTCGAACCGGAGTCGCCGAGGATCTCCTCGCGGCTCTCGCCGCGGACCTGCCTCGCCTCCACTCCGGCGACGACGAGATGCTTCGGGTGCATGGCGCCGGTCCACTGCAACGCGGCGCCGGCGGCGGCCGACGGCACCCTCTGCAGACGCGTCAACCGTTCGGAATTCCGGTCCGCCGCGACGGCCGAGAAGCTCTGATGGAACTCCTGGTCGGTGACGTAGGCGCGGGCGGTCACCACTCCCGGGCCCAGCCTCCCGTCCCCACCGGCGGCAACGTGATTCGTCTCCGTGTCGTTTTCCTGCATCGGGGTCCCGTTGTCGCGCGATTCCTCGAACCGCGAGCCCCGCAGGAAGAGGCGCGAGGCGTCGCCCCGACGCTCGACGGTGAGATCCACGGTCGCGTGACGTGAAGCGGCGCGCGTGTCCACCGGCCCGCGCTCCCGCTCGTCCACGAGGACGTACCCGTCGGTCCGGAAGGCTTCTCCGGAAAGGACGGCGCCCCAGCCGTCGTGACCCCGCGAGGCGGAGAAAGACGCCTCGGGCGTCGCTTGCGATCCGTAGGAGGACTCCGCTGTGAGCGCGAAAGGCTCAGCCGGAGCGCGGCGCACCATCTGGAGCGCGCCCCCGAGGGCGGCGCTGCCGTAGAGGTCGGATACGCCCCCGCGGACCACCTCGATCCTCTCGACCGCGGTCCGCGGGACGCGGCCCCAGTAGATCCATCCGCCGAAAGGGTCGTTGAGCGGCACGCCGTCGTCGAGCACGAGGGCGCGGCTCGCGCCGCTGCCGCCAAGGCCGCGCAGCGAGGCCCCCTGCGCGGTCGGGTTGGCGAAACGGCTGCCGCTGCGGCGGAAGAGGGAGAAGCCGGGCACCTGGCGGAGGGCGTCGTCGAGCGCCGGCGCGGCGGTGGCCGCCAGCTCCTCGGCCGAGAGCACCGTCACGCTCGCCGCCGTCTCGCCGAGGCGCGCCGGCGTGCGGGTCGCGGTGACGGTGATCTCATCCGCGATCGACGGGGGCACCGCCGGCCGCGGCGGGACGAGGAGCGCGAGGTCGAGCGCAAGCGCGGCCAGCAGCGCCGCGGCGCCGGTCACGAAGCGGCGGGGAGGCGGGAGAGGGCCGTCTCGGCGATCCCGCGCGCGGCGGCGAACGGGTCGGGCACCTGCGGCGCCTGGACGGTGACCGTGAGCTGGAGGGCGCCGCGCCGCACGTGGAGCTGCCCCATCCGCTCCACCCAGACGGCGCCGTCGCCGAGCCCGGGGACCTCGCGGCCGCGCAGCGTCGAGGCGACGGAATCGAGCGTCCCCTCGGCACGCTCCGCCGAGCGGTGGCGGTGGATCTTGAGGCTGGCGATGTCGGGCGGAGTGTAGCCCGCCGAGTAGGCGCAGACCGTGAGGTCGCGCCCCATCGCGTCCTCCGCCATGCTCTGCATCAGCCCGACGTTGTCCTTGAGCACCACCTTGGCGTCGTTCGGCCCGAAGAGCTGGCAGGCGTCGAGCGGCGGCCCGGCGGCGGCGGGCTCGGCCTCGTCATCGCCGCCGCAGCCGGCGAGGACGAGCCCGAGAACCAGGAGCCGCGCAAGCTTGCTCAATGCACCCTCCGCCGGCGGTTGCGGATGTAGTCCGCCAGGATGAACTCGCCGAGATTGTACGGCGAGGCGAAGTAGGCGCGGCCGCGGTTGACCTTGGTGAGCTTCTCGACGAACTCGGTGAGCATCGGGTCGGTCGCCAGCATGAACGTCGTGACGACCACCTTCTGCCGGCGGCAGAGGTCGGCCTCCTCGAGCGTCAGGTTGACGATCCTCATGTCGAGGCCGAAGGGGTTCTTGTAGATCCGGTTGCCGTCGGTGATCGCCGAGGGCTTGCCGTCGGTGATGAGGAAGATCTGCTTGTTCGGCTGCTTCTGGCGCGCGAGGAGGCTGCGCCCCAGCTGCAGCGCCTCACGGGTGTTGGTGTGGAAGGGGCCCGCTTGGATGTAGGGGATGTCCGAGAGGTCCACGCGCTCGGCGCGGTCGCCGAAGAGGATCACCCCGAGGTGGTCCTTGGGGTACTTCGTGGTGATCAGCTCGGTCAGCGCCAGCGCCACCGTCTTGGCCGGCGTGATGCGGTCCTCGCCGTAGAGCACCATCGAGTGGCTGACGTCGATCGCCACGACCGTCGCGCAGGAGGTCAGGTGCTCGGTCTCGTGGATCTCCAGGTCCTCCTCGGCGAGCGCCAGGTCGCCGTGGGTGCGGCGCATGGCGTTCTGCAGCGAGCGCGAGGCGTCGAGCAGGTGGAGGTCGTCGCCGAAGGCGTAGGGGCGGGTCTCGGGGAGGCGCTCGATCCCCTCGCCGGCGTTCTGCACCGGGTGGTAGCCGGGCCCGGCCCGCTCGAGGCTGCCGAAGATCTCCTCGAAGGCGCTGCGCCGGATCTGCCGCTCGCCGGCGCCGGTCATCTGCAAGCCCCCCGCGGCATCGCGCTCGAGGAGCTGCTGCTCCTCCAGGCTGGCGAAGAAAGCCTCCAGGTCCACGGCTTCCGAGATGTACCCCTGCTGCTGGAGCTGCCGCATCCACTCCATCGCCTCCTCGACGTCGCCGCCCGAGGCGAGGAGGAGCTGGTTGAACAGCCGCAGCAGCGGGAGCCCGGCGAGGATCTCCTGCAGGAGCTGCGGGTCGAGCCAGCGGTAGGAGTGGCGCATCGCCTTTAGGATACGGCGGCACGGCGATTCAGCCAACCGCGCCGTGCGGTGCGAGAAATGTGGCACGAGACACGCCAGGCGGTGCGGCAGCTCCGGCGGAACCCGCTGGTCACCGTCACAGCCATTATCACCCTCGCCGTCGGCGTCGGGGCGGTCACGACGGCATTCACCGTCGTCCGTGGCGTCCTTTCGCCCCTCGCCTATCCGGGCGCTGCGCGCCTCGTGCGTCTCTATGCCACCCAGGGTGCGCTGCAGGAGTCGCCCAACCCCCGTCTCGCGGCGCTGTGGAACCGGCTTCCTGTCTCCCACCTCGACGCCGCCGACTGGCGGCAAGGCAGCCGCGCGTTGCGCGGGATCGGGCTCTACCTGGAGCACACGGCGGTCCTCGAGGGGGCCGGGGAGCCGCTGGAGGTCGCCGCGGCGAAGATCGACGCCGACTTGCTCGCGGTCCTCGGAGTCGCGCCTGCGCTCGGTCGCTCTTTCGACCGGCGGGAGGTCGCGCGGCGGGAGCGGTTGGTGATCCTGGCGCACGAGCTGTGGAGAAGCGCCTTCGGAGCGGACGAGAGGATCGTCGGAAAGACGTTGCGACTGGACGGGCAGCAACACGTCGTCCTCGGCGTGATGCCCGCCGGTTTCGCCCTCCCCGGGCGCGAGCATCGCCTCTGGGTTCCGGCGGCGCCGAGCGCCGCCGATCTCGCCCACCGAGACGAGCTAGCCTACGCAGCGATCGGACGGCTGGCGCCCAGAACGACGGTGGCAGCGGCGCAGGCCGAAGTCGACAGGCTCGCGTCCGCGCTCGCCGCCCGCTATCCGGAGACCAACTCCGACCGCGGCGTGCGCCTGGTGCCGCTGCTCGAGACCGTGACCGGCGACAGCCGGCGCCTCCTCGGCCTCCTGGCGGCGGCGGCAGGCGTGGTGCTCCTAGTTGCCTGCGTGAATCTCGCCCACCTGCTGCTCGCCCAGGCGCTGGAGCGGCGGAGCGACGTGGCGCTGCGGCTCGCCATCGGTGCGAGCCGCTGGCAGCTCCTCCGCCAGAGCGGTCTCGAGATGTTCGCCCTCGCGCTTTGCGGTGGTGCCGGCGGGCTCGCCCTCGCGATGCTAGCGCGGCGCGCGCTCCCGTCGTTGCTCGCCGCCGAGCTGCCGCGCCTCGAGACGATCGGAGCCGATCGCGGTGTCGTGCTCTTCGCCTTCGCGGCCGGCCTTGGCGCCATGCTGGTCGGTGGCGTCCTGCCGGTTGTCTTCGCTCCCGGCGCGGCGCCCCGTACAGCGCTCGCCGAGCGCCGCCTCGTGCGTCTCGCACAGGATGCGTTGGTGGTGGTCGAGGTGGCGCTCGCCCTGATCCTCACCGCCGGCGCGCTGACGCTTGTGGCCAGCTGGCTCCGGCTGGAGGCGGTCGACCCGGGGTTCGACGCGCGTCACGTCCTGGTCCAGGAGGTGCGTCTGCCCGCCTGGAGCTACCCGGACGAGATTCGGCGCGGTGAGATCGCGGCGCGGCTCCTCGCGGACCTCGCGGCTCTGCCCGGGGTGAGCGCCGCGGCACTGACCAGCCGTCTGCCGCTAACGGGGCCGGCCGAGGTGTGGGGCTTCCGCGTTGTCGGCGAGGACACTGCGTCAGGCGAGTGGACACAAGGGCCGAGCGCGTTGATGCAGTTCGTCACCCCGGGCTACTTCCGTCTGCTGCGCATCCCCGTTCTCGCCGGCCGGGTCTTCGACGGCGTGTCGCCTCCCGGCGCGCACCGGCTGGTGATGGTCAATCGCACCCTCGCCCGGCGGCACTGGCCCGGCAGGAGCGCGGTCGGGGCACGGGTCAGGATGCGCGAGCAGGACTTTCGGGTCGAGGGGGTGTTCGGCGACGCGCGGCAGCAAGGCGTCGCCGAAGAGCCGGGCGAGCTGATGGTCCAGCCCTGGAGCCAGGGGCCCGCCACCACGTTCGCGGCGCTCGTCCGTGTCGGCGGACGGCCTCTGGACTACGCTCCGACGGTGCGCCGGACGCTTCGCCGGCTCGATCCGGCGCTTCCCCTGCCGGCGGCGGCCGACCTCGAGGAGCTGGTCGACCGCTCGCGGTTCGGTCCGCGCTCCCGCGCCCTGCTCGTCGGGCTCTGCGCCGGCGTCGCCCTGCTCCTCGCTCTGATCGGCACGTACGGAGTGATGGCCTACGGCATCGCTCGGCGCCGCCACGACATCGCGGTCCGCATGGCGGTGGGCGCCGACCGCCGGACGATTCGGCGATGGGCCTTGCGCCGCACGCTCGCGCTGGCGCTCGCCGGCGTGGCAATGGGCGCGGTCGGCGCCCTGGCGGCCGGGCGGCTCCTCGCAGGGTCGCTCTACGGCGCGGCGACGATCGACCCGCCGGGCCTGACGGCCGCCGCTCTCCTGCTGGTCCTCGCCTGCCTGGCCGCCGGCTATCTCCCCGCCCGGCGGGCGAGCCGCATCGACCCGGCCGCGACGCTGCGCAGCGAATGAGGGCTCAACCGCCGGCCGCCGCGCCCTCGGCGTAGACCCGGATCAAGTCGTCGAAGTTGTTTTCCCAGTAAGCGCTGCGGCGGGCGAGATAGAAGTCGTTGCCTTCGAACTGGGTCTTCGGACACCCTCCCATGCAGATCGGCAGGTACTGGCACTGGCTGCACCGTTCGTGGGTGAAGGGGTCGTACGCATGGTAGGGGTGGGCCTTGCTTCCGACCGCGGGCGTCTCTTTGAGAATGACGAACGGGGAACCGCGGCGCTCGAGCGGCGGGCCGTCGTTCACCGGCGGCAGGGTGTCGAAAGCGCGCTCGGCGATGCCGACGTCGAGCCCGCACTTGTACATCATCCCGTCGGGACCGAAGACCACGCTGTTGTCGCCCACCGCGGCGCAATTCATCCGGCGCGTGGCGGGGTAGATCTGCAGGTGTTCGAGGCCCTTGGGGTCCATGTGGGCCGCCACCAGCCGCTGGAACTCGCGCTTGATCTCCTCGAAGTCGTCCTGGAAGCGCTGGAACTTCTCGGAGGCGCCGATGAAGCCGCAGTGCTCGGTCATCGGACCGATCGGCGCGAGGTACGGGTAGAGTCGCGCCCCGGGCGCCAGCCATCCGTGGTCCACAAAGAGGTCCACCAGCTCCAAGGCGGCGCGGCCGACGCCGGGATCGACGTTGATCCGCAGGTAGATCCTGGTGCTCCCCAGCAGCCGGTCGATCGTCGCCACGACGACGTCGAAGGAGGTCTCCTCCTGCTCGTGCCCCGGCTTGAAGCCGCGGCGCGCGTTGTGGTGGCGCGCCGGGCCGTCTAGCGTGATCTGTACGTGGTTGAGTCGGTTGCGCCGGGCGAAGCCGCTCGCGTCCTCCGGCCAGTGCGTGCCGTTGGAGATCATGGCTGAGCTGTAGCCGATTCCCTTGCGCTCGCAGAAGTCGATGGCGCGGGCCGAGAAGTACTCGATCGCGTCGGGGTTGAGCATCGGCTCGCCGCCGTACCAGTCGGTGTACAGCTTGGCGTGCCCTTTGGCCTCGATCTGTCGCGCGACGTAGGCGAGGATCTGGTCGCAACGCTCGCGGCTGAGATAGACCGGCGACTTGTCCTCGTAGCAGTAGTAGCAGTCGAAATTGCAGTCGAGCGTCGTCGTGATGGTGACGAGGAAAGGATCGTTGCGGCGCGTGAACTCGTTGCGCCGGCGGAGGAACGCGATCTCGTCCTCGTCCGCGGGCACGAAGAAGCGGCCGCGCACGAACTCCGGGAAGACCTCGCGCAGGGCAGGGGGAAGCTGGTCGACCGCGAAGTGAGGAGGGTCCCACTCGGCGAGGCCCCGGCCCGCGGCGTTCGAGCGGGGCGGACCGAGGAAGGGCGCGACCTCGTCGCTCAGGTCGCGCGGCAGCCGCATGAGGCCGGAGGTGACGCCGTTGAAGAGCAGCGTCCACGGCCCATCCACGACCGCACGGGTGTAGTAAGACGCCTTGTACTGCACGGACGGCTTCCGCAGCCGCCGGGCCTCAGCGGTCTTCGATGACCGCGAGGCAGACATCGCTGCAGCTGCAGAGCCGGGCGGCGAGCAGGCTGGGATCCTCGACCTGGCTCTCCGGCTCTTTCACCCAGAGCCGCGCCGCGCCCCCCTTCGCCCCTGGCTTACGCTCGCGCACCAGGCGGACCGGTACGAGTTGCTTGGAAGCGGCCTTGTCCGGTTTGTCAGCCATAGCTCCTCCTTGTCAGAGTTCCTGTATGTGCTTCTCATAGCACAGCGCCGGAGGGGGTGACAAGAGGGTAGCGTTAGTTCACGTCCCCCCGCCCCCCTCCCGTGCGCCGCGGCTTCAGGAGCTGGAACTTGATCATCTCCTTGTAGCTCACCTGGCTGTCGAGGTCGTGGCGGGCGAGCTTCAAGTGCTGGTGGAGGCCTTCGAGGACCATCTCGGCCGCCCAGGCCTGCTCCTCGCGCGCCTTGCCGTTGCCGTAGCGGCCCGCCAGGTCCCAGAGGCCCGGCACGCGCTTGAGCTCCCGCTCGTAGTCGGCGAAGGGCTGCTCGTCGGCGATCGTCACCTCGTTGCCCTCGGCGAACCAGCGGACGATCGGCGCGTAGGGGCCGCGGTCGTCCTCGCCGCCGCTACCGACCTCCTTGGTCACCTCCGGGAAGCGGCCCTCGAAGAGCTTCTTGACCGCCTGGCCGATCAGCCGCCGCGCCACCACCTCCGCCCCCTGCTGCTCCCCCTCGTAGACCATCTCCACCTTGCCGGTGATCGCCGGCAGCAGCATGTGGAAGTCGCAGAGGCGGGGCGTCACCGGCCGGTCGCCGGTGCCGAGCGCGCGCCGCTCGAGGTTCGAGACCAGCAGCTCCATCGCCGAGATCGAGACCCGTGCCGACACCCCCGACGACTGGTCCACGAGGTCGCTCTCGCGCGCCGCGAAGCCGATCTCTTCGATGAGCAGCCGCGCCTCTTCGGGGATCGACACCCCCGGCTGGTCGCGCTCGGTCCAGGCCTCCTGGCGGGTGATGTCGGCGGCCACCTCGCGGCTCGGCGGGTAGTGGGTGAGGATCTGCGAGGAGATGCGGTCCTTGAGCGGCGTGATGATCGAGCCGCGGTTGGTGTAGTCCTCCGGGTTGGCCGAGAAGACCATCAGCAGGTCGAGCGGGATGCGCACCGGGAAGCCGCGGATCTGGAGGTCGCGCTCTTCGAGCAGGTTGAACAGGCCGACCTGGATGCGCGGCGCCAGGTCGGGTAGCTCGTTGATGGCGAAGATGCCGCGGTTGGTGCGCGGCACGATGCCGAAGTGGATGACCTCCGGGTCGGCGAAGGTCAGGCGGCGGGTGGCGGCCTTGATCGGGTCGATGTCGCCCAGGAGGTCGGCGATCGAGACGTCCGGCGTCGCCAGCTTCTCGTTGTAGCGCTCCTCCCGCCCCAGCCACTCGACCGGCGCCTCGTCGCCGGCCTCGGCCACGATGCGCTTGCCGTGCGTCGAGATCGGCGCCAGCGGGTCGTCGTTGAGCTCGGTACCGGCGAGGACGGGGACCGCCTCGTCGAGCAGGGTGACAAGGGCGCGCAGGATGCGCGTCTTGGCCTGCCCGCGCAGCCCGAGGAGGATGAAGTCGTGCTCGGCGAGGAGGGCGTTGACGACGCCGGGGATCACCGTGCGGTCGTAGCCCAAGATGCCGGGGAAGAGCGGGCCGCCGGCGGCGAGGCGGGCGCGCAGGTTGTCGCGCAGCTCGCGCTTGACGGTGCGCGGGCGGTAGCCGGAGGCCCTGAGCTCTCCGAGCGTCGTGGGACGGCGGTTCGACATCAGTCGTGCTGCTCCTCGAGCCAGCGCTCGGCGTCGATCGCCGCGCGGCAGCCGGTGCCGGCGGCGGTCACCGCCTGGCGGTAGATCGAATCGGCGGCGTCGCCGGAGGCGAAGACGCCGGGGACGTTGGTGCGGGTGGAGGGCTCCTGCACCCGGATGTAGCCGACCTCGTTCATCTCCAGCTTGCCGCGGAAGATGTCGGTGTTCGGCTTGTGGCCGATGGCGAGGAAGACGCCCTGGGTCGGGAGCTCGCTGTCCTCGCCGGTCTTGCGGTTGTGCAGCTTGACGGCCACGACCCCGCCCTCGCGGCTCCCCACGATGTCGGTGACCAGGCTGTTCCAGATCCAGGAGATCTTGGGGTTGGCGAAGGCGCGGTCCTGCATGATCTTCGAGGCCCGCAGCTCGTCGCGGCGGTGGATGACCGTCACCTTGCTGGCGAACTTGGTGAGGTAGGTCGCCTCCTCCATCGCCGAGTCGCCGCCGCCGACGACGACGATCTCCTTGTCGCGGAAGAAGAAGCCGTCGCAGGTGGCGCAGGCCGAGACGCCGTAGCCCATGAGCTCGGCCTCGGCGCGCAGCCCCATGAGCTTGGCGGTGGCGCCGGTGGCGATGATCACGGAGCCGGCGCGGTAGGTCGCCTCGTCGGTGCGGACGGTGAAGGGACGGCGGTCGAAATCGACTTCCACGACCTGCTCCCACTTCGAGAGCGCCCCGAAGCGACGCGCCTGATCGCGCATCTTCTCCATCAGCTCGGGGCCCATGATCCCTTCGGGGAAGCCGGGGTAGTTCTCGACGTCGGTGGTGATGGTGAGCTGCCCGCCCGGCTGGTTCCCTTCGAGGACCAGGGGCGCCAGGTCGGCGCGGGCGGCGTAGAGCGCGGCGGTCAGCCCGGCAGGGCCGGAGCCGAGGACGACGACGCGGTGATAGGGAGGGGACTGCGGCTCGGCGCTGGCCATCGAGAGAGTGGTGCCTCCTGGGGGCTGGTGTGGGTGCGCGGGGCCGGGAGGACCGCCCGAACGGCCCGCCGGCAGTATACCAGCGGGGTTCGCGGTCCTCGGCCCTCATCCTGCAACAGAAACAGCCGGCGGCGCTCTTCCAGCGCGCCGTTAGAATGGGCGTACGCGGCCGATCCGGCCGCCGCGCAGGGAGGGAGACGAGAGATGCTCGCAAGCCAGAAGCTGATCGACGCGTTCAACGGCCAGATCGGCCACGAGATGGGGGCTTCGCTCCAGTACGTGGCGCTGGCCAGCTACTTCGACGCCGAGGTGCTGCCGCAGCTCGCCCAGTTCTTCTACCGCCAGTCCGAGGAGGAGCGCGACCACGCGATGAAGTTCGTCAAGTTCATCGTCGACGTTGGCGGCCGGGTGGACATCCCCGAGATCCCGCGCGCCCGCTGCGACTTCGCGTCGGCCGAGGAGGCGGTGCAGCTCGCGGTGGACTGGGAGAAGCAGGTGACGCAGCAGATCTACGACCTGCTGGAGCTGGCGGTCAAGGAGAAGAACCACATCGCCCGCCGCTTCCTCGACTGGTTCGTCGACGAGCAGCTCGAGGAGGTGACGACGATGACGTCCCTCGTCGCCATCATCCAGCGCGCCGGCAAGGAACGTCTGATTCTCGTAGAGGACTACCTGGCCCGCGGCGGCGCGAGAAGCCTCGAGAGCCCGGCGGCGCCGTCGTCGGAGCCGGGGTAGGCCGAACGGCGTCGGCACGCCGAGGGACCCGCGCCCACCCGAGCCCGTCGAGCTCGATCCTTTCTACCTTGCAGCGGTGGAGCAGCTGGAGGCGCGGCCGGAGAATCAGAGCGGGGCCGACAAGAGCTGGGTGGAGCAGGCGCTGAGGGAGTTCCGCGAGCACTACGCTAAGGCCGTGCGGGTGCGCTGAGCGGAGTGGATCCGTTCCTTCAACTCACTCCACGCTTCCCGTGTGCGGTTCGTGATCATCGGGTGGCCGGCGCGAACTACGAGGCCGCTCAGGCTTCCGGTGACCCGCGACTGCCACATCATGCAGTCCGAGGCGCGGAGCTCCGAGTTGTCGTGAACAGCCAACGGTCCCAGCGGCGGGCTTGGTGTACGGGCTAGTGATCCCGCGATCGCAACTGAAGGTTCTCTCGACCGTTCCTCCAAAGCTGCAACGAGCCTTCCGAAACCCTTATCGTCATAGAAACGAGCGAACTGCAGATGCTTCAGACGCTCAGGGATTTCGCACTCTTCTAGCTTTAATGGGATCAGAAAGATAGAGCCCTCTGGTTGCTCGGCAAGAAGGTCAAGTGCAAATGCGATCTCCCTTTGCACATAGCCGGCCTTCGTTAGTGCAGCTTTCGATAAACAAACTACGACCGCGTCGCTTTCTCGTAGAGCGCGTCTAATGGCCAAGTTCCAGTCTTGTCCGGGGAGAATATCCTCCCCATCCATCCATGGGAGAAATCTGCTGATTCGAAGCTTCCGATGTAGCTCATGCACGATCGGTCTGTCCTGAGACGCATGGCAAAGGAAGACCTTCAGCCCAGCGTCACGGCCCGGGTGTGCCACCTCCTCTTTCGTGACAGGCCCGTGAACGATCCTCCGTGACGAGAAGAGCAGCGGCTTAACTAAATGGCCCCCGAGAATGAGAGTCTCAACCATGCGAAGGGCATCTTGTGAGTCAAAGGGCTTTTCTATGACGCCATCTGCCCCACATGCTCGATACTTGATCTCATCGAAAGGCTCAAAAACGCCTACGAGGAGAAGCACTGGTGTATTTGGCCAGAGCTCCTTGGTCTGCCGGCAGACCTCGTATCCGTTTTGGCCTGGCATGTGGACGTCGGCTAGGACAATGCTAGGCTTATATTTAGCAATCTCCTCACGGGCTCTTACGCCATCACCAACCGAGATTACCTCATATGGTTCATCCATAAAGGTCAGCTCGAGAACCTTTTGAATCGTTACGCTATCATCCGCAACAAGGATGGTGTGCGTTTTCTCCATAGAGTAGCTGTCCTGTTGACAATTGGCTGCTATGTCTAGAGGGCTCCGTCATGCTGGGCACTCGTCAGAATGTAATGCTGGCGAATTCAGGAGTCTTGAGGAATTGGATGTCCATAGAGTAAGTCGGCCGAGTTGTCCCGGAGGCCGGTATGCCGAGCCAAGCGATGGTGTTACGGCGACAGCAGTGGAGTGTCATATAGAGGGCTGACAAATCAGCGGTGACGCTCGGCCGCACCGCTTCCCGGCTGGCGTTAGACAACATTCAGAGCCTTTCGGCGCCGGCGAGTTTTCCGAGCTCGCGGTCGAAGGTGCCAAGGGGTAGGTGGCCCGCCTTGCGCGCCACTTCGAGCACCAGGCAGTCGGAGAACCCAAGCGCCGGCTTCCTGCGATAGTGCGCGAGCGCCGCGGTGACGGCGTCGGCATCTTGGAGCGTCAGGTCGTTGTGGTCGAGGAACATCTCGACCGCGGTTCCGATCTCGACGGCGCCTAGCCGGTAGACGGTCGAGAGCACCCAGATCGTTTCGGCGAGCACGAGGTGGGAGACCCAGGCCCCCTTGGCAACGAATTCCTCCGCCGCAGCCATCTGCTTGGCATCGTCGCCGGTGGCGAGGCGGACTAGGACGTTGGTGTCAACGGCGCGCATGCCGCTTCCGCACGTACCGCCGGATTCCCTCCTTCAGCTCCTCGAGACTCCGCGGCGGCGGCGGGCCGTTGGGAAACAGGGCAGCGTGAACGTCCTCGAAGGTGTATTTCCCCGACCGGCGCACCACCACCGCACCACCCTCTTCGTCCCATTCGAGAACGGAGCCCGGGCCGACGCCGAGCTTGCGACGGACCTCGGCCGGAACGGAGATCTGCCCCTGTGCGGTGAGCTTCGAGCGTGCGAGTGCCATACGCTCTACATTACCACGGTAATGCGAGCGCCGGACCTCCTCAGCGGCAGTTGCGGCCGTAGGTGCGGACGTGCACGTCGAGGGTGCCGGCGCGGTCTTTTTCTAGCAGCGCTTCGAGGAGCGGGTAGGTGTCGGGGGACTTCTCAGCCTTGAGCGCCTGATAGGCCCGGAGCGTGCCCTGGAGGCCGGCGACGAGGGTCTCGGTCTGGCCGGCGCCCGTGCCGGGATTTTGGATGAGGTAGGCGGCGCCCGAATAGGCGTGCTGCATCGTCAGGTCGCGGGGCAGCTCCTTGGTCACCGCCTCCTTCGTCGCGCCGAAGAGGCTCAGGCAGTACTTGACCGTCAGGTCGGGGATCTCGCCGAGCCAAGTGTCCAGCCACTGCCGGCCCTGCGCCGCTTCCGGGGAGGAGGGCGCGGTCTCGAGGACGCGCACCAGCTCGACCGCCTTGGCGCGCTCTTCAGGGGTGGAAGGGCCGCGCTTCGCGGCGGGCTGCGCCGCCGCCGGCGCCGCGGACAGGAGGAGGAGTGCGAGGACGGAGGCTAGGAGCGAGAGCTTCGCGGGATGCATCATCCCCCAAGCCTACCATCCGACCCGCGCCACCACGAGCGTCAGGTCGTCCGGCTGCTCGACGTCGCCCTTGAAGTTGGCGACGCTGTTGAGGAGGGCGTCGCGCACCTGGCGGGCGGAGCCGGCGCCCGCCGCGCGACGCAGCGCCCGCGCCACGCGCTCGGCGCCGTAGTGCTCGCCGTGGCGGTCGAGCACTTCCGGCAGGCCGTCGCTGTAGAAGAGGAGCAGGTCGCCGGGGGCGAGCCCCACCGTCTGCTCGCGCGGCTCCGCGCCCAGCCGCGTGCCGAGCGGCAGGCTGCTCGAGCCGAGCTCCGTCACCTCGCCGGTCGCCGCCGCGCAGTGAAGGGCCGGAGGGTGGCCGGCGCTAGCCACCGTCACCCGGCGCTCGGTGGCGTCCACGATCCCGACCTGCAGCGTCACCAGCATCCGCTTGGGGCCCGCCTCGCGCACCATGCGGTCGAGCCGCGCCAGGACCGGCAGCGGGGTGCAGAGATCCTCGCGCAGCATGTAGAGGCAGCTGCGCACGCCGTAGAGCATGAGGCCGCTCGCCACCCCGTGCCCGGCGACGTCGCCGACGACGATCGCCAGGCAGTCGCCGTCGAGCTTGAAGAAGTCGAAGTAGTCGCCGCCCACCTCCTTGGCCGGCAGCGAGACGCTCGCCAGGTCGAGCCACGGCAGCTCGGGCGCGCTGCGCGGCAGGATCGAGAGCTGGATCTTGCGCGCGTCGTCGATCTCGCCGCGCAGCCGCGAGCGCTCGCGCTCGCGCAGCGACAGCATGCGCCAGGCCTCGAGGAAGCGGCGGCGGCGGGAGCGGGTGACCGCGACCGCGATCGTCGCGCTGAGCAGGTTGGCGAAGGCCACGCCGGCCATCGCCTGCAGGCTCACCGCCTCGGTCCACAGGAGGCCCAGCCCCAGCGGGCTGGTGACCGCGGCGCAGACGAAGAAGAGGAAGCCGAGGAGGACGTGCTCCTTGGGGCGCAACCGGAAGCCGATCGCCAGCAGCGGGAAGGCCAGGGCGCTGATGAAGAGAGTGTTCGCCGGCCCCTCCAGGTAGAGCGACAGCGCCAGGCACTGGAAGGCGACGAACGGGATCAACAGCGAACGGAAGTTGCTCTCGACGAAGCGCGTGTTGCGGGCCAGGAAGAGGGCGCTGATGAGGACCAGGTTGACCAGCGACACCCCGGTCGCCAGGTCGCGCTCCTCGTAGAACTCGACCGTCCCCGCCACCGCGAACGGCGCGAAGACCAGGAGGAGCCAGCGCAGGTAGACCCAGTTGCGGCCGTCGAAGTGCTTCTGCAGCGCCTGCTCCTGTGGCAGCAGGATCAGCTCGTCCAGGGTGAAGGGGCGCATGGGGGGTCGGCGGCAGACGGAGCGGGCGGAGTCTACCGGAAGCCGCCGCGGCGGATTAGGATGCCGCCGCTCATGCGCTGGTTCGTGCGCGGCGACATCGACGGCTTCTTCGGCCTGGCGCTCGACAACCTCGTCCAGCTCCTGCTGATCGACACCCTCTGCCGCGTCGTCCTCGGCTTCCCCGGCGAGCTAATCTACGGCCGCGTGCTGCCGGGGGCGGCGGTCTCGCTCCTGGTCGGCAACCTCTTCTACGCCTGGCAGGCGGTGCGGCTGGGGCGCGCCGCCGGGCGCGCCGACGTCTGCGCGCTCCCTTACGGCATCAACACGGTCTCGCTCTTCGCCTACGTCCTCTTGGTCATGCTGCCGGCGCGGCTCGCCGCCGAGGCCGCCGGCGCCGCCGACCCGGCGCGCGTCGCCTGGCAGGCGGGGCTGGTGGCCTGCCTGGGCTCGGGGCTGATCGAGCTCTTCGGTGCCCTCGTCGCCGAGCGCATCCGCCGCGCCACGCCGCGGGCGGCGCTGCTTTCGACCCTCGCCGGCATCGCGATGACCTTCATCTCGCTCGGCTTCCTCTTCCGCACCTACGCCCGGCCGCTCGTCGGGCTGACGACGCTGGCGGTCATCCTCCTGGTCTACTTCGGGCGGGTGCGTTTCCGCGGGGGGATCCCCGGCGGGCTGGTGGCGGTGGCGCTGGGGACGCTCCTGGCCTGGCTCACCGGCGCCGCGCCCGGCGGGCCGCTGCCGGCGACGGGCGCTCGTCTCCTCCTGCCCATCCCGGTCGTCGGCGAGCTGTGGGAGGCGCTCACCGCCGGCCACGCGCTGACGTACCTCTCGGTCATCCTGCCGATGGGGCTCTTCAACGTGCTGGGGTCGCTGCAGAACATCGAGTCGGCGGAGGCGGCCGGAGACAGCTACGCGACGCGGCCGTCGCTCGCCGTCAACGGCGTCGGCACGATCGCCGCCGCGCTCTTCGGCTCGTGCTTCCCGACGACGATCTACATCGGCCACCCCGGGTGGAAGGCGCTCGGCGCCCGCGCCGGCTACTCGGTCCTCAACGCGGCGTTTTTCACCGTCGTGCTGCTCTCGGGGACGCTGGCGCACATCGCCTGGGCGGTGCCGGTGGACGCCGGGATGGCGATCGTCCTCTGGATTGGCATGGTGATCACCGCCCAGGCCTTCCAGGCGACGCCGCGCGAGCACGCGCCGGCGGTGGTGATGGGGCTGCTGCCCGGGGTGGCGGCGTGGGGGGCGCTGATGCTCAAGAACGGGCTGCGCGCGGCGGGCGTCGGCGCGCCCGGAGGGCCGGAGTTCACGCCGGCACTGCTCGACGCTTTTCTACGCACCGACACCTGGGCGCACGGCGCCTTCGCACTGGAGCAGGGGTTCATCCTGACGGCGATGCTGATGTCCGCCGCAACCGTCTGCGTGATCGAGCGCCGCTTCGGAGCCGCCGCCCTCTGGTGCGCCATGGCAGCGGTCTTGGCCATGACCGGTTTGCTGCACGCCTACCGCTGGACCCCGGGCGACACCGCCGTCGCATTGGCGCCGGCTTGGCCATGGGCGGCGGGGTATGCGGCGATGGCGGTGGTTTTCTTTGTCGCGCGTTGGGTGACCGAGCCGGGCGAAGGGCACTAACTACAACTAACTTCTGCTTGCTGCGGCCGTTCCGGTGTGGGGTCCCGCAGGCTCTCCTCCGCGCCGGGCGCTCCTTTGTGTCCGCGCTACGCGTGCTGGTGCAGACGCCTCTTGCTGGCAAACACGCTCTTGCCTTCGTCGCCTCGCACGGTAGACGGCAAGGGGGAGCGGACGGAGCGCCCGGCGCTCCAGAGACCTGCGGGCCCTAGACCCGGCGGTGGAGCCCCTGCTCATGTCTGGCCCCCTCTTGGGTGGGGGCGTCGTCACTTCAGAGATCCGAGTCATGGCGCCGCGTGATGTGCCGGGCCAGAGGCCCGCGAAGCGGCGCGTTCTGGTTAGGGGGCCACCGTGCGTTAGCGGCGAAGCCGGCGCCCGCTAACCAGCCACCACCCGTCCCAACCAGGACCCGCGCAGCGGGCGCGCCTCTTCGCGGGCCGGGTGGCCCGGCATCTCAGGCGGCACTATCCGTCCCGCGCGGGAGTGGGGGGCGGGGGGGGACCTATCGTTACCGGAACAGCTGCAACGGCACCACCGCCCCGGTGACGTTGTCCCGGTACTGCCCGACGAGCTGGCGTCCGTCTGGGGAGAGCTGGAGGTGGGCCACGCCGGTGGTGCCGGCGGCGGTGGTGATGGTGAAGGAGAGGTTCACGCCTTGGAGCCCGCCTTGGCCGACCGCGGTGACGCCGAGGAGCGGGGTGTTCTCCTGGATCGTCAGGGACGAGCCCTGCTGTGCGATGCCGTAATTGAGCCCAGTCGGGCTCTGCCAGTAGCCGGCGACGTTCGGCGGCTGGAGGGGGAGATCCGCGAAGCCGGCGTCGTCCTCCTCGTACTCCGCCTCCTCCCGCGCCAGCTTGTCGGCCATCTGCCGCTTGAGCTCCTCGAGCTGCTGCTGCGTGCTCCGCAGCTCATCGCGGTCGAGATTCTCCGGCCCCGCCGTGAGACCGCCGCTGTGGATCGGCGGCGGATCGGGGCGGTTGTCGTCGCCGTTGCGACCCGGGCCGATCACGTTGGCCAGGACGGCGATCAGGCCGCCGACCGCCGTGATCAGCCCCGCCACGGCCGTGATGCAGCCCGGCATCGTGTGGAAAAACCCCTTCTGCTCGTCGCCGGCCACTTCGCCTCCGACAGGGCACGCCCCAAGTTACGGTTTCGACGATTCTAGCTTGCTGTAGACGCGCGGGTGAGAAGGGGCGTAGACCTTACAACTTACGACTTCTCGGAGATCCGCATGACCGCGAGCCGCCGTCTCCTCTCCTTCGCCGCCCTACTCGCCGCCGCCGTACCGGCGCTCGGCGCCCAGCCGGCGCCGCCCCAGCCGCTCATCCGGCTCCATCTCATCGACAGCGGGTGTGCCGATTTCGTCGTCGATTTCGGCGCCGCCTACTGCCGCCGCGCGATTTTTCTGGAGCGCGACATCACCGTCTTCCGCGACGCCAAAGGGCTCGCGCTCCTCACCAACCAGGAGAACGTCGACGACGGGCCCGGACCGCTCGGAGCGGGGCCGGCAACGGCGGAGGTGCGGCGAGGGACCATCCCGCCGGGGCGCATGGCGGCGCTCCACGCCGCCCTCGCCAGCGTCAAGATCGGGACCCAGCGCGGCGGCTGCAACCCGCGCCCCTTCCAACAGCGCTTCGATTTCCACTACGAGCTCGTCTGGTACGGGCAGAACTTCCGGCACAACGTGTTCTCGCTCTCGTCGCAGGGCCCCGGGATCTGTTCCCCCGAGCTGCGCGGCCTTCTCCAGACGCTCGCCGAGATCGGCGTCTCTCTCCCGCTGGCGCCCTGATCGCCCGTCAAGCGGCGAGCGCCGCGGCGATCTCGACCGCGTTGACCGCGCCACCGCGGGTCAGGTTGTCCATCACCGCCCAGAGCCAGTAGCCGCCGGCGCCGCCGGTCTCCTTGCGCACGGCGCCGACGACGACCTTGTCGCTACCGGGGACTTCGATCGGTCCCAGGCGCTTGGGGTCGTCGGCGAGCTCGATCTGCGGGTGCTCGGCGAGCGCGCGGCGGATTGCCTTCGGGCCGGGGTCGGCGGCGCAGCGCAGGTAGAGACTGGCCGCGAAAGAGTGGAAGACCCCGCCCTGCACGACGTTGAGCGACACCACGGGCTCGCCGCGCAGCACGGCCGCGAGCTCGGCGGCGATCGGCTCGAGCGGCCCGGGGTGGGGGAGGAGGTTGAAAGCGAGCTGGTGGCCGAAGATCGGCGTCGGGCGGCGGGCGGTCATCGTCACGATCTGGCGCGTCTGCTCGAACACCTCCTCGAGCCCCGGCTGCCCCTGCATCGAGGCCGGCTGGACCAGCGTCGCCGCCGCCTCCTCGACGCCGACGGCGCGCAGCGGCCAGAGGACGTGCGCGAGGAGGATCACCGCCGGGTGCGGCGAGAGGACGACGGCGCCGCGCTCGGCGGCCGCGCTGTTGACCCCGGCGACGACCGGGACGCCGTCCTCGGCGGCGGCGTCGAGCGACAGGACGGTGGCGGTGACGCCAGCGGGGCGGTCGGCCAGGAGCCGCCGGGTCGCCGCCGCCGGGCCGCAGAAGAACACCATGTCGATGCCGTCGAGCGCTTCGGCGTCCCAGGCCTGGACGAGCGCCGGCTCGCCGGCCGCTTCGGTCAGCGCGCCGACCTCCTCGGGGTCGTCGGAGAGGAGGCGCACCTCGACGGCGGTCAGCTCCGGGCGGGCCGCGAGCGTCTCGCGCAGCTCCTTGCCGAGGAGGCCGGTAGCGTGAACGATGGCGCAGCGCATCAGGGCTCGGGGGGTGGCGGCAGGGCCGGCGCCTCGGCCGCTTCGGCGGGTGCGAAAGCCGGCGGCGCCGGACGGCGCCGGAGCTTGCCGGCGAGGTAGACGAGCGGCCCCGAGAGCGTGTACAGCACCGACATCACCAGGAAGGTGGCCGGCGGGTGGAGCGCCAGCACCAGCACCACCGCAGCGACCGGCAGGAGCACCCGGTAGCTCCAGCGGCGGCGCGGGTCGAGCTGCTTCGGGCTGCGGTAGCGGATCGTCGAGACCATCAGCGCGCCGACCAGGACCAGCGCCGCGAGCATCAGCGCCTCCAGCCAGGGGCGCCACTCCGGGTCGGGGGCGAAGACGAGGATCGAGCAGATCGCCCCCGCCGCGGCCGGCGTCGGCAGGCCGACGAACCAGCGCGCGTCGACGATCTTCTTCTGTACGTTGAAGCGGGCGAGGCGGGTGGCGGTGCAGACCAGGAAGAAGACCGCCGCCAGCCACCCGACGCGCTCCCACTCGCCGTCGCCAGCGAAGCCCCAGAGGTAGGCGAGGAGGGCGGGGGTGGCGCCGAAGGTGACGACGTCGGCGAGCGAGTCGTACTCCTTGCCGAACTCGCTCTCGGTATTGGTCAGGCGCGCGATCCAGCCGTCCAGGCTGTCGAGCACCGCGGCGGTGAAAACCATGAGCGCGGCGCGGGTGAAGTCGCCGCGCAGGCCCGTCACCACGGCGTAGAAGCCGAGCAGCATGTTGCCGATCGTGAACAAACTCGGGAGGAGATAGGCGCCGCGGCGGGGCACGCGGCGCAGCCGGCGCGTTGCGCGGCGGTTTTCGCCGTACGCGGGCGGCTCGCGGTCGGGAGCGATCATCCGCCCGCGCCCCCGGGCGGCTCGGCCATCGCCGTCTCGCCGTTGCGCACCCGGTCCCCTTTGGCCACCAGCACGCGGTAGCCCTCGGGCACCAGCAGGTCCACCCGCGAGCCGAACTTGATGAGCCCCATCGACTGGCCGCGCTCCACGCGCTCCCCCTCCTTCAAATAACAGACCACCCGCCGCGCCAGGAGGCCGGCGATCTGCCGGACGCCGACCAGATCGCCGTTCGGTCGCCGGATGACGGTCAGGTGCCGCTGGTTGATCCGGTCGATGTCGCGTTTGAAGGCCGCCACCTTGCGGCCCTGGGTGTAGCGCGAGACGACGACCTCGCCGGACACCGGCGTGCGCTGGGTGTGGACGTCGAAGACCGAGAGGAAGGTGACGATGCGGTGGTAGGCGCCGGGGCCGACCTCGGGGTCTTCCACGTGGTCGACGAGAGTGACGAGTCCGTCGGCCGGCGCGATGACCGTCTCGGCGGCTCCGCCGAAGCGGCGCGCGGGGTCGCGGAAGAAGAGCAGGACGAGGAGGCCGACGACCAGGGCCGCGATGGCCCAGCCGGGGCGGCGGAGGAGGGCGAGCGCCCCCGCCAGCAGCAGGAAGGGGAGGACGAAGGGGAGGGACTCGCGGGCGAAGCGCAACGGCTAGGCCGAAACGCGCGACTCGCGGTGGCTGCGCACGATGCTCTCCATGCGGTCCTTGAGGGTCAGCTTGTGCAGCTTGATCCGTTTCTCTTCGATCTCGTCGTCCTGGGAGAGCATCGACTTGTGGTTGATCTCGGCGAGCCGCCGCTCGTACTCCTGGTGCTCCTCGTACAAGCGGCGGAATTCCTCGTCCGTCTGCAGCAGCTCCTCGCGCACGTCGTCGCGGCTCGACATCGTCGGCGGCCTCCTCGTCTTGGTTGGGGCGCCCGGGCCGGGCGCCGGGATGGGTGGAAGGATTTGGGCGGGTGCCCGGATCACCGGCGCACCGGCCTGCGCTCGCAGCCGCAGGAGCGGGCCGTGGCGCGAAGCGTGGAGGGCGGGTTCAGCATGCCTCGGGTCGCCGGCAGGATAGCACCGGGGACCGGGAGGAGCAACGAACCGGCGGCCGGGCCGCGCCCGCCTGTCCTCGGATTACGAGCGTCGGGCCTCGATGTACTGAGCTCTGTCCGCGACGTACTGAGTCGGCCCGGCGAATTCATTGGGTTCTGTCCTCGAATTACTGACTTCGGGCCGCAACGTACTGAGGCCGGGCCTCGACGTACTGATTTTGGGCCTCAATGTACTGAATTCGAGCCTCGATGGACTGGGTTCCGTCCTTCAACCTACTGGCTCCGGCCGCCGACCCGTTCAGTTCGCCTAGAGGTCCAGCGCGTAGACCAGCGCATCGGAGCCGTCGCGGTAGTAGGCGCGGCGGCGGCCGCTGGGCTCGAAGCCCAGCGACTCGTAGAGCGCGATCGCCGGCGTGTTGTCGGGCCGCACCTCCAGGAAGCAGCTCGAGAAGCGCGCGGCGCGCAGGCGGTCGAGCCCGGCATGCACTAGCGCCCGGCCGACGCCCCGCCGCCGCTCGCCGTCCGAGACCGCCAGGCGCAGCAGCTCGGCCTCGTCCACGCCCTGGCGGAACGAGACGTACCCCGTGGCCGGCGCGCCGGCGCGGCTGGCCACCAGGATGAACGAGCGCGGATGGCTCAGCTCGTGCGCCAGGATCGCCGGCGGCCAGGGATCGGGGAACGCGTGCTCCTCCAGCCAGACGATGCGCGACAGGTCGGCCTGGCCGGCAAGGCGGATGGCGGGGAGGTCGTCGTACGCCGCCAGCATGCGCGCAAGTTTACCGCCGCCGGGCCGCGGGAGCGGCCGGCGCGGTCACCGCCGGCGGGCGGGCGTAGAGCGGATCGGTGAGCAGCGCCGGGTCCCAGTCGAGAGTGAGCCGAGGGAGAAGCTCGATGGCGACCGGGGCGAGAGGGCCGGGTGAGAGAAGGCGGGGTGCATCGTCGCCAGCCGGCCAGCTCGGGAGCGCGGCGAGTGCAGCGATCCCGAAGCCGACGATCGCCGCCGGGCCACGGCCGGCGAGGTCGGGCGCCGGCACGGTCTCCGCCTCGGCGAGCGCGCGCGGCGGGTCGCCCGCGAACGGCTGCACCGTCCACTCGCCGCGCAAGGCGTCCACGGCGGCGAGCACCACGTTGGAGCGAGAGGATGTTCTCGAGTGGCCAGAGGCAGACCCGGCCAAGACCAACAAACTCGGCAGCGCCGCCGCCGGCACGCCGAGCGCCAGGTGCAGCCCGAGCGCGGTCGCCAACCCCACCCGCAGCCCGGTGAAGCTGCCGGGCCCGCGCAGCGCGACCACCCCGCCCAGCCCTTCGCGCTCCACGCCGGCCTCCGCGAGCACCTCGTCGATCATCTGGAGCAGCCGCTTCGAGGAGCGGGAGATCGCCTCCGAGCGCGCCGCCAGCACCACCCCGTCGCGCCCGAGCGCCACGCTCACCGTCGGCGAGCCGGCGTCGAGCGCCAGGACCGGCGCCGCGGGATCGGGGACCTGCGTCATACGCCGCAGTATAGGCAGGCGGCGCCGGCCCGCCGCCGCGGCGGCGGGCTCTTATACTCGGCCCGTGCCCCCCACCGCCGCGCTCACCCCCATGCTCCGGCAGTACCTGGAGGCGAAGGCGGCGCACCCCGACGCCCTCCTCCTCTTCCGCATGGGGGACTTCTACGAGCTGTTCTATGAGGACGCCCAGCGCGCCGCGCCGATCCTCGAGGTCCAGCTCACCGCCCGCCACCGCGGCACCGAGAGCGAGGTGCCGATGTGCGGCGTGCCGCACCACGCGCTCGAGAGCTACCTCGGCAAGCTCATCGCCGCCGGCCTCAAGGTGGCGATCTGCGACCAGGTGGAGGACCCCGCGCAGGCCAAGGGCCTGGTGCGCCGCGCGGTCACGCGCGTCGTCACGCCCGGCACCCTCTCCGACCCGGCGCTCCTCGAGAGTCGGGAGGAGAACCTCCTCGCCGGCCTCGTCTGGGAGGGAGCGCGCGGCGGCGACGGCGTGGAGAGCGGCGCCGGCGCCTTCCTCGACGTCTCGACCGGCCGCTTCTTCGTCCGCCGCTGGCGCACGGCCGAGGAGGCGCGCGAGGACCTCGCCCTCTTCCGGCCGCGCGAGGTGCTGGTCGAGGACGGCGCGCTGCCGCGCGAGGTCGCCGAGTGGGTCGAGCGCGAGTGCCCCTGCCGCACCGACCTGCCGGAGGAGCGGCGCTACGACGCCCGCCGCGGCGCCGAGCTGCTGGCGCGCCAGTTCGGCGCCGCCACCCTGCGCGGCTTCGGCCTGGAGGAGGGGGAGCCGGCGGTGCGCGCCGCCGCCGAGGCCCTCGCCTACGCCCAGGACACCCAGAAGAGCCCGCTGGAGCACGTGCGCGGCCTCGCCGTCTCGCTGCCCGCCGACCACCTCGTCCTCGACGCCACGACGCTCGCCAACCTGGAGGTCTTCCGCTCCCAGCGCTTCGAAGGGCCCGGCCGCCGGCGCGGCACCCTCCTCGGCGTCCTCGACCGCACCGTCACCCCGCCCGGCGCGCGCGCCCTCCGCGAGTGGCTGCGGCGGCCGCTGCGCGACGCGGCGGCGATCGGCGCCCGCCACGAGGCGGTGGGGGAGCTGCTCGCCGACCACGGCCGCCGCGCACGCCTGCGCGAGCACTTGGCCCGCCTCGGCGACCCCGAGCGGCTCCTCGCCCGCGCCGTCCTGGGGACGCTGGCGCCGCGCGAGGCGGCCGCCCTGCGCGACGGCCTCGCCGCCGCGCCGGCGCTCTTCGCCGAGCTGGCCGGCGCCGCGGCGCCCCTCCTCGCCGCCCTGGCCGAGACCGACCCGCTCGCGCCGCTCCACGCCGAGCTGGCCCGCCGCCTGGAGGAAGCGCCCGCCGCCGACCTCGAGCGCGGCGGCGTGGTCGCCGCCGGCGTCGATCCCGAACTCGACCGCTACCGCTCGCTCGCCAAGGACAGCAAGCGGCACATCCTGGCCCTCGAGGTGCGCGAGCGGGAGCGCACCGGCATCGCCTCGCTCAAGATCCGCTACAACCGGGTCTTCGGCTACTACCTGGAGGTGACGCGCGCCAACGAGGCGCGGGTGCCGGCCGACTACATCCGCAAGCAGACGCTGGTCAACGCCGAGCGCTACGTCACCCCCGAGATCAAGGAGCTGGAGGAGCAGATCCTCTCGGCCGAGGAGCGGCAGGTGGCGCTGGAGCGCGAGGAGTACCGCAAGCTCCTCGCCGAGATCGCCGCCGCCGGCAGCGGCCTGACCGCTCTCGCCGCCGCCGTCGGCACGCTCGACGCTCTCGCCGCCTTCGCCGAGGCGGCGGCCAAGCACCGCTACGTCCGCCCGATGATGGGGGCGCCCGGCGGGCCGCTCGTCATCCGCGAGGGGCGCCACCCGGTCGTCGAGCAAGGGGGCCGCGAGCCGTTCGTGCCCAACGACGCCGAGCTGGACGGCGAGAGCGCGCAGATCGTTCTCCTGACCGGCCCCAACATGGGCGGCAAGTCCACCTACCTGCGGCAGGTGGCGCTGATCGTCCTGATGGCGCAGGCCGGCAGCTTCGTCCCCGCCGAGGCGGCGGCGCTCGGCGTCGTGGATCGCATCTTCACCCGCGTCGGCGCCTCCGACGACCTGGCGCGCGGCGAATCGACCTTCATGGTCGAGATGATCGAGACCGCCAATATCCTCCGCCACGCCACGGCCGAGAGCCTGGTCGTGCTCGACGAGGTTGGGCGCGGCACGGCGACCTTCGACGGCCTGTCGCTGGCCTGGGCGATCGTCGAGTACCTGCACGAGACCGGGCGGCCGAAGACGCTTTTCGCCACCCACTACCACGAGCTGACCGAGCTGGCCGCGCTGCTGCCGCGGGTCGTCAACCGCACGATGGCGGTCAAGGAGTGGGAGGAGCGCATCCTCTTCCTGCGCCGGGTGGTGCCGGGGAGCGCCGACAAGTCCTACGGCCTGCACGTGGCGCGATTGGCGGGGTTGCCGCCCGAGGTCATCCGGCGCGCCGCCGAGGTCTTGGCGAACCTGGAGTCGCAGGAGTACGACCTGACCGGCCGGCCGCGCCTGGCGCGCGGCGGCGGGCCGCCGGGCGAGGGCCCCGATCAGCTCGTGCTCTTCACCCCGCCCGAGCAGGTGGTGGCGGCGCTGCTGCGCGAGGTGGACACCGAGCGCCTGACGCCGCTCGCCGCGCTCAACCTGATCGCCAGCCTAAAATCGCGCCTCGGATGAGACCGGCCGACCTGGTCTTCGTCGGCATCCCGGGCGAGACGCTCGACCGGGCGACCGCCGCTCTCCTCGCCGAGCACCAGCCCGGCGGGATCGTCCTCTTCGGCCGCAACATCGACAGCCCCGAGCAGTTCCTCGAGCTGGTGACCGAGCTGCGCCGCATCCTGCCGGAGGCGGTCTTCGCGATCGACGCCGAGGGCGGGCGCGTGGACCGGCTGCGCGACGTCGTGGCGCCGGCGCCGGCGGGGGAGCTGCTGGCCCGCAACCATCCGCAGATCGCCTATCAGGCCGGGCGCTGGATCGGCCAGGCGCTCCGCCTCTTCGACCTCGACATGGACTTCGCGCCGGTCGTCGACCTCGACCGCGGCGAGCGCGACAACTCGCTCAAAGGCCGCTACCTGGGCGCGCGGCCGGAGGAGGTGATCGAGCGCGCGCAGGCCTTCCTGCGCGGCCTCCACGCCGGCGGCGTCGGCGGCTGCGTCAAGCACTTCCCGGGGCTCGGCGGCGCCGGGGAGGACACCCACTTCCACGGCTCGGCGGTCTACCTGCCGGCCTCCGAGCTGCAAGCCGACCTCGAGCCGTTCGCGACGCTCGCGCCGCTGGCTGGCGCGGTCATGGTCTCGCACGGCGTCTACCCGGCCTATGACGGCGAGCAGCGCCCGGCGACGCTGTCGCCGCCGATCCTGGGCGGCCTCCTGCGCGGGCGGCTGGGCTTCGAGGGGCTGGCCTTCTCGGACGACCTGGAGATGGAGGCGCTGGCGCCCTGGGGCGATCTCGCCGAGCGCTCCGAGGCCTCCTTCGCCGCCGGCTGCGACGCGCTGCCGATCTGCCACCACTGCGAGGTGCTGCCCGAGGTCGTGACGCGCCTCGACGACCTCGGCCTCGCCTCCCGCCGCATGGAGGCCTACGCCCGCCTCGACCGCTACCGCCAGCGCCTGCACACCCTCCACGAAGCCCACGAGCACACCACCACCCACCGCCCCGGCCACACCAGCCACCGGCTCGAAGAGATCCGGCAACGGCTCGCGGAGCTGGGGGAGGCCGCGGGGCGGGTGGAGAAGGCGTGATTCACGGTTGATCGCCGCAGGGCGGTGAAAGGCGGGCCATCTCCGAGCGATTCCTTGTGTCGAAGCGGCGGGTGCCTGGGGCCGGCCGGACCCTGGAGAGGGCCGAAGACCTGGCCAGCGGCCCGGACGGCGCCCGACCGGCAGCGTGAAGCTCGACACATCCCGAACAGCGACCATCGGTGGGGAAGGGTCTGCCTGCGGAACCTCCTCCGCGACCACCCCAGACCAACCGCGGGCTGCGCCTGGCCTTCGATTAGGACCCGGGCCGGGCCTGATCGTTGGCGGGGGAGAGCGGATCTTCAATGCCCAATGCTGGAAAACCCACTAAGCGTCCGTCTCTAGGAACGAAAGGGGCGCTGCCGCCCTCCACTGCCTGCCAGCGAGACAGAAAGGAACGGAATATGGCTGACGCCCGGACTCAGGAGACGGTCAACTACCTAAAAGGCCTCTCCAAAACTGAACTGACCCCAGTCTTGGAACAGGCAATGCAAGGCCGACCCAAGAAGAGAAGAAGGAAATTGCCGAGAACGTAACCGCCGCGGCCAATGGAGGAGGCCTCCCACCGCCCGGCGCAAACGCGCGACAAGCTTTGGAAGCTTATTGTCACCGCGTTCGCCATTGTCCTGGTCGGGGGCTTCATCGCCTTGGCGATTGGATTGTTCATTCCCATTAAAGAGGGCGAACACCAGTAAATGACCCTGAAGAGTAAACCTTCGCATCCCCAATCCGAGAAGTAAGGACTCACGATGCTCAAAAAGGAGGTAAGAACATGACCAAGAAACAAGCCATCGCGGCAATGTTCGCAGCCGCACCGGGTGAACGTTTTCCGCTAGTGGTCCGGCGAGACGGAAATGCCCGACAGCGGGAAATTCTGGTGGATGGGACTATCCGGCTCAACTGGAGATCCACTGGCGACTCGGTTCCGATCGATCTGCCGGCGGGAACTTACAAGCTGAAGGGAATCATTATCGGAAATGCAGGTCAAACATGGGGCTTCAGCGTCATCAGCCCGAAACACCAACCGCTACGCGCAGGTACTCTCACGGCACTCGGTGCAGATTCGTTTGATGCTCAGGTGACCATATCATGAACAGGCACAGAGTTCTCGTCAGCATACGCAGAGTCTTGGCGGTGACCCTTCTCCTCTGCGGACTTGGTGGCCGAGTTGAAGCACAAGGTCAGGAAACTCTCCCCCAGCAAGCTGCGAAGGCAGATGTATCGCCTCGTGGCATCGTTCAAGATACACAGCCCACCTTGACTCTCGAATCCGGAAAAGAAGGAACATTCCTCACGGGCAAGCTTGGTTTTACCAGAAATATAGGCGCGGAAAAGAAACTGCTGAGCCTAGTTACATTTCGAGCACCATTTGAAACCAAGGAAGAGGTTGGTTTCCTGAATCTCGATGGCTTGACAGGCAGCACGGCAGCTGCCCTCAAGTTCACTCTTGAGCACACCGAGATCGTGACCCGGGGTGACGGCACGCTAGCGGGCGAATCTCTGAATGACATCTGCAATGATGTGAACGAGGAGATCACGGCTGATTTCAGAGAGACCCGTCCCTTACTCGACAAGGTTGAAGAATGCACAGAGGAGGGTGTGAGGGCGAGCCCAATCCTGGAAGTAGAGTTCACGCAGAGGAAAAACAACGCCCTTTGGGCCATGTGTGAGGATATCAACAAGAAGAAAGGAATCGACCTTCTCGCACCTCCAGGTGAGGACAGAGCCACCATCCCGGGGTATCGCGCCACCTGTTCAGTGGAAACGATCGTGCAAGCGAGAGAGGAGGATGTCAGAAAGGCCATTGAGAAGAAGGCTGCAATTCGACTTGTCAATAAAAAGAAGAGCTTGGCCGAGCTTCAGGAAGAAGAGCTCACCAAGGCATGCGAAGAGTTCAACAAGGCGCGGAGCGAGGGACGCATCAAAGAGTGTTCTGCGGCAAACTTGGCTAGGAGCGCCGTCGAAGAGGAAGTGACCGCCAAGAATCGTGAAGCTCTGGTTGTTGCCTGTCAAGAGGAATTGGTAGTTCCAGATTTGAGGCTCTTTCGGACTGGCAATTCTGTCTCGAATACCTGCCTGCTTTCATCTCTTCTCGATTTCGCCTTTACCTCTCGTAAGCCAGCCTACTGGTATAGGCGAACACTCCGGTCCTTCCCTGTAAGGCTTTGGTATTGGACAATTGACGGTACTCGAACTGACCAGACGTTCAAATTCTTCGACCCAAACGCGAACTTTGTCTCGAAGAGTAGTGGATCAGACAGCACGCGCTATGAGGGCAGCTTAAGCCTGTTCTATCGAGGGTGGTTCTATTCCGTCGGCGCAGGCCAGCAGAAGCAATTCAAAGCCTCCCCTTCACTGCAAGTTTGTTTTCCTCGCGAGAATTCACCAGGCGCTCTCAACTGCGTGGCAGGGGCGCTCGCAGGACCTACCGAAAGGGACCTCACATTCGCGCGAGGAGAGATTCGGACCTTCCTCCGGCCAAACGTGGGTGCTACCCTTCGGGGTATCTACGACACTGACGCGGCGGAATGGGAGCTACATACAATCTTGCACTTCCTAAGAAATCCCCAAGCCGGGTTGAACGGTGGGATCGATCTTCAATACAATACCGCTGCGATCAACAGGTCGACTCCAAATCCCAGGGGAGAGCACTTCACGGTACTCCTTTTCGTGGGTAGTAAATTTAACTTGCCGTTTCTGCCCAATCAGTAACAGGGCTCAAACGGCCTGATCCGCCGGAGCGAGGACGCCGGCGTTCTCTTGGACAGCAGGGGCGGGCTTACCTCCGCACCTGAGGCGACAGATAGGCCATCCCCACCGCTCTCGCCGCGTCAGCACAACGCGGCTTGACGGCCTGTACGTTCTCGGGCGACGTGTCCACGAGCAGATCGATGTCCTTCGTGCCGCGGACGTAGCCGTGGAGGATGACGGCGAAGCCGCCGATGGGGAGATAGCGCGCACCCTCGCGGTTGAGGGGGCGCAGAGGCTCAAGAGGTCTTCGAGCTCCGGCGCGCGTGAGTAGCCGCGACCTGGCGGATCATCCATTCGGCGGCTTCCTCGTGGCTCGCGCGGCACGAGCGCGCCGCCGCGCAGCCGGTTGATCGTTCGCTGGAGGATGGCGATGTCGCGGACCGGGTCGCCGCCCTCGGGACGCGACGAGACCCGTTTGTAAGCACGCACGGTCGAGATGATACCGCCCTTCAGCTCCCCGGCAGGGCACCCGTGTCGCCGCGGCTGGCGAGGCGGCCGGAGGGGTTTTCGTAGCGGGCGGTGCGGCCGGTGGCGGTGTCGGTGACGGTGAGGGTGTACTCGACGCTCGAGAGGGCACCGTAGAAGACCCAGAACTTACCGTTGAGGCCGCGGCCGTCGAGGACCTTCACCATCAGCTCGACGTTGGCGGCGTCGAAGAACCAGAAGCTGCCGGTGTCGGCGGTCAAGGGCACGGCGCGGCCGGCACCGCGGTGGCCGTCGAAGTCGCGCCAGGCGACCTCGACGGCGAAGCGGTTGCCTTGGAGGCAGAGACGGGTGGCGGCGGCGACGCAGGTGCCGGTTGGTGCGGGAACGGCCACCACGCCTGCAGGCTCACCTGTCTTCGCGGCCGCCGCCACGGACGCCGCCGCCGGCAGCGCCTGGGTGTCGCCGACGCTGGCCATTGTCCCCGCCGGGTTGCGGTAGGTCTTCGCCGTGCCTGTCTGGGTGTCGGTGACGGTCAGCGTGTACTCGACGCTCGACAGCGCGCCGTAGAAGACCCAGAACTTGCCGTTGAGGCCGCGCCCGTCCAGCACCTTGACCGCCAGCTCCAGGTTGTCGTCGTCGAAGAACCAAAAGGCGCCGGTGTCGGCGGTCAGCGGCACGGCATGCCCGGCGCCGGTCTTGCCGTCGAAATCGCGCCAGGAGACCTCCGCCTTGAAGCGCCCGCCGCGCAGACAGAGCCGCGTCGGGCTGGCGACGCACGGCCCCGGCGCCTCGCCACTCGCCTTCCAGGCGCGGAGGAGGCGCGCCAATGCCTCCGGTTCGTTGGTTGCCGCCGGCCGCCCCTCCTGGTCCTGGCTCGACGGCCCGTGGCAGGCGGGGCAGACGCGCACCTCGCCGGCCTGCACCGTCAGCCAGTAGCGCTCGCGCACCACCGCCTCGCCGGCCGGGTCGGTGAGCTGCCAGGTGACCGCGCGGTGCGCCGGCACGAAGGCGGCGACCGAGCCGTCCGGCGCCACTGCGACGCTCTCGGCCGCACCGCCGGCGAGCCGGTTCGCCGCGGCCGCGGCGGCGTCGTGCAGGAGCCGCGCGAGCACCCGCCGGCCCTGCCGCGGATCGGCGGTCCCGCCCAGGCCGCGCACCTGGTCGCCCTGGAAGAGCTGGAGGTGGCTCACCGCGTACTCGCGGCCGGCGCTGCCGCGCGAGGCCGCGCCGCCGCCGGCGACGCGCAGGTTGAACGGTTGCTGGCGGTCGAGGGCGTCGCGGGTGGTGACGTTGCGGGTGACGACGAGGCCCAGGCCGCGCGCCCGCATGTAGGCGCGGAAGGCCTCCGGGTCCACCCCCTCGCGGGCGAAGACCGCCGCCTCCGGCGCCGGCAGCGGCGCGCTGCGCGTCGCCGGCTTGGCGCGCGGGCGGACCGCCACCGGGTCGAGCTCCCAGAGCTCGCCGCTATGCTCGACCAGCTCGTCCGGGTCCCAGTAGGAGATCGTCTCGCGGATCCCCGGCGTCAGCGGCGCGCCGGCGGTCCAGTAGGCGCCGGCCTTCTCCAGGCGCTTCAAGCGGAAGGCGTAGCGCGAGCGCGGGCGCTGGCGGGTGCCCTCGTTGCGGTCCTCGCGGGCCTCGGCGGCGTGGACGGCGACGAGCGTGCCGTCGGCGAGCGGCAGCGGGTTGCGGTAGTGGCCGCTGTGGCCGGCCACCGGGCTCTCCCCCTCGGGCGTCGTCTCCCGCGTCGCCGGGTGGGTCAGGTACTCGACCGCGATCGCGTCGGCGGCGCGCTCGGGCGGCGCGGCGAGCGCCACGATCCGGCCGGAGGCGTGGGTCTCGAACTCCGGCGCGTCGATGCCGAGGTAGCGCCCCGGCGCGCGCGGGTCCTCGGCGATCTGCAAGAGGTTCTCGAGCGGGTTGGGGTTGGCGCGCTCGACGTTGTAGCCGATGAGCTCCTCGAGGTCGTCGTCGTCGTGGCGGCTGCGGTTGAAGTACTCGTGCAGCTCGTGCCGGCCGAGGTGGTTCAGGGTCTCGAGCTCGCTGCCGTCCTCGTTGATCTGCCAGGGGAAGAAGTGGTTGAAGCTGTGCCCTTCGAGCGGCGTGCCGGCGAGGAGGTCCTCGCGCACCCGGCGCGGCTCGGGGAAGATCTCCTCGCGCCGCGGCAGCCGCGCCGCCCCGGCGCTCTCGTCGGCGTAGTCGAAGGTGCCGTAGTTGTCCCCTTCGAGGGCGTCGGCGTCGGCTTGCTGGTCGCGCTCCAGGTGGTCCCAGCGGGTGTAGACGACCCGCCCGAAGCTGTCGACGAGCGGCCGGAAGGCGCCGGAGGGCGCGTGGTCGAGGAGCCGCAGGTCGCCGCTCGCCGGGTCGAGGCTCCAGAGGCCGGTGTTGGTGGGCACCTCCTCGTACTCGTCGAGCTGCGGGTAGAGGTGGCGCTCGCCCGAGCGCGGGCGGTCGGAGGTGAAGATCACGCGGCCGTCGGTGCCGTAGACCGGGCTGACGTTGTTGGCGTCGGCCGGCTGGCCGGGAAGCTTGCGCACCTGCGCCGTCTGGCCGGCGGCGAGGCCGGTCACCTCGTAGATCTGCCACCAGGTGGTGACGTACTCGTAGCGCTCGGTCGTGGCGCCGACGACCATGCTGAAGAGGGCCTTCGTCCCGGTCCAATCGACGGCCGGTTCGCGCACCGCGATGGCGCCTGCCCCCTGGAAGCCCTCGACGCCGAAGCCGGCCTCTTTCGTCAGGTTCCGGAGCTGCCCGCTCGGGTAGAGGATCCAGAGGTCGCCGCCGCGGCCGGCGGAGTCGACGTCCGGCAGGTGGTTGCCGAAGACCGAGCCGATGGTGGTGAAGTCCGCCGGGATCGGCACCTGCGTCACGAAGAGGATCGGGTAGGGGAGCGGGGCGGCGGCGGGCGCGGACAGGTGAGCGGGCGCCGAGCCGCCGGGGACGGCGACGAGCGCGCAGCAGGCGAAGAGGGCGAGGGCCCGGGCCATGGAGTCGCTGCTTCGATAGACGAGCGCGCATAGATTAGCACCGGTCGCCGCTGCTACACTGCGCCGCCCGCATGCGAAGCCGCCGTTCCGCCGCCGTCCTCCTGCCCTGGTTGACCCTCGCCGCGGCGCTCCCGGTCACCGCCGCGCCCCCTCCCGAGCCGCTGCCCAAGGTCGCCGCCAGGACCGTCGGCCTCGAGCGCCGGCCGGGGCTCCTGGTGACCTATCTCGACCGCCAGCGCGGCCGCGTCTGGCTGGAGGTGCCGAAGGCGGCGGGGCCGCGCGGCGAGGTGGGGAGCTACCTCTACGTCGAGGGGCTCCTCTCCGGGCTCGGCTCGAACCCGGTGGGGCTCGACCGCGGCCAGCTCGGCGACACCCGCGTCGTCACCCTGCGCCGCGTCGGCGACCGCCTCCTGGTCGAGCAGCAGAACCTCGCCTTCCGCGCCCTGACCGACCGCCCCGAGGAGCTGCGCGCGGTGCGCGAATCGTTCGCGCCGTCCGTCCTCTGGGCCGGGGAGATCGCGGCGCTCGACCCCGACGGCCGCGCGCTCGTCGATCTGACGCCCTTCCTGGTGCGCGACGCGCACGACGTCGTCGCCACACTCAAGGCCACCGGCCAGGGGAGCTGGTCGCTCGACGCGGCGCGCAGCGCGCTCGACCCGGAAGCCTGCCTCGCCTTCCCCGAGAACCTGGAGTTCGAGACGCTCCTGACCTACCAGTCGGCCGAGCCCGGGGAGGAGGTGCGGCGCACCGCGCCCTCGCCGAGCGCGATCACCCTCGTCCAGCACCACTCGCTCCTGCGCCTGCCGGGCCCCGGCTACACGCCGCGCCGCTACGACCCGCGCGCCGGCTCCTTCGATGTCCGCTTCTTCGACTACGCGGCGCCGCTCGGGGCGCCGATCGAGACGCGCTGGATCGTCCGCCATCGGCTGGAGAAGGTGGACCCGGCGGCGGCGACCTCGCCGGCCAAGGAGCCGATCGTCTTCTACGTCGATTCCGGGGCGCCCGAGCCAGTGCGCAGCGCGCTCGTCGAGGGCGCCTCCTGGTGGGCGCAGGCGTTCGCGGCGGCGGGGTTCGAGAACGCCTACCGGGTGGAGATCCTGCCGGCCGACGCGCACCCCCTCGACGCGCGCTACAACGTCATCCAGTGGGTGCACCGCGCGACCCGCGGCTGGTCGTACGGCGGCGGGGTCGTCGATCCGCGCACCGGCGAGATGGTCAAGGGGCACGTGACGCTCGGCTCGCTGCGGGTGCGGCAGGACCGCCTCCTCTTCGAAGGGCTGGTGGGCGCCGACGCGACCGGCACGGGCGGCGCGAACGACCCGCTCGTCTACGCCCTGGCGCGTATCCGCCAGCTCGCCGCCCACGAGGTCGGGCACGCGCTCGGCTTCGCCCACAACTTCGCCGCCAGCACCTACGGCCGCGCCTCGGTCATGGACTACCCGGCGCCGCTGGTGCGGGTGACGGCGGCGGGGGAGCTGGACCTCTCGCAGGCCTACGCGGCCGGCGCCGGCGCCTGGGACAAGCATGCGGCGCGCTACGCCTACAGCCAGTTTCCGCCCGGCGCGGACGAGGAGGCGGCGCTCGCGGCGATCGTGCAGGAGGGGCTGGCGCAAGGGCTCCTCTTCCTCGGCGACGAGGACGCCCGCGCCCCCGGCTCGTCGCACCCGCTCGCCCACCTCTGGGACAACGGCTTGGACGCCGCGGCCGGGCTCGAGCAGGCGCTGGCAGTGCGCGCCGTTGCCCTCGCCAAGTTCGGCGCCCACAACGTCGCCGCCGGCCGGCCGCTGGCCTGGCTCCAGGAGGTGCTGGCGCCGGTCTACTTCCACCACCGCTACCAGCTCGAGGCGGCGGCCAAGCTGGTGGCCGGGGTCGACTACCGGCACGCCGCGCGCGGCGACGGCCAGCCGGCGGCGCAGCCGGTGGACGCGGCGCGGCAGCGCAAGGCGCTCGCCGTCCTGCTCTCGACGCTCGATCCCGCCGCCCTCGACCTGCCCGAGCCGGTCCTCGCCCTCCTCCTGCCGCGCCCGCCCGGCGAGCCGCCCAACCGCGAGCTCTTCCCGGGCCGCACCGACCCCGCCTTCGACCCGCTCGCCGCCGCCGCCACCGCGGCGGACATGACGGTCGACCTCCTCCTCCAGCCGCAGCGCGCGGCGCGGCTCGTCGACCTCCACCGCCGCCAACCGGCCCTGCCGGGGCTCGAGGAGGTGCTGGCGGCGCTGGTCGATAAGGCGTTCGGCGGGCCGCAGCCGCCGGACGAGCGGCGGCGCGAGGTGCGGCGCTCCGTGCAGTGGGTGGTGGTCGAAGGGCTGCTCGACCTGGCGCGGAGCCCCGAGGCCTCGGCCGCGGTCGTCGCGCGCACCGACGACGCGCTGCGCGACCTCGTCGCGCGCCTCCGGCCGCTGACGCTGCGCGACGGCGGGCTGGGATGGGTCGCCGGCGCCGACGGCCCGCACGCCATGTACCTGATCGCGCGCGTCGAGCGCTATCTCGAGCGCGGGCAGGAGGAGACGGCCGCCGCCGGCCCGAAGCCGCCGCCGCCGCCGCCCGGCGCGCCGATCGGCGGGGCCGCGCCCGCCCTGGCCGGCTGCTCGTGGGACGAGTAGCGGCGGCCGCGCTCCTCGCCCTGCTCGGCTGCCGGCAGCCCGCCGCGCCGCCGGCGCAGCCGCCACAGCCGGTGGCCGAGCGCCGCGCCCCCGCTCCCGCGCCTCCCGAGCGGCTGCGCGTGCGCGTCCTCACGACCTACCCGCACGACACCGACGCCTACACCCAGGGCCTCCTCTGGCACGACGGCACGCTCTACGAGAGCACCGGCCAGTACGGCGAGTCGACTGTCCGCCAGGTGGAGCTCGCGACCGGCCGGGTGCTGCGCCAGGCCGAGCTGCCGCGGCAGTACTTCGGGGAGGGGTTGGCGTTGGTGGGGGACCGGCTGGTGCAGCTCACCTGGCAGGAGGGGGTGGCACTGATCTGGGGGCTTGCGGACTTCGCGCCGCGCGGCGAGCATCGGTACACCGGTGAGGGGTGGGGGCTGTGCTACGATGGGCGCCGCCTGGTGATGAGCGACGGCTCCGCGCGGCTGACGTTCCGCGATCCGCAGAGCTTCGCGGTGATTGGTGACGTGGAGGTCACCGTTGCGGGCGTAGCGGCAGATCGGCTGAACGAGCTGGAGTGTGTCGAGGACGCGGTCTACGCCAACGTCTGGAGGGACCAGGAGATCTTCCGCATCGACCCCAGCGACGGGCGCGTGACTGCGGTGATCGATGCTTCCGGTCTTATGAGTGCGAGGGAGCGCCTCCTAGCGGACGTCTTGAACGGGATTGCTCATCGGCCGGAGACGGGCACCTTTTTCATCACGGGGAAGCTGTGGCCTAAGCTTTTCGAGGTGGTTTTCGAATAAGAGGCGTGCTGCGACCGTTCCGGTGTGGGGTCCCGCAGGTCTCCTCCGCGCCGGGCGCTCCTTTGTGTCCGCGCTTCGCGTGCTGGTACAGAGGGGGGTTGCCAGCAAACACGGTGGTCCTCCGGCGCGTCGCACGGTGGACTGCCACGGGGAGCGGACGGAGCGCCCGGCGCTCCAGAGATCCTGCGGGCCCTATCACCGGCTGTGGAGCCCCTGCTTATATCTGGCCCCTCTTGGGTGGGGGCCGACGTCACTTCAGAGATTCGAGTCATGGCGCCGCGTGATGTGCCGGGTGGCCCGGCATCTCACGCGGCACTATCCACCCCGAGCGGGACTCTTTTTTACGAAACGGTGCTGAGCTCGATCTTGAGCATCCGCGCCCAGGCGGAGCGGAGGTTTTCGGGGAGCTCTAGGGAGGGGAAGATCTCGCGTACCTCTTCGCGGCTGACGTAGGCCCAGATGTCGTCCCACTGGGCGTAGCGGAGGAGGTGCGAGATCGCCCAGGCTCTCTGCTCCTGCGTGCCGCGGGTGAGGATGTCGCGCAGCTCGACGGCGGTCACGCGGCGGTCGGGGAAAAAGTACAGGCCGTCGTCCCGCGGCTTGCCGGGCGGGTGCATGGCCTCAGTATGAGGGCTCCGCCGCGAGCGCGCAAGCCGTTGCGGCGCCGGCAAACTCCGCGCCATCGCCCCTTGACCCACCCCTGCCGCTCGGCTAGATTGACGCTTCGTTCGAAGCCTTCGAGCGGGCATAACTCAGCTGGTAGAGTGCAAGCTTCCCAAGCTTGATGTCGCGGGTTCGAGTCCCGTTGCCCGCTCCACTTCCGAGCCCCGCCCTCCGTGTCCATCTTCCGCCGCCAGGAGAGCCGCCCGTCCGCCGGCGCAGCGGCGGCGGCCGGCGCCGAGCACACCCTCATCGCCGCCGGGTCGCTGGTGCGCGGTGAGATCTCCGGCCTGACCGAGCTCGTCGTCGAGGGGCGGGTCGAAGGCGAGGTGCGGGTCGACGCGGGAGTCGCGATCGGACCGCGCGGCGAGATCGTCGGCCCGGTGCGTGGCCGCACCGTGCGGATCGCCGGCCGGGTGGTCGGCCGGGTCGAAGCGGAGGAACGGGTCGAGCTGCTGCCGGAGGGGTGTCTCGAAGGGGACATCTCGGCGCCGCGCATCGTGGTCGGCGAGGGCGCCTTCTTCAAGGGTGTGGTCGAGATGCGCGCGCAAGAGCACGGGCAGGACGAGCGGCAGCGCGACGAGAGGGGCGGCTGAGGTGCGGGTCGATCGCCTCCGAATACGGCCTCATGCGCCCCGGCCAGATCCTCTTCACCTTCCTCCACCTGGCGCCGCTGCCGGAGCTGACCGACGCGCTCCTCGAGCGGAAGGTGACGGGCATCGCCTACGAGACGATCACCGACGCGCAGGGGCGGCTGCCGCTGCTGACGCCGATGTCGGAGGTGGCGGGGCGGATGGCGGTGGTGGTCGGCGCGAGCTACCTGCAGAAGTTCCTCGGCGGGCGCGGCACGCTCCTGGCCGGCGTGCCGGGCGTGCCGCCCGGCGACGTCGTCATCATCGGCGGCGGCATCGTCGGCATCAACTCGGCGAAGATGGCGCTCGGGCTGGGCGCCCGGGTGACGGTCCTCGAGGCCAACCTCGAGCGGATGCGCTACCTCGACGACGTCTTCCACGGCACCCTCACGACCCTCGCCAGCAACTACCACAACCTCCTCGCCGCCCTGCGCCGCACCGACCTGCTGATCGGCGCCGTGCTCATCCCCGGCCGCTCGGCGCCCAAGCTGGTGAGCCGCGCCATGCTCAAGGAGATGAAGGAGGGGGCGGTGGTGGTGGACGTGGCGGTGGACCAGGGCGGGTGCTTCGAGACGACGCGGCCGACCACTCACTCCGACCCGGTCTACACGGTCGACGGCGTCCTCCACTACTGCGTCGCCAACATGCCCGGCGCCGTACCGCGCACCTCGACCTTCGCGCTGGTCAACGCGACGCTTCCCTACGCGCTGGCGCTCGCCAAGAAGGGGGTGCGGCAGGAGGTGCTCGACGACCCGGGCCTCTTCGCCGGCGTCAACACCTACGCCGGCGAGATCACCTCGCAGCCGGTGGCCGAGTCGCAGGGCCGGCCGTGCCGGGACCTGCGGGAGCTGCTGTAGGGAGCGCCGGGAAGGCGCCCTCCGTCACCGCTTCCCACAACCCCCGCACGTCCTCCGCCACGGGCGCTTCGAAAGCGACCGGCTCGCCGGTCGCCGGGTGGCGGAAGGCGAGGCGCCAGGCGTGGAGGGCCGGGCGCGGGAAGCCTTCGAGCGTGCGGCGCACGGGAGCCGGCAGGCCCTTCCACCGCGCCTCGCCGTAGACCGGGTCGCCGACCAGTGGGTGGCCGAGGTGCTTCAAGTGCACGCGGATCTGGTGCGTGCGACCGGTCGCGAGGTCCAGCTCGAGGAGCGCGATCCCGGCCGCCGCGGCGAGGGTGCGGTAGCCGGTGACCGCCGGGCGGCCGTCGCGCCGCACCGCCATCTCCTTGCGCCGCGACGCATGGCGGCCGATCGGCGCCTCGATCCGCCCCGCCGGCGGGCGCGGCGCGCCATAGGCGATCGCCAGATACCGCTTCTCGACCTCGCGCGCCGCGAAGGCGCGGGCCAGCCTCTCGTAGGCCGCGGCGGTGCGCGCGGCGACGAGGACGCCGCTGGTGTCCTTGTCGAGCCGGTGGACGATCCCCGGCCGCCCGGGGCCGCCGACGCCGGCCATCTCCGGGTAGCGGGCGAGGAGCCGGTGGGCGAGGGTGCCGGTCGCGCGGCCGGCGCCGGGGTGGACGGTGAGCCCCGCCGGCTTGTCGAGCACCACGAGGTGCGGGTCCTCGTGGAGGACGGCGAGCGGCGCCTCTTCGGGCGCGATCCGCTCCTCGACCGCGGGCGGCGGCGCGCAGTCGATGCGGTCGCCGGCGGCGACGGGGGTCGAGGGCTTGGCCGGCGCGCCGCCGACGCGCACCAGGCCGGCCTCGATCCAGCGCCGCACCTGGTTGCGCGGCCGGTCGAGGCGCGCCGCGACGTGCCGGTCGAGCCGCTCGCCGGCCGCCTCCGGCGGCACGGTCCAACGGTGGGCCGAGGGGGGCGGGGTCAGGTCTTGCGCGCGCGGCCGCCGCGCAGGCTGTCGAGGGCCATCAGCACGATGCCCACCGAGATGGCGCTGTCGGCGACGTTGAAGGCCGGCCAGTGGCGGGTGCCGACGTAGACGTCGACGAAGTCGGTCACCGCGCCGCTCGCCACGCGGTCGATGAGGTTGCCGAGCGCGCCGCCGACGACCAGCGCCAGCGCCACCAGCAGGACACGGTCGTGCGCCGAGGCGAGCCAGAAGTAGGCGAGAACGGCGGCGAGGGCGGCCACGCCGAGCGCGGTCAGCAGCCAGGAGTTGCCGCCGCCGTCGCTGGCGAAGAGGCCGAAGGCGACGCCGTTGTTGCGGATGTGGGTGAGGTTGATGAAGCCGGGGACCACCGAGTGCGCGCTGTGCGGCGGCAGGTGGACCTCGACCAGCCACTTGGTCCACTGGTCGGCCACCAGCACGGCCAAGGCGACGAGCAGGTAGCGAAGCTTCGCCGCGCCGCTGAGCGCGGCGGTCGCCGCCCCTTCGAGCGCCCCGCCGGTCGTCAAGGTCTCGCCGTTCACAGGTCCTCCGGTTCGCTCCCGGAGCGCTCCGCCGCCGCGAAGGCGCGGCGGGCGGCGGCCACGACCGCCGGGAGCTCCTCCTCCCGCTGGAAGAGGCGGATGCCGGCCGCGCCGGCCGCTCCCGCCTCGGCCACCTCCGGGATGCGCTCGATTGTAATGCCTCCGAGGGCGAGGACGGGGACGCCGAGCGCCGCGGCCCGCCGCAGCGCCGCGAGCCCCTGCGGCGCGCCTTTCCCCGGCGTCTCCCAGACCGGGCCGAAGAGGACGTAGTCGGCGCCCTCGTCGCGGGCGCGCTCGACCTCGTCGAGGGTGTGGGTGGAGCGGCCGAGGAGCGGGCGCGGGCCGAAGGCGCGGCGCAGGGGCGCGAGCGGCAGGCCGTCGGCGGGGAGGTGGGCGCCGTCGGCGCCGGCGGCGCAGGCGATGTCGAGGCGGCCGTTGACGAGGAGGCGTGCGGCGGGGGGGAGGGCGGCGCGGGCGCGGCGGGCGAGGCCGTAGAGGACGCGGTCGTCGAGGTCTTTTTCGCGCAGCACGAGGGCGCCGGCGCCGGCGGCGCCGATGGCGTGGAGCCAGCGCGCCATGGGGTCTTCCCAGGCGCGGCCGAAGGCGTGGCGGTCGCTGATGGCTAGGAGGTGGAAGTCAGGATTGGGCACGGGGGCTGCGGCGGAGGGCGAGGAGGGCGTCGAGGTCATGGGCGCCCCAGACGAGGTGGACGAGGCCGAAGCCGGTTACAGCGCCGCGGGCGGCGGGGTGAAGGGCTAGGGTGCGGAGGGCGGTGAGGGGGATCTGGACGATGTTGCGGTCCCAGACGAGGCTCCAGGGGGCCATGACGAGGAAGAGGCCTGCCTCCACGCAGTAGAGGATGAAGAGCAAGCGGAAGAGGACCTCTAGGCGCATGGGAGGCGGGATTGTAACGGCCTGGTCGAGGGTTGGCGTGGGGCCGGGCGCGGGGTGCTCCGGCCGGGGACCGGCGCGCGCTGTGAAGAATGCGGGGGGTGGCGCGCGCCTGCGCTTCGCTGCGCGCTGGATCGGCGGTGGAATGCAGGGGTGATTGCCGGCGCTTGCGAAGAGCTCCCCGGCCGGAGCACCCCGCGCCCGGCCTGGAACCGTTCACGCTGCTCTGCGCTCAGGATGAGGTGTAAGCCGTCATCCTGAGCGCAAGGGAAGGATCTGCGTGGGGGACCTCTACTCGTCCCCGTCGCCGCGGCTGCGGCTGCGGGGCTGACGGCTTGACGAGCTCGGGGGCGAGTCGGAGCCTCTTGAGCGAGGGGCGGCTGAGCGGCCGCCGCCGCTGCTGCTTGGAGGGGACGAGGCGCGCGGGGGGGCGCTTGGGCGTGGGGCGGGGGAGTAACCGCCCGAGCGCGGGGCCGCGGGTGGGGACGAGGGGCGGTAGGTCGGGCGCGAGCGGGCCTCGGGCGCCGGGCGGGACGGGGGGGCGGAGCGGATGGTTGGGCCGCTGTCGTCGCGGCGGGGGGCGCGGCGGATCTCTCGGCCGGCGTCGATCTCGGGGCGGGCCTGGCGCGGCTCGGCCGTCGAGCGGTAGGAGCGCTGCGGCGGCTCGCGGTCGGCGGCGCGGGGCCGGCTCTCGCGGGCTTCGCCGTCGGAGCGGGCGCCGCTGTTGTCGCGCTCGCGGACGCGCCAGGACTCGCCGCCGGAGTCCGCCGGCGGGGTGCGGCGCTCCTCGGGGGCGGCGCGCCGTGTGTCGCCGCCGCTCTCGGGCGGGCTGCTGCGGCGCTCGGGGACGGCGCGCGGGGCGTCGGCCGCACCGCTCCCGCCGTCGTCGCGGCGGCGCACCCGCCAGGCCTCGGGGGCGGTGTCGCTCTCGGGCGGACGGGCCGGACGCGCGGGGACGGCGCGCGGGGCGTCGCCGCCGCTGTCGGTGGCCGGCGTGTCGGGACGGGCAGGCACGGCGCGGGGGGTGTCGCCACCCACGACGCGCCGGCCTTCGCCGGCGCCCGCGGCGCCGCCGTCGCGGCGGTCGATGGCGATGCGCGGCCGCAGCGGCGAGCCTTCGGGCGCGTCGCCGGGGCGCTCGACGGCGACGCGGCGCATCACCTCGGGCGGCAGCTCGTTGCGCCGCTCGATGAAGGGGGTGACGTCCGGCAGGTCGCCGCCGGCCGCGCGGCGCGGGGTGATGTCGCGGCGGCGGAGGACTTCCTGGACGCCGCGCGGGTCGCCGAGGCGGTCGGGGGTTAGGGACCGCGTGTCGGTCGTCAGGATGCCGCGGCCGAGCCCGCCGGGGCGGGTTTCGTGCAGGTCGCGGCCGCCGCGGGCCCAGCGGTGGAGGTCGCGCCGCCTGAAGTGGTCGTAGGCCACGAAGCTCCAGTCGTCGTAGAGCCCCCAGTGGCCGCCCACCCAGCCGTAGACGCCGTGGCGGAAGCCGTGGCCCCCCCAGCCGCGGTTGTACCAGTTGGTGTAGTAGCCCACCGGGCACCAGCCGATATGGCTCGAGCCCCAGTACCAGTAGACCCAGGCGGGCGCGAAGGTGCGGCCCGGGTACCAGACCCAGCCGTAGGCCGGCGCGTAGTCCCAGGTGCCGTAGTGGTAGGGCACCCAGCCCCAGGGCTCGGAGGTGATCCAGAAGTAGCCGGCCGGCGTGTAGGTCCAGCGGCCGAGGTGGTAGGGGCGCCAGCCGAGCGCGACGCGCGGGCGCCAGACCCAGGAGCGGTTGTAGTTGACCCAGGAGCCGTAGCGGTGGAGCGACGAGCCCTGGTAGCGAAGATCGGGGTCGAGGTAGGCGTAGCGGTCGCCGCCGCTCTCGTACTCGTCGTCGAGGCGCTCGGCCCAGCGCTCCAGCCCGTCGCGCCCGTCGGCGTCCTGCACGTCCACCCGCGGGTCGCGCACCCCGTCGACCCAGGCCTGCTCGTCCTCGCGCACCACGGCCGAGCCGCGCTCGGTCACCACCTCGGCGTACCCCTCGCGCACCACGACCTCGGTCCACTCCTCGTCGCCGGTGCCGATGCGGTAGCTGCCTTCGTCCTGCACGTAGACGGTGGCGTTCGGCGTGTCGACGCGGGGCGGCTCGCCGCCGCCCCGCACGACGAGCTGGATGTTGCCGTCGAGCAGGCGCAGCACGGTCTGGCGGTCGTTGCTCTCGGGCGAGTCGGCGAGGCGCTCGAAGAGGAGCTCGGTGTCGCCGTCCACGCGCAGCAGGTTGCCGTCGGAGAGGACCACTTCGAGGCGGCCGTTGCGCGGTACCCAGAGGCGGTCACCGGCGAGCACCGGCTGGTTGAGCTCGGCGGCGGCGCGGCCGCCAGAGCCGGCCTGGGTGACCGTGGCGGAGCCCTCGATCACCCGGAAGTAGCCGTAGCTGCCGTCGCGGTCGGCGGCGGCGGGGGCGGCCAGCAGCAACAGGGCGGCGGCGGCCCACAGGGTGTGGAGGGAGCGGGACGGGACGCTGGCGGGCATCGTGTTCTCCTCGGTTCGCACCGTATACCTCTGCCCGCCCGGAGAGCAACCCGCGCGCCATCTTGGCAGCCGTCGTTCGCGGTCGCGCCGCCGAGGCCGCGGGCGGCCGGACAGCCTTGCGCCAACTGTAGTTACCGGCGCTTGGCCCTATAATGGCCGCTCCCCGCGGCGGTCCCCCGATGTCCACCGCAGACGTCGCCGGCGTCCACTCGGCGCCGCAGCGGACGGGGGGCCGGCCGAGGCGGTCCCGGGAGGCGGCGTGGCGTTCAAGAGCTGGTTCCGCGGCGGCGGCGGCGCGCAGCAGCCGCAGCAGGAGTACACGATCGACGACCTCATCGTCCTCGAGCGGTACGAGGAGGCCGAGGTTCGCCTGCGCGCCAAGCTGCGCACCAACCCCGAGGACCTCCACTCGCGGCTCAAGCTCGCCGAGGTCTACAGCCAGCTCCAGCAGTACGAGAAGGCGGTCGAGGAGTACTCGCTGGTCGCCGAGGAGTACGCCCAGGACGGCTTCTACGAGAAGGGGGTCGCCCTTCTCGCCAAGGCGCAGAAGCTGGCGCCGCTCGACCAGTCGATCCGCTTCAAGGTCGAGCGCTACCAGCGCGAGAAGAGCATGGAGCACGTGCGGGCGATGGCCATCGAAGGGCTGCGCCAGGCCGGCGGGCAGAAGGCAGGGACCTCGGCGGTCGAGCTGCAGCGGCTCTGGCACAACCTGGCGAGCAGCCGGCTCGTCCAGCGCCTCACCCCCGAGCAGCTCAAGCGCTTGCTCTCGACGATGCAGCTCACCCACTGCAAGGAGGGGACGCGGCTCGCCGAGGAGGGGAGCCGCGACGGCGAGCTGCTGCTCATCGTGCGCGGCGTCCTCGAGGCCTTCGTGGACGGCCCGGAGAAAAAGCCGCTCGGCGTACGCAGCTTCACCTCCGGCGACATCGTCGGCGAGGGCGTGCTCCTCGAGCGCGGCGTCTGGCCCGCCAGCTACCGGGCGAGCGAGAACGCCACCGTCCTCAAGCTCGACCGCGAGGGGCTGGAGCAGAACCTGGTCGGCAACTCCGACCCGCGCGCCTTCCTCGAGGCCCTGCGCGAGCAGCACAACGACCGCGACGTGGGCGTGGCCGTGCGCAGGCTGCGGGGCGGCGGCTAGGGCTCCTGGCCGGCAGCCGGCGGCATGGCGATCCTCCCGATCCGCATCTACCCGGACCCGGTGCTGCGCGAAGTCTGCCCCCGAGTGACAGACTTCGGCGACGCCGCGCTGCGCAACCTGGCGCGGGACATGGTGGAGACCATGCATGCGGCGCCGGGGGTGGGGCTGGCGGCGCCGCAGGTCGGCCTGACGGTGCGGCTGGCGGTGGTCGACCTGACGGTGGGCAAGGAACCCGAGGAGCTGAGAGTGCTGGTCAACCCGGAAGTGCTGGAGCCGGAGGGCAAAGAGGTGGAGGAGGAGGGGTGCCTCTCGATCCCCGGCCTGCTGGACAAGGTCGAGCGCCCGGCGCGGGTGCGGGTGCGGGCGCAGGACGTGGACGGCACGCCCTTCGAGCTCGTCGCCGAGGGGTGGCTGGCGCGCGCCGTCTGCCACGAAGTGGACCACCTCGACGGCGTGCTCTTCACCGACCGCCTGCGCGGCCTGCGCCGGGAGCGGGCGAAGCGGCAGCTCCGCCGCCTTGCCGCGACGCACGAGGTGACGGTGTGAAGAGGCTCAAGGCGCCGCTCGCCGGCGCGCTCCTGCTGGCGTTCGTCGTCGCGGCCTGCGGCGGCGGCGGAGGGGGCGGGCCGACGCAGCCACCGCCGCCACCGCCCCCACAGCCGGGCATCACCTTCACGGCGGCGGGCACGGCGCCGGCCAACAGCGTCGCGCTCGGCAGCGGCGCCGGCGGCACGGCGACGACGCTGGCCCTCGAGGTGCGCGCCACCCAGGTGACGAACCTCTACGGCGTCTCCTTCGATCTCCAGTACCCGGCGACGGTCCTGCGCTACGACGGCGCCACCGAGGGGACGCTGCTCAACGCGAACGGCACGGTCCAGACCAGCCTGCAGGTCGTCGAGAGCCCGGCCGGCACCCTGGTCGTCGGCTTCACGCGCCTCGGCACCGCCGGCGGCGTCAGCGGCTCCGGGACGCTCCTGACCTTGAGGTTCTCGGCCCGCGCGGCCGGCACCGGGCCCTTCACCTTCGTCGCCCCGGCAGGGGTCGATCCGAGCGGGCAGGCGCTGGCCGGGCTCACCTTCGTGGCGGGCTCGGCCGAGGTCCGCCAGTGAGCGACGGCGGAGAAGCGCGCCGCGGTCGTCCCGAGCTCGTCCTCTTCAACACGCTGGGCCGTCGCCGCCAGCCCTTCCGGCCGCTGGCGCCGGGAGAGGCGCGCGTCTATACCTGCGGCCCGACGGTCTACAACGAGATCCACATCGGCAACCTCCGCACCTTCCTCTTCGAGGACCTGCTGCGGCGGGCGCTGCGCTACCTGGGCTGGCGCGTCAACCAGGTGATGAACATCACCGACGTCGACGACAAGACGATCAACGGCGCCCGCGCCGCCGGCGTCTCGCTCGACGACTACACCGCCCCCTTCATTGAGGGCTTCCTGCGCGACCTCGACACGCTGCACGTCGAGCGCGCCGAGCGCTACCCCCGCGCCACCCACCACGTCCCCGAGATGATCGCGCTGATCGCGCGCCTGCTGGAGAAGCAGGTGGCCTACGAGGCCGACGGCTCGGTCTGGTTCCGCATCGCCGCGGTCCCCGACTACGGCAAGCTCTCCGGCTTCGACCTGACCCAGGCGCGGCGCGGCGAGCGGGTGGCGAGCGACGAGTACGAGAAGGAGGACGTGCGCGACTTCGTCCTCTGGAAGGGCGCCAAGCCCGAGGAGCCGGCCTGGGACTCGCCGTGGGGGCGCGGCCGGCCGGGGTGGCACATCGAGTGCTCGGCGATGGCGATGAAGTACCTGGGCGAGACCCTCGACCTCCACTGCGGCGGCGTCGACAACATCTTCCCGCACCACGAGAACGAGATCGCGCAGAGCGAGGCGGCGACTGGCAAACCCTTCGTCCGCACCTGGCTCCACTCCGAGCACCTGATCGTCGACGGCGAGAAGATGTCCAAGTCGCTCGGCAACCAGTACACGCTGGCGGACCTGCTGGCCCGCGGCGCGGCGCCGCGCGCCATCCGCTACCTTCTGCTCTCCGTCCACTACCGGCAGAAGCTCAACTTCACTTGGGACTCGCTGGAGGCGGCGGCCGGGGCGTTGCGGCGGGTGGACGAGATGCTCTTCCGCCTAGTCCACGCGCGCGAGTCGGGCGAGCCGATCGGCACCCTCGGCGATGCCGCCGAGACCGTGCAGCGCGATTTCACCGCGGCCCTGGCCGACGACCTCAACGTCGCCGAGGCGCTCGCCGCCGTGTTCCGCTTCGTCAAGGAGGTCAACGTGGCGATCGAGGATCGGCGGCTCGGGGCCGGCGACCACGAGCGGGTGATCGAGGCGCTGGCGGACGTGGACCGCGTGCTCGGGGTGCTGGACGCGGAGGAATGGGCGGGGGAGGAGGAGGGGAGGGGCGCGGTGCCGGAGGAGGACATCGGCCGGCTCGTCGCCGAGCGCGAGGCGGCGCGGAAGGCCCGAGACTGGGCGGCGGCCGACCGGCTGCGCGGCGAGCTGACGGCGCTCGGGGTGACCGTCGAGGACACGCCGAACGGACCGCGCTGGAAGCGCGGGTAGGGCGCGCGAGCGATGTCGGGCGCCTTCCAGCCCGGGACGCACACCCGCGGCCGCGGCCGGGCGGGGGAGGACCAGGCGGTGCGCTGGCTAGAGCGCCAGGGCTACCGCATCCTCGACCGCAACGTGGTCAACCGCGGCGGCGAGATCGACGTCGTGGCCCGCGACGGCGACACCATCTGCTTCGTCGAGATCAAAGCCCGCGGCGGCGCCGCCTACGGCGCGGCGCTCGCCGCGGTGACACCGGCCAAGCAGCGCCGGCTGGCCCGCGCCGCGGCTCTGCACCTCGCGCTGCACGGGCTCCAGGGCGCCTGCCGCTTCGACGTCCTGGGCCTCGACTGGACCGCCGACGGCTGGGAATACAGCCTCGTCCGGGACGCGTTCTCGGTCCCGGGTTGAGCCCCGGTAAGTTCCTGTGCGATCGTGGCTTACGGGACTCCGGGTTGACAGCGCGGAGGGGGGCCGATATCCTCCCCCGCTCGTGAGCGGGAATAGCTCAGTGGTAGAGCACAACCTTGCCAAGGTTGGGGTCGCGGGTTCAAATCCCGTTTCCCGCTCCAGACCTCTCCCTTCCCGGCGCTAGCCGGCCCGCCGGGGCCCCCAAGAGTTCTTTCAGGCGACGTAGCCAAGTGGTAAGGCGAGGGTCTGCAAAACCCTTATTCACCGGTTCGAATCCGGTCGTCGCCTCCAGGCTCCTCCAAGAAACGATCGGTCGCGCCCAAACTCCTCGCCTGCTACGCCTGCGTGCCGCAGAAGAGGTCGAGCGCCTGGCCTAGGTACTCGAGAATCCGGGCGAGCTTCTCCCCGATCACGGGGATGCGGCGCACGAACCTGATGATGATGGGCCAGATGGGCTTGACCTTCCGCCACACCTCGCAGATGTCGACCTTCCCCTCGAGCCTCCGTGCCGAGAGCTCGCGCTCGACCTGATCGACCTGCTGCTCCTCTTGCTTGGTCACCTGTTCGTCGGCCATCGCCGTCTCCTTCCCTTACACGGGACCGAAGATCCGGTCACCGCCTGAGAAGAGACGGACCTCTGCCCGAATTTCCCGACGAGACTCGGCGTGCAACTTAGGCCAGAGACTTACCTCGTCAGAACCGCGACGCCCCGATCCACGTCCCCCACTTGTTCACGCCGGCGGCGAACTTGGTGTAGCTCCAGATGGTGCTGTTGTCGACCGGGTCGTTGGCGATGCCGGCGTAGTCGCCCCAGCGGTTGCGGCCCTGGTTGTCGAGGCGGACGTAGCGGGCGGTGCCGTCCTTGAGCGGGGCGCTGGCCTGCAGGGCGCCGAGGGGGTCGGTGGCCAAGCGGCCGCTGTAGCGGGCGCTGGCGTGCTCGGCGGCGCCGGAGCGGGAGAAGACGATCGTCATGTTGCCGTTGCCGTCGGGCATGACGGCGGGGAAGAAGTAGTGGCGGCCGCCGACGCCGAAGATCCCTTGCTGGGTCATCGCGCCGGTGCTGGCCTCGATCTGGAACCAGTGGGCGACGGCCATGTTCTCGCCGCCGCTGGTCCAGGCGTGGCGCGAGGTCAAAGCCGCCCACACCGAGCCGCCGCGGAAAACGGCGTTGAGGACGCGTACGTCGCCGGTGTCGAGCCGCGTCGAGCTGCCCTTCTGGGTGGCGTCCGGGGGCAGACCGTAGGGACGGGTGCCGATGTTGCGGCGGGTCATGACCGGTGTGCCGAGCGGGTCGGTGAGCGCCCAGAGCGAGAGCAGCGTCCGGGTCGGCGTCTGCGTGCTGGGGAAGAGCGAGTTGACGAAGTACTGCACCTGCGGCGCGCCGTAGGTGTGGCAGGGCTGGACGGTAAACGCGGTCGAGCCCTCCGCGTTCTTGAAGTTCACCAGATCGCGGAAGGTGATGGCGCCGCCGAAGTAGGCGCCGGTCGCGGGGGCGGTCCCTTTTGGCACGATGCGCACCTTCGAGTACTGGAAGCCGCCGCCGAAGCGGAACATGTTGGCGGTCAGGTAGAGCGCCTGCGCGTCGACGCCGAGGCCCGGGTAGTCGGCCCAGTTGGTGGTCTGGGTCGAGCCGTCCTTGGTGGCGTCGAGCTTGTAGTTGAACCAGCCGCCGAGCGGGTCGGAGGTCTTAGAGATCGAGAGCAGGAAGAACGAGGTGTTGCCGGTCCCGAGCGCCACCGCCAGGAGCACCCAGCGGCCGGCGTGCTGGTCGTAGAGCGCCTTGGGATCGAAGATCTTGGCCTGCGAGATGACGTTGGAAAACCAGGACACCAGGGTCTTCTGGAGGACCGGCGCGCCGCCGGTCTTGCGATAGACCTCGACCGAGGCGTTGACCGCCGCGAGCACGTGCTGCGGCCCGGCGGCGAGGGTGCAGTCGGCGGGGAGCCACTGGGTGTCGGCGACGCCGCCGAAGGTGCCGACGGTGGCGGGAGCAGCGGCTGCCTCGGCAGTGAGGGCCCGCCGCCCGCGGTCGGCGACGACGGTCGCCGCGGCTTCTCCGGTGAGGGGTCCGCGCAGGCGGGTGCGGGGCGCCGCGTTCTTGAGCGCGGCGAAGTCTTCCTGGTCGATGGGGTAGCGGGTGGTGGCGGGGCGCGGGCGGTCGAAGCGCAACGCGTCCTCGACGGTCAGCTCGTGGGTGAGAGAGGCGTGGCCGGGCTCGAAATCGGTCCCAGCTACCGTCCGGCCGCTCCGCACCTTGGGAGTCTTCGTCCTGCGGCGCGCCGGCTTCCGTTTCGTGGCCATCGGTTTCTCCCGCCCGGTCAGGGCTCTCCGTCCGGCGGCGGCCGGTCGGCCGGATCGTCCGGCCCGCCGCGCCGCGCCCGCTCTTTGAGACGCTCGTACTCGCGGCGTGGCAGCGGCGTGCCGTGCGTGACCGCGCCCGGCCCGCCCTCGGCGGTTCGCTCCTTGCGGCCGCACTCGGGGGCGGTGGGATCGAACTCGCGCCCGGCCTCGCTCTCGCCGCGCTCACCGGTCATTCGCTCTGTTTCCTTCTTTCCTGACATCGTACGCCTAGGCCGCCTTGCGAGCGGCGTCACCTTTCAAGTAGCGGTCCAGGAAGACGAGGATGGCGGTGTAGGCCTCCTCCTGGTTCTCCTTCTTGGCGAAGCCGTGCCCCTCGTCGTCGAAGACGACGTACTCGACGGGCACGCCCCTCTTGCGCGCCGCGGCGACGATCTCGTCGGACTCCACCTTGAGGACGCGCGGGTCGTTCGCCCCCTGGAGGACGATCATCGGGCGCTCGATCTTCTCGGCGTGGAAGAGCGGCGAGATGCGATGGAGGTACTCCTTGTCCACCGCCGGATCGCCCATCTCCTGGTAGATCGCCTGGCGCGCCGACTCCCACCAGGGGGGAATGCTCTCGAGGGTGCGCTGCCAGTTGGAGACGCCGTAGAGGTTGACGCCCACCGCGAACTCCTGCGGCCGGAAGGCGAGCGCGGCTAGCACCATGTAGCCGCCGTAGCTGCCGCCGAGGATGCCGATCCGCTGCGGATCGACGGCGCCGGTCTCGACCAGCATCTTCTTGCTCGCCACGCAGTCGTCGAGGTCGGCGTTACCGTGTTTGCGGTCGTCCATCCGGTAGAAGGTCTTGCCGTAGCCGCTGCTGCCGCGGTTGTTGATCCAGTACACGACGTAGCCGTGATTGACCAGGAACTGGGTGAGGCCGCTGTAGCCGAGGCGCGACTGGTCGCCCGGCCCGCCGTGCACCGAGACCAGCGCCGGCAGCTTGGCGCCGCCCTTCGCCTGGTGCGGCAGATACAGGATGCCGGGGATCTCGACGCCGTCGTAGGAGCGGAAGCGGACGACTTTGCCCTCGACCAGGTGCTCGGGGTCGATCGCCGGGTTGAGGTTCTGAGTCAGCCGGCGCGGCTCCGCAGCCGCGCCCAGGTCGTGGACGTAGAGGTTGCGCGGCGAGCGGCTGGTGTCGGCGTAGAAGGCCATGCGCCGGCCGTCGCGCGAGATGTTGACCGAGGTGATGTCGGCGTCCGGCAGCTTCGGCAGCCCGACCGGCTGCATGGTCGCCGCCTCGAACAGGCGGACCTCTGTCCGGGCGTCGGCGTTGATGCCGACGGTCAGGTAGCGGCCGTCGTGCGAGAAGGTCGCGTAGAGGACGTCCCAGTCGGGGCGGAGGACCTCCTGCCGCGCGCCGGTCCCGAGGTCGTGGCGCACCAGATAGGCGAACTCGCTCCCCTCGTCGGTGGTGAAGAGCAGGGCCTTGCCGTCCGGCGTGAACTCCTGGGCAGTGGCGCTGACGCCGCCGCCGCCGGCGAGCTTCTTCGTCTCGCCGCTGGTGCGGTCGTGGAGGTAGAGCTCGACCTCGGAGGTGCCGATGGGCTTCGCCAGCGCCAGCCGGCGCCGGTCGGGGGAGATCGCCCCGAGCTCGAGCGCCTGCTCGTTCTTGTAGAGCAGGGTGCGCCCGTAGCCGTCGAGGCTCACCTCGTAGAGATCGAAGACCTTGGGATCGCGCTCGTTGGTCTGGAGGAAGAGCGCGCGGTCGTCGCGCGAGTAGCCGGCGAAGGAGGCCTTGAGCTTCTCCCCCGGAGTGAGGTCGCGCGCGGTGCCGTCGAGCTCGCGGACGTAGACGTGGGTGAGCTCGTTGCCCCCCTGGTCGCTCTCGTAGGCGAAGCGCTCGTCGGCGGGGAAGTAGCCCCGGACGATGACGGCGTCCGTGGTCGAGCGGGTGAGCGGTTGCGGCGCCCCGCCGCCGGCCGGCACGGCGTAGGCGTTGAAGACGCCGGTCTGGTTGCTGCTCACCAGGACCTTCGTGCCGTCCGGCGAGAAGGAGGAGCCGGTCATATTGGTGGTGGCGAGGAACTGCTTGATAGTGTACTGGGGGGGATGACCGGTAGCATCCTTACCGGCCACGTCGGTAGCGGCGGGCGCCTGGCCGTTGGTGCCGTTGCCGTTACCGTTGGCGGCGGCAGGCGAGCCGGCGGCGAGAAGCGCCAGGAGCAGAGCGGCGAGGCCGCCGAGGAAGCTGCGGAGTATGGTCGTCATCGGATCTCCTTTGCCGTGTCCGTGTAACCGGTGAGCTCGACGTAGCCGCGGCCGGCGATTGGCGCGCCGCCGGAGGTCCCCCGCGCCGCCACCGCGCCCTCCCAGTAGCGGAAGACGCCGCGGTGCTCCTGGTCGGCGACGAGCGGGCGGATCTCGAGGTCGAGCCCAGCCGATGGGACTCGCACCCGCCAGCGCGCCGGATACGAGCCGCCGGCGGGGCTCCGCCAGCGGGTGAGCGCCGCGACCGCGAAGTCGCCGCGCGCCAGGTGGCGCTTGCCGCCGTCCGCGGCGACCAGCGAGCCGGCGCTCGCGGGATCGATGCCGTCCTCCAGGCGCATCCGGTAGAGCATCAGCTCGCGGCCGTCGGCGAGCTGGAGGGCGAACCAGTCCCAGCCGACCTGGCCGGGCGACAGCGAGCTGGTGCTCCACTCGCGGTCCATCCAGGAGAGGCCGCGCACCGGGAGGTCCTCGCCCGCGAGTCGCAATCGGCCGGTGGTGGGCATGCGGGTGAGCGAATAGTAGTAGGAGGCCTGGCCCGGCGCCGCGCCCTTCCGCGAGAGGCCGTCCTCCCCTTGGAGGACCGGCGGCTTGCCGCGGGCGAGGCGAAGGTCGAGAGCGACCTCGCCGGCGGCGGCGCGGAGGGTGAGCGGGAAAGGCGCACCGGAGGCCTCCCAGCGGTCAAGCCAGACGCGGAAGGGCGCGGCCTCGGCGCCGGCGAGTCCGAGGGCGCCGCGCCGGAAGCGCTCGAAGGCGTGGAAGCGGCGGCCCTCGACGTCGGTCAGCGCGAAGTGGGCGAGCCAAGCCTCGCGCGCCCCCCAGCGCGAGGCGCGCGCCACCGCGCCCGGCGCCAGCGCGTTGCGGAAGAAGGTGAGCTGATAGCCGAAGCGCCGCCCGCCCGCGGCCTCCAGGTTGCCGGTGAAGTACCACCACTCGGTGCGGAAGCCCGGATGCGGGCCGTGGTCGGCGGGGAAGGCGAAGCCGCGCGGCGCCAGCGCCCGCGCGAAACCCGCCTCCGGCGACGTCTCCAGGACCGTCGCGACCGACAGCCGAGCCGCCACCGGCGGCCGCTCCGGCTCGCGCAGCAGGAGCCAGGCGGCCCCTGCCGCGAGCAGCAGGAGGGCCAGGAGGAGCGTTGCGCGGCGCGCCATCGCCATCGACTCCTTCACTCCTCCCGCAGGGCCTCGGCCGGAGGCGTGCGCGCCATGCGCCAGGCGGGGTAGAGGCCGGCGAGGAGCGCGGCGCCGAGGGCGAGGGCCAGGGGCTGGAAGAAGACCTCGGGGGCGAGGTCGAGGCGCACCGTCCAGCCGAAGGAGCGGCGGTTGACGACGTGCACCATGGCCGCCGCCAGCGCCAGCCCGAGCGGCAGCGACAGCAGGCCGGCGGCGAGGCCGAGGAGACCGGTCTGGGCGGTCACCAGCCGCCAGAGCTGGCCGCGCGTCAGGCCGTGGGCGCGCAGCACGGCCAGCTCGCGGGCGCGCTCGAGCTGCAGCGCCATCAGCGCCGACAGCACGCCGATGAAGGCGACGAGGCCGGCGAGTAGCCGGAGGACGGCGGTGATCCGGAAGGTGCGGTCGAAGACCTCCAGCGAGCGCCGCCTGAGCTCGCGGTTGGGGTTGATCGCGAGCGCGCGGTCGGGCCCGGCGGCGCGGCGGAGGGCGCGCTCGACCGCTTCCTCGTCCGCCCCGGGCGCCAGGTAGAGTGAGAAGCCCGAGAGGAAGGGGTCGCCCCAGAGCCGGCGGTAGTGGGGGAGGGCCATCAGCGCCGCGCCCTGCTCGCTGGCGTAGTCGTAGAAGACGCCGGCCACGGCGAGCACGCGCTCGCCGGCCGGCGACGACACGCGCAGCCGCGAGCCCACGCCGAGATCCCAACGGCTGGCGAGCGGCTCGGAGATCAGCACGCCGCGTCCGGCCGCTACCGCCCGCCACGCTGCCGCCGGCCGCCCCTGCCGCAGCTCGAAGCTCCGCCGGCCGCGCGGGTCGAGGTCCACGGCGAGCACGCGCAGCGGGCCGCGTTCGGAGGGGACTTCCGCCTGGCGGATGGCGTCCACGCGGGAGACGCCGGGGAGGGCGGCGGCGCGCGCCGCCAGGGCCGGGTCGAGCGGCGCCCCCGGCCGGCCGGCGGCGACGACGTAGAGGTCGGCGCCGAGCGAGGCGTCGAGCCAGCGCCGGACGGTGCCGCGGAAGCTGTCGATCATCGTCCCGACTCCCACCGCGACCGAGACGGCCACGACCAGCGCCGCCACCGCCACGCCGGTGCGCGAGAGGGCGGCGACGACGCCCCCGGCGGCCATCCGGCCGAGCAAGCCGAAGAGGGCGCCGGCAGCCGGCCGGAGGAGTCGCATCAGGAGCACGGTGGCCCCCGGCGTCAGGAGCGCGGCGCCGAGGAACAGCCCGAAGAGGCCGGCGAAGGAGACGAGGAGCGTGCCCGGCACCGCCAGCAGGAGGGCGCCGAGCGCCAGGAGCGCGAGGCCGAGCGCGGCCGCCCGCGGCAGGGCGCGCCGCGCGGCGCTCTCCAGCGAGGATCGGATCAGGACCGCGCGCGGCGGCGCGGAGGTTGCCTCATGCGCCGGCGCGAGGGCGGCGAGGAGGGTCGCCGCCGTCCCCAGCAGCGCCCCCTTGACCAGCACCGCCGGGGGCACCGCCAGCTCGCGCACCGCGAGGACGAAGTAGAGGTCGTTGATCGTCTGCGCCACCAGGCCGACCAGGCCGCGGCCGAGGAGGACGCCGGCGGCGAGCCCGAGGAGCGAGCCGGCGAGCCCGACAGCCAGGGCCTCGCCGAGCACTAGGGCGAAGACCTCGCCGCGGGTGACGCCGAGCGCGCGGAGGGTGCCGAGCAGCGTGCGGCGCTGGACGACCGAGAAGGTCATGGCGTTGTAGATTAGGAAGACGCCGCAGATCAGGGCGAGCAGCGAGAGGGCGGTCAGGTTGACACGGAAGGCGCGGGTCATCTCCTCGGTGCGGGCGGCGCGCGCGCCCGCCGGTGCGACGGTCGCGCCCGGCGGCAGGGCGCGGCGGGCTCGCGCCAGGAGCTCCGCTCCCGCCGCGCCGTCCGGCAGGCGCAGGTCGATGCGGTTGAGCCGGCCGACCCGGCCGAGCAGCTCCTGAGCGGTGGCGACGTCGACGACGAGGAGGTCGGCGAGCGCCCGGCCGGCGGTCTCGTCGTCCGGTTCCAGCACGCCGACCAGCTCGACGCGGCGGCGCTGCCCGGCGGCGAGGATCGTGAAGCTCCCGCCCGGCACGAGGCCCAGCTCGCGCGCCGTCCCCGCCGCCAGCACCGCCGCGCCGGGGCGGGTGAGGAGGGCGGACACGTCGGTGCCGGCGGCCCCCGGCCCGAGGTAGGGGCGGAAAGGCGCTTCGGCGAAAGGGTCGACGCCGAGGAGGTGCAGCACGCGCGGTGAATCGGAAGCGGCCTTACCGGCCGCCTTGGTAGCGGCCTCGACCGTTACCCAATCCTCGACGACCGGTGCGGCCTCGTCGATCCCCGCGGCCAGCACGAGGCGCCGGTAGGTTTCCTCCGGCAGCCCTCCCGGCCCGCCGGTCGCCTGGTGCGTGGTGCGACCCACAACCGCCTCGGTCGAGAGCGTGAAGGCGCGTTGCGCGCTGGCGTTGGCCAGGTCGATCGCCACCACGACCGCCACGCCGAGGGCCACGCCGAGCACCGAGAGCCCGGCCTGCCACGGGTGGCGGGCCAGGTGGCGGAGGCCGGAGCGGCGGAGCAGCGGCGTCACGGGACGGCGACCGCCCGCTCCTCGGTGGCGCGGGCGGCGGGCCGCTCCACCAGCCGTCCATCCTCGATCCGGAACACCCGGTCGGCGAGCCCTACTACCTCCGGGCTGTGGGTGACCATCAGCATCGTCTTGCCGGCGCGGCGAGTGAGGCGGTCGAGGAGGTCGAGCACCGCGAGACCGGTCTCGAGGTCGAGGTTGCCGGTCGGCTCGTCGGCGAGCACCAGCGTCGGGTCGTGGGCCAGGGCGCGCGCCACCGCCACGCGTTGCTGCTCACCGCCCGAGAGCCGGTCGGGGAAGCTGGCGGCGCGGTCGCCCAGCCCCACCTCGTCGAGCAGGTCGAGCGCCGCCCGCCGCCGCTCCGGCGTCGCCCGCCCCTGGAGCTCCAGCGGCAGGAGCAGGTTTTCGCCGACGGTGAGGGTCGGGATCAGGTTGTAGAACTGGAAGACGAAGCCGACGTGCCGGCGGCGGAAGAGGGTGCGGTCGCGCTCGGAGAGGCGGGAGAGAGCGATGCCGTCGACCAGCACCTCGCCGGCGGTGGGGAGGTCGATCCCGGCTACCAGGTTGAGCAGGGTGGACTTCCCCGACCCGCTCTTGCCGACCAGCACCGCCAGCTCGCCGCGCCGCACCACGGCGTCGGCGTCGCGCAGCACCACCCGCTCCCGCTCCCCCTCGCGGAAGGCGCGCGAGAGCCCGCGCAGCTCGACGAGAGGCGGCCCGGCCATGGCGCGGCATCGTACCGCGCGGTCGCGGGCGCCCTCGCCGGGCTCGGTATGCGAAGATCGACGACGGAGCATGCGACAGAGAGCGCAGTGGCCGTCGATCTGGCCGGTCCTGGCCCTCCTCGGCGCCCTGGCAGCCTTCGGGCTCGGGGCGCTCGTCGGGGTCACGGGGCCGAGCGAGACGGAGATCTGGGAGCGCCACGAGCAGGTGACGATGGCGCTCGACGGCGTCATCTTCCACCTGCGCGAGGCCGAGGAGTCGCAGCACGCCTTCCTCCTGCGCGGGCGCCAGGAGGACCTGGCGCGCGCCGGCGCCGCCGCGGCCCGCGCCCGCACCGCCGCGGCGATGCTCCGCGTCCTCGCCTCGGACCATCCGGAGCAGGGGCATCGCGTCGAGCGGCTGCAGGCCCTGGTCGGGGGGCGGCTGGGCCAGCTCGAGCGGGAGGTCGCGGTGCGCCGGGCGCGGCCGCAGGTGCTCTTGAGCGGCGCCAACAGCGACGAGCTCGCCGCCCTTCGCGACCTCGCCACGGAGGTCCGGCGCGAGGAGCGGCGACTGCTGCGCCGCCGGCTCGACGAGGTCGAGGCCGGCCGGGAGGTCTTCGCCTTCGTCAGCGGCGGCGCCGGGCTGCTCCTCTTCGGGCTCCTACCGATCGCCCTCTGGCTCACCCGCCGCGGCCGCCGCCAGCTCGCGGACGCCGCCGAAGTGCTGAACCAGGCCCTGGAGGCCTCGGGCGCCGCCGCCTGGCGCTGGGAGGAGGGAACCGGGCGGCTCACCTGGTCGCAGCAGGCCGCGGACCTCTTCGGCGTGGAGCCCGACCGGGCGGGCACGGTGCGCGAGTTCCTGCAACTGATCCACCCGGACGACCGCGAGCCTTTTCGCCGCGTCCTCGAGCAGGCCCGCGGCGGCGCCCGCGAGGTCCGCCACGAGTTCCGGGTGGTGCGCCCGGACGGCACCGTCGTCTGGCTGGCCGGCTCCGGACGCTCCCTGCGCAGCGCCCTCCGCCCGACCGGTGAGGAGCAGCGCATGGCCGGCACCGTCCTCGACGTCAGCGAGCGGCGGCGGGCGGAGGATTCCCTGCGCTTCCTCGCCGAGGCGGGCACCCTCCTCGCGGCCAGCCTCGACTACGACACGACGCTGCGCAACGTCGCGCGGCTGGCGGTCGAGACGATCGCCGACGTCTGCTTCTTCGATCTCTTCGGCGAGGACGGCGTCGAGCGCGTGGCTTGGGCCCACCGCGACCCGGCCGGCGAGGAGGAGCTCGACGCCAGCATGGGAGCTCACGACCGGTTCCTGCTGGCGCGCGACCTTCATGCCGTGATCACCGCGCCGGTCGTGGGGCAGGGGCGGACGCTAGGCACCCTGACTTTCTGCCGCACCACCGATCACCCGCGGCGCTTCGACGAGGACGACCGCGAGCTGGCGGCGGAGCTGGGGCGCCGGGCCGGCGTGGCGGTCGAGAACGCCCGTCTATACCAGGAGACCCAGCGCGCCAACGCCGCCAAGGACCAGTTCCTCGCCACCCTGAGCCACGAGCTGCGCACGCCGCTGACGCCGGTGCTGGCGGTGGTCTCGGCGCTCGAGGAGGACGGCCGCCTTCCCGCCGACGTGCGCGAGCGCCTGGCGATGGTGCGGCGCAACACCGAGCTGGAGGCGCGCCTCATCGACGACCTCCTCGACCTGACGCGCATCGAGCGCGGCAAGCTCGACCTCCGCCGCGAGGTGACCGACGTGCTGCCGCTCCTTGCCCACGCCGTCGAGACCACCCGCACACCGGAGATCGAGGCCTACGGCCTGGGCCTGGTCAGCGAGCTGGCGGCGGACGACCACCGCGTCTGGGCCGACGGGCCGCGGCTCTCCCAAGTCTTCTGGAACCTGATCAAGAACGCCCTCAAGTTCACCCCCGCGGGCGGCACCATCCGCGTCCGCTCGTTCAACGAGGGGGAGGAGGGCGGGCCGGCGCGCTGGCTGGTCGTCGAGGTGGCCGACACCGGGATCGGCATCGAGCCGGAGGTGCTGCCGCGCATCTTCGACGCCTTCGAGCAGGGGCAGCGGCGGATCACCCGGCAGTTCGGCGGCCTGGGGCTCGGGCTGGCGATCAGCCGCCGGATCGTCGAGCTGCACGGCGGCTCGCTCACCGCCGCCAGCGAAGGCAAGGGGAAGGGAGCAAGCTTCACGGTACGGCTGCCGATCGGGGTGCCGGTGGAGGCCGCGGCCGCCGCACCGTCGCGGACCGCCGCCGGAGCGGCGGTGGAGGAGGGGGCGACGCCGGCGCCCGCCCGCCTGCTCCACATCCTGCTCGTCGAGGACCATGCCGACACCGCCGCGGCGATGGCCGACCTGCTGCGCGGCATCGGCCACCGGGTGACGACGGCGGCGAGCGTCGAGGCGGCGCTCGCCGCGGCGGCGGCCGTCGAGCGGCAGGGAGGCAACGGGGGAGGCGGCGGCGGGATCGACCTGGTGGTGAGCGACCTCGGGCTCCCCGACGGCAGCGGCTACGACCTGATGCGCGAGCTGGCCCGACGCTACGGCCTGCGCGGCATCGCCCTCTCCGGCTACGGCAGCGAGGACGACGTGCGCCGCAGCCTGGAGGCCGGCTTCTCCCGCCACCTCACCAAGCCGGTCAACTTCAAGGCGCTCGAAGCCGTCATCCACGAGACCGCGGGCGCGCAACCGGCGTGAGGAACCATTTTCCCGTACAATACGAAATCGGACCCGAGACTGACCAGGCGGTTCTTTCA